>CAYYUP010000071.1:0-3832 GCA_964474905.1 uncultured Nannocystis sp. | reverse complement strand
GATTGTGCACATCCGTGCGAGCGAACATTTCAAACGCAACAAATAATTGGGGCAGCAGGCTTTCGTGTGGAGGGCGAGCTGCGGGTATAGTTGCAGTTCGGCGCAGTGGAAGAGGATCGCATGACGGAAGCGATCGCGGTTTCGGTACCCGCACGCGCGCTTCTTGAGTGCTTGAATCTTGGCATTTGTCGACTCGAGGTCGGCATTTTGTGGCCTTGAGAAAATGGCATTGAGAATACCCCACAGGTGTTCGCGGAGCATCTTCGCGACCGTGATCATGGGGCCAAGACGAGAGCGCGACATTCATATCATGAGGCACGGTATTATGCGTGTTGGATGGGACGGTGGAAGTCAGCCGACCCCATTGGCCTATCGGGTGGTATGGGGATCCGCTCGTTCACGGGTGAACGGGCGAGGTCGGCGCCGAGGCCTCTCGTCGAACAGAGGCCGAGTGGCGCGGCGATCCCTGAGTCGAGCAGCGGTGGCGCGGTCACGGCGAAGAGGACGCTCGAAGGCTACCTCGGCGAGGACTTAGGTCGACTCAATCGCTTCCTTCGCGGGTGTAACGCGTTCTTTGCCTATCCGCGACCCGTCGACAAGAGCGAGCATCGACAGCTCTACGACCTCCTGAAGGCTTCGGCCAAGGCGCTCTCTGAGCAGCTCTCCGCCAAGTACAAAGAGAGCGCACACTGGCCCTTCGCCTCGGGAAACTTCTAAGGCCCCCGCTGGCCACCCTGGAGTGGATGGTGCGCGCTCCGTTCTCTCTGGTGTAAATGGCAGAGACGTACCCTGTATACGCGCGTGCGCTCTACAGTGTTCATTCGCGACATTCGACGGGAACCTAGGGGGTCCCCTCGAGCTCGGCCGAGAGCTGGTGCAGGTGCTCCTCGAGGTTGGTGTAGCCATTGCCGTCATCGTCGGCGTTGGGCTCGGTTGGCGGCTCGAAGGCCCTCACGTTCTCGGCCAGCATCGGATAGCCGCCGACATCGGCGGGGCTGTCGATCGGCCCGCCGCTGCGGTCGCGTACTTCCTGGACGATCCGGGCGTCGACCAGATCTCGGTCGGTCGCCCGAGCACCGACGTGCTCTAGCAGCGCCGCCTCGAGCTCTGCCGCCGAGGTCAGAGTCAGCGGCGTCACGCTCACCGGCCGCTCGCTGACCCACACTTGCTCGCCTACCTCGCTGAGTCGCGGGCCGTTGTCCCCGGCAAAGACACGAGTCTCGTCGTTCACCTTGTCGGTGAGGTGCACGGCAGGCAGATCCTCCCAGGAGGCGATGCCGGGGATCATGACATTGGCCTCGATCGTACCGAGGATCGGACAGCAGCCCCAGCCCTTGTAGAGCACGATCGCGAAGTGCCCCGGATCGTAGATGAGGTTGTTGGCAACCAGGGCGCTGGCATCCATGCCGATCACCGGGTTGCGATCATTGTTGTGAGCGAAGAGGTTGCTCAAGACCGCGACCCGCCGGGAGTGGTCGCCGATCAGAATCCCCTTGCTGTGCGGTTGTTCGCGATGAAGGCTGTTCCAGAGCCCCTCGCTGACGATGTTGTTCGACCAGGTGACGTCGGCAACGCCCTTGTACCAGGTGCTACCGATCTCATCGACAGCCCAGGACAGGCTGCAATGGTCGATGACGATGTCGTGGACCGGCAGCTCGCCCCGCTGCTCGCCGATGATCTGTATGGCGTCACGATTCTCTGGCGAGGGGCCGTCATCGTCGTCACCAGGCCGAATCCTGAGGTGTTGTACCAAGATGTCGTGGGTCGAGATCGTCAGGCCCGCGCCGGCGATCGTTACCCCAGGCGAGGGCGCGGTCTGGCCGGCGATCGTCAGAAAGGGGTCATCGATGACCAGATCGCGGCGCAGGCGGATCATCCCGGAGACCTCGAAGACAATCACCCGCGGGCCCTCAGTCTCGATCGCAGCTCGCAGCGAGCCCGCCCCCTCCGCCTCTAGGTTTGTCACCCGAAGAAGCTCGCCACCTCGACCCGCCGGGGTGTCGCTGCCAAAACCCTCAGCGCCGGGGAAGACCGGCAGGCCGCCCGCGAGGTCGCGGTGGGCGTCGGCGAGCTCCGGCAGCGGCTCGACGCAGGCGGTCACGAGCAGCGCTCCGGCGATGAGGAGGAGCCGATGCGTCAATGTCACGCCTACAGTATGTACGACGACGGCTGGCGATTGCGCTCTCGGGGCCGTAAAGTTTGTTCGTTCGTTCGCTCACGAACAAACACTCAGCCGAGAAATATGTACACTCCAGGACCCTCGCCATTGCCGCCTGGATCATCGATCGCCCAGATAATGCCCTCACGACGCCAATCCCGGGCAAGCGTGTCGATATCTATATAGGGCCGTAGCCAGTCCGCCACCGGCTCAAAGCTGATCACATCGCGGACATACTCGGCGATATTTGAGTACTTGCCACGATAGGCCTGAAGCGCGGCCTCGACCCGCTCTGGCGCGTTGATAAAACGATCGCGCAGGAAATAAAGCAGACGGCGCTGACTCGTCCCCGGGTCCTCCGGGTCCTCCGGGTCCTCCGGGTTCTCCAGGTCCTCCAGGTCGATGTCGACGTCGATCTCGATATCGATCTCGTGCGCAGAGCTTGCCGCTGTCTCGCCCGGCGCTGTCTCGCCCGGCTCTGTCTCGCCCGGCTCTGTCTCGCCCAGCTCGCTGCGGGCCTCGAACTCGGCTCGCTCACCGGACCCCGCTCGCCTAGCCCCCTCGACCGGCTCGGCGGATGCCGCCTGCGCGGGGAAATCGCGCCCGAGAAGTCCGGTGTGCAAGGCCGCCGAGGCCGGCAAGGCCTCAACCAGGTCGGCCCGCTTAACCTCGGCAGCCTGAGCCGCCGCAACCAGCTCGACCTTCACCTCGAACTTGGCGCGCTCACCTCTTGGCCGGGCATTCTTGCGGCTCGGCAGCGACGGCAGCTCTGTACCCAAACTGCGACCCGACGCGGCCGCGGCCGCAGCACTTTCGGGCTCGACCGCATCGATTCGCATGCCAACGGCTGGCTGCGCGCGCAGGGCTTCGGACACCAAAGAATTGAGCCGCGACTTCTCCGCGTCGACGATCGGCGGCGGCGGAATCGAGACGTCTTTCTTGGCCGACCCCGGCCCCGCCGCCGACTCGGCTGCAGAGGAAGACAAGCCAACTCCACGAAGCCGAGCCCGTCTAGCTGCGAGGTGCAAGGCAGAGCGCAGACTCGTTCCCTCGTGATCCATTAACGCACTTCATAACACTCGCTCGAACCTGAGCGCCAGTCCGAAGATGTCCGCAGGTGTGCAACTTGACGGGGAACGCACGTGCGAAAACGAACCATCTTCCATCAAACGACGCCCCGTGGTGTACCCTCGGCCGCAACCGCCGGAGCGAGCGATGAACCCCGAGTTCTCCTATACCTTCGACCCCTATCTCCCCCTCCTCGATCCCGACAACTTCTCAGATCCCGCGTTTTACCGGGAACTCGAGAAGATCGGCTACCGCCAGGTGCTGCTCGGCGGCACCGGCTCGGCGAATCTCGTCGACGTGATCCGCACGATCAAAGCAGAGACCAAGCTCTCGGTCGCGCTCTACCCCGCCGGGCCCGACTCGGTCTGCCCCGCCGACGTCGTCCTGATGCCGGACGTGATGAACTCAAACTCCCACTTCGCCAGGCCCTTCGGCTCGGGCTCGGTGGCGACGGCGATGAACATCATCCAGCAGGGGCTGCCCTACCTGCCGATCGCCTACATCATCCTCGGCAACTCCACCGCCCGCTGGTACTTCGACGCCTTCCTGCTGCCCTCGGCGAAGATCATCCTCGGCTACGCGACCTACGCCCGCATGGTCGGCTAT
>CAYYUP010000070.1:16220-34546 GCA_964474905.1 uncultured Nannocystis sp. | reverse complement strand
CTGTCCCGAGGGCAAAGAGGGCTGCTCCTGCTTCGGCGATGATACCTGCAACGGCGAGTTGGTCTGCGATGGCGGCATCTGTGTCGTCGATGCCGAGCCGGTCTGTGGCAACGGCATCGTCGAACTCGGCGAAGAATGCGATGACGGCAATAGTGATGACCTCGACGGCTGCACCAGCGACTGCAAAGAGGCGCCTGTATGCCCGGCCGGCACCGAGGACTGCCCCTGCGATGGCAACGCCTGCGACCCAGGCCTGATGTGCGAAGCGGGCACCTGCATCGCCGAAGCGATGCCGATCTGCGGCAACGGCATCGTCGAGGTCGGCGAGGATTGCGACGACGGCAATACCCAAGGCTTCGACAGCTGCGACAACAACTGCAACAACACCAACTTCGGCACCGATCCCTGCGGCTACCCCGAAGATGGCATCTGGCTCGACATCAACTACAAGAATAAATTTTCCTGCTACAGCCCCTCCTGGAAATTCTCGGCGACGCCGGGATTCGGCGAGGCCCAGTGGGCACCAAGCGGCGAAAACTGGCCCGTCATCAACGCCAAGGGCGGCCCAAAAATCAACACCAAAGACCCCTACGGCACGGTTTGCGACATCGGCTCCAGCAAGTGGATCCGCATCATGTTCGGCCTCGCCAGCCTCACCTCCTACGAGAGCGCGACGGTCTGTATCGAAGGTCGATCGATCTCCGTGAGTTCGTCTGTGTTGGTCGATCTGGTCAATCCCGACGGCGGCTATTGTGGCGCCCAGGTTCAGCTCTCCAACTCTTGGTGGGCCGATCCGGTCGGCGCTGAGCTACCGCCAAACTGCATCAAGCCCGGCGATCCCTTCCAGGCCCTGCAGATCGACCCCTCCGGCGGCAGCAACCATCTGGGGCTGCAAAGCGCCCGGATCACCCTGCACAAGCCGGTTTACTAGATCCCAATCAAGAGTCCTGCAAAAGCCCGATGAGCCGATGAGCCGATGAGCAAAAAATCGTACGAATCACCGACCACGAAGTCTCCACAATCACGACTGGCGCGGCTAAAGCTCATCACGGCAGTCTCGGTTACGGCGGTCTCGGCACTCGCATGCCAGACTGCCGAGAGCGAGACCAACCCGTTCACAGCATCAGCGCCGACCTCGATGGGGTCCAATACGCTCGGCAATACAACGACGACGGACAGCTCTTCGGGCAGCACTGAGAGCCTGAGCGGCTCCGCAGGCGAGTCCAGCGGTACATCGACAACTTCGGCGACGACTTCGACAACGAATGCCGATCCCTCGACTAGCGGCACCAGCGACAGCGACAGCGACAGCGACAGCGACACGTCGGTAGGCCGAATGGACCTCGGCATCAAGGATGATCTCGGCGACCCAACACCCGCGGACTGCGGAGGCAAGATCGACTTCCTCTTTGTGCTTTCACGTCATGGCAACATGACAGGTCTTCAGGCACAGCTCGCCGAACTTTTCCCTTACTTCATCGAGAAAATCGAGGCCGACTTCGCGGACTTCGACTTCCACATCATGGTGGTCAGCGGTGATCCTGACAACCAATGGGGAGCAGCCGACTGCAACGACGACTGCATGTCGAAAGACTGCACCGCCCCGGACTACCCCTGCGACTTCATGGATCTACTCACGATCTGCGACAACACGGCGGGTGCGGGCATTGTCTTTCCCGCGGGCGAAGATGCCGCCAACAAACCGTGCAAAATTGCCGGTGGTCACCGCTACCTAACCAAGGCGCAGGCAAAACTGAGCAAGACCTTCTCCTGCATCACGAAGGTCGGTACGAGTGGTCATTCTCAAATCGCACAGGCCTCCATCGAAGCGGTCCTGCCCGCGATAAACAAGCCCGGTGCCTGTAATGATGGGTTTCTCCGCGAGAACGCGCCCTTGATGATCACCTACATCGGGGGCGCAGATACCCTTTCACAGGGATCTCCAGACATTTGGGCCAAGACCCTGCTCTTTGTCAAAAACGACGACGCCAACGCCATCGTATTCCTCAACATCACCAGCAGCGTCCTGCCGAAGTGTGCAGAGTGGGATCGCACCTGTCAGCTCGCCGCCAAGTTTCCCCACCATGTGCTCGCCAAACTCAACAGCCCCGAAGAATGGACACAGGCCTTCGACAAAGCAACCGCGATGATCGGCGATCTCTGCGAAGACTTCAGAGCTGTCCATTGACAGGGTTGACCGGGTCGTAGCAACCACAGAAAAGAGGCCCCAAGCTGAGCTTGGAGCCTCTTTTTTTGTCTCTTCTTGGTGTCGCTGGCAGTTGCCAGCGGCCGGGCTTACATGCCCATGCCGCCCATGCCGCCCATGCCACCCATGCCGCCGCCACCGGCTGGCGGGGCCTCGTCGGCCTTGGGCTTCTCGGCGATCATCGCCTCGGTGGTCAGCATCATGCCGGCGACGCTGGCCGCGTGCTGAAGTGCCGAACGAACGACCTTCGTCGGGTCGATGACGCCCTGCTTGATCAGGTCGCCGTACTCGCCGGTGCGGGCGTTGTAGCCAAAGGCACCCTTGCCGTCGCGGACCTTGTTGACGACAACGCTGGGCTCGCCGCCAGCGTTGGCGACGATCTGACGGAGCGGCTCCTCGATCGAGCGACGGACGATGGTCACGCCAAAGACCTGCTCGTCGGTGAGGCCCTTCATTCTGTCGAGGGCACCCTGGGTGCGGATGAGAGCGACGCCACCACCGGCGACGATGCCCTCTTCGACGGCGGCACGGGTCGCGTGCAGTGCATCCTCGACGCGCGCCTTCTTCTCCTTCATCTCGACCTCGGTGGCAGCGCCGACCTTGATCACCGCGACGCCACCGACCAGCTTGGCCAGACGCTCTTGCAGCTTCTCGCGGTCGTAGTCGGAGGAGGTATCCTCGACCTGAGCGCGGATCTGCTTGACCCGGCCCTTGATGTCGGCACCCAGACCGCCGCCGTCGACGATCGTCGTGTTGTCCTTGTCGATCGTGACCTGCTTGGCGGTACCGAGATCGGCGAGCGTCAGGTTCTCGAGCTTCTCGCCGAGATCCTCGGTGAGCGCCTTGCCACCGGTGAGGATGGCGATGTCCTTGAGCATCTCCTTGCGGCGATCGCCAAAGCCCGGCGCCTTGACGGCGGCGACCGAAAGCGTACCGCGGAGGCGGTTGACCACGAGAGTCGCAAGCGCCTCGCCGTCGACATCCTCAGCGATGATCATCAGCGAACGACCCTGCTTGGCCACCTGCTCGAGGATCGGCAGGAGGTCCTTCATCGTCGAGACTTTCTTCTCGTAACAAAGGATGTAGGGGTCCTTGAGCTCGACGCTCATGCGCTCCTGATCGGTGATGAAGTAGGGGCTGAGGTAACCGCGGTCGAACTGCATGCCCTCGACCACGTCAAGCTCGGTGGTATTGGCCTTGTTCTCCTCGACGGTGATCACACCCTCTTTGCCGACCTTGGCCATCGCCAGGGCGATCAGCTTGCCGATCTCCACATCGCCGTTGGCCGAGATGGTGCCGACCTGCGCGACCTCATCGTCACCCTCGGTCGACTTGGAGATGCTCTTGACCTCTTTGACGATGACCGTGACAGCGGCGTCGATGCCCCGCTTGATCTCCATCGGGTCGTGACCGGCGCTGACCATCTTCAGGCCCTCGCGGAAGATCGCCTGGGCGAGCACGGTCGCGGTGGTGGTGCCGTCGCCGGCGACGTCGGAGGTCTTGGAGGCGACCTCCTTGACCATCTGCGCGCCCATGTTCTCGAACTTGTCCTCGAGCTCGACCTCTTTGGCGACGGTGACGCCGTCCTTGGTCACGGTGGGCGAACCCCAGCTCTTCTCGATCACAACGTTGCGACCGCGTGGCCCCAGGGTGACCTTGACCGCGTCGGCAAGGAGGTTGACGCCGCGCAGGATGGCCCCGCGGGCATGCTCGTCAAAACGGATCTCTTTGGCTGCCATGATGTGTTCCTATCTCGAAAAAATTTGTACTGATGAGGTTGTAGGCCTGGGCCTACGCCTCGATCACGGCAAGGACGTCGTCCTCGCGAAGGATGATGTGCTCTTCGCCGTCGAGCTTGATCTCGGTGCCGGCGTACTTGCCGAAGAGGATCTTCTCGCCAGCCTTGACCTCGAGGGCGACGCGCTTGCCGCTGTCGTCGAGCTTGCCGTGGCCAACCGCGATGATCTCGCCGCGAGCGGGCTTCTCTTTCGCGCTGTCGGGGATGAACAGGCCACCGGCCGTCTTGGTCTCTTCGGCCAAGCGCTTGACCAGGATGCGATCGTTCAGGGGACGAACTTTCATTATCGAGTCTCCGATGCTCGCTCTTTGTTGGGCCTTGCCCGTGTAGAGAGCGCGCGTGAATGAGGATTGTTGCCGCGACCTAACGTGTGGACATCGCAGCGAGATTTGATCGGATTAGCAGTCGCGCCATGCGAGTGCTAACGGAGCCGGAGTCTAATTCGCGCCGCCATCGGGTCAACCCCCACGGCGAGAAAAACACCGAGCCCAGGGCAGGAGCGAATCAGGTGTTTGCTCACTTAATTGCGTTGATCGTCGCGGAAGGGCTGCTAGCGTTGAGTACGGCCGTCTTGGCCACAACCCTCACCAGCAAGGGCAGCGATGACTCAGGAGCACATCTCGCTAGAGATCCACGGGTCGCTCAGCGCCTTTTTCTACGAAGAGATCCACGAGGCCCAAGAACGGGCGGGCAAAGACCTTTCCGAGGCGACCGAAGCGTACGTCGTCCACCTTCTCGCCGACTTTGTCCGCCGCACAGGGGTCGCCGGCCGTCGTTCTCCGCCCCTCGCGCTCCAATACCTGCGCGCTCGCGGCCAGGAGGGCAGCGCCCGCAGCTTCGCCCTGCGCGCGGTCGGCGATCGTGCCCTCTTTATCAGCGGTGCAGTCCCGCGCAGCCTCAAGCGCAGCCCCGTCGATATCCGCTACGTGCGCGGCATCGGCGAGTCGGCCTACCGCGGGGTTAGCGAACAATACCGCGCTCTCGAAGTCTTCGACGAACTCGCCGAGACCTTCGAGGATCTAAGCCAGGTGATCGGCGAGGTCATCGACATCGAGGGCGAAGCACCACGCGATCTGCTGAGCCTCTACGAGCGCTGGCGACGACATCGCAGCGCCCGCGACACCGCCCGTCTGGTGAGCGCAGGCGTGCTGCTCGACGCCGCCGGAACCGAGCTCATCCACTAGGGCATTGTGCACACGCTTCGCGCCCTTTACCGCGGCCTCGAGGCGCTCTACGGCGCCGACTCAGGCCTGGACCCCGTCGCCCACTTGCACACCTTCACGGCCGCCGAGGGCTGCGGTCACGAGGTCGTCGTCATCCGCGAAAGCGAGCAGGGCCTCGACATCGCACTCGCCCTCGACGAGGCCCTGCTGCAGCGCCTCTGCGCGCGCCCCCCCGCAGAGGTGCTCACCGACGACGGGCTCGCCGATGCCCTGCCGGTGATCGAGGGCCTCTCGCACCTGCTCTACATCGCCGAAGCCGCCCGCCGCGACCGTCCGATCAGCGCCCTCGAGCTCGAGACCCAGGCAGAGGTCGACAAGCTCGCGCTCTGCCTCTTTGACCGCCGACACCAAGCGGCTTCCCGCTACGATCAGCTCGTCGATCGCCTCTACTACCGCTTCACGCTCGCCCGCGATCTCAGCCCTGCCCTGCAAAACCGCTACAGCGCCGCCAACCGCCTCGCCCTCGGCTTCGCTCAAAAGCTCGGACGCAACATCAAGGCGGGCCGTTGGAGGCTCCTGCGTCGCCAACTCCGGCACTTTTGGGGCGGCACATTGAGGGCCAAGCGCAGTCTCATCAACGCGCCCTGAGCAGCCGCCGCAACACGCGCACAACCTATGAGAACAGGCGAGGGCCGCGATATTGAGACATCGCGACCCCCCCTTTTCTCTGTTTTTTGTCCTTCTCGCCTTGGCGCTAGGACTTGCCCATCAACATCTCTTTCATGCCGGGGATATCGCCGAGCTTGGGCAGGAGCACCACCTCGATGCGCCGGTTTTGGGCGCGCCCCTCTTCGGTGCTGTTGTCCGAGGCGGGATCGAACTCGCCAAAGCCCGCGGCGCCAATATGGTCGGGGTTCATGCCGACCTCGATCAGGAACTTGACGACCTCGACAGCCCGGGCCGTGCTCAGCTCCCAGTTGCTCTTAAAGCGGGCCGTCTTGATCGGCACGTTGTCGGTATGACCGGCGACCAAGAAGTCGCGATCGCCGACGGTCTTCAGCGCTGTCGCGAGATCCGCGAGCGCGGTCTGCCCCTCTTCCTTGAGGTTGGTCTTGCCGGAGTCAAAGAGGATCGCGCTCGAGAGCTTGACCACCAGCATGCCCTTGCGGAACTCGACCTTGATGGTGCCAGCGTCGACCAGCGCCTTTAGCTGCCCAAAGAGATCGCGGTAGACCTGCAGCTCGGCGAGGCGCTTGGCTTTCTCTTTGCGCAGCTCGGCGAGCTCGGCCGCGGTGCTGCCGGCCTTGTCGGCGAGATCCTTGATCTGCTCTTCGAGCGCCTTGATCTCGGCGTCAAGAACCGCGATGCGCTCGTTTAGCGAGTCGTTCTCGGCCCCGAGCTGCTTGTTTTTGTTGCGCTCGGCGTCGAGATCCCGCGCACCCGCCTCGATCTTTTGGTTGGCCTCCTCGAGGGCCTTCTCCAACTCATCCCGCTTGCACCCGGGCAGGAGCAAAGCGAGGGTCACCACGGCGAATAGAGCGCGTCGCATGCGGCGGAGGGTACCCCATCTCAGCGGAATTTTTTACTTTTCGCAGCCCCCGCGTAGGATGGGCGCGGGGCAACAATGCCCTCAGAACGACGTTTATTAGGGTAATTCGGATGGCCAGAGCACGCAGCCAGAGAGCCTCGCGAAAAGCGAACAAGCAAGAGGGGGCGAGCGCGCGCCCCTGGGGAGAGTTTCTCGGAGTCGCGCTGCTCGCCCTTAGCGTGCTCCTCGTCGGCGGTCTGGTTTCTTTCCAGGCCTCCGACGGTTTGCTCATGGGGCCGGTCGGTCAGCTCTTCGCGACCGGGCTCTACGCCGTCCTCGGCATGGCCTCCTACCTGCTCGCCCTCGGCATCGCCGGCCTAGGCCTGAAGGCGCTACTCGGGCGCGAGGTCGATCTCGAGATTCTCGAGGCCTTTGGCTTCGCCGCTGCGACGTTTTCCGGCTGCGTGCTCCTGCACATCACCTTCCCCGAGTACCGCATCGGCGGCTACACGGCGGGTGGACTCACCGGCGAGCTGCTCGGCGAACTCTGCCTCGGCCTCTTTGATGTCGTCGGCACCTACCTGGTGACGCTCGCCCTACTCGTCGTCGGCCTCGTCGCCTCGACCCCGTTGACCACCCACCACCTGGTCTCCGGCGGTCAATACGTCGGCCGTGGCGCCCTCGCGGTCGGCCACTATATCTGGGGCCTTGGCGTCGGCTGTGTCGAAGCGCTCCGCTCCCCCGAAGAAGAGTACGACGACGAACTCGACGATGACGACGAACTCGACGATGACGACGAGCAGGGCGACGAGCAGGGCGACGAGCAGGGCGAGCAGGGCGAGCAAGGCGAGACCGACGAGCAGGGCGAGACCGACGACGACGCCGACGCGATCGTCATACCGCCGAAGCGCAAGAAGACCCGCAGCAAGGCGGCCAAACCCCGTGCCAACCGTCGACGCACCGCCGACGACACCACCGACGAAGCTAGCAATGCGGACACCAACGCTGACGCCGATACGTCCGAGCCGACAACGCGCAAGCAAAAGACCAAGCGCACCAAGGGCAAGCAGAGCGCGAGCAAGGATAAAAAGAGCGATGAGGGCGAACGCGCGGCGCCCGAGATTGTGATCGCCGATCCGGCGACTCAGAAGCCTGACCCAAGCGACAGCTCCACTGCCAACGCCGAGTCCACCGACACTACCGATTCGCCCGAGCAAAAGCAGAAAGAAAAAACCTCAGCCGCCGGCAAGCCCAGCAAGCCCAGCAAGCCCAGCAAGAAAGCGCCGCCGCGTTCCGGGGAGCTCGCTGCCAAGCCCGCTGCCAAACCCGCCGAGGCGCCCGCCGAGCGCATGAAGCCGATCCCGGGCATCGTGCGTACCACCTCGGGACCCTACAAGCTGCCGCCAATCGTGCTCTTTGAGGCGGATTTCGGCGACAGCGTCGACGTCGACAAGGGCTTCGTGCTCGAGCAGGCCCAGCGCATCGAGGAGGCGCTGGGTCAGTTCAAGATCCGCGGCCAGGTCACCAAGATCCACCCCGGCCCGGTGATCACCCGCTACGAGTTCAAGCCCGAACCCGGGGTCAAGCTGTCGAAGATCGAGAGCCTCGAGAACGACCTGGCGATGGCCCTCGAAGCGATCCGCATCCGCATCCTCGCGCCGATCCCGGGCAAGGCGACCGTCGGTTTTGAGGTCCCCAACAAGAGCCGCGAGATCGTCGGCATCCACGAGATCCTGGAGAGCGACTATTTTGCCCCGGACCACAAGGCCAAGCTGCCGCTGGCTCTCGGCAAAGACATCACCGGTCGCCCGGTCTCCCTCGATTTAGCCAAGGCGCCGCACCTCCTAGTCGCTGGTGCCACTGGCTCCGGTAAATCGGTCGGCGTCAACTCGATGATCTGCTCGCTCCTCTACGCCTGCACCCCAGAGGAGGTGCGCATGATCATGATCGATCCAAAGATGCTCGAACTCAGCATCTACAAGGATATCCCCCATCTGCTGCTGCCCGTGATCACCGATCCCGAGCAGGCCAACCTGGCGCTGCGCTGGGCGGTCGACGAGATGGAGCGGCGCTACGCGATCCTCAGCAAGGCCCAGGTCCGCGACATCGGCGGCCTCAATCGCAAAATCCCCAAACTCATCAAGGAGTGGGAGGCCGAGAAAAAAGCGATCGAAGAGGCGGCCGCAGCTGCCAGTGCCATCGCCGCAGAAGAGGGCGAAGAGGCCCTGCCGGGCGGTCAACTCCCGGGCATGACCTTTGACGCCGAGGGCAACCCGACGATGTTCTTTGGGGTCGAAACCGATGTCGGCGATCGCCCCGAAAAACTCCCCTACATCGTCGTCATCATCGACGAGTTCGCCGACCTGATGATGGTCGCGTCGAAGGAGGTCGAGACCAACGTCGCCAGGATCGCCGCCAAGGCGCGAGCCTCCGGCATCCACCTGATCGTCGCGACGCAGCGCCCGAGCGTCGATGTGATCACCGGCACGATCAAAAACAACTTCCCCTCGCGGATCGCCTTCCAGGTGACCAGTGACATCGACTCGCGAACGATCCTCGACACCAAGGGCGCCAAGCAACTCCTGGGTATGGGCGACATGCTGCACATGGATCGCGGCAGCCAGCCCGAGCGCGTGCACGGTTGTTATGTCTCAGAGGATGAAATCCTCAAGGTCGTCGACTTCATCAAGAAGCAGGCGCGGCCGGTCTACAACCGCTCGATCACCGAGAAGCGCGAGACCGGCGACGAGGATCGCAGCGACCGCAAGGTCGACGCGTTCTACGACAAGGCGGTGCAGATCGTCGCCGAGGCCGGCAAGGTCAGTACCAGCATGGTCCAGCGCCGCCTCAACATCGGTTACAACCGGGCGGCGAAGATCGTCGATATGATGGAAGAGGACGGTGTGATCGGTCCCTCACGGGGAACAACGCCGCGCGAAGTGCTGATCTCCGCGAGCTAAGCCCTGCCCCCCCTCGAATGCACAAGACGCCCGTGCGGCGACCCGATGGATCCCTTAGACTCCACGGACAACGCACCGTCCGCGGGTTTTCATCCAATTCGCGCATAACGCGCGATCGCCGTACAACCCACCTACCATGCCCTTCACAAGATATTTCGCGCACACCGCGCAGTGTAACCAAGCCCTTACACTCCGCCCGTGAATCGTCTCGCAAGGCCCCTCGTCCGAGAGCACATCATGGAAAGCCTGTCCGTTTGCCTCCTCTCCCTCGGCATCCTCTGCACCGCTGGCACAGCCGCCGCCGCGCAGCCATCCGAGACCGCGATGGCAGTCGCCGTACAACCGGCCACAAGCGCCGATACGCCCGAGCCCAAAGCAACAGCCCGAAGCGCTTCGGCGGTGCTCGCCACCGTTCAGTCGTTTTACGACGGCACAAAAGACTTCACCGCCGACTTCAAGCAGACCTACGTGCACCCGGTCTACGCGACCCGCACGGTGAGCCGCGGATCGATGCTGCTCAAAAAGCCCGGTATGATGGTCTGGGACTACGCTGGCGCCGGTGACCCCGACTTCTACGTCGACAGCGAGAACATGTGGGTGGTCGAGCACGATACCCGCCAGGTCGTCAGCCAGCAGGTCGGCAACAACTCGAGTCTCGCCGGGGCGATGAAGTTCCTCTTCGGCGGCCAAAAGCTGATCAAAGAGTTCAAGGTCCGGCTCGCCAACAAGTCGCTGACCAGGCGCTACGGCATCCCCAGTCATACGGTCATCGAGCTCAAGCCCAAGCTCAAAAATCCCCACTACAAAACGCTGCTCCTGGTCGTCGATGATCTCAGCGGCCGGGTCAACGCCTTCGTCGTCCGTAACCGCGACAACAGCGTCAACCACTTCGAACTCTCGAGAACCAAGCTCAACGTCGGCCTGAAGCCCGCGGCCTTCAAGTACAAAATCCCCGCCGGCTACGTCGAGACCAAAGAGTAACTCCGGCCGACGAGCCTCAGTCTTCTCGCAGGAGGACACGGTCCTAGGACCGTGTCCTCTTTCGTTTTAACGGGACAGCAAAACACATTGCCCTCGAAATCGACTGTCCATATAGGCTATCAAAGAGACCTATGGTTCTCTTTCATCGTATCCCCCAGATCTTTGCGATGGGCTCGCTTGGCCTCGTCCTCGCCGGCTGCAATGCCACCGGCAGCAGTGCCACGGAGAGCGCCTCCGGGACCGCCACCGATACGGATACTGATTCCGAAACCGGCACCGAGACCGGCACCGAAACCGGCACCGAAACCGGCACCGAAACCGACACCAGCGGCGAGTTGCCCGAGGGATGCGACGCCCTTATCGAGCCCAGCGACGATGACCAGACGGCGCTCCAGGGGGCACTGATCGACGCAGCAGAGAACTCGACGATCTGCCTCGGCGCGGGCACTTTTTCGTTTAATACTGAGGTCACGATCACCGTCACCGGTGTCACTCTTCGGGGAGCCGGTATCGACAGCACCGCACTCGACTTTAGCGACCAGGATCTCGGCGCCAACGGCATCCTGGTCACCGCCGACAACGCCACCCTCGAGCTGCTCAAGGTGGTCAATAGCGCCGGTGATGGCATCCGCGCGAACGATGTCACAAACATCACCTTCCGCGATCTCGCCGTCGAGTGGACCGCCGACGCCTCCCTGGACAACGGCGCCTACGGCCTCTATCCGGTGGGTTGCACCGGTGTCACGATCCAACGCACTTGGGTCAAGGGCGCCCGCGATGCCGGTATCTACGTCGGCCAATCTACGAAAATCCTGGTCGAAGACTCGGAGGCCTACGGCAACGTCGCCGGCTTCGAGATCGAGAACTCCACCGGGGCAACCGTCCGCCGCAATCACGCCCACGACAATACGGCGGGGCTGCTGATCTTCAACCTGCCGGGCCTGCCGGTGAAAGACGGCAAGCGCACCAACGCCTACGAAAACATCATCGAGAACAACAACCTGCCAAACTTCGCCGAGGCGGGCACAATCGTCGCCGAGGTCCCCTACGGCGTCGGAGTGATGATCCTCGCCGCCGACGACAACGAGGTCCACGACAATACAATCCGCGGCAACGACAGCATCGGCGCGGTGCTCATCTCCTACAACCTGGACCTCCTGCCTGGCTTCGACGATCCGACCTTCGATCGCTTCGCCCAGGGCAACTACCTCCACAATAATATCTTCGAGGCCAACGGCGAGAACCCTGACATCCTCGCCATCGTCATCGCCGGCAACATGGAACCGCCGCTGCCGGCCATCATGGACGATGGCTGCACCGACCCCGATGCGATGAACATCGACGATGCGCTCACCAACTGCATCTCGGACAACGGCAACGCCACCTACTACGACGCTGCGATGTGCGGCGGCTCGGCGACCAGCGACCCCGCAGGCGTAACCTGCACCCACCCCGCTCTCCCCGAGCTCCCAGAGTAAGGACGGACGTGCCACTCTCCCCACTACATCCTCGCCGCCGCCTCGCCACCCGCCTAGGCCTCGCCGCGTGCATCGGTCTCGCTCTCGGTTGCGGCCCCGCAAGCTCCGAGCCCGAGCCCGAGCCCGAGTCCGAGCCCGATCCCTGCGACGGCCAGACGCGCTGCATCGCCGAGGGCGAGCTGCCGCTGCCCATGCTCAGCGACTACGATTTTTTCCAGGGCGAGATGGCCGATTTTGTGCCCAAAGAGGGAGTCCTGCCCTACACGGTCGCCTCGCCGCTTTGGTCCGACCAGGCCGGCAAGGGCCGCTATTTTGTCCAGCCCGAGGGCGAAGCCATCACCTTCGACGAGCGTGACGGCTGGGTCTTCCCCGAGGGCACGATCATCATCAAGACCTTCTTTTTTGACCACGACCGGCGCGATCCGTCGGCCGGCTCGAGGATCATCGAGACCCGCCTTCTGATCCGCCAAGAGGGCGCATGGACGCCGATTACCTACCGCTGGAATGACGACGAAACCGATGCCGAGCTGCTCAAGGTCGGCGCCCGCATCGACGTCGAGTTCATCGATACAATGGGCGTACCGCAGGTCGAGGAGTACATCGTGCCCAACACCGATCAATGCGGCAGTTGCCACGAACTCGACGACTCATTCGAAGTGCTCGGGCCGATCACACCGCAGCTAAATGTCGAGATCGAAGTCGACGGTGTGGCCGTCAATCAGCTCAGCTGGCTCGCCGAGCAGGGGCTTTTTGCCGGCGAAATTCCCGATCCCGCGGGGCTCGATCGCTTTGCCGCGCCGATGGACCCAAGCCTCGATCTCGACGCCCGCGCCCGCGCCTACCTGCACGCAAACTGCTCCCACTGCCACCGCGACGGCGGCGGTGCGAGCAAAAGCGGCCTGGTTTTTCTCGCCTGGGAAGAGGAGCCGGCGAAGCTCGGTGTCTGCAAGCTGCCGGCGGCGGCGGGCCCCGGTACCGGCGGCCACAGCCACGACATCGTGCCCGGCGCGCCCGATCAGAGCATCATCGTCTTTCGCATGGACTCGCTCGACCCAGACGTTAAAATGCCCGAGCTGCCGAACCGGGTGATCGACAGCGCGGGCGTCGGGCTCATCCGCGAGTGGATCGCATCGATGCCCGCCAAGACCTGCGGTGCACCCTGAGCGACCCCTGGGGGAATCCCGCCCCTACTCGATCGTGACCCCCTTGGCGCCACAACTCCAGGTGAAGTCGCCGAGGATCGACGGCGCTAAGGCCTCGCAGAGATCCTCGGTGCCAGTGCCAGCGACGACGATCACCGGGTCGCTCGCCGGATCCTGATCACGACTCGGCACGCCCGCAAGCATGAACTGCGGGGTGTTCAGGAGAAGCCCGGCATAACGCCTGGCGCCCGCCTCCAAAAGGCCCGCATCCGCTTCGCCGATCGCGAGGTTCAGGTCTAAACCGATGAGCCCCTGGATCACTTTTTCTTCGGCCGGAGATGCGATCTCCGGCTCTGTGATCAGGCGATCTTTGATCGCGATCACAGCGTCGCGAACCGTCGCCCCCTTGCCTGCACCTTCGCTGAGCATCAGCTCGATCCATTCGAACTCCGAGCAATCAGCCCCAAGCGGCCCGGTGCACATTCCTCCCAGGTTGGGATCCTGCCCCTTGGCGAGGCGCTCCTCCCAGGAGAGCAACGAGCCAAAGTCAACGCCGTTAAACCCGGGCAACGCGTCCTTCACAAAGATGCCCTGATCCCGAAGAAAGGCGTAGGCGATCGGCGGGCTGCCCTGGCCAAGCCGCTCGGGTCGCTGCCACCACATCGCCTTTGCAGCGGAGTCAATCATCACCCAGGCGCTGTACCGCTGAACACGATCACCGACGCTGTTGAGACGAGCAGTCGGATCCCCAGAGGTGAGCGAGAAGGGCTCCCAGACCGGCTGGAGATTGTAGGCAGAACTCGATCCACAGGCATCTGGGGCCTCTTGGTTGAAGTAGGGATGGGTGGCGATCGCCACCAACAGCTCACGCACCGAGAAACGCTCGGCGACGAAGAGCTCGCTGAGCCCCTGCAGGATCTCGAGCTGCTTGGAGTTGCGGGGGAAGGAGTGGGCAAGCGTGAGCGGGTAACCCATGACCTCCTTCCAGACGTTGTTGGTGATGTTGACCGCGAGAAGATAGGCGAGCGCCTGATCGGGATCCACCACCAGGTCGGGTCCTGTGACCAGACCCGCATCGGCGATCTTTTTGAGCCCGCTCTGGAAAAGCGGATCGATATCAAAAAGCTGCTGGCCCGCGGGAAGATCACCGCCGAGGTAGCCGGCATCGGCAAGCAAGTCGCCGTTATGATCCTCGTAAAACGTCCCACAGCTGCCGTTCATGCCCCAGGGACGGATCCCGTCCTCGGCGACAAATCCGTACCAGCGAAAGGCGGCGTAGAGCTCAGCCTCGGGCCGCCCCTTAGCTTCGCCGTAGATCGCCCGCTCAAATTTTCCGGGGATCGACCAAAAGTGACTCTGCTCTGGATCCGGGTTGTAGGTCACCGACTCCTCAGAATTATGGCACTCGAGACAGCCGATTCGACGGCCGAGATAGGTCGTCTCAAAGAGTTCACCGTAGTTCGCGCGCCGAACGATCTCGAGTTCTGTCTGGCTGACATTGGCGCCGTCGAGCGGCCGCGCCATGCGGGCAAAGAGATCAGCGCGATAGGCCGGCGTAATGTCGTCGAGTCGCAGCGAACTTTCGAGCACATCGCGCAGCGAAAAACCCGCGCCAAAGGTGCCCTCGGTCGGGCTGTTGTCGCGGATATAGGCCGCGAGATCGCCGTCCTCGGCGGCGCCGGAGCGCATACCGTAACAGCCAAAGTTCGCTTTGATCTCGATGCGATTGATCCGCAGATGCTCGAAAAATACGTCGTACCAACGGGCGATGTAGTGATCACCGCTGGCGAGGCCGCGGGCGACAATTTCGCGACCGTCGCCTCCGCTGGCATCGATCTGTTCGATCATGCTGACCAAGAGCCTGACCTCGCGCATGCCCTCTGGCTTGCGTCCCTGGATCAGCGGCACCGCGGTCTTTACCCAGGCTTCGTCACCGGCATCGCAGAGTTCTTCGACATCCTCCATGCCCGGCGGCTCACCGCTGTCTAGGCCACTGCTCTCACTTGTCTCGGTCTCGGTACCGGTCGTCGAATCCGTATCGGTCGACTCGGTGTCCGTCTCGCCGCCGGTCGTAGCCTCTGACGTATCCGTCGCGCTGTCCGCAGTCGTCGCGGTGTCGTCCCCATTGCAGGCGCCCAAGCTGAGCAGGGCCGCAACGGTTAGGAGTCGGCCGCTATGGGTGGTTGTTATGCGTCGCATCATCGCCTGCACCTTTACGCCTTCATCCCGAGGTAGATCTCTTTGAGCCGCATCGCTGCCTCTAGCTCGGTCGCGACACCGCCACCGACATCGCCGACCGCAAAGGTTTGCGACGAAAATGGATAAATGCCCAGCGCCATCATCACCATCATGCGGTTCTCGGCCGGCGACACCCAAACCTCAGAGATGCCCTGGTCCTCGCCGATCGCTCCGTAGATGCCCCGCTCCGCCTTAGAGATCGGCCCGCCGATGATCACGTTGACCATGCCCTGCGGCCAATGGTTGAGACCGCTCCCCCCCTGCACATAGGGGGTACGTCCGAACTCGGTGTTGATGATGACCATCGTCGTCTCGAGGTCGATCTTGTTTGGATCGTTTTCGCCGGGCTTGTTGATGATCGCCGCGAGCTGACGCAGCGTATGGCTGACGTTTGAAGAGGCGTAATTGACGTGCTCTTGGTGGGTATCGTGACCAGCCGCCGGATGCGGTCTGAGGCCGCCGTCGATCCACTGCACATAACGCGCGCGATCCTCCTTGCGGGTCAGAAGATTGGCGGCAAACCGCGCCTGCATCGCCGGCATGTCAAGATCTTGAACGGTGCACTCTTCGCCGTCGATGTTCTCGAAAAACTCGGGTGCGAGTACATCCTGCAACTCTTGGGCGGAGCGCCGGGCGAAGTGGGAGAAGCCGTAGTTGCTGCGCCCCGCCGAGCGAGTCGCCGTGCCCTTTCCGCCTGGGCGAAAACGAGCCTCGTAATCACGCATATAGTGGTCGATCGCGGCGTCAAACTGATCGCGCCGATCGCCAACGCCATTGCGGGCGAGAAGGTTGGAGAGCCCTGAATTCGAATCGACGGTAACGCTGAGCGGCCGCGCCGAGCCGGGGTGCAGACCGACCGCCGAAGCGGCCTTGACGTTGTCGGTAGGAAAGTCGACGCCGGGATAAAGCACGTAGGCGTAGGGAGTCGATCGAAGGCCGCCGGGTCGCTCTAAAAAGTGACGTTGAATCGACGCACCGACGCCCGCGAGGCGCGGAGAACCTAGGCGCGAACCGGTGAGCGCGAAGGGGTTGGCGCCCTCGTGTGGCAAAGAATCATGGCGCTGCACGATCACCCGCAGGCGATCCATGATGTCCGGTCGCTCGCGCAGCGGCGTCGTCCAAGGCCCGAGATGGACCTCGACACCGTTGTTATCGTCGGCAAAGGGTTCGGTCAGCTCGCCGCCAAAACCACAGCCCTGAAATCGAGCCTCGGTCTCGGCGAGGAAGGCGTGAAGGAAGGTCTGCTTGCCCTCGCCCCATTTTGGCACCGTATAAAAGGTGTCAAATGCCGAGACTCCACCGTAGAGGAAGACTTCGAGCACGCTCTGCGCCTGGCGCTCAGGGGGGATCAGTGCCTCTAATTTGTCCTCCGGCCACTCACCCCAGCCGGCGAGTGCTCGCCGCGGATAATTGAGGATGCCGAATGTCGCCGCTGTGGTCGCGAACGCACCGACCGCGCCACCTCGGAGGAAATTTCGTCGTTTCATACCACTTACCTCTCTCAGACCAACTCACATGCCTACTCGATAAAATCGACGTAGCCCCAAACCTCGTAGCGGGTGAGCACTCGAACACTACCCGCCGAAAAATTGATCGTATGTCGGAGCTCGCGGGCGATCGTCACATAGCCGGGACCACCACTGAGCGCCGCCAGATTGGCCGCCGGAACCGTGAAGTCGCCGTCGTCGCTGGCTGTTGCCACCAGGCCCTGACCGTACTGGTCCCAGACTCGGATGATAATCCTCGCCGCCGGATCATCACCTGCAACCCAAGCGAGATCGAGCCCCGTCTTGCTATCGACCTCGAGGTTATAAACGCTGAGATCCGGCGCGCTAACGCTGAGCACCGCAGGTGTGCGCACACCCTCGACAATCTCGTCATCAAAGAGCTCGCCGCCGTAGAGCGCCAAAGTGTACTCAGCCTCGGGCACCCATACAGCCGGATCGGGGGCACATGCGGGATCAAAGGCATCACTCTCCGCCGCCAGGTAGAGCGGGTAAGAGTCGTCGGCCATCGTCAGGCAAGCGAGCCCCACGCCCTCGGAGCGGCCGAGACCGATGCCATTGCCGGCGGCTATCCAACTGCTTGCAAAACCCCACTCAAAGGGCGTCGGCGCGAACTCTTCGAGGCTATCGACGGTCGCAGGCGGGACCGGTTGATGGAGCTGCAAACCCGCGAGCGCGTAGATGTCATCGAACGCAAACTCCTCCATGCGGTAGGCCCCTGCGACCCCCAAGAGCGCCTCGTCCGTCGCCGCATCGGCCGGGTAGTAGATGAAGTTAACGAGCCCTCGAAGGTCTCCGCCCGGCTCACCCGTAGAGCCTTCCGTAGTCTCGGTTACAGAGTTGGAGTCGGTTTCGACGTCGGTCGTGCCCGACTCAGAGCCCGTGCCCGTCGTTCCCGTAGTCGCGCTCTCTCCGCTAGTATCGCCCTCGTTGCTGCCCTCGCAGGCCAATATCAGGGAAATTGTGAGCAGTGGAATCCCGATCCGCAGCATTCGAACCTCTCGGTTAACCCGCGACCTCTGAGTCCGCGCGGTAGTTTCGATAGCTCTTAGTTAGTAACACCTGCAAGGCTTGTATTTCAAACTGGTGTGCATGCTCACGCACAATTCCCAAACCGCCGCGCACTACGTGCCTCCCGCGAGCGTGCAGCCCTGCCGCAGCCATTGCTCAGCAGACGATCGATTGCGTTATCCTCCGCTCGCTCATGCCCACTAAGCTCAGCGGCAACTCGAACCCCACGAAGTCCGCGCAAGCCGCGGAACCCGGTACAACCGAGGACAAGCCGGCGAAACCCGCGAAATCCGCGAAATCTGCTCGACCCGCGAAA
>CAYYUP010000070.1:7180-16120 GCA_964474905.1 uncultured Nannocystis sp. | reverse complement strand
CCGCGAAATCTGCTCGACCCGCGAAACCCGCGAAATCTGCAGGGGCTCGGCGACCCCTTACGGCCCCGGATCTCCTCCGGCTCAAGCGCAGCGGCCAGCCCATCGTGATGGTCACCGCTTACGACTCGACCTTTGGCCGCCTTGTCGACGAAGCCGCGGTCGACGTCATCTTAATCGGCGACAGTCTAGGCATGGTGATGCAGGGCCACCCGCACACCCTAGAAGTCACCCTCGCGCAAATGGCCTACCACTCGCGCTGTGTGCAACGATCTGTAAAAAACGCACTCTTGGTCGCCGATATGCCCTTCATGAGCTACCAGGTGAGTTCGGAGCTCGCTCTGATCGCCGCCGGTAAGCTGATCCAAGAGGGCGGCGCTGCTGCGGTCAAGCTCGAGGGCGGTGGTCCCGATCGCGAGGCGACGATCCGCCGGATCGTCTCGGCGGGTATCCCAGTCATGGGGCATCTGGGCCTCACCCCCCAAAGCGTGCACGAATTCGGTGGATTTAAAGTGCAAGCGCGGGAGCACGCAGCGGCCGAGCAGCTCCGCCGCGATGCCCTCGGCCTGCAGGAGGCGGGCGCCTTTGCGATCGTCATCGAAGGCGTACCCGCTTCCCTCGCCACCCAGGTCAGCGAATCCCTGAGAGTGCCGACGATCGGCATCGGCGCAGGAGTCGGTTGCGACGGCCAAGTCCTGGTGATCCAGGATCTGCTCGGCCTCGAAGATCGCTTTAAGCCGCGCTTCGTCAAGCGCTACGGGGATCTCTCGAATACGGTCCGAGATGCGGTCCGCACCTACGCCGAAGAGGTACGCGCTCGCACCTTTCCTGGCGATGAGCACTCGTTCTCGGCCGCGCCCGCAGCAAAGCGCGAGCCCGAAAATGCGAGCCCCGCGACATCCGACTCGGCCGCCGACTCGACAAGCGGCTACGGACCGCGATGATCATTCTCCGTACCCAAAAAGATGCGCTCGCCTGGCGAGCCGCACTCGATCGGCAGACCCGAGTCGCTCTGGTACCGACGATGGGATCCTTCCACGACGGCCACCTGGCGCTGATGCGGGAGGGCCGACGCTTGGTCGGTGAGCACGGCATCGTCGCGATCTCGATATTCGTCAACCCAACCCAATTTGGCCCCCACGAGGACCTGGAGAGCTACCCCCGCGACGAGGCAGGCGACCTGGCAAAGGCAGCGACAGCCGAGGTCGACATCGCCTTTTGTCCCCTCGATCCAGCAGAGCTCTACGCCGGCTCGCGCACCTGGGTTGAAGTCGAAGGTCTCGACGGTTACCTCTGCGGCCGCGCCCGGCCAAATCACTTTCGCGGCGTCTGTACAATCGTCACCAAACTCTGGGGTCTGCTGCGCCCGGACTTTGGCATCTTCGGCGAAAAAGACTACCAGCAGCTCGCGATCCTCCGACGCATGCACGCCGATCTCAACCTCGGCGGTGAGGTGGTCGGCATGCCGATCTCCCGCGATGACGACGGCCTGGCGATGTCGAGCCGCAACGCCAACCTCAACCCCGCGCACCGGGACATCGCCCTCGGGCTCTCCCGCCTCCTGATGCGGGTTGGTGAGCGCTTTGCCGCCGGCGAACGTCGCAGCACTGCCCTGCTCGAAGGGGCCGCCCAGACTTTGGCACCAGCCCGAATCGACTACATCGAACTCGTCGACGCCGATGATCTGTCTCCGGTCACCACGATCACACGCCCGGCCCTCTGCGCCCTCGCGGTCTTTGTGCCCAGCGTCTCCGGCGGCGAGGTCCGTCTGATCGACAATACTCTGCTACGACCGTAACCTCAGAGCACCTCTACTGGAGCGACTGTGAAACTCGGCTCAATATCTGCGCTCAGGTGATAGCGGACCTCTAGCCCCTCGCTGCCGAGGCCGGTCGCGGCAAAATCAAAGAGGTAGGTGCCGGCGTTCTCATCAAAGGTCAACTCATAGTTCTTTTTGTCGTCGACACCATCGACTGTAAATGCGACTATTAGCGGTGCCCGCAGGCCTAGGGGCCCACCTGGACCGACCTTCGGATCTTGGAGCCGATAGCCGCGACGCAGCCACGAGGCCCCCGGGGCGATGTCCTCGGCCAGCGTTGGCAGATCGATTTTGAGGCTCAATTGGCCGCCATCGAGGGTCGCAACAGTATTGATAGTAGGACTCTGCACGACCGCAAAGACGGATGACTCCAATTCATAGCCGTGCAGCGCATCTCCATCCCAGTACTCGCCGCTCGCCACCAACCGATAGTGCCCGGCGGGCAGATCGATCGGCAGCTCCCAGTCGATTCTCCAGTGATGCTTACGACTCGCCGCGATCTCACCATTTAGCGGCGGATCAGCCGAAAATGAGGTGATCATATGGTATCGACGGTTGTCGAGCCATTCCGAGGCCTGGCCGCTGGGCGAGGGCACGCCGATGAAGCTGCCATCGACCAAGCGCTGGGCGACGACGTGCGGGGTATCGACGCTCGGATCGCCGCCCCCCCAGGTAAAGCTGGCAGTATCAAGGCGGGATACCTCCTCCTGCGGGTCCTCAAGGACCGTCACCGGATCGTCGCTAGCCTCAACCGCGCGCGCCGTAAACTCCTGGGCGAGAGAGAGGTTTGGGCTCTCCTCACTAAAGTCCGGGCCCGGCACCCCGGCCATCAAATCGTCCACAAGATCGATCTGCAAATCGACGAGCGTCTGCGCCGCAAAGGGCCCCCAAAGGCTCATCTCGGTCTCGTAGCCGCCCTGAAACCAATCATCGGGGTGGGTGAGATAGAGCAGATGGTCCTGCGAATAACCGAATGCGAGAGCTTCGAGATCGCGGTCGGCCAGCGAGCTCCGCAGGTACTTGATCACCGAGTACGTCGGCTCTCCCGGCAGGCTGACAAGGGCCAACTCGTCGATCACCGCCGAGCTGAGATAGACCTGATGGAACTCACCGTGCGGGGAACTCTCGCCCAGCGATGTGAGCAGTCCGGCGATGCCGCTGCACTGTTTGCCCTTGCCCTCGAGACTGGTCGCGGGATTGTTGTCGTCGACGCCCTCGCCGGCGCATTGCCAGGCCCCCCAGATGTAGTCGAGGCCGCCCGGCGACCTAAATTCTGGGATGCGATCGTACCCAAAACGCTCGTAGGTCAGATCGATTCGCCGCGAGCGCACCCGCAGCGCCGCCTGGTCGCGCCACTCGAGACCGTTGTAAAGTTCGATGATCGTCGGCGCCGCGGCATGGCCGATCATCTCGATGCGCTGCGGATCTGGATGCCCGAGCTGGCCACCCCCCGGGGAAGCATCACCACCCCCTGACTGGATGAACATGCCGACAATTGGCGAGCCCGTCGCGGCAAAAAAAGCCTCCTCAAAGACCATCTCGAGACCTCCCGCGGCGTCTTCGGTGAGCAGCTCGTTGTCGGCACCAAAAACAGTGCCGTGGGTCGCGAAGTTGATCACGGTCGCGAGCGCCTCCCCGCCGGGCCGCCGGATCGCGAGCAGGGTCAGCCGCGGATCCTTGCCGTAGGTCGGATCGTTCTCCGCCCGACGATCGCGGTAGACATGATCCTCTGGATCCCAATCGTCGGCCGAACCATAGGCCCACTGCGCCGGGCCAAGATCGTCGAGCGCCGCCTTGATCGTGGTCGCAAAGGCGGTGGTCATGCGATCGATCACCTCTTCGTCCGGCGAGTCCGCGCCGATCAACCCGAGAGCTTCCGGCAGACGCCAGTAACGAGCCTGACTGTGATGTGAGTGGGTCGCACCGGTAATGATGCGCCCGCGCAGATCGACGCCGTAGAGCTGCTCTAGCTTGTCCGCGATGCCCTCGGTGAGCGAGGCTTCGGAACTCATCGTCGGCAGCTTGATCAGCACGAGTCGCTCCCCCGCGGCCTCGAGCACAATCGCCTTGATCGACGGCAAACCATGAAAGCCCCGCGAGCCGTTTAGCTGGTCGTTCCAGGTCGTCTCGTTGTTGACCGTGCGGAGGCCGTAACCGGCCATCGAAACCCCGACCGGCCCCTCCAGGTAAGCCACTGCCGCGCCCGCCTGCAGCGGCCCTGGAGTCGGCGGACCCGTCGGAACAACACCGGTTTCATCGCCGGTCTCGCCGCTCGTGCCGATACCTGTCGTCGACGTGCCCTCAGAACCGCTACTGCTCGACGTCTCCGTCGCCTGGGATGTGACACCGCTCTCGGACGCAACCTCCCCCTGCGGGCTGGGCTGGCAACCGAGTGCGTGAGCAACCGCGAAGATCGAGATGGAGAGTCTGCTCAAGATCGAGGTCGACATCGCCACGACACTACCAGGATATACGCGGCCGATCGGCTGAAGACGACGCGCACGAGGAGCCACAACCCCGTGCGACATCGCCGTCGACGATCTGAAACCTCCTTCGGCGGATCGACAGCTCGCTCCCCGAAGAGTGGCGTGCATGCCTATCTTGGCAGTATCGTCGCCGGCCTACCAAAGGCTCGAATGATGGTCTCACCAGCTCTCCCACGCCTCGCGCACACGCTCGCAACCTCCACCGCGCTCCTCTTCGCCGCGACCACACTCGCCTGCGTCGGCGGCGATCCCCAAGACACCGAAACAAGCCAGACAAGCAGCGGCGAAACAAGCGGCGGCGAAACAAGCGGCGGCGAAACCGAGGGTACTACCAGCACGACAACGGCTGGCGAGACCGAGACCGACTCCAACTCCAACTCCGACTCCGACTCCGACTCCGACTCCAATTCCGGCGGCGACTTGATCACACCGGAGCTCTCGTGCCCCGGCGATCCCTCGGGTGTCTGCGACGACGTGCCCGGCACTCAGCTCGAGGCCGGTGCCGCGGTCGTGTCGATCATCCCCAACTGCTGGGAGCAGTGGATCGACGTCAACGAAGACGCCAAGTACGAGTCCACAAAAGACACCCTGCTCGACTGCGGTTGCGATCGCCTGTGCAGCGACGATCTGGGCTACGAGGGCCCTGACGAGGGCGAAGCAGACGGCGAGTTCCAGGCGATCTGGCTCGCTGGTTTTGGCAACGGCCGCGCCGCCTCCGGCATCCGTGCCCCCGAGATGGGGCTGCCCGGCGTCGGCATCGGTGACGGTTGGTCGGCGCGCAGCGTCGTTCTCAACCAAGGCAATACAACGGTGGCAATTGTCAGCATCGATACCATCGGCTACTTCAACGACGAGGTCGTCGAGATCCGCTCGATGCTGGCGGCCGAGGGCATCAAGGTCGACCATGTGGTCGTCCAAGCGATCCACAACCACGAGGGCCCCGACACCATGGGCATGTGGGGCGGCGAACCGCTGCAACCGGGCTACAACGATGCCTACGGCCAACAGGTCCGCGAGGCGATCGTCGAGGCGATCAAGCTTTCATTCGTCGATATGCGGCCGGTGACGCTGATGGTCGTCGGCGAGGTCGACATCTCGACCTACCACGAGAACGGCCTCGCCAATGTGATCCGCGACTCCCGCGATCCTTGGGTCGTCGACGAAATGCTCTCAGCGATCCGCCTGATCGGCGAAGAAGAGAAAACCATCGCCACCCTGATCAGCTACGGCTGCCACCCCGAAACCCTGGCCGACGACAATACGCTGATCACCGCCGACTTCGTGCACGCCCTCAGGCGCACCGTCGAGACCGGCTCGGTCTGGCAAAATGCCGAGGGCAAGGAGGGCTTCGGCGGCCCGGCGATCTACCTCAATGCGGCTGTCGGCGGCATGATGACAACTCTCGGTGTCGAAGTGATCAACCCCGACGGTGATGCCTACAAGAGCGCCAGCTTTGAGAAAGCGGACTCAATAGGTCAGCTCCTCGGCGAGATGGCGATCGACGCGATCGAACTCGGGGATGTCTACGACGCGCCGCGGCTCTCGGTCGCCAATACCACGTTCAAGATCGACGTCATCAACTCGACCTTCGCCTTCCTCTTTGAGGCGGGTGTTCTCAAGCGCACGACCTTCCCGCCAGAGGACGGCGGCGATGCCCTGCGGATCCAGACCGAGATGTCGGTGATCAATCTGGGGCCCGTGCAGATGTTGACGGTCCCCGGCGAAATTCTGCCCGAGCTCGTCGTCGGCGGCTACGACGGTAGCCGCATCAACGCCCCCGGTGTGCCGATCATCGACCCCGACAACTCAAACCCGCCGAACCTAGACAAGGCCCCCGAGGGCCCCTACATCCAGGATCGCATGGGCGGCACCTACCGCTGGATCATCGGCCTGGGCAACGATGAGCTCGGCTACATCATTCCCGACTACAACTACCAGCTCGACGAGACCATGCCCTACGTCGCCGAAGCCGAGGGCGACCACTACGAAGAGACCAATTCTCTAGGTCCCCACATCGCTGCGATCGTCGGCGACTACGCCGATCAGCTGACAACGTGGTCGGCTGCCAAGCTCGGTCAATAGGCACGAGCCGCTTGGAGGATCCTTGGCCGACAAAGCGCAAGCGCGTCGACCCACCCCGCAGACTCAGCGCGGCTGCGGGGCACGTTTGATGGCCAAGGCGCGCGCCCGGCCAGTGCTGCCCCGCCTCGCCCTGCTCGCCCTGCCAGTCGCGGCGCTCGCTCTGCCCTCGGTCGCCGCCGCCCATTCACTCGGCCTCTCCCAAGGACGCTACAGAGTCATCGCCGACGCCGTCGTGGTCACCTTGACCTTTGCTCGCGACGATCTCCGCCTGCTCATCCACGAACTCGACGCAGATCGCGACGGCCGACTCAGCGAGGTCGAGGTGATGATGGGCAGCACCGTCATCGGCACGACGATCACTGCCGGACTCGCGCTCAGCCTCGACGACCGGGCCTGCACCGCGAACTTCGAGGGCGCAAGACTCCGCGAAGAGGACGGCCTCGAGATCACGCTGCGCTACCGCTGCGCGAGCCCGAGTGAGCCGATGACCCCACCGAGCGAGCTGCGCATCGACTTCTCCGCGCTGGCCGAGTTTCGCGGAGTCCACCACCACATCGCCCGCGTCGTGCCGCCCAGGGAGGAGATGCGCCAAGTCGAGAAAATCCTCGACCGCCTCCGTCCCAGCGCCCTGATCTCGCTCCAAGAGTTCGCACGCTCCCCCCAAAGCGAGGACACGGGCCTGAGCTTGAACACAAGCGAAGACCTAAAAAGCGACCCCTTCGAGGCTGCGATCGCAGCCGCAGATCTCGTCGACAAATCTACGATCAGGGTCGCTCCTGCAGGCGCGGCAGCATCCGCAGATCTCGAGCTTCCCCCTGTCGATCGCGAGTATTCGGCCTACTTGCGCCTCGGGATCGAACACATCCTGAGCGGCCTTGACCACCTCGTATTTCTGCTCGGCCTTACGATCGTCGGCGGCAAGGCGCGGAGCTGGGCGCTGATGATCACCGCCTTTACGGTCGGCCACTCGCTCAGCCTCGCCCTCGCCACGCTCGAGATCTACACGCCAAACTCGGCGATCATCGAGCCCTTGATCGCCGCTTCGATCATCTACATCGGCGCCGAAAACCTCCTTGGCACCGGGCAGAGGCCATATCGTCGGCGTTGGCGGCTCACCCTGCCCTTCGGCTTTGTGCACGGCTTTGGCTTCGCTGGCGCGCTCCTCGAGATCGGTCTTCCACCTGGGCAAGAGGCGCTCGTGCTTGCACTTTTTAACCTCGGCGTTGAGATCGGTCAGCTGCTCGCGCTCGTCGCCCTCGCCGGATTGCTAGCCTTAATGCCCGGCCTCCGCGAGCCCCTGTGGAGCCGCCGGATCAGCGCGATGATCATCGCTGCCGGGCTGTTTTGGTTGTTCGCGCGCGTCTTCACGTAGGTCTTCCGCAGCACCCAATCAACCGCGAAGATCGGCCATGCACGCTAGGATGGGCGCCACGTGGGGGGCCAACAAAAACGGCTGACAGCGATCATCCACGGCACCTTCGCGAACGACGAGCACTGGTGGCGACCGGGCGAAAACCCTGAATCTCGGACCTTCGCCGATCGCCTAGAGGCGGGGCTCGCCGCCCACGGATGTGTCGGCACAGTCTGGCGACCGGTCCTCGAGGCGGGCCTTCGCGTCGATGACTTTGCCTGGTCGGGCGCCAACTCCGATCGCGCCCGGATCGTCGCCGGGCTCGACCTCGCCGTCAAACTGCGCCGCGTCGCCGAACGCCTGGGAGCGACCGCCAAAAGTCCCCTCGAGGTCAACTTGGTCGCTCACTCCCACGGCGGCAACGTCTGTCTCGAAGCGCTCCGCCACCTCGATGATCGGGTCCACATCCGTCGTTTTGTCCTCCTCGGCACGCCCCTGATCGATCGTCGACGATCACTGCGGATCCTCCGGGCCGCGCTCGCGATCTTCGTCGTCGGCTTTATGATTACGGCGAGTTTTATGGCCATGTTCGGCCTGCTCGGCATCCTCGCCGGCGACGATGAATGGGAGAGCCTGCTCGGGCTCTCCCTGGGGGCCATGCTCGGCATGGTTCTCTTGGGCTCGTGGATCTTTGTATTGCTCGCAGGCGCCGCGGATCTGATCTGGAGAGCGATCAGCTGGCCCATCGACAAGATCCGAAAACATCGACGGCAACTCTACGGACCGCCCGCCGCCGCGGTCCTCAGCGCCCTAGGTGGCCGCCGCGTCCTCCTTGTGACCAGCCACTTTGACGAGGCCGACATCCTGCTCCAGTTCGGATCGAGACCGCGACGCCTCTTTGATCAGATGATCCGCCGCCGCTGGCCCTGGGCCCTGAAACTCCTGGAATTCATCCTTTTTCGCCCCTTCATCGACTGGATGGCCTTTTATCTGATCGAGATGGTTCTCGAGCGCTACGCGATCGGTCTTCCCTGGAGCTGCTGCTTCCTCAACGACTACCGTCTCGCCGACCTCGACCGCGGCAAGAGCTATCCGGCCACGGCATACCAGCGGGTCGACGTCACCGATCAACTCGAGGCATCGACGCTCTGGGAGGACGAGCCCAGCAGTACCAGCGAAGAAAAAAACAGCGACGAAAAAAACAG
>CAYYUP010000070.1:0-7080 GCA_964474905.1 uncultured Nannocystis sp. | reverse complement strand
GAAAAAAACAGCGACGAAAAAAACAGTGACGAAAAAACCAAAAGCCCCCCCGGTGGCGGCGAGCTGAGGACGATGTTTAAAGACGATCGGCAGCTCGCCGACCTCTACGCCGGTCTGCTCCGGGTCGGACAGACGATCGGCGATCAGGTCCGCTTCCTGCACAGCCGCTACTACGCCAGCGACACCGTGCTCGCTCTGATCGTCAACGAGCTGGTCGAAGAGGAGATCGACTGGAGAGGTTGGCGGCCACCAACTGCGGTTAACGAATGACCGACAGGCGTCGCGGTGACCTGCCACATGTCTCAATGCACAGGCGAAGGTTGGCCTGGGCTGCGACATGCCAGCGATCGCCGGGCGTCGAGGGCTGCAGCTGCAGCAGCGGCGTCGCTTCGATCGCCTCGGTCTCGATCGCCTCGCCGTCGTACTCACGAATCAGGTAGAGCGCCGCAAAGGGGGCATTGGCGATCGATCCATGGATGATCAACTGGAGATCGATATGGCCTGCTGGAGCTGTCTCGAGCACCTCAACCGTGCGCAAGCGATTGGCCCGCAGGTAGAGCGGCACGCCGAGATCGCGGCGAAAGATGATCGTCGGCCCAAGCACGGTGTTTCGGTTGATTTTTAGTTCGACGCGGATGCCCTGAGAAGCCGGCGACTCGGGCGAGGCCGGCGACTCGAGCGAGACCCAGCGCAACCAGACAACAAAGGCATCGCGACCGAGATCAAAGGCGACGCTGGGGTAGATGACCTCCACAGCTAAAACCTACCAGGAAGAGGCCCGAGCCCGCTTTTCGCGGTATTCCCGCAAAGACCTCACACTCGGCTCCCCGATCGCGGGCGTTGTTGCCCAGCTAGCGCAGAATGTGGGACGGTGCCCCCGAGAACGATGATGACAGACGCGATCCGCATCCCCGACCGCATCAATATGACCGAGTGGTTCCTCGACGCTCGCCTCGCCGAAGGATCCGGCGATCGAGTGGCGATCTACTACCGCGATCAACAGATCAGCTACCGCGAGGTCATCAAGACCTCCTGCCAGGTGACCAACCTCCTGCGTGAGCTCGGCCTGCGGATCGAAGATCGGGTGTTGCTGCTGCTGCTCGACACTCCAGAGTTCGCCTACGCCTACTTCGGCGTTCTCCGAGCGGGTGCGGTCGCGGTCCCGGCCAATACCTGGCTCAAGACCGACGACTACGCCTACTACCTCGAATACGTCCGGCCACGGGCGGTCATCGTCGACGCCGAGATCTACGAGACGCTGGCCCCTGCGCTGGCGGATGCCACCTATCCGCCGATCGTCATCGTCGTCGATCGCCGCGCCCAGCACAACGTTGGCCAGAGCCCCGCCGGCACCCTCGACTGGAGTTCCGAGGTCGGTCGCCAAGCGACAAGCGCCAAAACCGAAGCAACCTACCGCGATGACTTCTCGACCTGGCTCAGCTCCAGCGGCTCCACCGGCAAACCAAAATGTGTGGTGCACATGCACCACGACTTTATTTGGAACACCATCGCCTACGCCCAACGGACCCTCGGCCTGCGCGCCGATGACATCACCCTCGCAGCGCCCAAGCTCTTCTTTGGCTACGCCCTGGCGAGCAACATGCTCTTCCCCTTCAGCGTCGGTGCGGCCTGTGTGCTGATCCCCGAGCGAGTCGCCGCTCGCGACTACTACGAGCTTCTAGAGCGCTACCGGGTCACCAATTTTGTCACCGTACCGACGACGATCGCCAAAATGGTGGAGGCAATCGATGGCGCGAAGGGCCGAGATCTTCGCGCCCTCTGGGGCCTCGTGAGCGCCGGTGAAGCCCTGCCCGGCCGCCTCTATCGCGCCTGGAAAGAGGCCACCGGCGTCGAGATCTACGACGGCATCGGCTCCGCCGAGATGTTCCATATCTACATCACCAATCGCCCCGGTGACGTCAAGGAGGGCAGCCTGGGCAAGCTCGTAGAGGGCTACAGCTACCGCCTCATCGATGACGAGGGTCGCGACGTAGCGGCCGGCGAGATCGGCACCCTGGTGATCAAGGGCGAGTCCGCCGGGGCCGGCTACTGGCGCATGCGTGACCGCAGCCGCGAGACATTTTGGGGCGATTCGGTCCGCGGCAGCGATAAATTTTACGTCGATGGTGACGGCTATTTTTGGTTCTGTGGCCGCGGCGACGACATGCTCAAGTGCTCGGGCGTCTACGTCTCTCCGGTCGAGGTCGAGAACTGTCTTCTCGGACATATTGCAGTGCACGAGGCCGGGGTCGTCGGTGTCCGCGACAGTGCCGGCCTCGAAAAAGCGATGGCCTACGTCGAACTCCGAGACGGCCATGAGCCAAGCCCCGAACTGGGCGCTGAGATCATCGCCTACGCCCGCCAACAGATCGCCGGCTTTAAGGCACCGCGGCGGATCGAGTTTGTCAAAGCTCTACCGCGTACCGACACCGGCAAAATCCGCCGCGCAGTCCTGCGAACGATGGCCGCGGGCCAAGGCGATCCGCAGGACAACGGGAGTTCTTAATGCATAGCACCGACGCAACCAATAAAGCCCGCTGCGAGCACCTCGGAGAGCTCACCTACACAGAGCTAGAGCAGCTCCTCGGGCACGAGCGGCCTTGTATCGCGATTTTGCCGGTCGGCAGCACCGAGGCCCACGGACCGCACCTGCCTCTCGCCACCGACAGCATCATCTCCGAGGGCATGGCGCAGCGCGGCGGCGAGGTGCTCTGCGAGCGTGGCATGCACGCGGTAATCCTGCCGACGATCCACTACGCCGTCACCGAGTGGGCACGCGACTTCATTGGCTCGACCTCGATCGGTGAATCGACCGCGCAGAGCCTCGTGCTCGAGACCACCCGAGCGGCCAAAGCGATGGGCTTTACACGGGTCGCGATGGTCAGCGCACACCTGGAGCCCGGACATATCGCGGTGCTTCGCGAGGTCGTCCGCCGTTACGCCCAGGAGCTCGGCGAGCCGCTGGTTTTCGCCGACAAGACCCGCCGTCGCAACGCCGCCAAACTCAGCGAAGAGTTCCAAAGCGGTTCTTGCCACGCCGGCCAGTACGAAACCAGTCTGATGCTGGCGCTCCGCCCTGAGCTTGTCCGCCAGGACATCGCCGCGACCTTGCCAAAGAAGCAGGTCGATCTCGTCCATCACATCCGCGCGGGCGCCAGCGGTTTCGCCGAATGCGGGATGGAGCGGGCGTATTGCGGCGCTCCAGCGGTCGCGAGCGCGGCCGAGGGCGAGACCAGCCTCAGGACACTCGCGACGATGCTGGCCGATGCTGTCACGGCTTCTTTCGAACAACCCGAGGGCTAGACACTCGTGCTCACTGCCGGCAATCGATGAGTGAGCGCTCAGTGATCACCATGTGCATGGCGACATCGTGATCCTCGCTCGCGATCGGACCCTCGCTCGGATCGAGAGCGTCGGCAAAACAGACGCCGATTCGGCAGGGATTCGCGAGCCCTCGCAGCGGCTCCAAAGTCCGATCGTAGTGGCCCTTGCCAAAGCCCAAGCGACGACCCTGGCGATCAAAGGCGACGCCGGGCACGAGGATCAAATCGATGCCCAGGTCGGCGCCAGGCGTCGGCGATCGACGATTTGATGACAGGCGCGGACGAGCCGAACTCGCAGGCGGCTGCCAAAGCCCAAACGGACCGCGCACCAACTCGGCGAGATCCTCGATGACGACAAACTCCAAGCGCCGAAACACTGCACCCGGTGCCCGCGCGCAAACCCGCGGCAACGCCAGGGTCTTGCCTGCGCCCAACGTCGCGCTGAGCAAGGCCCATGTCTCGGGCTCACCGCCAACGCCGACAAAGGCCGCGACTCCGCGGGCGCGCTGCCACTCCGGGAGCCCGAAGATCCGTTGGACAAGCGAGCGCGAGCGCGAGGCGATCGAGCCCGCAGACGCCACCGCACGTCGCCGAAGCAAGGCCGCTCGCAGCTCGCCCTTGGCGACCTCTACGCTCGCACGTGCCCCTCTCGTCACCGACCCACCATACCACGAGCCGGCGACCGCGGTCACCGCAATGCCTCCCCGTCAGCCCCGCAAGATGAACACCAATGGCCCCCAGCACCCCTAAGATGCCCGTTCCTGCAGGAGGCTTGCACCGCCCGCTACGGCCGTGATAGACGATCGCCGCACGCGGGAATAACTCAGTTGGTAGAGTGTCAGCTTCCCAAGCTGAATGTCGCGGGTTCGAACCCCGTTTCCCGCTTTCTTCAATTCTTCAGTTTCTTCGCTTTTCTCCCTCCTCCCGGTTCTACTTCGCCTGCAGCCGTGGCTCGCGATCAGTCCGGGAGCGACTCTGATCATAGCTCTCTAGGCCCTCCGTCGGCCTTCGGGTTTATGTGCATTAACAATGCATAGGCCCTCCGCCTGATCGAAGCGGCAAAGGGCAGCCGCTCTCTGAGGCCCGCACAGAGAGTTCGCCAAGCGGACACGCCGGCACGCGAGTATCATCGGGCCCTTATGATCGCCCGCGACGTGCCCTTTGCCCCCGGCGGCCGCTCTCTGAGGGCAGTCATCGCTCTCCGCCGAGATCCGCTCACGTTCCTCTGTCGAGGCGCCGAGGCCTGCGGCGATGCGTTCCGCCTGCGAGCGACCGCAAACCTGACGGTGTACGTACTCCGGAGCCCAGAGGCGATCCGCCACATGCTGGTCAGCCACCCGGAGCGCTATCTCAAACACAGCCGCGGCTACGTCAAGCTCCGACAATTTCTTGGCAACGGTCTCCTGACTAGCGAGGGCGAGTTTTGGCGAAAGCAGCGACGGATCATTCAACCCGCGCTCCACCGCGACCGGATCGCTGGCTTCGCGTCGACGATGGTCGCTCAGACAGAGGCCATGCTCCGGCGATGGCAGCCGCTCAGCGCTCGCAGGCAGATCGTCGACGTCGGTCACGAGATGAGCCGCCTGACCTTGCAAATCGCCGGCCTAACCCTACTTAGCGCCGACATCGGCGGCGATGCAGAGACCGTCGGTACGGCCGTCAGCACTCTCAATTCGTGGGCCTCAAGGGCAATGCTGCATCCTCTCCAGCCGCCGCTTTGGGTGCCTATTCGCAGCAACCGCGCGGCCGTACGGGCACGGCGTTCACTCGACCGAATCATCTACGGCATGATCCAAAAACGCCGCGATACCGGTGAGGATCCAGGCGACCTGCTCTCGATGTTGATGGCCGCGACCGACCAAGACACCGGCGAATCGATGAGCGATGAGCAGCTGCGTGATGAGGTCCTGACGATGTTCGTCGCCGGACATGAAACCACCGCGAATGCCCTCAGCTGGGCCCTGTATCTGCTCTCTTTGCACCCAGCCGTGATGCGCCAGCTCAGCGCTGAGTTCTCGGCTGTTCTCGGCGGGCGCCCGCCGACGATCGCCGACCTGCCCGCCCTAAAACTCACCGAGCGAGTCTTGCTCGAGACCATGCGGCTCTATCCGCCCGTATGGTCGATCGGCCGCACGCTCGCGACCGATGACATCGTCGACGGTCACCAGATACGGGGCCCCGCCGTCATGCTGATCTCGCCCTATCTCGTGCACAGGAACGCCGAGTACTGGCAAAATCCCGCCGCTTTTGACCCCGATCGATTCCTCCCAGAGGCGGTCAAAGCCCGCCCGCGATACGCCTACCTGCCCTTTAGTGCTGGCCCCCGTGTGTGCATCGGCAAGGCCTTCGCGATGATCGAAACCAAGCTGATCCTGGCGACCTTGCTGCAACGCTTCTGCCCCGCGCTGGCGCCCGGACACACGATCGAAGCCGAGCCACGGATCACTCTAAGCCCCCGCACCGGCCTGCCCATGACCCTCGAACCCGCGTAAACCCTATCGCCTGCACTGCTCTGCACTGCTCTGCACTGCTCGCTCGACTCGATCCGTGATAGGCGCGACACGGCGAGCTCAGCCGCTCTCGCGGGACCGCCGACTATGCCGTGTGTGTGCTCGGTAGCCTCTACACGCGGATTATGGAGGATTGGGAGCTGAGCGAGATGCAGAACCCGTGCGCGGGGGTCAAGCGCTTCGGCTCGCGCCGCGTCGAGCGCTTCCTGAGCCCGGAGGAGCGCACCCGTGTCGACCTCAGCGATTACTTCAGGCCTAGGAGCCACTGAGAACCCGGAAGTCCCGCTATGGAGCTCTAGAGCTATGGGGTCAAGCATGCTCCTAGAGTCTCGAGTAGAACCGGAGCTTGCCCGACCTCATAGACCGGTACGCACACAGTCTCGTCCGGACAAGAGGGCGCCTCGACACTGCAATATTCGGTGCAACAAGGCGTGGCCTCATCGCAGCCTGGCACACGACCAGGAGGCGCGCAGAACAGAGTCTCCAAGCATTCCCCGAACGGACATGCGAACCCCACCCCCTCCTGGGTGGGTGGGGCGATCCAGCAGCTAAACGTGCCTGTGGCTTTCATTGGAAAGCAGTGCGAACACACTTGATCGACGGGGCGACATCCTCCCTCACATTCGTTCTCAGCCCTCGGATCGCAAATCGCTGCGCAAACGGGTCCATCACCGACATTAAGGCAACGAGAGTCGCTCGAGCACTGCGACTCGCCGTCGCCTCCCTTGCAAAGGGGGACACAGCTGGGCGAAGACAACAAGGGATAGCCTACACATGCGTACCCACGATCACAGTCGTCAAGGCCGTCAGCAGGATCACCCAGAGATTCGCAAGGCTCTCCTTCTCCCTTTGGATCGTCGGGGATCGGCTTGCATACAGCGACACTCATACCAGAGTCGCCGGCAATGACACACTTCTCCCCCGGAGGGCAATTTTGACACCCAATGTCGCATTTATCGCCCTCACCCACGACCTCACCGCAATCGCCCGCAGACGTGCCCATGCCCTCCGTTTCCTGAGATGTCGACGACTCGGCGGTACTCGAGGTCGCACCACCGCTGGATACGTCCGTGGCACTACCAGCACTAGCCCCACTGTCGCCCGTGTGTGGGGGGAGGCATGCGGTGAGAAAGACAGACACAAAGAACGCTCGCGTGCAACTCATCATGGGATCACCCTGCTTCCAAGTACTGCCAGGCTGTAATTACTTCCAAAACACTCTTGACATATCGACGAAGTGACGATGG
>CAYYUP010000069.1:0-34720 GCA_964474905.1 uncultured Nannocystis sp. | reverse complement strand
CGAGTGCAGCTTGCCCTCTGCCCGGCTTCGCGGCACCGTTGCCGGTAGAGATCTAACCGTGAGCGCCACCCCGACGACAACACGCCTCCGCGGTCGCATGCTCGCGCCCGCGCGAGGCGGCCCGACACTTCGCTGGATCGACGACGGCGTGATCACGATCGACAGCGAGGGCACGATCACATCGATCGAAGCTGCGACCGCGGACCTCGACCTGCCCGAGACTCACCCCGGAGCTGTGTTGCTGCCGGGCCTCGTCGATACGCACGTGCACTACCCGCAGACCCGCGTACGGGGCAGCGCCAGCGGGCCGCTACTCGAGTGGCTGCAGGCAACCGTTTTTCCCGAGGAAGCCAAGTTCGTCGACCGTGGCTACGCGGCGGCGGTCGCCGAAGAATTTTGCTCCGCGATGATCCGCCAGGGCACGACGAGCGCCTCGATCTTCGGTTCGCCACACGCCGAAGCCACCGACATACTCTTCGCGACACTCGCCCGCAGGGGCCTCCGGGCCCACCTAGGCCTCACCCTGATGGACCGCGGTGCGCCCCCACAAAACCTGCTCGAAAGGTCAGCATCGATGGCCGCCTGCGAGGCGCTGATCGAACGCTGGCATCTGCACGATCGCGGCCGCCTCCGCTTCTGTGTGACCCCCCGCTTTGCCCTCTCCTGCACGCCCGCCCTGCTCCGCGACGCGGCCCTGCTCGCCGAGCGCCACGACCTCGGGATCCAGACCCACCTCGCCGAAAACGACGAGGAGCTGCGAGCAACCGCGGCGAGCTTCCCCGACGCCGCCGACTACCTCGACGTCTACCGGGCCCACGGGCTCCTCGGCGAGCGCTCGCTCTTCGCCCACTGCATCCACCTGAGTAACAGCGCCTGGGATCGCCTCGCCGCCAGTCGAGCCGCCATCGCCCATTGCCCAGACTCCAATTTTTTCCTCGGCAGCGGTGTGATGTCGCTCCAGGCCGCGACCTCACGGGGCATCCGAGTGGGGCTCGGCACCGACGTCGGCGCGGGGCGAACCTTCTCCCTGCGGCGAGTCGCCGCTCGGGCCTACGACGCCGCTCTGCTCGACGGCTCACCGACAAACGCCCAAGCGCTGCTCTGGTACGCGACCCGCGGAGGCGCCGTGGCTCTCGGGCTCGGCGAGCAGGTCGGCCTTCTCGAGGTGGGCTTCGACGCCGATCTGATCGCCCTCGAGCGACCCCCCGCGGACGACTCCCGCGATCCTTTTGACGCCCTGCTCTTCGACCTCGACGCCGCCCCAGTGCGCGCAACCTACGTGCGCGGCCGCAGGCTCTCGCCCCTCTAGAATGCGTAGTGCGTGTCTACTGTGTGCGCATTAAGGGCGAAGCTCTGCGCCCCGCTCCGCCCGGCCTAACACCCTGACGCCGCGGCTCGGAGCGCTCGATCGAGGACTCGTAGCTTCGACACAAGAGAGATGCGGTGCACGCTTCTTCGTGCTCTCCGAAGGCACGAGGCGAGCCGTCCGCAGCCAGCGACCGAGCTCACGCACCATCGCCTCGGCGAGCCGCAGGGTTGCTCGATCGACGCCGAGGTCACAGAGGTAGCTGTCGCCAAAGTCATCGGCGATCTCTAAAAAGGCATCGATCGCCGCCCGTTGCTCGCGGTGAAGCTGCCCCAGGAGCTCCGCCTCGAGAACCCTGTGCGAACCCGAGGCAGGATCACAGGGCAGCTCGCGCAGGCGATAGCGCCCGAGGTAGTCCTTAAGATCGTCCATGAGAGCTGCGTAGGCGCGGGCCCGACGGGCTGTATGGGCCTGCGCCCGGGCGGCGAGAAAGCGTCCTAAAACCTCGTCAATGGCGACGCTGTGGCGAACAAGAGTGGAACTGGCCATGCCCGGAGATAGCCACAGACCGATGCTCTAAGGCAGATCAAGCGGCCCATGTGAGGCCTCGCTTCCCAGGCTGCGGATGTCGTGCAAGGCTGCCCCTCGTACGTGCCCGAGCCTCTTCTGACCGACCAGGCGCCCCCCGTGCGCAAGCGCGAGATCTTCGGCTGGGCGATGTACGACTTCGCCAACTCGTCCTACGTCACCGTCGTCATCTCGGTGATCTACTCGAGTTTCTTCACCGAGCACATCGTGCCTGCGGGCTCGGCACTCCGCGACACCTACTGGTCGATCGCAATGGTCGCGTCGACCCTCTTGGCGCTGGTTCTCTCGCCCTTGGTCGGGGCTATCTGTGACTTCGGTGGCCACAAAAAACGCTACCTCGCGGCCTCGACGATCGCCTGCGCCCTGACGACGATGGCCCTGTGGACCGTCGAACCCGGCCAGATCGGCTGGGCCATCGTTCTTTTGACCCTCAGCAACTGCGCCTTCATGGTGGGTGAGGCTTTTTGCGCCTCCTTCCTGCCAGAGCTCGCCAACCGAGAGAACATGGGCGTCGTCTCCGGCCTCGGCTGGGCGCTTGGCTACTTTGGCGGCCTCGTTAGTCTGGTGCTCGTACAGGCCCTGATCACCGCCGATCCGACCAGCGAGTTCGCGACCTTTGTCGGCCAAAACCAGCTGGCGATGATCGTCATCGGCATCTTCTACGCCGTCGCTGCGATCCCGACCTTTATCCTCGTCCGCGAGCGCTCACGACCGGCCAAGGGCTTCGAGACCGCCTCACTCGGAGCCCTGGTGCGCGCCGGCCTGAGAGAGCTGGTCGCCTCTTACGACTTGGTTCGCTCGTACCCGGTGCTCTTCCGTTTCTTCCTCGCCTTCATGGTCTACATGGCGGGCCTCGAGGTGGTGATCAAATTCATCGGCATCTACGCGACCGGCGAGCTCCAGATGACCACCGGAGATCTGATCTGGATGTTTCTCATCCTCCAGATTTCAGCGGCCGCGGGCGCCCTCGGCTTCGGTTTTTTGGAGCGCTTCCTCGGCGCCAAGCGGACCGTGCTGCTCACCCTGCTCTGGTGGATCGCTGGCATCTCCGCGATCTACTTCCTCAACGATCTCGCGACGCTCTTTTCACTCGAGCCGATCAGCGTCTTTATGATCATCTCGGTGATCGCCGGCTCCGGCATGGGCTCGATCCAATCGTCGAGCCGGACCGTCGTCGGCCTCCTGGCGCCACCTGAGCGCAGCGCCCAGATGTTTGGCTTTTGGGGCATGTTCATGCGGATTTCGGTGATCCTGGCGATGACCTTTGGGCCCGTTGCAGACGCCTTCGGGTCGCGGCGCCAGGCCCTACTCCTGGTGATCGCGTTCTTTGCAGTCGGCGCTCTGATGCTGCTCCGCGTGCCTCTCGATGAAGCCGCCGAGGCCGAGTAAAAGGGGCCCGCAGACCCCTATGCTCACCTGTACGCACCCCTGTAAGCGGGCTACCATTCGCCCATGAAGGCCGTATTGATTAAACGCCCCGCAAGCCTGACAGGCTCCCTGCTCAGTGTGCTCCTCGCCCTCGGTGCCAGTGCCTGCTCCAGCGACGACACGGCGACCACGGCCTCCACCTCAGACTCCGCCTCAGACTCCAGCTCGGACACCGGGACAACAACCGCGACCACCTCGCCAACCACCTCGCCAACCACCTCGCCGACAAGCTCCGGCTCCGACTCCGACGCGACCACCCAGGCCACCACCCAGGCCACCACCGGCACCACCACCACCGGCACCACCACCGGCACCACCACCGGCACGACGACGATGGGTGTCACCGACTCTGACACCAGTACGAGCTCCAGCTCCTCGTCGACGACCGGGCCGATGTGCATCCCGATGGACTACGAGATCTGCGACAACGGCGAGGACGACGATTGCGACGGCGAGGTCGACGAGTCCCTCGACTACGAGATCTGCGACAACGGCGTCGACGACAACTGCAACGGCGAGGTCGATGAGGTCGCCGAAAAAGAGATCTGCGGCAACGCTGTCGACGACGACTGCAACGGCGAAATCGACGACGGCATCTACTGCACCGACTCCGACGACGACGGCATCCCCGACGCCGACGATCCCTTCCCCGACGATCCCGATCTGCCGGGCAAGGCCAACGGCAACCTGGTCTACGCCCACACCTCCTCCAAGCTCTTCACGATGGACGTCGACACTTACGACATCGTCGAGATCGGCAAGTTCGTCTACGACAAGAGCCCCGGCTCGGTCACCGACATCGCCCTCGACCGCTGGGGCGTTCTTTACGCGATCACCTTCAACGACCTCTTCGTCTGCAACCCCGACGACGCCAAGTGCTACTACCTCGCCGACCTGCCCGGCGGCAGCACCAACGGCCTCACGCTACTGCCGCCCGGGGTACTCGATCCCGACGACGATACGCTGGTCGCGATCGCCACCAGTGGCGCCTGGCATCGGGTCACGCTGGTCGGCAACCAGGCCAACTTCAACCAGATGGGCCAGTACGGCCCCGGCTATTCGTCGAGCGGCGACGTCTTCTCGATCGCCGACGTCGGCACCTACGGCGCCACCAATAAGTCCGGAGTGCAGGGTGCCGATGTGATCGTCGAAGCCGACCCGATGAACGGCAAGGTCATCAAGGACATCGCTGTACTCCAGGGATATACCGGCGTCTTCGGCCTCGCCGGCTGGGAGGGCAAGATCTTCGCCTTTAACTCGGGCGGCCAGGTCATCCTCATCGACCCGATCAGCGGCGATTACGAGGTCGTCAAGACGACCAACAACAGTTGGTGGGGCGCCGGCGTCTACTCGGTGCTGCCGCAGTAGCCCCGGCAACAAAACGAAAAATGAAAAAATGAAAAAACGAGAGGATGCTGCGTAATGCGGCGCCCTCTCGTTAATTTTGTTGCCGGTCTAGTTGGCGGGGCAATCGGGCCAATCGCTGAGCCCGCGGAGGTTCGTCACCTGAGAGCGACCGCCGTCCATGAGGGTTTGCTTGGCGATGGCAGCCCGCCGCCCCGTGCGGCAGTAGACGACGATCGGCACGGCCTTGTCGCCGCCCTGGAGCCCATTGATCTCGGCTGTGCGGGCGTCGATTTCATCGTAAGGGATGTTGATCGCGCCTTCGATATGCTCCTCCGCGAACTCCCTGGGGGTGCGCACGTCGAGCAGTACGGCGCCCTCCTGACGGACCAAGCGGCAGGCCAACGCGGGATCACGATCGGGAAGCCCGGCGGGCTTATCTGCCTCTGCCGGAGCCGACTCCACGGGTGTCGGCGAGGAGGAGGACGCCGCGGGTGACGACGATCGCACGCAGCCGCTCAGGGGCACGACTACGACGAGGAGCAGGCCCAGAGTGAGACCGCGACCGAACCATTGGCCCTGACGTGCGAGGCCTAGACGTGCGAATGGGGAATGCGCACTGAACATCAGTGATTGAGGGTACCAGACCCGACCCATTCGCATCGCCACGGTCGCCTACACGGCCCTACCGGACGTCTTTCGGGCCTCCGCGCTGCCCGGGGAGGGGGATATACCGAGCTAAACGGCGTCACAACTTTCGCCCCGGGCCTCGAGAGCGCACACTCTCGGTGATGGCGGATCGCCCCTCCATGCCGCACCCGGCGGTCGTGCCTTCGACGCTCTTATCCGCCGCAGCCGCCGACAGCGGTGACGAACTTCGCCGTCGCCTCCTACAACACACGCCCTTCGTCCACCGCTACCGACACAGGCGGCAGCTCGCCCGCGGCCGGATGAGCGAACTCAGCCTCTACCGCGACAATGTGATCGGCCGCGCTGTCGCCATCAAAACGCTCTCCGCCAAACAGAGCGGCGACCGACAAGTCGAGCTGCGATTCCTCCGCGAGGCGACGATCCAGGGGCAGCTCGAGCATCCGGCGATCGTCCCGGTCTACGACATCGGCGTCGATCCCAAGGGTTTGATCTACTTCTCCATGAAGCGGATCCGCGGCATCAACCTCGACGAGATCCTCGACGGATTGTCCTGGGGCCGCGAGGGTTTTGCAGCACTCTACAGCCGGCGTCGCCTCCTACAGGCCCTCGCCAACGTCAGCCTCGCCGTCGATTTTGCCCACCGCCGCGGCATCATCCACCGCGATCTCAAGCCCAGCAACATCATGCTCGGCGACTTCGGTGAGGTCTATGTGCTCGACTGGGGGCTCGCCCGCATCGACCCCGAGATCGCCGACGACAGCGAGACCAGCGGCCACCGACCGGCCGCCTCCATCGCCCTGCACACCCTGCCCGGCACCCTTCTCGGCACCCCTGGCTACATGGCTCCCGAGCAGCTCGGGACCGCCGACGAGGTCAGCCCGAGCGCCGATGTCTACGCCCTGGGATCGATCCTCTTCGAGCTCTTGACCGGCTCCCCGCTGCACAACCAAGAGAGCGTGACCGATGCCGTGCGCACGACGATCTCTGGGCCCGCACCGCGACCCAGCGAGCGAAGCCCTGAGCGAATGGTGCCGCCCGAACTCGACGCGCTCTGTGCTCGCGCGCTCCGGCGCGACCCCAAAGAGCGAATCCAGAGCGCCCGTGCGCTGCACGATGCCATCGAGAGCCACCTCGCCGGTGAGCACGACCTCGAACTCCGCCGCGAACTGGCGAGCGAGCACATGCACGCCGCACGCCTGCAAAAGGACCGCAAACGGACCTCGATCGAGCGAGTTGCCGGCCACCGCCGAGCCATCCGCGAACTCGGCCGCGCCCTGGCCCTGGACCCCGGCAACGAAGCGGCGACCAATGCCCTGCTCAAGCTGCTCGCCGAGGTTCCAAGCGAGACCCCCGAGGCGGTCGAAGAGGCGACCACCAACGCCCGGCAGCGCTACTGGAGAAACATCGCCCGCTTCTCCGGCTTCGTCTATCTGAGCACGATCCTCTACGCGCCGCTGATCCTCTGGGTTGGCGCCGTGCGGCCGATGCCGGTGGTCTTCTTCTATCTGTTGATCGCCCTCGCCTCGGCGATGTCGTTTTGGGTCAGCCGACAAAAAAAACCATCCGTTGCCCTCACACTGACGGTCTACGGGATCTCTAACCTCGCCTTCGCGACGCTCTCGGGCCTCGCCGGTCCGCTGCTGATCACGCCGATGATCCTCACCCTCAATGCCGGCGCCTTCGCGCTCCTCTTTGGCCGGCGCTTCCGCTGGTGGATCCTCTCGGCGGGCTTGCTGGCGATCGCAGGCCCCCTAGCACTCGAGCTTGGCGGTGTGCTCAGCCCCAGCTACGAGTTCATCGACGGCGCCATGGTGGTACACCCGCGCATCCTCCGGGCCGAAGCCACGCCCACGCTGGTCTTCCTGACAGTCGCCGCCTTCACCTCCTTGACGACCGCAACCCTACTCTTTAGTGAGCTCCGCGAGCTCGTCATCCGAAGCGAGCGACGCTTCTATCACTACGCCTGGCAGCTCCGGCAGCTGCTCCCTGGCAAGCTCCGCTAGCAACATGATCCGGCAGTCGATACGGACATGTCTGTAGCGACAGAGCACACTCGGTCCCGCACATGCTCAACGCCGCGCATGCCGTCGTGTCCCCTGGGCTGCGGGTCTCCTGACAAATCGTCACATACAACTGACATTTCGATCCGACTCGACCGACCCAGAACAGCGGAGATCGCCAGCAACCGCGAATTTGGGCCATTAACACCGGGCCCGGTCAAAGCCACCAACCCGGCCCAAGTCTTGCTTCTATCTCGGGCAACGATGACGAAGAGCACCCGCAACGCTCGGCCGACGCCGGCCCGACAGACCTGGACCGAGCGCCTTCGCTTTGGGCTCGGGATTTCGCTCGGGATTACGATCGGGCTCACGGCCACACTCGCACTCGCCGGTTGCACAGCCCCCGACGAACTCGAGGCTGCACTCGCCGCTGACGAGGCCGAGCTCATGCTCGCGAATGCCGACGCCGATGCCGACGCCGACGCCGATGCCAACGCCGATGCCAACGCCGAGCAGCCGATGCCACCGGCCCCGATCGCCGTCCCCGATCACCCGGCAACCAAGCTACCGCTGACCTTGCTCGCAACGATGGCCTCCGAAGACGTGCAACGCTCCTCGGCAACCCTGCGCGACGAGCAGATGGGCACGATTCTCAACCTCCGCGTCGGCGATGCGATCGACGACGAGACGACGATCGAGGCGATCGAGCGCGGCCGAATTTTGCTCCGCCGCGGCGAGATCATCGAGGCTCTGTCGCTGCCGCAGGCCGCAGTGCGGATCGATGACTCGCTGATGAACTTCACCGAAGCTCCCGACGACGATGACCCTGGAACCCTCAAGAACGGCGTTCAGCTCGGCCCTGGTGCACATTACGAGATCAAACGTCCGGACAACGCCTGGGGTGAGCGGGCGACGCTTCTCGCGATCCAGCGGGCAACAACGATCTACAGCCGGACCACCAGCGACGGGCCTAAAATCCACATCGGCGACCTCAGCCGTCGCGGCGGCGGCCACTTTCCGCCTCACCTCTCGCACCGATCAGGACGCGACGTCGACGTCGGTTACGTGCTCCTGGGGACCGAGGCCGACGACCTCCTCTTTCGCCGCGCCGACACCGACAACCTCGACGTGCCCCGGACCTGGGCCCTACTGCGGGCCTTTGTCGCCACCGGCTATGTCAGGATCATCTTCGCCGACACCTCAATCCAACGCCTGCTCTACGACTACGCCCGCGAGTCGGGTGTCGATGAGAGCACCCTCGAAATGCTCCTGCAGTACCCGCGTGGGGGTAATTTCCCGGGCGGCATCATCCGCGACTGGCCGGGGCACAAAAATCACTTCCACGTCCGCTTTGGGGCCCCACGAGCGACGCCCGCCGATCTCTAGTCCCCGCGACGATCGTCGACAACTCACCCGAGAAGGCGATCGATCTCGGACCAAATACTGTCGCAAAGACCAGGTCGAAAAACCGCAGCGCGAAACTCCGAATGCTCCGCGCTGTACATCGCGAGCAACCGTTTCGAACTTTTGACCGATGCGTTGGCATTGGCAAGGCGATCTGCGGCCTTGACGATCAGCGCGGCTCGGCCTGCCCGATCGTCGACATCAACGGCCGCCAAACGCCGATGCAGCGCGACCTTGCGAACCCGCCGAGTATCGCCCGGGGGATCGCTAACCAGGTCGACCGCGATCGTGATCACCTCACCAAAACGATCGCGCAACGCAGCGGCATCGATTGCGGTGTCCTCGAGCACGTCGTGAAGCCAGGCGACAATCCCCAGAAGCTCCGCCTGGGCATCGTCGGACGCCTGGGCAAAGGTCTCGACGATTTCACCGACCGCCGCCAAGTGCACGCGATAGGCATGCTCGCCGTAGCGCTGATCACCGTGGGCGGCGATCGCAAAGGCCTTCGCTGCAGCTACGTCCATCACGACCCCCAGAGCGACTCGGCACGCTGCTGGACCTTGCGCCGACCGTCGCTAAAATTTGGCAGCTCGCGCAGGGCCGAAAGCACCGGACAGTTGTCGGTCCACTCGAGATCGATGAGCACCGAATCCGCCGCCCGATTGAAGTAGTCGAGGGCGAGCTTGGGATCACCTACCGCACACAATTGCTCGGTTGCGATCTGACAGATCATCGAGGCGTAGCGAGGGTTTAGCCGTTTGGCGAGGAGCTCCTCGAGGACGTCCCTCGGCGGCGCTTGGAGGCCAAGTGCGGCTCGTCCGTAGTCGAGAGTCGCCCTGCTAATGGTGCCTGCACCCCCATCCACGCTAGCGATGACCCGTTCGATCGCCGCCGAATCGCCGTACCACACAGCGACCCGGAGCTGCAGCAGCTCGAGCGGAGCACGAAAGATGACTTTTTGCCCCTCCAGCTGCTGCACCGCCCAGGCGTAGGTCTTGAGATCGCCGCGCAGGGCCGAACAGCGGGCGTACTCAAATAGACCCGCGGGCTGCCCCGGTTGCAGCGCGAGGGCCTGCTTGATCAGCGCGAGCCCCTCCTCTGCGCGCCCCGCTTCGCACTGCAGATTGCCCAGGTACTGCAGCGCCGCGGCGTAGGCAGGAGCCCCCGAAAGACAGGCACGCAGCTCGACGACGGCATCACGCAGGCGCCCCTCCTGGACCGCAAGAATGGCGAGTGCGAGGTGGGTCTCGGGTAGGTCACCGGCCTGGCGATGGGCGAGTTCGACGCTCTCCAAGGCCGTTTTCTCCCAGTCGCTCTCGGCCTCGCGAAGCACCGCACCCATAAACCACCCGCGGAGATTCATCTGCGCCAGCAGGGGCACAAGCGGCATGAAGGTCGGGTACCTCTGCTGGAGCCGCCTGAAGTCGAGAAGGCCGCCCTCGTAGGCACCGCCGACAGACACCAAAAGCCCCGCCGACTGTCGACAAAGGGCGATCACCTCTTCGCCGCCATGCTCGCGATAGCTGGCGTAAAGCAGCTCTCTGCGCAGGTCTTCGCCGATCTGAAAGGCCAGTAGATCTTGAAACTCGAGAGGATCCTCGAGCGAACCGGTAAAGCGCCGACTCCACAGGTGAATGCCGCCCTCAACATCGACGAGTCGCACGGTCACCCGAGCGTTCGGACCGGCAACTTGAATCGTACCGTCGACCACGTAGCTGACGTTTAAGGCCGCACCGACCGCGCTGGGCTCACGGTCGTCGGTAAAACGAGCTGTGGACGATGCGCTCGCGACCTCGACCCCGTGGGTGCGACCGAGTAGATCGACAATCGCTTCGCCGAGCGTCTCGCCGAGGTAGTCATGCTCGCTGCGACCGCGAAAACGCAACGGCAGCACGGCGACACGACCCATGGTGTCCGCAGGTGTCCTTCGGGTCAGATTTGTAGAGGGCGTGGGCTTCGAGCCCCCCGTCGTCGAGGTGCTGCCCCGCGTCGCCTCTTTCATGAGCAGCCCGGTCACGGTGGTCGATGCGAGGCTCGTCTGCAACATCGACGCACACTTCTCCGCGCTCTGACCTGCGCTCTCGAGCCACGACAGCAAGCCTCCTGCGATCTCCGCCGCCGACTGCGGCCGTCGCTCTGGCTCGCGCTCCAAACAGTGCAAGATCAGCAGGGCGAGGCGATCGGGGAGCTCTGGCACCAGCGATCGGGGATCCGGCGGCGCGTCGCTCAGGCGGGCGAGCGCGGTGGCCAAGGGCGTGTCGGCACGAAAGGCCAACTCGCCCGTCACCATCTCGTAGAGCAGCAATCCGAGCGCGTAGATATCGGTGCGCGGATCGGTGCTCTCGCTCGTCACCTGTTCGGGGGCCATGTAAACCAGGGTGCCGACGCTGCCCTGGGTATGTGCGGCGCTCTCATGGGTGAAGGCGCGGGCGATGCCGAAATCGGTGACCACTACCCGACCCGAGCGTTCGACGAGGATGTTTGCCGGCTTGAGATCGCGATGGACCACGCCGGCCCCGTGTGCGGCGGCCAGCCCCTCGCCGATCATCCAGGCGATCGAAGCCGCCCGGATCGGTGTCAGCCGACCTTCGCGCTTGATCAGCTTTGCCAGGTCGAGGCCCGAGACGTACTCCATCGTCAGGTAGTGGAGTCCCTCGCTGTCGCCGAGATCGTGGGTGCGAGCGACGTTTGGATGGGTGATCTTGCGGGCTAAGCGGACCTCCCGACGGAAGCGCTCGACCGACGCTGGCGAGGCCGAAATCTCGAGGGTCTTGAGCGCGACCATATCCCCGACCATGGTGTCGCGTGCCTGATGCACGACCCCCATACCGCCGCGGCCAATCTCGCGGAGCAACTCGTAGCGACCGGCAAAGAGCGACGTATCCGCGAGCATGACGATTTCATCGGCGACCGGCGAGTGTTTTGTATCGGCCACCTCACCGCGAACCAAAGGCGCAACCATCGTCGTATTCCGACCGATCGAATCTGGCGCTCGTTCAACGTCGCTCACAGCGACTCCGAGTCTAGCAAAGACGCCCCGCGACTCTGACAGCTTTTGCCCCACCGCCTGGGCAGGCTAGCGCACCCAGAGGGAGCCCGACTTGCCGTCGGTGCAACAGTTGCCGTTCCAACCGCTGTTGACACGTAGGCCGGTCGACGAGCCCTTAAAGAAGATTTGCTCGGGGGCGTAGGGCGTCGGGTAGTAGTGATTTGCACCGGTGTAGTTGCCGAGATCGCCGTTGCTCCCGGCCAGGGCATCGGCGCTCGTCTGGTACGAAGTCAGGATCCACGACTCGGTCGGGCTCGCGGCCAAAGCCGCGCGATTCGAGCACTCGAGGTCGCTCGGCCAGACCTCGGCATCATCGACAGCGCGCGTATACCAAGAGATGTACTGCTCGTCGTCGGGGCGGACCTCAAAGACTTGAGTGCCCGGAGCGACGATGAAACGGGTGATATCAGCGGTGCCTCGGCGGCAGGATTTGTTGCCAAGGATGCAGGGATCTGGCCCGTAGCCGTTGTTCTCGATCGCATGGCCGGTGCTGAGACCGGTGATCCTCATCAGCAGCGTCCAACCGCCGCCGTCTGTGGTCATGTCGCAGAATACCTCGAGCGCGTCCCCTGGATCCCCACCGTCGGGGTCGACGGTGTAGATGCCGTCCTCGGCAACCCCGCCGTCCTCCATGTGCTTGAGACAGGAGGCGCAGATCGGCGCCGGCATGCCATCGCAATTGCGATCGACATCGGGTCCCGCGCAGATCGCCTCGGTCGCCCCAGGGTAGGTCATCGCGTCGCTATCGTCGCAATCCTCGCCAACTAAGATCGATCCCGGAGGCGCCTCGCATTGGGTTACGGCCCCCTCGGGATCGCCGTAGCTGTCCTCATCGATATCCGGGTACCAAACCGAATCGGGGTTGATCGCCATGTCGCTATCATCACAGTCGAGATCATTATCGACATATCCATCGGGAGGATCACAGGCATCCATCTGCGCCCCAGGATCGCCGTAGCCGTCGCTATCTGCGTCGGCGTACCAGGGCAGCAGCTCACAGCCGGTGCTCGACTCCCCGCTTGAGCCAGGGGTCTCGCCGCTGGTCGGAGCGACGGTCGTGCCGGTCGATCCCGTAGGGCCGCTGCTCGAACTCGTCATCGTGCCGCTCGTGCCTGTTGCAGTCACGTCGTCGGTGGTCGACGAACCATCACCGGTCGAACTCGACGGATCCCCGGTGGGCGCAGTCAACCCCGTAGGGTCCCCTGTGACCTCGCTATCGCTGGTCCCTTCGCCGCTCGAGCAAGCGCCCAAGAGCGCCGCTCCGATCACCCACATACCGACCCACCCAACCTGAACACATACCCGCTCTTGCACAGCCTCCGATGGTAGCAGCCACAGAGGCACCCTGTGTGGCGTGGCAGATCGCTCTGAGAGCGCGACCGAACCACGGCCGCGACTGCGTCTATTTTTAAATCGCTTCGTTCTCGAGCAACTTCAATCGAGTGTCTCGGGCACATGTGCCCGCAGCTCCGCCAGCCAGGTGGTCGCTTCGGAGTCGCTCGGCGCCCGCCAATCACCGCGCGGTGAGAGCGAACCTCCAGAGCCGACCTTCGGGCCGTTCGGCACGCAACTCCGCTTGAATTGCGAGATCTGAAAGAAGCGATGGAGAAAGACGCCGAGCCAGCGTTTGATCGTCGCCAGGTCGTACTCGCGCTCAGCCTCGGCCGCCATGCCCCGCGGCCAGCTGCCGCGACTGCGATCCGACCACGCATGATGAGCGAGAAAGGCGACCTTGCTCGGGCAAAAGCCGTAGCGGGTGATGTAGTAGATGTTGAAATCCTGCAGATCGTAGGGGCCGATCGACGCCTCGGTACTCTGCGCGGGTACATCTGTGCCCTCTGCACCTGCGGGGATGAGCTCCGGTGAGATCTCGGTGTCGACGATCGACTGCAGCACCTCGGCAGTCGCGGTGTCGACCTCTCCGGCACCGATCACCCAGCGGATCAAAAACTGGATCAGAGTCTTGGGTACCGACGCGTTGACGTTGTAATGCGACATGTGATCGCCGACCCCGTAGGTCGCCCAGCCGAGCGCCAGCTCCGAGAGATCACCTGTCCCTAAGACCATCGCGTTGTGGTGGTTGGCGAGGCGAAAGAGGTGCGAGGTCCGCTCGCCGGCCTGCACGTTTTCGAAGGTGATGTCGTAGATTTTTTCGCCGGCGTGATAGGGATGACCGATGTCAGCCAGCATCTGCAGGCAGGCGGGCTTGATGTCGATCTCAGAGGCAGTGGTGCCGAGCGCTCGCATCAGGCTCCAGGCGTTGTCGTAGGTCCGAGACGAGGTCGCAAACCCGGGCATCGTATAGGCGAGCACATGGCTCCGCGGCAGACCCAGGCGATCCATCGTCTTGGCTGCAACCAGCAGTGCCTGGGTCGAATCGAGACCGCCCGAGACACCGAGCACGATCCTGTCGATATGCGCAGCCCGCATGCGCTTGCAGAGGCCGTGCACCTGGATGTTGTAGGCCTCGTAGCAGCGCTCATCACGGCGCTCATCGTCACTCGGCACGAAGGGATAACGGTCGACCTTTCGCTCGAGATCGACGGTCCCTGCGAGGGCCTGAAGGTCGAGCTCAAAGGTGATCCGCCGAAGCCCGCGAAGGCGCTCGCGGGCATCGCCGACCGCATCGGCAAAGGAGGTCAAACGCAGGCGCTCCTGGCTCAATCGCTCGAGATCAACATCGGCAAGGATCACCTGCTCGTCGCTAGCAAAACGCGCTGACTCGGCGAGCAAGGCCCCGTTCTCGTAGATCATCGCGTGGCCATCCCAAGCCAGATCGGTGGTCGACTCGCCGGCCCCGGCAGCGGTGTAGAGATAAGCCGCGACGCAGCGACCCGAGTGCGCAGCACAGAGGTTGCGGCGGTAGTCCGCCTTACCGATGGTGATGTTGCTCGCCGAGAGATTGCAGAGCACGGTCGCACCCGCGAGCGCCGCGTAGGTGCTCGGCGGGATCGGCACCCAGACGTCCTCGCAGATCTCGGCGTGGATCCGCAGCTTCGGCAGGTCATTCGCTGTGAAGATCAGATCGTCGCCAAAGGGCACAGTTGCGCCGCAGATCGTCACCTCTCGGGCCAGCGCCTCGCGAGTCGCCGCGAAGTAACGCCCCTCGTAAAACTCGCGGTAGTTCGGCAGGTAGCTCTTTGGCACAACCCCAAGGATGACGCCGCGACTAAGCGCGACAGCGCAGTTAAACAGGTGCCCCTCGACCCGGAGCGGCAAACCGACAAAGACCAACGACGCGAGTTCGCGGCTAGCCGCGACGACATCGACAAGTCCCAAGAGACAGGCATCTAAGAGCGCCTCTTGATGGAAGAGATCGTCACAGCTGTAAGCGCTGAGACCAAGCTCGGGGAAGACCACAACCGCGGCCCCAGCTGCGCTCGCCCGTCGCAGGAGATCGATCGTGCGAGCACTATTGAAGGCCGGATCCGCGACTCTCAGCTCGGGCACGCAGACCGCGACTCGGGCAAAGCCGTGGCGGTAGATCGACGAAAATGGCAGGCTCGCAACGGTCATCGGCGGGCTGAAGTGTACTCCCCCGATCGAGTGAGCGGCACAGGCCAAGCGGCGCGAAGCTGAGCCCGCAAAGCCCGGTGTCGGCGTCGGTCGTGTCTGCGTGGCCCAAGGTACGCTCGGCAGGTGCCAACACCGTCGCCTGCGACCCTCGCCGTCTTCCTCGTCATCGTCGCCTTTGTCGTGCTCGCGCCGGTGATCGCCGGAGTGCACGCGGTGCCGCCGGAGCGCAGAGGCAAGACGATGAGGATCGGTCTGACAGCGGCCACCGCATGGCTCGTGCTCACCGGACTGCCGATCGGCCTAGGCCTCATCACCGCCCAAAATGCCTTCCCGGCGATGCCGATCTTTTTGCTCGCCTGCTTCGCGATCGCTCTGATCTTCGCGTTCTCGCGGGCGGGCGGGGCGATCGCCCAACACACTCCACTCTGGGCATTGGTCGGTTTTCAGGCCTTTCGTCTGCCCCTCGAAATCGTCCTTCACCTCTGGCACGGCGAGGGCGTGATGCCGGTGCAGATGACCTGGTCCGGCGCCAACATCGACGTCATCTCTGGCATCGTCGCGCTGCTGCTCGCGCCCGCAGCCCAGAGATCGCGAGTTGCCGCCTGGGTCGCCGGATGCGTCGGTTTTGGGCTCCTTTTAAACGTCATCCGCGTAGCCATCACATCGATGCCGACGCCGCTCCAGAGCTTCCCCGAGCCCTTGGTCGCGCCCTTTTACATGCCGATCAATTACATCGCCTCGGTCTGCGTCGTCGGGGCTCTTGTCGGGCATATGCTGCTCTTTCGCCGACTCCTCCAGCGACCCCAGGACTAGTCGCGAATTTGCCGCGACCGCGACCGCGACCTCACCGGCCCACCCAGGCCGACAAGGGCGCTGTGCACCGCTGACACATCCGTATCGTCGACCGCGACCAGATGGCGAATGTGACCGCCCTCGAGCACCGCAACCGGCACACCATCGCGATAGGCGAGGCGATTACCGGGCACAGCTGGCAAGCGCTCCCCGGGAGTGAGCACGCCGACGAGATTAAGCGGGTCGCTCGCGGCGACGGTGCAGAGTCGGCCGCTCTCTCCCCGACGCCGTCGCGCCCGCAGCAGACCGACCGCTTCGGGCAACGCGAAGTGCTCGCCTCCACTCTGGGCGCCGCTGACAAAATAACCGCCGCGCAGCTCTCCGCGAGCCTCGAGACGTCGAAGCACCCGCAGCAGATCCCGCCAGCGCGGTAACGATCGCTCGCGCGCCAGAAGCCCGCGAAAGATCACCCCATAGCGCCCGAGCAGCACCCGAACGCAACGCTCGATCGCCTCGGGCTCGAGCTCGAGAAAAACTGGATCGATCGCAGGATCACTCGAAGTCGGATCGATCGAAGCGGCCACCAATGACCAGCGACCCGCCCGTTCCATCGGACCAAACCCCGGTCGCGGCGGCCGTGTCCGACTCCCCCTGCCGCGCCCGCGGGGCTTCGAGGGCCGGATCAACGCCCGCAACCCGGCAAAGCCGTCCGAGGTCACGAGCCCGCGGGCGACCAGCTCGCCAAGTGCAACCTCTACCTGCGCGCGGAGCAATCGACTACCGCTGACAAGCTCGGCAAAGAAGAGCGCCCCGCGACGGCGAAAGAGCTGATGCAGAGCGGTCGCATCGGCCGAAAGATCCTCGACAGAGGCGCCCGTCGGCGACAGACGTGCCCAGAGGTCGGCCTGTTCGCGGGGCAGGAGCGCGATCGGGGTCGTCTTGATCGGCCCCGCGCTCCGCCCCTTGGTCTGCGCAGCCGGGGCTCCGAGGCGCGACCAAACGACATGACCTGAGAGACAGATATTGTCGAGCCAGAGCGGATCGTAGCTAGCGATCCGCACGCTTAGCAGCTCGGACTCCCAGACCGCCGCTGGGGCCTCCACGCCGGCGAGCTGCGAGATCACCCGCACCAGCACTTCTGGGCCGGTCGGCGGGGGCAGAGTGTCGATACCCTGCCATTCGAGTAGGAAGGCGATGAACTCCGCACTGGTGACCGGTGCGATCTCCTGGCGAAGGCGGTGCAGCGTGCCCCGGTGGATGCGCGCGAGCAGGCCGCGCTCACACCATTCTTCGTCCACCTCGGCCTGACTCGCCTGACTCGCGCTCTCAGGTCTCGGCGAAAAGGTTCCGCGAAGGGCAAAACCCTCGACCTCGAGGGCCGTCAGTGCAGCGTCGATCGTCAGCCGATCGAGCCCCAGCTCCGCCGCCAAACGGACCGCCCGCAGCGGTCCCAAACCTTCGAGACGAGCGCGGACAAGTTCGACCAGGGCGAGCTCTGGCTCCCACGGACGCTCGAGCGCCGCCGGGACCTCGAGAGCTGGCTCGATCCGCAACTCATCATCGTCATCGTCGAGCGCCGCCCTGAGCTGCGGCAGGCGCTCGGCGGCGATCCACAACTCTGCCCCATTGGCGCTCCAAAGCTGCGCCGCCCGGCCACTCGCCCGCAACTCGTCCAGGAGAACAGCAAACCCCGAGCCATCCAAGCGACGCCCCTGCGTGATCTCCTCGGGCGTCATGTAGCCGAGCCAGGAGAGCGCGTCGTGCAACTCGTCGGCGTCATCGATCCGGGGCCACGCCTGTGCCCGGACCTCGGCGATCACCTTGGCATCGAGAGCACCGAGCGCCAACGCATCCTCGCCCCCAAGGGTGCGCCGGAGATACACCGCCTGGGTCCGCCGCTCCTCCAGCGGCGCGTCGTCGAGGAAGGCGTAGGGCCGCGCTGTCAGGACCTCATGGGCCAACGGCGAGGGCTCCGAGAGGTCGAGCGCCCGCAGCGTTTTTGCGCCGCCGGTGATGCCCTCGATGAGCGCGAGAAAACCATCGATGTCCATCGCCTCGGTGAGGCAATCGTCGATCGTCTGGGCCACCAGCGGGTGATCTGGGATCTCGCGATCGCCCGCGATATTCTCGAGACAGGCGCCTTGATCGGGAAAGACCACGGCGATGAGATCCTCGGCGATCATGCGCTGGATCGGCGGCGGCACCCGCTTGCCGCCGCGACGCCGCGGCACCGCCAGCGAACGACTGGCGTTCCAGCGCCAGCGCACCGTGAACATCGGCGCGTCGAGCAGCGCCTGCACCAGGATGTCGCGGACCCCAGCACCCCGCAAAAAATCGAAAACGTCGCCGATCGGGAAGGAGTGCACAGCACCGAGCGAGATCACGATCGCGTCATCGGTGGCTGCGGCCTGCAACTCGAAGTTAAACGAGCGACAAAAGCGCTTGCGCAGGGCCAACCCCCAGGCGCGATTGATACGGACACCGAAGGGCGCATGGATCACCAACTGCATGCCGCCGCTCTCGTCGAAGAAGCGCTCGATGACGATCGTCTCCTGAGTCGGCATCGCCCCCAGCACGGCCTGCGCCGCACCCAGGTATTCGCTCACCTGCAGGGCGACCGCTGCGTGCATCGTCACCTCCGAGGCGAGCCACTCGGCGGCACTCTCTGGCGTTCCGCTGGCGATGCGCCGACCGATGTCCGCCCGCAGCTCAGCGACCGCGGCCGACAGCTCGGCGGTGCGCCCCGGTGCCTCACCTATCCAAAAGGGCAGGTTTGGAGGTTGTCCAGCGGCATCCTCGACCCGGATTTTTCCGGGCTCGACCTTTAAAATTCGCCACGCCGTCGCCCCCAGCTGAAAGATATCGCCGGCCATGCTCTCGACGGCGAAATCCTCGTGCACCGAACCGACAACAAGCCCGGCGGGCTCGCGGATCACATCGTAGTCGGCGGTATCGGGGATCGCACCGCCATTGAGCATCGCCGTGATGCCGGCGCTACGACGACCGCGGATGCGAGCATTCACCTGATCGCGATGGATGAGCGCCGCCCGTCGACCCCGCCGGGTCGCAAAACCGTCGGCGAGCATCGTCAGCACCGCATCAAAGCGCTCGCGGGGCAGCTCGGCGTAGGGGGATGCAGCGCGTACCCGATCGAAGAGCTGCTGCTCCCCCAGCTCTTCGCAGGCCGACATGGCGACGATTTGTTGGGCCAAGATGTCGAGCGGCGCAACCGGGATCACCAACCTGTCGAGCTCGCCGCGGCCGATGGCCCGGAGGAGCGCCGCGCACTCGATGAGATCGTCGCGGGTGGTCGGAAAAAGCCGCCCCTTTGGCACCTCGCCGACCCGATGACCCGAGCGACCGACCCGCTGGAGAAAACCCGAGATCGATCGCGGCGAGCCGATCTGACAGACCAGGTCGACGCTGCCGATGTCGATGCCCAGCTCCAGCGAAGCGGTCGCCACCAGCACCTGAAGCTCGCCCGCCTTCAGCCGCCGCTCGGCCTGCAGACGCTGCTCTTTGCTCAGCGATCCGTGGTGGGCGGCGACCTGCTGAGTGCCCAGACGATCGCCCAAATGCCGGGCGACACGCTCTGCCAAGCGCCGGGCGTTGACGAAGACAAGCGTCGTCTGGTGCTCCGCCACCAGGGCGGCGATGCGATCAAAAATTTCGTCCCATTGGGTGTTTGCGATCACCGCCTCCAGAGGCGAAGACGAGGCCTCGATCGCCAGATCCAAGCGCCGCGCAAAGCCGTGATCGATCACCGCACACTCGCGCCCGGTACCGGCCAAAAAACGGGCGACCGCCGCGATCGGTCGCTGGGTCGCCGAGAGACCGATCCGCTGCAGCGACCGATCACTCTCGGCAACCAGGGCCCGCAGCCGTTCGACGGTCAACGCCAGATGGGAACCGCGCTTGCTGCCGACGACCGCGTGGATCTCGTCGATGATCACGACCTCGACCTCGGCGAGCATGCGACGACCGCCCGCGGAGGTCAGGAGAATGTAGAGGGACTCGGGCGTGGTGACAAAAAGGTGCGGCGGATGGCGCAGCATCTTCGCCCGGGCCGCGCTCGGAGTGTCACCGGTGCGAACCGCCACTGTAAGCTCGGGCGCCGTCAGCCCGAGCCGCTCAAGCTCCTCGGAGATACCCGCCAGGGGCAGCCGTAGATTGCGCTCGATGTCGTTGCTCAGCGCCTTTAGGGGCGAGACATAGACCACCCGCGTCGTCGGCCGCAGCCCGCCCGCGAGGCCCTCGCGGACCAGGCGATCGATCGCCGAGAGGAACGCTGCGAGCGTCTTGCCGGAGCCGGTCGGAGCCGCGATCAGGGTGTCACGACCGGCGCCGATCGACGGCCAGCCCTCGCGCTGCGGCGCTGTCGGCTCGCCAAACGTGGACCTAAACCAGCCCGCGACCGCCGGATGAAAGGCGTCGAGAACCGATCTCGATGACGTCGGAAGTTCGGACATCGCGCTCCTCGACGGTAGCCGCCACCGCCACCGCGCGTCCTCCGCTAATGCCTCCTGCACCTCATGTCAGACGGCGACTTGTGTCCTGACCGCAAAGACCGGATGCCCACGCGACCCCGTGCCCAGGTGATCTTGAGATACAGTCCGACATTCCATGTTGACGCTTCAAGCTGCGACCCACGGATCCATCGCTTCGCTGCGCACCGAGTACTTGAGCACATTGCCGGCACCGCTCGACGGCATGGGACTCGCGCTCTTAGAGCAGGCCACCGCCTGGGAGCTCCACAGAGCCGAGCAATGTGTCGGCTATGCCTGCGTGAGTGCTACGGGGCATGTCCTTCAATTCCACGTCAACCCCGAGCATGTGGACATCGGTGGCCAACTCTTTCGATATCTATTAACGACGACAGGCTGCCGCGGTGCGCTCGTCAGCTCCTTTGAGCCTTGGCTGCCGCATTGCTTCGATCTCGACGCCACATGCCGAGTGCATACGCTGCTCTATCACGACAATGCCTTCGCGCCCCCGCGGGTGCCCGCGCAGCGACACCAACTCCGACATCAACTCCGCCCGGTCGATCGCTCTGCGCTCGCGCGCACAGAGTCCTTTGTGCGCTCGTGCTTCCCCCAGGATCTGGGCGAGTGGCTCGGGACCTACCTCGAGAACCTAGTCGCGCGCGGCGAACTCTTCGCGCTCTTTGAGGGCGACATGCTCATCGGCACCGGTGAATTACGCGTCAGCGATCTGCAGCCCCCCTGCGCGGATCTTGGGGTCATCGTCGCCACCGATCGGCGGGCACAGGGCCATGGCACCCGCATTTTAGCGGAACTCGCATCGCGCAGCCGTGCCCGGGGCTTGACCCCGATTTGCTCGACAACCGTCGATAACCCCGGATCCCAGCGAGCCATCGAGCGAGCCGGCTTTGTCGCCCGTCATCGGGTCGTCGAATTCACGCTCGACAACCCGCCAACAGGTGAACAGAGCGAGCCCGCCAGCGCTTAATTTCGCCTCCGCCACCCCTCCGCCGGGCCCAGACGTGCAGATGGCCGCCTGAGCAAAACCCAGACGACCATCGCGACGAAGCATGCCCCTAGCGGAGCGCGCTCCTGGGGATCAGAGCATATTGCACTCGGCCTCGTTCTCGGCCCCCGGCGATCCGTACTCATCGATGTTGTTTGGATTGTCGAAGACGTTCGTCGAGAAGCACCAGTTGCCCATATCGTCGTTGGCCATGGCATCGAGCTGGTCGGGCTTCAGATGCCAGGAGATACCGGTGTCCATCGGCACGCCCAGATACTTGCCGATCGAATCGATCACTTCGTTGCTGTTGAGGATCACGACCTGATCGTCGCCCGAATTGTTGAGGGCCGGATTGGACCCGTAATGAGCGTCAGCCGGCTCGGCGTAGGGCCATTTGTCGGGGTTGTTGCGACCGAGCCAGGCGTAATCGCCGGCTTCGAGGATAAGCTCGCCCTTGATCTCGCCCTGCGAGTTTGGGTTCAGATTCTCGTCCTGAATCAGCAGACCGTCAAGATCCACCGCCTCGTCGGTGGCATTGTAGACCTCGATCCACTCGCAGGCGTCGCTGGGGCAGGAGGGGTCCCACATCAGCTCGGTGACCACCAGATCGCCCGGCACCAGCTCGTCGATGCCGATCGCGAGCTTCTCCGGCGGCATGTAGCCCTCGAGATCGCTGAGCATACGCGGCTCGACCTTAAAATTGTCGAAGGCGAAATGCAGCGGCCCAGAGATCGCCGTAAACGTCGCCCCCACCCCAAACATCGGGAAGTCAGCATCGTTCATATAAACATTGTACATCAGCTTATCGACATAAAGCTGATCCGTCATGTCGCCGATGATAAACTCGTCGAAATCGGGCTCGTCCTCGACCCCCAGCATCCCCTCGACGCGGACCAACACACCCTCCCAGGGCTCTGCGCTCTCTGGCGTGCCGAGCACATCAAGGCCGACGGCCTCGGGCGCAGGCAGGAGCCCCTTATTGCCCGTCGCCATCACGGTACCGCCGCTTGCGTCGATCTCTGTGAGGCCATTAAAATCATCGGTGATGCCGATAAGGTCGACCTCGTCACCGAGCTCTAGACCGGCGATATCCGGGCCCATATCGCCGACGTGGACCCAGACCCCACTGTACTCGCCGCCGTCCGGCTCCTGCACGAAAAGACCCTCCATCGCCTTTGCGGTGACGATCACCCCCTGCACATCGACGTCAGAGCCGACAGCGATGATCTCGCCCTGGATATCGTAGATCGAGTCGTCTTCGAGACCACCCGTTGTGGTTGTGGTTGTGGTCGTGGTCGTGGAAGTGGTCGTTGTCGATGTCGTCGTCGGATCGCCGGTCGTTGTCGTTGGCTCGCCGGTCGTCGTCGTCGGATCGCTGGTCGTTGTCGTTGGCTCGCCGGTCGTCGTCGTCTCGGAGGTCGTCGTCGGTCCCGTCGACGTCGTCGTCGACGTGCCGGTCTCGGTCTCGCCCTCGGAGGTGCTCGCACTATCCGTGTCCCCGGTGTCATCGCCGACGCAGGCTCCGAGTCCGAGGCCTAGGCCGATGAGCAGAGAAGAAGAACGGAGCAGATTTAGGCGTATGGACATCAAGAAAAACCCTTTCGTGGTCGCGCGACGCTAACGACCCCGCCCCCTGTGGTTCAAGCGATCGCACGGCTCCAGAGGCCTGCCCGAGGGCCGCAGGGCGGCATCGCTCGCAACTGTTAGATGGCCTGAAATGGCCGTTCTGCGGCGCTATTCGAGGTTTTGTTGCCGCGGAGAACACTCGCCGCAAACGCCAGGCACGTGGGCCACGCGACATCATGCGCGTTCGAAGCGAGATCCCGGCGTTAGATCGCACCTTGACTGTGGATGGGAGCGCGTCCACATCCGCGAACTCGCGCTCCGCTGCGGGCCGCCGCACAGGGCCGGGAACGAAACGACGACCGAAATCCCCAGCCCAGCTGGCAACCGCAACCGCAAACCGCAAACCGCAAGGCCGCCCACAACCGCCATCGCAATCGCCGCAGCCCGGGCAAGGATGAGGATACATCCAGCTCGCGTCGGGGCTCGACCGAACTCGGCCCCTGGTTTGTTCGGGAGGTCGATGCCCGGCTTAATGAGAGGAAGGTTGAAGTTCAGATTGGACTCTCTTTGAAGAAGAGACTTGCGTGCCCAGAGTGCGGAACTGTCTGCGGGAGATACGATACGCGAACGCGTTCATGGCGGCACCTCGGCACCATGCAATACCGTACAGTATTGACAGCTGATCTGCCGCGGGTGCGCTGCCAAGAGCACGGGGTCAGGCAAGTAAACGTACCATGGGCGGAGCCGGGATTAATCGTCTCGAATCATCGGTATCTCAACATTTCCGATCGGGTGCTATGCACCCCACATAGAGTGTCCAATAAAGTGGACGGTGCAAGGTGGAGGAGGTCTTCCGCGCAACGAGATCTCTTAATGCACAATTAGAACGTCGAACGTTAGCATAGTTTTGCAACTGCAAACAGAGGACCGAGAAGGGGCCTGCAAGCACCTACAGACTGATAGGCAGCCTCATAATCGTCGAGCAACGCGCGCACGACTCCGTGTACGCTCTCAAAATGAGTCTGCGTAGATCGCACACCGTCAGTACACAGGAGGCCGAACTCAAGGCATTGCAGAAAGCCTCCCGGACGGCGATGAGTACAGGCACCTTGCCGGGCACGTTTCGCTCGATCGTGACGATGACGACGGTCGCCGGGGATAGCTTCCGGCGAGTTGCCCACGAGGTCGAGCGACGGAGTGTCGTTCTCCGAACCACACCGGCAGCGGGGGCACGGAAAAGGGACGAGTCCCCGCTCCCAGACCCGCGCTCAATCGACCCATGGGCAGCCGACCCGCACGGGCTACCTGCGACGACGCTGACAATCTCCAGTTGTCCCTCATGCCTCGGAGAGAAGAAGATTACGTGTCCCGCCTGCGCTGGAGCCGGCCGAGTCCGCTGCCGTACCTGCAGCGGCGGAGGCAAGGTTCGAGGACAGCGGGGTTTGAAAAATTGCGGCTCATGCCGCGGCACCGGCACAAGGAAGTGCTCGCATTGCCGGCACGGCAGAGTCACTTGCCCTCACTGTGAGGGAAAAGGCCGGGTCAATGCCTGGCTAGAGAACGAGCAACAGCGCAGCGTGCAGGTTCGTGTGCATCCCACCACGGGAGCGGCTTCTCTCCACAGAGACATCACATCGATTGCAAACTTTGACTGCGACCCGAGCACCTACAGGAGTCCGCTCGCGCACGACTCGGGTTGGATCGAAACGCTGCCAGACCCACTTGGCGCGGATCTCGGAGCCGACCTTCATCCTGTCACAGACAGGATTCTCCGTCAGAGAATCCAACGATTCGAAGGCAAAGTCTACAAATTCGCCTACACGACCCGAGTGGGCGATGGGGTCATCGCGGTAACAGGTAATCCACCCGGCGTATTACCGGAGAGCCAGTGGCGCCCACTCAAGATCCGCCTCTTCGCTGCGATGGGTCTCGGTTTCATACTCTTCATCGTCGGCTCAGTCGTCGAGAGTAACTACTCGCACCAGACACAGTGGTTTATGGCTCATGGTAACGGCCCTGCGATGGCTCTGTTTGGCTTTGCCGCGGCTATCGCAGGGGGCGTCGCGTTGGCTGGAAACCTGCTTCCTGCGCCGGCTAGAACCTTTGTTCGCTCGAAACTCCCGCTCGTACTCATGGTCTTTGCGTGGTCGATCATCGGTGTTCTCCACGTGGTCGGAGGCCCGGCGATCGAGGGTGTACAGACGGCCCTCGAAAGGCGTGATCTGTACGCCGCGCAAACCGAAATTGAAGCCCTCGAGGCCGTCGGGCTCGTTTCTGGTGAGCTTAATGATGCACGAGCACAACTCGAGACAATGAAGGCCGAGGAGAAGCGACTGCACGAACTCGCAGAGGACGAGGCCCACCTCGTTCGTGTCCGCAGCGCCAAATCCTCGGTTGAAGCTATCGCCGTACTCGAACTCGCGTGGAATGAGCCTGAGCATACGATCACAGCCCGCGATGTCGTGCTCGCCAAGGCCAACGCTGATCTTGATACCCTCTTCAATTCGACGGACCAAGCCGGCCTCCGAGAACTCGCAAAAGCTGTTGAGCCCTTTGACACCTCGCTCGCCGCGAAAGCCCTCTCGCGCCAGACCTTGAGTCAAGCCGAGGTCTGCCACACGAAGGGAGACATCGACTGTGCCATCACGTCTCTCAACAAATGGACACCGATAGCAACCGACGATGAGGCCAAAGATAAACATGACGCGCTCAGGCAGAGGGTCATCAGCGAGCTCATCGCGACAATCGATAGTGCCGAGGTAAAGCAAGACGACCTGGACGCTCGCATCGCGGCATTGGAGAAGGCGAGCGCCGATGTCCTGCGCCTCGCCGAGATCGCCCCGGAGGTGTCGGCCCCGAGAAGCCTTGGATCATTGCAGCGGCTCACAGAGCGAGCGCAAGCCGCAGACCAAAAGCGTAAAAAGTCAGAGGCGAGAACTGCACGTCGTGCCGCAGAGAAGGCCGCCAGAGAGGACGAAAGGATCCGGCGCAATGCGGATCGAGTCCGATGCTGCGATGGCTCGGGATCCGGCTGCCGATACAGTCAGGGTTCGCTGCGCGGATGCTGCTCACACCACGGCGGAGTCTGTTGAGCGACCAGACACCATGCGCCTAACTCCGCCCCCTGGCGAGCAGCACGAGTTGCCGCCCTGTGACCAGTCCGGCAGTCACCCATCAGCGTGCCGGCGGTCCGATGAAGATCCTCGAGTTCGTGACGGATCCCGCCGCCCAAACGAGTCGCGCTGTGCAATACCTGGCGAGACTCGGCGCCGGCCCAGACCGGTGCAGCGAGCTCCCCGAGACCATGAACGAGCCGGAACGCCAAAGCGCCAGGGCCCCCGAGACCGCGCTCCAGATCCCCGAGCAGGGGCTCACGAGGCGGCGTCGGATCGCTGTGATGCTCGCCTTAGTGATCGCTGGCGAGGCGGTCTATGTCCTCCCCTTTGTCTTGGCGCGGGTCTTCCGGCCGACTCTGCTCGACGTCTTGGGCCTCACCAACCTGGAGCTCGGCCTCGCGTTCTCCGCGTACGGCGTGGTCGCGATGCTGGCCTATCTCGTCGGCGGTCCGCTCGCGGACAGGTTCTCAGCACGCCGCTTGATGACCGTCGCCGTCCTTGCGACCGCCGCGGGCGGGCTCGTACTCGCCCGGCTCCCGTCGTTGCCCGGCCTGCGCTGGCTCTACGCCGGCTGGGGTCTGACGACGGTGCTCCTCTTCTGGGCGCCGCTCATCAGGGCGACCCGGACGTGGGGGGGAGAGCGCGCTCAAGGGCGGGCCTACGGGCTCTTGGACGGCGGTCGTGGCCTCTTCGCCGGGCTCCTGGCCTCGGCTGCGGTGGCCGTGTTCGCAGGCCTCCTCCCTGAGGACGTGCAACGAGCGACCCTCGCCGAGCGCGAGGCTGCCTTCATCGCCGTCCTCTGGATGGCGACCGGGGTCACCGCCGCAGCGGGCCTCCTGGTATGGATCTGTCTCCCCGAACAGGTCCTCAAGAAAAGATCTGCAACCGGGGCGCGTACCTCCGGGATCCGACGTCTCCGGCGGGTCATGAAGATGCCCGCAGTGTGGTTGCAGGCGCTGATCGTCGGCTGCGCTTATGTCGGCTACAAGAGCACGGACGACTTCTCGCTCTACGCCCGCGACGCCTTCGGCTACGACGATCTCGCGGCCGCGAAGATCGGCGCCCTCGCCCTCTGGGTGCGGCCCTTGGCGGCAGTCTCGATGGGGCTCATCGCCGATCGTCTGAGCGCATCGAGGGCGACCGCGCTTAGCTTTGCGATCATGAGCCTGGGCGCCCTGACGATCGCCCTGGCCGCGCCCCAGCCAGGTCTCTCCTGGATGTTGGCGGCGCTCGTCGTCACCACCAGCGTCGGCGTCTGTGCCCTCCGTGGTACCTACTTCGCCCTCTTCGCCGAGGCCCGGGTGCCCTGGGCCTATACCGGCGGCGCCGTCGGCCTGGTCTCGTTTGTCGGCTACACACCTGAGGTCTTCATGGGTCCGCTGATGGGCGTGCTCCTCGACCGCTCACCAGGGGTGCTCGGTCATCAGCACGTCTTCGCCCTGGTCGCGGCTAGCGGCGCCGCGGGCCTAGTGCTCACATTAGCGTTCCGTCGGATCACACGCCGAGGCCCGATCCGCGAAAACACTCACGACCCCTAAAGCGAGCGCCAACCGCATCAGCTCGGCCTCCACGGCATCGCTCATCGCCGAGTCAGAGATATGTGCATACCGTGCCGTCGCTGGGGGCGCCTGTGACCGGCACCCCGCGCACGGTAGCCGCGGGCGGGTCTCCGGGCCGCGACCACGAACCAGGCGAGCGCGGCGAGGCCTAAGAGCGCGTGGGACAGATGCTCGAGCGGGCCTTCTTTGGCCGCGAGCTCGAGCGTGAGCTCGGGCGAGAGGAGCGCAAGCGCGATGAAGCCAGCGAGGCCAGCGAGGCCAGCGAGGACGACTACGAGCACCGCGCTCTGCAGGCCTTGAAGCTGCGGAAGTCAAGGATGACAGAGTAGCTGTTGTCGCGGCCGAGCCTCCGGAGCGTCGGCATGATGCAGGTGATGCAGGTGATGCAGGTGATGCAGGTGATGCAGGTGATGCAGGTGATGCTGTTGACGCTCCCGGCGACGCTGAGGCGCTTGTCGAGCCGGGGCGTGACTGCGGACCCTCACCCTCGTAATTCTGCTTAGGGGAATGCAACCTGTGCCTGGCGCGACCCTAAGCCTCGGAGTGACATCCACAGCGCTCTCAGAGGCTCTCCGCGCCCGTACACCAAAGCCCCGACGGCCCCCGGCCAGCGTAAATTGTAATGGGCACTACACGATTGACAACAGGCCTGTAACATCGTGAGAATAGTCGTAAAAATACTATCTAGACGCCTTGAAAAGACTTTGTTCCCTCTTGACTTCCGATGACACGCCTCCTAGGGTGCGGATGTGAGCAGGTCAGCGAGGAACTTGAGGAAACGAGTCGTCACGGCCCTTGGCCTGGCTTTGGTGCTTCCCTTTACCACAGCATCTACCTGCATAATAAAGCCCAACCCATACATTAATGTATGCGGTAATACTGTCGTCGAAGACGAAAATTTCGAAGAATGCGATGACGGTTTCGAGGGCAATGGAGACTCCCAAAAATGCACCGCCGACTGCCAGGAGGCCTTTTGTGGTGATGGCCTTGTCTTGGAGGGCGTCGAAAGCTGCGATCTAGGCGAACACAACAGCGTGCAGGGCCCTTGCCTACCCACTTGCACGCTCCCCAGCTGCGGCGATGGCTACCTCCAACTGGGCGAAGATTGCGACAGAGGCGTGCTAAACCTCCCACCGGGCACCTACGGCGAGGCCGGCTGCCTGGTAACAACCTGCAAAGCCGCACCGCGCTGCGGCGACCACGAGGTGCAAGCTGAGTACGGCGAGACCTGCGACGACGGCAACGACATCAGCGGTGACGGCTGCGCCGACTGCCAGCTAGAGGGTTGCGGAAACGGCATTCTCCAGGGCGATGAAGAGTGTGATGACGGCAATTCCGTCGACTCCGACGACTGTACTAATTCGTGTACATCCGCCCGCTGTGGCGATGGGGTGTTGCACGAGGGCATCGAAGAGTGTGATGATGGCAACCTCGCGAACGACGACGCCTGCCTTGCGGTGTGCATCGCGGCGTATTGTGGCGATGGGGTCGTGCAAACGGGGATCGAAGAGTGCGACGACGGCGATCAAGATGACAACGACGGCTGCACCTCCGAGTGCGGCCGCGACCGGCTCGTCTTTGTCACCTCGATCAAACACACGCCGCAGCAGATCACCGGCCTCAACGGCGCTGATATCGATTGCCGAAAAGCAGCGCTCGATCAAGGGCTGCCAAACGGCGACAATTTTAAGGCCTGGCTCAGCGACTCGACAGGCTCTCCCTCGACTCGCTTTGTGCACGCAAAGGGCCGCTACGTCCTGGTGACTGGCGATGTGGTAGCGAACAACTGGGAAGACCTGACCGACGGCGAGCTGCTGCACGCGATCGATACAACCGAAGCCGGGGTGCTCGCCGAAGGGGAACCGTCTATCTGGACCAATACGGCGATCGACGGCACGCCCTTCGGGGGCGACGACGAAGATTGCGAGGACTGGACCTCGGCGGATGTCAACCTAGGCTCGTACTTTGGGCTCAGGACCGCGACCGACGAGGAATGGACACATTTTGATTTTTTTGACTCCTGCTCATCCGCTCAGAGCGTCTTTTGCTTTGAGAACTGAGCGCAACTCACGGATCGAGACGAACGATGAAAGAAAACAACCCATCCCCCCTCAGTGGCAAGTGCCACGCTTCTAACCTGCTCGGGATCTTCGCTTGCCTCACGCTTGCGGCCTGCCCCGACTCGGACCTGCCGATCGAGACCTCGGCGAGCGCCGGTAGCACCGGCTCAACTACCGGAGCGAGTTCGACAACCGAAACCGGAGCCAGCGCCTCCAGTGCCAGCACCAGCTCTGGCGCACCGACCAGCGGCAGCTCCACGGCCAGCAACACCGACTCGACGTCGACAACTACGTCAGGAGACTCGACCGAAACCGGAAATACCGAGAGTTCGACGGAGACCAGCGGGCCGGAGGATCCCTGCGGCAACGGTATCCTCGATCCTGGAGAAGAATGTGACCTCGGCCCAGAGAACTCAAACGAAGGCGAATGCTCAAAGGCCTGCAAGCTGGCGATTTGCGGCGATCACATCACTCAGGAGGGAGAGGAGTGTGATGAGGGGGAAGACAATCACCCCAACAAATACGCGGGATGTACTCCAGAATGTACGTTCGGGCCTTTTTGCGGCGATGGCGCCACCCAAAAGCCGTTTGAGCAGTGCGATCCAAATGACCCTATGCTGGGCGGAGATCCGACGATCTGCGACAGCTGCATGTGGGCAGGAAAGCGTATTTTTGTCTCGAGCACAACCTTTAACGGAGACCTTGGCGGTCTCGACGGAGCCGACGCGAGCTGTCAGGATCTGGCGTCAAACGCAGGACTGACCGCCGATGGCCAGATCTTCCGGGCGTGGCTCAGCACAACCGAAAAATCAGCAGCCGAGCGCCTCCAGCACAGCGATCTGCCCTACGTGCGGGTCGACGGTTCTCAGGTCGCCATGGACTGGCCGGACCTCGTCGATGGCCTTCTCATGAAGCCGATCGAGCTCGATGAAAACGGAGTGAAAGTCCAGGATGCTCGAGTCTGGACCAATACCAGGGCAAACGGCTCGACCCGGAGTGCCCAAAGCAGCTGCGACGCCTGGAACTCGGCGGAGGGCGGCTCGGCGGGCCATCTTGGCCTGTTTAAGTCCGTGAACATCGAGTGGACCCAGGCCACGAAAATTACTCCGATTCCATGTCTCAAGTTCCATCGGATTTACTGCCTCGAACAATAATTGCCACCGAGCGCGACACACATCGGCCCCGCTGCTCAATCCGCGCCGAGATTTATCAGAGACGGGGTGTCGCCGCTGTACGGGCTCGCTCAACCACAGCCCGAGCATAGGCGCGCTCCTGGGGTCGGAGCTCGGCGTTCTCCAGCACCTCGAGCGCTCGGGCAAGCGCGGTCAAGCGCGGGCAAGTCCAGCTCCGCTGCCCCGTCCAGCTCCGCTGCCCCGTCCGTTACGGCGAGTGCGGATCCGGTGAGCACGGCGCAGGAGCGGCACGGCAGCCGCGACCTCTCCCTGCACCCGATAGATCTCATCCACGCCCATGAGCGCCTCGGCCACCTCCGGGTGCTCTCCGCCGAGTCTCGTCTCGCGGATCTCTAAGGCTTCGACAATCTTGCCGGCATAGAAAGCCATGGTCAGGCTCTTGCCCGACCCCTGAGTATGCCACACCACTCCCACACGTCGATCGCCGTTCGGGCCAGTCGCCTCGACTGTCGGTCGTGCCGTCGGAGCGCAAGAACTCGGTGGGGATGCCCGCACCTCGTCACGCTCACCTGGAGCGACATCCGGGCCGTGAAGCACCTCGTAGTCGAGCGCCTCAAATCAAGCCAGAGTTGCCTGCTCGACCACGTCCTCGGAAAATCCCCTCATCACATATCCCCCTTGTTTTGAAGCCGCTGGATCTCACGATCGAAGTCCGAGGCGTAATCTCGGTCCTGGTGGACGCGAAATACCTCGTACTCTCCATGGGCTTTTATCCTCGCCGCTTCGGCACTGATCCTGCCCCGATCGCGCAAGACCTCGTAGTCGGATAACTCGAGAAATCGATCGATAAAACCGGTCCAGTCCTCCATGGTCGTCAAGTGCTTTCGCCGGGCACGGTTTTCGGCCAGGTCGAGGTAGGCAGAGACCAGCCGGTTCAGCTCGCTCACCTGCGTCTCACTCAAGTAATTCTTGGCGACGGTCACATCCGACTTGAGGACCTTGCCGCCGGGGGCTCGCTTCCAAGTGGCCAGGCCCATATGCGGCAGGCTGGCATCCGCCGCACTATGGACAATCTCAGCGGCAGTCTTGCCGGCAATTGCCCAATGCAGCTTGTTTTGCACCGAGGCGAAGAACTCCCGGGTGATGGGCGCATCGCGATCGTAATCAATAGCTAGAGCGTAGATGTCGGTGATCTTCTGGTAGAAGCGCCGCTCGCTGGCCCGGATCTCGCGGATCCGCTCTAGCAGCTCGTCGAAGTAGTCCTGACCGAAGCGCTCTCCTTGCTTTAGGCGCTCGTCATCGAGCACAAAACCCTTGATGACGAAGTCCTTGAGGGTCTGTGTCGCCCAGATGCGGAACTGCGTCGCCTGATAGCTGTTGACCCGGTAGCCGACGGCAATGACAGCGTCGAGGTTGTAGTGCTTAGTCCTGTAGATCTTGCCGTCGGCCGCAGGTGTTTCCAAAACGGAAACAACTCGCTCGTGCTCCAGTTCTCCGGTCTCAAAGATGTTCTTGAGATGCTTGCTGACAGCAGCCTTGCCCACAGCGAAGAGCTCGGCGATGGCCTTTTGCGGCATCCAGAAGCTCTCGTCCCGGTAGAGCACCCGCACCCGGGCATCGCCCGTGGGGGAGCGGTAAAAGATAAGCTGGCTTGGCCCCGATGTGGGCTCTTGACTGCTACTCATGCTCATCCTCGTTTGTGGGATGCTCCTGATTAACAGAGAAGCGATGTCAGCGTCAATTTTGTCGCATGGCACTCAAAAAAAGATGTCGGTCGGTCGCTCGCGACTGCAACAAAAGTCGGGCTCGCACCTCGAAGAAGCATGAGCAAGTACAGCACCAAACATTCAACGAATATCTCGTGTCGTGCTCGGCTAGCGGCGGACTGGAGTGCGTGAATGCGCTCCAACCTGACGGCCAGTGCAACTACGACTACAAGGTCCGCTACCTGTGCCCGTGTGATGAGCCTGAGCCTGAGCCCTGCCACTACAACGGTAGCGAGTACGCCGACGGCCAGACCAGCTTGCTTGGCGCCTATTGCACGGCGAAGTTCAATGGGGTCTGCGCCGGGGGCGTCTCCGCGGGGGACTTCTGTGTCTCCACCGGCCAATGTAGTGCACGATGCGACGATGGCACATGGGTTCCGACATGATGAATACCCGCCCCACGAGCGCCCTGCCTAACTCGGCAGAGCGCTCGTCGAGCTCGTCCGATAGGGCATAACAATCGCGTCCTGTGAGGGTCGTAGCCATCAAGAAAGCGCCGACGCTCGCCCTCAACCCGCCTCAGGATCCCTAGAGCGACCGGATGTCGCCGCCGAACGGGCTCGCTCAACCACAGCCCGAGCATGGGCGCGCTCCTGGGGTCGGAGCTCGGCGTTCTCCAGCACCTCGAGCGCTCGGGCAAGCGCGGTCAAGTCCAGCACTGCCCCGCCGTCTGTGGATAGGCTCGCCTCTGCGTGGGCGATCAGGGCGAGGGAGGTCTGCGGATGATCAGGTCCGTTACGGCGAGTGCGGATCCGGTGGGCACGGCGCAGGAGCGGCACGGCAGCCGCAGCCTCTCCCTGCACCCGATAAATCTCAGCCACTCCCATCAGCGCCTCAGCCACCTCCGGGTGCTCTCCGCCGAGTCTCGTCTCGCGGATCTCTAAGGCTTCGGCGACCACACCGAGCGCCTGCGCCGGATCTCCCTGGGCCAGCGCGAGCCGGCCCACGTTCAGGAGAACTCGGGCGCGATCGAGATCCCCGTCCTCTCCCAGACGTTCGCGGATCCTGAGAGCCCGCAGCAGATGCTCCTCGGCCTCCTGCATCTCGCCGAGCGCCATGAGCGTTTCGCCGAGGAGATTGTGCGCCCCGGCGATCCGTGTATGCCCCTCGTCGAGTACCTTTTCCCGCAGCGCGAGGACCTGCCGCTGGAGCCGAAGAGCCTGCTGCCACTCGCCAAGTGCCGAGCGCGAGATCGACTCGGCGACTAAGATCCGTGCCATATCGAGGTCGTCAAGGGCCAGCTCTCGCATCTCGCGATCGACCTTCAAAGCCGCATGATGATGACCGAGCGCGCGCAGAAGATGAGCTTGCATCGACAGCCGACCCCTTCGTGTCTGCGTCGTAAGCGAAGGCCGCTGCCCGTACGCATCGGCGTGCTTGAGAGCCAACTCCGCCTCGTCGAGATGGCCTCGAGAGATGTTGACATGCGCGAGCGCTACCCACAGTTCTGGGATGATCCTGTCGTAAGCCGACTCCTCAGCGAGGGCCAACGCTCGCTCAAAGGTCCGTGAAGCCCGCTCGAGATCACCGCGCTGATGCTCTCCGAGCCCGCGACGACGCAGCACCTCGGCGAGCAGCGGCCCGTAATCGAGGGCCTCGGCCTCCACGGCGAGCGCTTCGATGAGCCGCTCGGCCCCCTCCATGTCACTCGCGAGCTGGAGCCGCAAGACATCGCGGAGGCCGAGGCGGAGCACGAAGACCCTCGCCTGGACCGCAGGATGCTCAGGGAAGGGCGCCAATTGCCCCGACTCCGTCCCCTCGCAACGCCTTAGGATTGATGGCAGCGTGCTCCTGCCCTCCACCAAGACGGCCCGGAGCATCTCCGCATCGCCCTTGCCCGCCTGGGTAACCCTCGCGCTCAGATAGCGGATGGCCCGCTCGAGGCAGACCATTTGTGCGAGCGCCTGCTTGCGTTGGGCGCTGTGATCGTCGCTAGCCTCGGCGCACACCTCACT
>CAYYUP010000068.1:1622-36271 GCA_964474905.1 uncultured Nannocystis sp. | reverse complement strand
AGCACTCACTCGCGCGGCCGACCACGACCGGTCACTAGCGTCGCGGCTTGCGCGATTTTTTGTGCTTTTTGGCCGAGGCTCGGTTGCGATTGGCCTTGGGCACAACGACACCGTTCGGGCCAAAGCGGGTCGGCGGCTCGCCAATCTCGGGCAACATTTGCCCCTCCACGAGCTGCAGCAGCACGAGGATGTTCGCGGAGACAAATGGCGTCAGCTGGAGCATCAACCGCTTCTCGATCTGCATATGCGCCACCTGCTGGTGGATCGGCAGACGGAGGTTTTTGACCGGTAACTCGAGGTAGTCGTCGCGGGTAGGGTCGGCCTGCGCGGGATCACCGGTGACAAAGTGGCCGCGGCAGACGAGGGGACGAACCTCCCAAATCCGGCAGCGACCGCGCTCCTGATCGAGCAACGGGCAGGGCTCTAAGCGACGCGCGTTCTCTAGGCGTCCCTGCATCACCGCAGGACCGGTCATCCTGATCTTCTCGGGATCGGCCCCCCCATGGTGCGACTGAATGTCTTTAAACAGCTGCTCGCCGGCCTTGGCGAGGCGCTGGGCGACATCCGGGAAGTCGCGCCAAAGCCGGACGGTGCGGAAGATCACCAGGCTCTCGAGACCGGTCACGCCAAAGGGCGCGACATAGCAGCTCACACTGCCCTCCTTGGTGCCCGGACGGGCAGCCTCGCTGATACCGAGCTGCTCGGCGGCGATCTTGAGATAGCCGTCGTAGTGGTCCAAAAACTCGCGCCAGAGCGCCTCTGTGCCCTTTGGTAGGCGTTTGTGCGTAGCGATGTCGGCGATGCCATCGAGCGCGCCCAGGCGATCGAGCGCCCGCTGCATGCCTTCGATCTCGGCCTTTGCGGCTTTCTTCGCGGCCCGCGGCGCTCGGGTCACGCGATCGATCGGCAGGCGGTGCTTACGACCGAAGAGTCCGCGTAAAAAGTCGAGAACCATGACCCGGCGGGTTGTAGCAGAGTCCCGCGCGATCCGCTTGCGCCGGCCCTGTCGCGCGGTTAGCGTTGCCGCCGTCATGCTCAAGCGCCTCGCATCGCGTCTTCTGCCCGCCTTTGCCCTCTTATCCCTCGCTGTCGCTGCGCCCAGCTGCAAGAAGAGCGAGGCCGGCTCCAGCGACGCGCCGGGCGGTCCGGCTGCCGAGAGCGACGCACCCAAGGCCGACGAACTCCGCCTGAGCTACAAGCCCGGCGCCAAGCTCAAAGAGTCCGGCAAGCTCACCATCCAGCTTTCGGGATCGCAGGCCGGCGACCTCACCGTCGACCTGGTCGGCACCCTCGACATCACCGACTCGGGCAACGACACCCTCAAGGTCGCCTACAAGGTCGACGAGGTCCGCGACGTCTCTTTTAGCGGCGTCTTCAAGCCGACGACCAAGGAGGGCGAAACGCCCAAGGATCCCAAGGAGGCCCTGCTCTCCTCCCACGGCGCCCGGATCATCGACCTCGTCGGCAACCCCGACAAAGACGCGACCAAGGCCCTGCCCGAGAACAAAAAACCAGAGGGCGAAGCCGGCGACGGTGCGAGCGACAGCATCGGCGAGTTTCTCGGTCTGCCCGAGTTGCCCGAGGTCGGGCTCAAGCTCGGCGAGCCCGTCACCCGCGAAAAAGAGGACACCCAAGATCTGGGCGGCCTCAAAATCCCGATGGACATCGAGTCGATCTACACCCTGGTCAAAATCGACGAGTCCTCGGGCAAGCGCCTCGCCGAGATCGCGATCGAGACCGAAGGAAGCGGCGCGATCGAGTTCCCGAACGGCGGCGGCCTCCTCAGCATCGACCAGATCTCAGAGGTCAACTTGATCTTCAACCTCGACGATCAGCTCCCCGTGAGCGTGCACGTCGAGCAAACCACGGCTTTCTCCGCGGGCTCCCAGGGCGGCGGCGAGACTCAAGTCAAAATCGACGCGACCTTCGAGGTGATCTAGTCCGGGTCTCTCGGGCGAGTGCAATGACTTCGGGCGACCCCACGTCGGTCGAGCCAAGCGGCGGTCTCGACAACGCACACAAGGACGCGACCCGCGACCGTTCGGGCGGCGTCGTACTCCTGAGCGGCGGTCTCGATTCGACGACGGTACTGGCGATCGCAGCTGCTCGGGGTCCGGTCTACGCGCTCTCTTTCGCCTACGGCCAGCGCCATGCCGTCGAACTCGAATGTGCAGCTCGCCAGGCCGCACGTTTTGGCGTGCGCGCCCACGAGACCGTCGACCTCCGCCATATGGGCCGCCTGGTTGCGCCCGCCACTGCGCTCATCCAGGGTTCCGCCCACGAGGTCCCCAGGGGCCGTTCCACAGATGACGCGTCGGCGATCCCGATCACCTACGTGCCCGCGCGCAACGCCCTCTTTCTCAGCTACGCGCTCGCCTGGGCCGAGGCTCTGGGCGCCCGCGATCTCTGGATCGGCGTCAATGCCCTCGACTATTCAGGCTACCCCGATTGCCGCCCCGAGTTTATCGCCGCCTTCGAGACCATGGCCAATCGAGCGACCAAAGCAGCCGCCGAGGGCAGACCTTTTAGCATCCAAACACCGCTCGCCAAGCTAAGAAAAGCCGAAATTATCCACCTTGGCGTCGGCCTTGGCATCGACTATGGCGATACCATCTCCTGTTACGCGCCGACCTCCATCACCGGCCAAGCGCTCGCCTGCGGGACCTGTGACAGCTGCCAACTCCGCCGCCAGGGCTTTATCGGCGCCGGCCTCCCAGACCCTACGATCTACGCATAACAAACATCAGGGATCGATCCTCGATTATCGACACTCGATCCACAATATTGAATCATCCCAGAACACCCTCGTGATGCTGAGGACACAGCGCTCCACTCGGGGGCCGACAACGTTATTTGGCGGCCTTTTCGGGTACTCTCAGCGTTTGGCCTTGCGTAAAAATTTACGCCAGCGGGTCACATCTGGCAGCTCCGCGCCAAGCTCGATGGCCCTCTCAAAGGCCGGTATTGCCCGCTTTCGGGCGCCGAATCGCAGCAGGATCTGGCCGCGCATCGCGTGCACCCGGGCGTTGTCGGGGGCGAGTTCAACCGCCCGGTCGATCGATTTTTTGGCATCGCTCGCCTCGTTGAGTGACAGCTCTGTACGAGCCCGAATCCTCCACGCGTCGCCGTGCAGGGGCAGATGACGGGTGAGGTCGCGGACCAGCGAGCGAGCTTGGGCCTCGTTCTCGCCGCGGATAAAGAGCCGAGCACCGAGATCCGCAGCGGCGAGCAACTCGGTCGTCGGGCGGTCGGACTCTTTGAGGCGGTTCCATGCGGCTCGGGCGTGCACTGCCCCCTGCCTGCGCTTGGCCTCGCGCGCCTCGAGTTCGGCGAGCGCCAAAAAGAGACGGCCGTCCCCCTCGCGATCGTTGAAGATCCCTCGGCGCACGATCTTCATCGCCTCCTCGTCCTCCCGCAGGGCCATCAGCGTGCGGGCGTAGAGCACCCGGATCTCGACGTCGTCGCCTAGCGCCTCGAGCTTGGCGGCAAGCCGCTTGCGAAGGCGAACCAGGGTGTTGTGTGTGCGGCTGACCAGAGCGGCGCGAGCCTCCAAGGGCAGCAGCTCGTCATCACCGGCGCCGAGCTCCTGGGCGGTCGCCAGCCAACCATCAAAATCCTCCGGCAAGGCGCCGCGATCGCGGGCCTGTTCGATCGCGAGGTGGGCCAAGACCAGGGCTGGTTGGGCATCGACACCTGGCGCATCGACCAGCTCGCGGAGCAGCTTCTCGGCCCGCTTGCCCTGGCCGATGTCGACGAGGTAGCGACCGAGCGCCAGACGGTAGCGGGCGATCGTTGGCGCGGTCTCGACGGCCCTCTCAAACCACTCGAGGGCCCGCCGCTCGCCCTCGGGATCGGTCCGTCGCCAACGCTGCCAGACCTCCGCCAAACGCAGCATCGCCTCCGCCGGTCGGGGCTCGCGCTGGGCCGCCCGCTTGAGCGCCTGGTGGGCCTTGGGCAGCGCGGACTCCTGGCCGCTGGCGAGGTAGGCCTCACCGAGCCCAGTCCAGGCCCGCGGCGCGTAACTCTCCTCTTCGGCGAGCCCCTGCAGCCGGCGAAGCGCCGCCTCGCGATCGCCAGCCTCGAGCGCGACCCGGGCCGACGCGACCTCGAGCTCGACAAAACCAGGATACAGCCGGCGCGCCCGGGCGACCCAGGGCCCCGCCTCCGCCAGACGACGCTGCTCGACCAGCGCCAAGCCCTGGAGATAGGCGACCCGGGGCGAATTTTGTGGCAGCTCGGCGAGCAGCGCCAGACTTTCCATCTCCTCGCCCTCGGCGAAGAGCGCCCACGCTTCGAAGACTGACTGCATCGTCGGATCGAGCCCCGCCTCGGCACTAAAGGCCCGCCCCCGCTCACTGTCTCCGGCCTCCAGAGCGAGTCCCAGAGCGCGCAGGCGAGCAAATCGGTCCCAGGCCGCCAGCAGCTCCCAGGCCTCGTCCAGACGAACTAGGCCCTGCTCAGTCTCACCGCTCTGCACATGCACGATCGCCCGAGCGAGCGCCGCCCGACCGCGATCGTAGGGCCCCATCGCCTCCACCGGGATCTCTAAAAGTTGGTCCGCGAGATCGGCGACCGACGAGAGCTCGCGCCGGGCCGCCGCCAAGTAGAGAGCCTCGTCCGCCGCCAGTCCGAGGTGGGTACGGGAGAGCTTACGGGTCTCGGCAAGCACCTCCAGCGCCCCGTCGACATCACCGCGAAGAAAGCGAATCTCTGCGGCGAGGCGACGGTACGCAGCAAACCCAGGATCGGCCGATTCGGCCGCCTCGAGCCCCGCCAGGGCCGCCGCCAGGCGCTCTTGATCGATCTCGGCCCCCTCGAGATCGACATCGGCAAGGGCGATCTTCGCCTTGAGCCAGGCCGCGTGGGCGGGTGCCAGGCTGAGATCCCCCGCGCCTTCGTTGGCGACCTGGGCAGCCTTCACGGCCCCTTCAAAATCCAGGGAGGCGAAGGCGAGCAGCCCGTCGGTTGTATGCGCGTCGCGGCAGCGAGCACGATCATCCTCGGGGTCCTCGGTGATCGCGACCTCGGGCAGGAGCCCGTACTCGACCCAGAGATGGGCGCGCAGCAGATCTTGACCGGCGTGTAGACATGCGCGATCGGGGCCGCCCTCGACCGCAGCGCTGATCTCGAGGTCGGCATTTCGCAGGTCAGTCGGACCGCCTCGATGGGCCAACGCACGCGCCCTCGCGATATGCTCGGCGGGCGAGGGCCCCCGAAACCAACGCAGCGCACCCCAGGCCCCGACTGCCACGAGGGCGAGCCCAACAACAACGACCAACCGCCGACGACGCAGCCGCGCGGCCCAAGGGCGGCGCACCGCCAGCCTCGATCCTCGGTGGTCCATGCCCTGTCGCGCGACCGGTCGCATCATCGTTTGTCTGCCCCCATCACCGCCGTCGCAACGGCCCGGGAGCATAGCCACAGGCCTGCGCTCCCGTCGACAATCCCGCGCATCCTGGGTCCGCCAAGGCCCCGACGACACCCGCTCGGCAATTTTTTGCGACGCCCCTCCTATTGCGCAGCCCCCCCTGACCTGCTCTTCTCAGCGGATGCGGTACACCACAGCTCTCTCTCCGCTCCTCGTTCTCGGGCTCGCGCTGCCGATTGGCTGCACAAGCGACGACAGCGGAAGCAGCTCCGATACAAACAGCTCCACCTCGCCGACCACCTCGCCGACCACCTCGCCGACCACCTCGCCGACCACCGACGGCACCTCCACCGAGACCAGCACCACAGCCGGCAGCGGCAGCGGCAGCGACGGCACCTCCACCGGCACCACAGCCGGCAGCGGCACCACAGCCGGCAGCGGCACCACAGCCGGCAGCGGCACCACCACCGGTAGCACCACAGCGGTCAGCGCCAGCGACAGCGGCACCACCACGACCACCACCGGCGATAGCACCAGCACCAGCACCACCGGCATGCAGGGCTGCGTGCCCGATCAGACCCCGAAGACCTTCGACTTCATCTGGATCGCCAACACCTCGCAAAACACCGTCTCAAAGATCAATACGATGACCGGCATCGAGGCCGGTCGTTTCCTCGTCGGCCCCGGTCAAACCAACGCCTCGCGGACCTCGGTCAACCAGTTCGGCGACGTCGTCGTCTCCAGCCGCCACGAGGGTCGAGTGACCAAGGTCGCGGCCCTCGAGGTGCGCTGTGTCGACAACAACAACAACGGCATGATCGACACCTCAACGAACTCAAATTACCTGCCCTGGGGCCAAGACGAGTGCGTTCTTTGGGATACGCCGATCCCCTCGCCGAGCTACACCCACGGCCCCCGGGCGACCGCCTGGGAGGCCGTCAAGCAGGACGACATCACCTGCGAAATGCCGGTACCGCGGGTTTGGGTCGGCTACAAAGACCAGGCGAACACCGCCCACTTCGTCCGCCTAGACGGCGATGACGGCAGCATTCTCGACGACGTCACCCTCGCCAATTGGAGCACCTCCTTCTCGCCCTACGGCGGCGCGGTCAACTCCGCGGGCGACTTTATCATCACCGGCTACAACAACGATCGAGTGCTAGTAATCGACGCCGAGACCCTCGAGATCACCGATCTAGGTCTGCCGCCCGGACAAGCCAAATACGGCATGGGCGTACAGGGCAACGGCGACATCTGGGTCGGCTCGTTTAGCGGCGCGCACAACCTGTATCACTACAAGTGGGATGCCAAAGAGTGGGTCGGATTGGGCTCGGCCAACGGCTCGATCCTGGGGGTCGCCGTCGACAAAGAAGACCGAGTCTGGGGCGCCGGCACCGGCCCCTGCCGCCTAGTCAAAGCCGACGCAAACACCGACAGCTACCTAGAGACCAACATCGCCCTGCCGGGCTGCGGCTCGCCCTGGGGCGTTAGCGTCGACAACGAAGGCTATATCTGGGTCGTCGACAAACAAAACAAGGCCTACAAGGTCGACCCCGACACCCATAACGTCGAGTTCATTTTTGACAAGCTGATCAACCCCTATACCTATTCGGATATGACCGGTCAAGGCCTCCAGCTGGTGCTGCCCCAGTAGGCCATCAAACTGTTGCTGCGCCGGTATAAACGGTGATCTTGAATGCACCCTCCCGCCCAACCGCGTGGGGGTGTTTTTTGGGGAAAAATGGCGATGGATATGCGTATGGTCCTGCGTCGCTGATGCCGGCGGAGCCCATACGAGTGATTGAGGAATCCTCCTCGGGCTCTCGGTTATCGGGCTAGAAAGCCCCGCTGAAGCCCGTGCTAGTGTCGCCAATACTAGTGCTGGAGATCCCCTCAGAGGTCTCTGGACAAGCGCCTAGGAGCAAACACCAAGAGCTGCCGCCTGGCCTCAGCGGCGATCGAATCATTTTGGTCGTTGACCGGCTGCCAAGCGACCGCTGGCGACATCGATCTCGTACATCGCGACCCAACGGGTGATCTGTCGTCGGTCGCGCTCAAAGAAGCGTGCAGTGGCGCTGATGTTCCATTGGTGCTCTGCCAGCGCTGCTAGCAATTCGCTGCGGCTCGGTCGCGGCCGTAGTTTTCCGCGACCGGGCGTCGCTGCAATGGCGGGTTTAGGCTCCGTACGTAGGGCCTCTTTGGGCCGAGCCCGCTCCCGCTCCGACGCTTGAGCCTCTTGCCCAGCAATCGTACCGGTATCACATGACAACCAAACAGGCAGAACCGACTCGCCGATCGGCCCGCTGCCGCTGAGGTGCGCGAGCTCGTGCAGGAGGCGATGCAGGCCCCGGAGGTTGTCGGCCCAACGATGGCTGATGATCGTCGCCGCGGCCGCGGGGCTGAGTTCGAGTGTCGGTACCTCTCGCTGACGCGCCGTCGCCCACCCCCGGCCAAGCCGATCGAGCCAGTCGAGAATATCCACCCGACGCTCACAAAGCGGTGGCACGTGCAGCTCCCAGAGCGCCAGGCGGGCGTAAAGATCGCGGCGAAAAATACCGGTCCCCGCAGCCGCCGCGAGGTCGCGATTGGTCGCTGCGATCACCCGAACATCGACGTGCTGATGGCTGGTCGTGCCCAACGGCAAGACCTCGCCGGACTCGATCGCCCGCAGTAATTTGGGCTGCAGATCCAGAGGCAGTTCGCCGATTTCATCGAGGAAGAGTGTGCCGCCGTGGGCCGCACGAAAGAGCCCGACCTGCGATTGCATCGCCCCCGTAAAGGCCCCGCGCTGGTGACCAAAGAGCTGGCTCTCGATCAGCTGCGGCGTCAGGGCGGCGCAGTTTAAGGTGACCTGCGGACCCCGCCGCCGCGACAGTCGATGCAACTCGCCGACGCAGCGCTCCTTGCCGCTGCCGCTCTCACCGATGAGCAGCGCAGGCGAGGGATCGCGGGCCGCTCGAGCGAGTGCTGCCCTAAATTCGACACAAGCGAGGGCAGCCCCCGGGACCGCCTCGGCGTCGACCATCGGCGGATCATGCAGCGGTCCGCGGCGCCGCTCGTAGACCGCAACCACATCGCCAAAACGCAGCACCGCGTTGTCCCCCAGCGCCCGCGCTTCACCGCCGAGCGGCCTGCCCCCTAGCGCCGAACCATTGCGCGAACCCAAATCCGAGACCCGATGTCGCGCGCTCTCGTGATGCCAACAAAACTGCAGATGGCGACGGGATACAGTGCCGTGGGGCACGCTCGATCCGAGCGGCGCCTGGAGCTGACGGCCGATCGTCCGCGGGGCCGCGTCGAGCTCGATCACCTGCCGAAGCTCCCTTGGATGAACGATCGTCAGGCGACAGATCCACGGCTGATCACTAACACTAGGAGCGATCTCGCAGGACACGGTCTCCGGCGGTAGAGGCGGCAACGACGTCACCCGACCATTGTGCACCGCCTTCGCCCAGGACTCCACCGGCAGAGCTGTCCCACGAGCGCTCGCCTGCAGCGGACTCCGCGAAGGCCACCCCTTCGAGCGATTCGATGCATCCAGAGCAACCCCGCAGCGCGCACATGCACGGCTCGTAAACAGTCTGTACTTGATCGTTTTTGATCACTGGCATGTGTCCTAGGACGACTGTCCTAGGACAGTCTCATGTCCCATTGCACGTCCCCATCTGATCTGCATCTAAGACCACGATCTGGGGACACGCGCCCACAGCGCATCTCTGCTCGTTCACGCGCACTTGAGCAACAACATGTGATCAATACAGTTTTGGCTCACTGCGGATTGGGCTTCGGACGTGCAATCAACGACCTCAACACCGAGGGCGCGCCCCCCCAGAGCACGCCCAAGACCACGAGGAATCCACAATGTACAAAAATCGACCCCTTCGCGCGCTCCGCAGCTACCCCCTCGCAGCTCTGGCCCTCGTCCTCTCCCCGCTCGCAATCGCCGGCTGCGACGCCCAGGAGATCGACGAACACGGTGACATCACATTCCGTCCGGGAGGGGGTTGGGGTTGCTCACATTGTGGCATCGTGCTCGGAAATTCGCCTAATATCAATGGTGCAGATCTCTCTGATATCAACCTCGACGGCGCCAATATCTCGGGCATCAAGCTCAAGCTCGGCACTACCCCCGGCAACCGCCCCTTTCGCCTCGAGGTCGATCCCGATACCGAGTCTTTCATCGGTATCAACCCCCAGGATCCAGATGATGTGTTGATAAAGGGCGCTGGGTTTGTCGGCGCAAAGATCGTGCTCGAAATGCCGGGCGCCATCGATGTCGCCCTCGAGATCACCGACTACGACGAAGAGGTCGAGTCGTGGGCCCAGGGCGGCGCAACGCTCACGGCCTACCGTGCGACCTATCTTTCAAATAATCAGTACCAGTCGCTCTGCCCATCGACGAGCCCCGAAAACCAAGCGTTTACCCTGATCCTCGGCGAGACCTACAAACACGGCACCGGCTCGCAAACTGGCATCACAGCGATCACCAAGGCACTGCGCTCGGTGACCATCGCCTGCGTCGGCGAAGCAGCGGCCAAGATGAAACTGATGGATTTCCACCCGCTCAGCAATCGCGGCGCCGACGTCGACGAGCGCATGGCGACACTGCGCATGATCACTGCGGACTACTGCGGCGATGGCACTCCCTACACTGCCTCTGGGGTCCCGGTCGCCTGGCGCGACGCCGATAACCTCGTGCAGCCACCCACCAGCGAAGACCTGCTCGAGGCGATGTGGACAGCAGATGGAGCTCGCTGCCTCGACACCCCACGACTCACCAGCCTCGACCTCATCCACTGCCAAATCCCGGCCTGCGAAGACGACCGTACGTTCCTCAGCGACGATGTCTGGCGGACCATGCTGCCCCACTAATCCGCCATGAATCAAGCACTGCATATAGGCGCCCTCGCCATGACAAATATCGCATCTGAGCCCCAGGGGAGGGGATCTGCGCCGGCCACCGAGAGCCTCGCTCTCGCACAGACGGCCAGGAGCCTGCCCCTGGAGGATCCGACCTACGACTCTTTGGTCTCCGGTGCAACCCTACGCGGAGCCAGCTCTGGAGTCCCGACAGTTGTCCCCGATCGCATCGATCGGTTTATGGTGATAGGTCCCCTCGGGTCCGGCGGCATGGGCATCGTCGTCGAGGCCTACGATCCCGAACTCGATCGCAAGGTCGCGATCAAACTCCTCAAGAGCAGCCGCGCTCGCCCCGACTCACAGGCCCGCCTGCTGCGCGAGGCTCAGGCGATGGCCCGGCTCTCCCATGCCAATGTGGTGCAGGTCTACGACGTCGGGGTCGTCGGCGATCAGGTATTTGTGGCGATGGAGCTGGTCATCGGCCAAACGCTCGCGCAATGGTTGAGCTGTGAGCGTCGCGACTGGCGGGCAATTGTCAAAGTCTTCGCAGCCGCCGGGCGTGGCCTTGCGGCCGCTCACGCGGTCGGTCTGGTTCACCGCGACTTTAAGCCCGATAACGTTCTCATCGCCGACGACGGCCAGGTTCGGGTCGCCGACTTTGGCCTCGCCCGGGAGAACCATTCGGCCCTCGAGGTCAAACACGCGAGCCCTGGCAATACCGACGAGCGCTTGCTGCTGGCCAATACCTTAACCGCCACCGGTGCGCTCATGGGTACGCCGATGTACATGTCACCGGAGCAATTCCGGGCCGAGGCAGTGAGCCCCCAGAGCGACATCTTCTCCTTCGCCGTCGCGCTCTACGAGGGGCTCTACGGCAATCGTCCCTTCGCCGGCGAAACCATGTCGGAGCTCGCCCGCAACGTTCTCAATGGCATCACCACCGCACCGCCCACCGATCGCCGCGTACCCAGCTGGCTCGATGCCGTGGTGCGCCGGGGATTCGCAGTCGATACCGACGTCCGCTACCCGAGCTTTGATGAGTTTTTGGCAGCCTTGGCTCGCGATCCCAGCCGCCGACGCAAACGCTGGCTAGGGGCAGCCTCGCTTACCCTCAGCGCAGCACTGGTCGGCAGCGGACTTCAGGCCCGCGCCGCCGACGAGAGCTGCACCGCGAGTGCCCATGCGTTGGCTGAGATCTGGAACGCTGACGTTCGCACCCAGATCCGCGAGCGCCTCACGATTTTGTCCCAAGAGACACGTAACTCGATCGAGCCCGCGCTCCTCCGCGGCCTCAGCGACTACGCGGATGAGTGGGCGACGCAGGGTCACGCTGCCTGTACAGGACATCGCGAGGGGGATCGCTCAGATACCCTCTTTGACGCCCAGGGTCGCTGTCTCGATCGTCGCCGGGCCGCGCTGGGCGGAGCGATCGAGACGATCCTCGGGGGCGACGAATCAACCCTCGAAGCCGCGACCATGATCGTCGCCAAGTTGCCGCCGGTCGCCTACTGTGCGGACAAATCGGCGCTGCTCGCCGAGCTGCCGCCACCCGAGGATCCCCAGATCAAGGCTGAGGTCGAGTCACTCCGAAAACGGCTCGTGAGGGCTGAAATTCTCGCCCACGCCGGCAATGCACAAGCGGGCCTCGACGCAGTCTCGCGACTGCACACCGCCATTCAAGCGACAAAGTACGCGCCACTCTTCGCCGAGGCATCGCTCGCTGAGGGCCGCATGCGAGTCGACGCTCGCGAGCCTACACTCGCTCTAAAGGCCTTCGACGCGGCGTTCATCACAGCCACAGCAGCTGGCGCCGATGCCCTCGCGACCGAAGCCAAGGCCCGCACAATCTTCGTCCGCGGCGTGTCCCTAAATGATCCCCATGTGCTCGATGAGCGCGCCCATGCCGAGGCCCTCAGCACCCATGTCGGCCGACCTGATCTCGCCGCCCTGATCGCCAACAACAGCGGGGCAGTGCTCGCCGCATCTGGAGAACGAGCAGCCGCCCGTCAGCTCTTTCGCCAGGCTATCGAACTCTCCCGCGAAGATCCCCTGACCCGGCCGATCGACTTCGCCGGCGGCTATCTCAAAAACCTCGCGATGGTCACCGACGATGGCGAGGAGCGCGAGCAGCTCTTCGCAGAGATCGCCTCTACATTCGACCGCACGCTGAGCCCTAGCCACCCGGCAGCGCTCGACCTGAGCCTCGCCCGGGCCATGCAAAGCGCCGATCCACGAGAGGCCGCGGAGCACTTCGAGCGCACCTGCCCGCAGATCGCGAGCCACAACGACGGCGCCCTCTACATGCGCTGCGTCGAGTGTTACCACCGCCTCGCGCACACCCAGGATGACCTCGGCCAGCGCAACTTGGCCGCAGCGACAATGGGCCGCGCACTTACCTGTCTCGACAGACAGATCTTGCCAGAGGACCGAGAGGTGATCAGCTCCTGGCGCGCTCTGATTAGTGGCTATCAACACCTCTACAGCGACGATCCGATCGCCGCCGCCATCGACCTCGCCGAGGCCCGCCGGATCATGGAGCCGCACCGCTCTCGGTGGTGGATCGCCCTTCTGCTCGCGGATGTCGATCTCGCCGACGGCCGTCGCCTCGCAACGGAGGCGCCACGCGCTGCGATCCCGCACCTGGAGGCGGCGATCGCTGGTTTCGAGCCACTCCGCGAGCAGGCCCTTGATCGTCTGCCGAGCTACGGCCTAGCTCGCGCCCAGACGATTCTCGCCGCCGCTCTACTCGCCGATCTCAAGAGCACATATGAGGATAGTCCGGGTCCAACAGAGATCGAACGAGCCTCTGTGCAAAACCGGGCCAAAGGACTCATCGACGCAGCCGAGGGCTACTACAACACCGCCCCTGGCTACTCCGAGCGCCGCAGAGCGCTGTCCACCCTGCGCGCGAGCATGCTGAGCGCTCACAAACCGAAGCGCTGAGCCCGGACGTCGCCTTGCCAGAGCCAACGCAACCATCCAAGCCCCAGCAATACCGTCGGCCAAGTGCACGTATCTGCACAGCGGCCCGGCATTTTTAGGAATCCTCGCAACGACCACATAGACATCCTTGTACATAATTGCACATCCGGCCCAAGGGACGCCGGAGAGCGCACACGCCTCGCTCCTCGTGCTACCTCCTACTTCGCAGTCGTCGACTGCCATGCCTTGCTCTACACTCAATCGGTGATCCTTCGCTCTCGCCATCACCACCACCACATCCACGCAGCGTTGCTCCTCGGGCTCACGGCTCTAGCCTGTAGCGCGGGGACCGGTGATGAAAGCAGCGACACAGCGGTTTTCACCTCTCCAACCACGTCGATGAGCTCCGGCGACACCTCGACCGGAGATTCGACAAGCACTAGCACCTCCGGTACAGAGAGCACAGGCCCCAGCTGCGCGTCCCCCTTAGGCCTCTGTGATGGCCTTTGCGTCGATCTTGAGCATAATCCGGACCACTGCGGTGAGTGCGATCAGAGCTGCGCCGAAGGTCTTACCTGTCTCGAAGGACAATGCGGAGTCGCCTGCGGCGCAGCGGCGACCGCTTGCGGCGAGACCTGTACGGATCTCTCGCTCGACCCCACGAACTGTGGCGAATGCGGGCATGCATGCAGCCCAGACGTTGCCTGTACTGACGGATCCTGCACTCCCGACTGCGCCGAGGGCGAGCTGCTCTGCGGGGAACTCTGCAGCAATCCTACAAACGATGAGCTCCACTGCGGCACCTGCGACAATACCTGCCCAAATGAGCAGCTTTGTGTCTACGGCGCCTGCATCGACACCTCGATCAATTACTTTCTGATCGGCGGTCAGAGCCTCTCGGTCGGCAGCGGCGCGGCGGCACTCTCGCTCGAACAACCCTACGATAACCTCATGCTCACTCCCGGGGTGCGGGCTGGTATCGTCGGGCTCGACAGTTTTGTGCCGCTCGTCGAAGCTCAACAAGGAAGCCTTGGCGAGACCATCGCCTCGGGGCTGTCAAACCTGGTCACCGAACTCGAAGCATCTGCTGGCCGCGTGCATGTGCTGGCCGCCTCTTCGCACGGTATTGGCGGTCAGCCCTACGCTGCACTCAAAAAGGGCACCCCCTCATTTTCGGCCGGTCTCGCCCAAGTCACAGCAGCGACGTCGATCGCCGCAGACGCGGGAGAGAGCTTTGCGGTACGGGCTGTAACGATTATCCATGGCGAGAGCGACCATCTCGCTAAGAACCCTGATTACGACCTAAACCTCCTGGAATGGCAGTCCGATTACGAGACCGATGTCGTCGCGATCACCGGCCAGAGCCTGCCGGTACCGCTCTTCCTCTGCCAGATGTCAAGCCACACAAAGTACAACTCTGCAACTTCCCGGATCCCCTTTGCCCAGCTCGCAGCGGCGGACGCCCGCCCTGATCGCATCTATGTAGTCGGCCCGAAGTACTTCCTTCCCTACGTCGACGGCGTGCACCTCAGCGGCGACGGCGAGCGCTGGCTCGGCGAGCACTACGCGAAGGCCTACAGGCGCGTGCTTGTCGATGGCATGCCTTGGATACCGCTGCGACCCCGATCTGTCAGCCGCGCAGGGGCGGTGATCACAATTGACTTCAATGTACCTGCGCCGCCGCTTGTGCTCGACGAAGAGATGATCCTAAACCCAGGCAACTACGGATTTGAGTACTTCGATACCAGCGGCGCTCCGCCGGCGATCATCGACGTCCAACTCGTCAGCGATACGAGCGTCGAGCTCACGCTCGCAGCCGAACCCGTCGGTGGCAACAAACGGGTGCGCTACGCCTACACCGGGATCGCCGGCCAGCCAGGAGGGCCGATGACCGGCGCTCGCGGCAACCTCCGCGACTCCGATGCGACCCCAAGCCGCCATGATTACCCGCTCTACAACTGGGCCGTGCATTTTGATGAAGCTGTCGAATAGGCCAACGCGGTGCTCGCCCTACCAAATGAAGGGAATCAGCCGTTTAGTCCGCTTTTGGTAGGCCGCAAACTCCTCACCGTAACGACCCGCTAAGTAGGTATCCAGCGCCGGTACGTTTACAAGGGCGAAGAAGAGCGTCAGCATCACCGGCACCGGCATCGCCCAGGGGTTTCGACTGACGATCGCGTAGGCGCACACCCACAGGATGTCGCCAAAGAAGTTAATATGCATCGACCAGGCGAACGGACCGCCGGTATAGAGCTTGCCTTTGTTCTCAGGCCTCCGCTTGAAGCGGTCCCGCCCCAGTTCCCCTGCGGTATTGAGATAGGATCCAAATGCATAGATGAGGATCGCGAGGCCGTCAAAGTAGTCGAGAGGTGCGGTTGTGGGCAGGACAAAGAGGGCAAAGCCGACATAGTAGATCGCGAACGCCAGCGGCACCGACAACGACTCGGCCCAGGGGATGTTTCGCTTCATAAAACGAAACATCATGATGCTCATGCGCACCAATACGATCACCGAAAAGCTGAGGATCACAAGGCGGCGCGCGGGCATCGTCGCCGCGGGTTCGTAGTCAAAGAACGCAGCGACAAGCACCTCGCCGCCGCCGAACATCAGCCACGCCGAGAAGGCGATGAGCAGCAGTTCGAGGAGCGTGATGACCACTTTCTGTGGCAGCGCTGAAGCCTTATCACCGTACATCGCGTTGGCCAGATCGACCGTTTTTTCTGCCATGAGCCCTCCCGTTGGCTTGCACAATGAGTCATCGTACACCTCTGCCAAATCGGAGTGCATTCTCTAGCACGTGTTGGGCCGAATCTGCCGGATCTGCCGGATCTGCCGGATCTGCCGGATCTGGCCAAACTTAGCGAGCCCGACGTCGCGGCGCCTGGGAGCTCGCGGGCGCTGAGGCGAGCGCATGCTGCAGGGCCCGGGCGAGCGCAGCCGGATCGGCGGGCGGCACGAGGGTTGCGCCTGGATCATCGACGCAGAGCTCGGGGATGCCACCAACTGCGCTCGCGACCACCGGCAAACCGTGTGCACGGGCCTCGCAAATCACCAGCGGCGCGCCCTCGGAGAGGCCATTCGCGAGCCGCCGCGAGGGCACACAGACCACCGCAGCCCGCTGATAAAGGCGATCCCGAGTGCAGGGATCGACGAATCCGTGGAAGCGAGCCCGCACCGAGAGCGCCCGCGCGAGCTGCTCGAGACGCGGACGTTCAGGGCCATCACCGGCGATCTCCACGGGTACCTGTGGACCCAAGGTCGCGGCCGCCCGCAGCAGATCATCGACACCTTTTTGCCGGATCAATCGACCGACGTAGAGCACCCCCGCGCGGGGCCCCGCACCTGCCGGCCGGGCGCCTACTGTGGCCACCGTGGTGACCATCGTCTCGACCGTAAAATGCTTTGGAATACCCCCAAAACCCATTTTAGAAGCAAAGTACGCGCGCTTCTCCGCTGACGGAAAGGTCACCTTGGTGCAGCCTCGGAGCGCAGCGGCAAGGCGCCGACGCAGCGGTCCGGGCAGCTTGATCGCGACGTCGATATCGGTCCCGTGGCCGTAAATTTCGCAGGGAATACCTGACCTTTTAGCCAGCTCTGCGGCGAGCCAACCACCGGGGAGCAGGAAGTGAGCGACTACCCTTTGTGGCCGCTGCTCGGCGATCGCCCGGCTCAAGCTGCGGGCCAGGCCAACCGCGTAGGCAGGCAGAAGGAGTGCCCTCCAGGGCCGTTCGCGGATGTTCTCGAGGGTCCCAAAATGACCGGTAAGCGACGAGAGCCGGCGCGGCGCGTAGGCAAAACGACGGATCTCGACAGCACTCGGCAGATCATCGCGACTCCAGGCGGTACGCGGCACCAGGGCGCAGACACGCTCGCCGGCGGCCGCCTTCGCCTCCCAATAGCGCAGTAGAAAGAGCCCCCGATGATCGCCGGCGTGCTGCGGAAAGGTCGAACTCAAGACCAGCGTCGGCGCGCCGGTAACCGCCGAGTTCACCCCTGTTTCTCCAGGACCAGAACGTAGAAGCCCGCGACCTGGGCGAGACGCGAGCCCATCGCCGCCCACTCAACTCGGCGGACCAGACCACCGATCAGCGGCAGACGACAGAACGCCGGATGGGGGATCGTGATGCGGATGCCCGCTTCGTCGATCACCCGAGTACCGGCGGGCAAACGCGCCTTGGCCTCGGAGGGCGTCATGAAGGTCGTCGTGATCGCGTTTTCGTTAAAACTATCGGAGGTCGCCCGCGGGCCCCAGAGGCGTTTGATCAGATAGCGCAGCGAATTGCGGTTGTAGACGTCAAAGATCACGACGCCGCCGGGGCGGACAATACGGACCATCTCGGCGACCGAGCGCTGCCAAGCTGGCACATGGGCGAGCACTTTAAACGAGTAGGCGACGTCAAAGCTGTCGTCCTCAAAGGGCAGCTCGGTCGCGTTGGCGACCTCCACCTCCAAGCCGCGACCGCGGGCCTGGGCGAGCATGCCCGGCGAGAGATCGATGCCACGGGCACGGCTCGCGACTCGGGCGATCCTCTCGAGGATCAGGCCCGTGCCACAGCCGACCTCGAGCGCCTCTTTGCCCGCGGCGTAACGGCTGACGATCGCCGCCGCTTGGTCGTCGATGAGCTTGTGGTAACCGACGTCGCGGCCCTGGTCGTAGCCACGAGCGAAGGCGTCGTAATAGGAGCGGTTGTCTGTCTGGGTCGGAGCCATCGGCGTGCGGGCGACCATACCCAGAGCGCCGCACACACGCGAGTGCCAGAGCACATCTCGCAAGCAAGACTCCGCACGATCTCGGCATCGCAGCTCTTCGCGCAGACCACATGAATCCCGTTGATCCGCAAACACGGGCCCCGTGCGCAGTAATTTGCAGACGCGCGATTAGCGCAAGCGCTCACACCGTTCGAGAATACTCGACTCAATAATTCGCGGAAAAATTCGCGCAAGAGACGCGCGGCTCGCTGCACGGAGCTGACGCAACGCCCAAACACGACGACCACCGCGCTTTCCATGAGCTCCCAACAGACATCGACCTGTCATTTGGGACAGGTATTTCTACAGCTCTTTCGCGAGCACCCGCGATCTCGAGATGAGCTGTAGATAGAAACTGGCGCGCCACACCCAAGGGGCATCGATACCCAACACAATGAACTCAGGAGCCGCTCACCAGGAGGGCGAGAAACCCTCGAGGTCGACCCCCGGAAACTCACGGATGTCGTAGACGCGATCGATAAGCGAGGTTATCTCCTCGGGCACCTTGCCCTCATGCTCGATGAGCTTGACCTCGATCTTGCCTGCCGAGGGCTCGCGGATCTCAAAGTCGTAGGACACCTGGATCGGCAGGCTGGGATCGGGCCGAACCCCTTCTTCTGCGGTCTCCGGATCGAACTCCCGCGAGAAGGAGTAGCTCAGCGGGATCGGCCCGTAACAGCTCGCGCCCTTGCTGTGCAATTCGCAGATGGTTCGCTGCTTGCGGTCGACAAATTCATACTCGCCGATGTCCATATCGGTATCCGCACGGGTCAGCCGGAGTTCGACGACGACCTCTGGATCGCCACCGGGAATCGTATCCTCGACGGATACCTCGACCTCTGCCTCCTCGGAGATGCCAAAGACTCCGGGATTGTACAGATAGCCGATTTCGCCGGCATTGACCCAACCCCCTTCGCCCTTCATCGCCAGGAAGTACCAAGCCTCCCCGAGCCCGTCGGGATCCTCGACCAAGAGAAGCGCGACCTCTTTGAGACGCTCACCGTCGACAGCCTGCCGGGCCGCGACCTCGCAGGCCGCCTCTTCACCTTCGCTCTCGAGACCGGCCATTGATCGCACTCGGGCCTGAAGGCGTTCACAGAGCGCTTCGACGCTCTCCGCCGGATCACAGGAGATGCCGCCGCAAGCGGTGGCCGCTTCCTGCTCCTGCTCCTTCGCCGCGGCCGCTTCGCCCAGCTCCGCGAGTCGTCGCTTAACGATTTTATTGTCGGGACGCGCGACCAAACTTTGACGATAGGCCTCGGCAGCGCCCGCGATGTCCTCTTCGGCCTCCAGTGCCCGTCCGAGGTTGTAATAGCAGGATCCCGAGACCTTCAGATCATGGCTGTGACGCACGCAATCCCGGGAGGCCCGCCTCGCCAATACGTAGTCGGAGAGCTTGAGCGCCGCAAACCCGAGCTCGCCGAGAAGACGCGCATTGTTGGGATCGAGTTGTAGCGCCCCGCGGAAGGTCTTGATGCCCGCCTCGACCTTGCCCGCGCGCACCTGTTTGCGCCCCTTTTTGAGAAAGCGACGGTAGCTCTTGCCCTGCGCAGAAGCATCCCCTTTGGCCTTGTGTGCTTTTTTCCGCACCTTCATCGGCACCGGCTTGGCAACGACCTTCGGCTCCGCAGGGGGCGGCTTCACGACCTCCTCCGCGGGTACCGGATCGGACGATTCCGCTCCACAGGCTCCCATGCACAGAGTGCAAGACAAGCCGAATCCGCGGGAGATACCACGTACACGGAAGAGGGCATGGCTGACGATTTTGATCATTGATTCAACTCACTCGTGGTCTGTCTGGCGGAGAAGCGGAGCCCATCGAGAAGAGATGAAGATATGCGTTCTCGAGCATCTCCGCGGCTGAAGCCCGGCAGTCTACCAACAATTAACAGACCTCGGCCGCGCGCTCCCTGATGCGCACTCTAGAACCCGTGCCCCGCCGCTCGCTCGTACCCCTGCGCCGAACCAGCGAGCACAAACATGGGTGAAAACCCCGATACAACGCGAATAATGGGGGCTCCGCCCTCCTGACAGGCTGCTCCCTCCGGAGTACACTCCCGCGCATGGACTCATCCTACCGAAGCTTGGCATTTCTCCTATCGCTCGGTGGTGTACCGCTTGCATGCGCAGGCGATGACTCCGGCACCGCTGGCACCGCCGGATCGACGAGCACCTCCGGCACCTCCGGCACCTCCGGCACCTCCAGCACTTCCGGCACCTCTGGCACCTCCGAGGGCGGCACCGAGAGCGGTAGCACTTCGTCATCAACCTCACCAACGACGACCGTCGGCGAAACCGATACAACAACAACAACAACAACCGGCACCACAACCGGCACCACCACCGGCACCACCACCGGCGGCAAGAGCCTCTGCGAGGAGCGCGCGACCTTCTACGCCGAGTGCTTCGGCCCCGAAACCTACCGCGATGAGCTAGCCTACTGCGAGCAGAATTTCGGCAAAACGGAAGCCTATGGCATCGAATGTGTCGCCGCCTTCGAGAGCTACCTTGAGTGTCAGGTAAGCCTTACTTGCGAGCAGTACACGCGGGGAGAACTCTGTGCAGATGAATACACAGCATTTAACCTCGTTTGCTCGCCCGAGATCGGCACCACCTGCGAAGCCTTCGGCAATAAGTACACCGAATGCATGCTCATGGCAGAGGAGCCCCCGGACGTCTACTGTCAAAAATATATCAACTATCAAACAAACGAATACGGCGCAGAATGCGGCCAGGCTACCGACGACTTGTTCGCCTGCCTGAGCACCCTTGAGTGCGTCGACTTTGAGATGCAAAATGGCTGCGATCAAGAGACCGCCGCCATCGACATGCTCTGCGGCTAGCCGGCTCGGCTGCTTGGGGTCGACGCTCACCGGCCCTGGTTCCATCGGGGCCGAGCAGCCCAAGCGAGGCCCTCAACGCGCCGTTGGCAGACCGTCGATGACCTCCGCCGAGCGGCCTCTCGGGCGCGCACGCCCAACCAAAAGACCTCGCTGGAGATCGATAAGCTGGGGCAGCAGGCGCTTGTTTGTCTCGTTTAGGCTCGTGAGCAGCGCCTTCGAAAAACCCTTGCCCGCTGCGACTGCACCGTAGAGGTCGTCGAAGACTCGCACCAAGGATGGATCGAGAGCCGAGCTCGAGGTCGACTCGCGCTGGGTCTGGCGATCAGGCTTAACCGCCGCGACGGCGGCATCGATGTCGCCCGCGCCTATCCACTCGAGGGTGCCACGGACCACCCGCTCGGGCTCAGCGAGCACCTGCTCGTAGGTCATCAGCCGCGCCGGATAGCGACGCAACGAGATGTCACGAACGAGCGAAAAATTCTCCATCCACCATTCGTATACCGGCGGAAAATGCTCGCCCGTAGCGACGCCTTTTCCCTCGAAGGATTCACGCTCTATTGCATAGAGGCGCTCGATCGATGCCTCGTACTCCCGCCAGCCGCGCACGTTCGCGATCAGCCGACCGATGTAAGCACGCTCGCTGCGGATCACACCGGGCACAAAGACCTTCACCGCATAACCCTCGACATGCTCCGGCAAGAAATAGTCGCCGGTCGTCGGGTGCGGGTTGGTCCGGTAGTAGATGCCCTCGCGGAGGATGGACTCAAAAAAACCGTCTGGGTTCGCCTCGCGGATCGTGCGATCCCAACCCCGCGGGAAGGCATCCCCCAGGATCGGCAGACCGGCGGCCGCCAAAACCTGCATCCACATCGAAGTGCCGCTGCGCTTGGTACCAGAGACGAGGATCATCGGTCACACCATCGCATAAGCGACAACGATCGGCATCGTTCGGTCCCCTCAGTGCAGGGCAACACAGTAAGCGTTCAGGTTTACCCGTCCGCAGAAGCAAAACTCAGGCTCAGAGTTCGTCCGCGGCGAGTTCCGAATAGAGCGCAGCGTAGCTCGCAGCCATCGCTTCGCTCGAGAACTCGCGGCGTACCAACTCCTGAGCTGCGGGTGCCCAGCGACCCTCTGTAACCCCGCGGACCCCCTGGATCACAGCGGCGCACAGGGCATCTGCATCGGCCGTCACCGCCACCCGCACCCCGGGCATCAGGCCCCGCTCCTCGCCGCGATCAAAGATCTCGCAGAGCGGCGCAAAGTCGAGGCTGACCAGACCGATGCCCTGCGCGAGCCCCTCGAGAATCACCAGTGGCAGGTCGACCTTGCGGCGTACATGATCGGCGACAAAAAGCTGCAGCGACGCGCTCGCCATCAGAGCGGGCATATCGGCGACCTCCCCCAAAAGCTCGACCTGGGCGGCATCGATGCGCTCGGCGAGCCCCTCGCGAAGACGCCGACGCTGGTTTTGGTCATCCTCGCCCTTGGGCCTGCAGGCGATCGTCAGGGTCCAGCCCGCGAGCTCTGGCGCGTCCAGGGCAGGAGCCAACGCGAGCAGGCGATCGGCGACCGCGGCGTCGAGATCTCCGGCGTAGAGCAGGCGCCGACGCTCGGCGATCTCCGTCGGTTCGACCGCCGATGCACACGCCACTCCGGGATAGATCCGACGGATCTTTGCGGGCTCGATGCCCGCCGCCTGCAGCCGCGCCTTGGTGTGCTCCGAGAGCACGATCACTGCATCAAGCGGCCGCAGAAGATCCACGTGTTGCTCGACCCCGTGCGCCGACATCAGGCTCTGCACCATCGGCCGCCTTGGCTGCAGCCGACGGAGCAGCGCGACCACGGTTGAGGTGATGCGGTTCGGCGTAAAAAAGAGGTGCAGCGGACGCTTGCGGTGCCCGGGGTGGACAATGCCGAGCAGCACCCGCACCTTCGCCAGAAGCGACGGAGAGTGGCCCATCGGCGGACTCTCGATCACCAGGCCGGCCTCCCGCAGCGGCCGATCGGGATCGCCAAAGTAGACCAAAAAATGCGCCGGATCGAGGGACTCGACCAGGGTGCGCACGAGCACCGTCGAGCCGTCCGAAAAGGGCGTGCGCAACGGCTTAGAAACCAACAAAACACCATCAGTGGGTGCGAGCACGACGCAACTCCTTGATCTCGGTGACAGTCACCGCCCGGGTCCCGAGGATCACCCCGACAAAAACAATTGTCAGCGCCGCCAGCTTGGCGAGGATCATGATCTTGCCCTCCGCCGACCAAGCCCGCCCGAGGATCTCGATCGCGGCGATCGCCAACCCGACCTTGGCGATGAAGAGCAGCGGCAAGTGGACCTGAAAAACCCGATGCAGGGCGATGAGCGCAGCGATCACCGCAGCGGCGCCCGCCAACGCGACCGCACCAGCTGCCCCTTCAGTCATGTTTCCGGGGATCAGGATCGACGCACTGATGCCGACCACCACCAGCGGCGTCACCACCAGCAACACGGCGATCCGCGAGCGCGCTGTCGAGTTCAGGATCCAGGCACAGGTCACCGCAAAGGAGTAGCCCGAGAACCCCCAGACCATGAGACGAAGCTCGTCGGCAACCGCTCCGTAGGCGGCCGGAAAAAGCAGGCGCTGGATCTCCCCAGAGGCCGCCGCGGCGACGCCCGCCAAGAGGCAGAGGAGAAGCGCGCTGACCTTCGCGGTCTCGGCGATGTAGCGGCGCAGACGCGGCGCATCCTCGAGGGCGTGCAGGGTCGCGACCAGCGGGAACATCATCAGGCTGACGGCGTTCATCAGGCTGTAGGGAACCCGCGCGACCAGGCTCGCGCTGGTGTAAAAGCCGACCGAGGCCTGGTCCTCGGCGCTGACGACAAAATGCTTGAGCATCAACAGGTCGGTCGCCAGCAAAAGGTTGACCACCGCCGTGAAGATCAGCAGCGAACCAGCAAATGCGGCGATCCGCGGTACTTCTTGGCCGCCTTGCCTCTGCGCGACCGCCGCGGCCTCGTCCACACCGGCCGGCCGAGCGACCCGCACCAGGATCACTGAGAGAGTCAGCACAAGCGCCGCGGCTCCCGTGAAGCCGCCCAAGATCTCCGCGAGCCCGTAGCCGAGCGCCGCCGCGCCGATGATAAGACTCGCCTTGCTCGAGGCCATGATCACGTCGAGCGCCGCCTGCATGCCGAAGCGACGGGTGGCGTTGAGGGTGCCGACGTTGACCGCGTAGAGCGCGTACACCATCGGGATCACGGAGACGACCCGGAGCGGACCCGCGAGTGAAGGATCGCGGAGCCAAGCGGCGATCAGGTCGGCACCGGCGAGAAAGCCGAGGCTGACAAGACCGCCCAGCAACGCCGCCAGGCGAAATCCCCGGCGACGGAGAAAGTCGTAGGAGCCGAGTCCGCGGGTGATCTCGGCGGCCATCGGCCGGCTCACGGTGAAGAGCACCGTCTGGATCAGCACCATGTTGGGCACGGCGATCACCATCGAGACCACCCCGTAGAGGCCAAAGGTCTCCGGCGAGACCAGACGGGTGAGCACGATCGAGATCGCGTAGCCCGCGATCAAGAAGAAGAGCTTGGCGAACGCCAAAGCGAGGCCGCCGCGCTGGAGATTTGTGCCTTTGCCGGCCTTGTCGGTGGTCACCGCCAAACTGCTCCTATCCCCCTAGGGGTCGTTCGGAGGGTGTACACCGGCCGCCCCGTCGCGGAGAGAAAACAAGAAGAAAGATCCCGACGATGCGGCTCGGAGCTGCAACTGCGCACTTCACGCAGTTTGACGGAGTCGCTGCGCCTTTCTATCGTGATCCGAGCGAAAGCATCTCGCCCGTCGGGCCTATAGCTCAGTTGGTTAGAGCGACCGGCTCATAACCGGTTGGTCCCTGGTTCAAGTCCAGGTGGGCCCATTTTCCCGGCAACTTGTATGAACGACTCAATCGACCCACAAATCGTCGCCCTACGCACTCTTCAGCGCCAGGATCGGCGATTAGCTGTCTTTGAACGCCGTTTGCGCAGCATCCCGAAGCGTCTCCTGGACCTGGATTCAGATCTTCGAAAGCTCGAGACGATGCTCGACGCCGAGCGCTCCAAGCTCGAGGAGACCCGGGCCTTCCAAACTCGTCAGCAAAACCAGCTGCACGACGAAGAGGTGATGGTCAAATCGAGCAAGGCGCGGCTCAATCAGGTCAAGACTGCGCGCGAGCTAAACGCGACCCAGCGCGAGATCGAGAGCACTCGGCGCATGATCACGACCCGCACCGAGGAGATCACCAAGCTGCAAAAAGCAGTCGAAGACACCGAGGCGCGGATCGCAAAGATGGACGCGATGCTCCGCGAGCTCCGCACCCAGGCCGAGAGCGAGAAAATCCGCCTCACCTCCGACAAAGAGAAGCTCGAGACAGCGATGTCCAAGGCTCACAAGCGGCGTGAGCGGCTGACCAAGGGCATCAGCTCGCAAACACTGCGCACCTACGAGCGGATCCGCAAACGCTTCGCCGACGGCATGGCCTTCATCCCTGCACACCGCGAACGCTGCACCGCCTGCAAGATGGTGCTGCCCAACGTCATCTACATGCAGCTCCTCAAGGGCAACGACGTCATCGCCTGCGAGTCCTGCTCGCGCCTGCTCTACTGGAGCGGGCACTTCCCCAAGGATGCCGAGAAGCTCGAGCCCAAGCCCAAGGGGCCGCCGCCCACCGCCAAGGCGAGCTAAGATGGGCCGCGCAGGACACGCGGCATCGAGATAAGGACACACGAAAAAGAGGCAGCGACCGGTCGGGTGCTGCCTCTTTTCTTAGTTCTCACAACCTCGATCGCAGCGAAAAAAGCGGGAGATGCGGTGGTCGAGAGAGGTCGTAAGCCGGGTTTTGTCCCCGGGTTTGTTGCCTCCCCCGGGTGGTCATCATTCATCTGTGCGGCGCTACCTGGGACGGGACGGGCAGCCCCTGCCCGCACCTCCGAAGAGATACGTGCGGTCCCGACTCGGCCTTGCTCCAGGAGGGGTTTACCCTGCGACCCCTGTCACCAGCGGCCCGGTGCGCTCTTACCGCACCTTTTCACCCTTACCTGCGCGAACGCGGGCGGTTGTATTTCTGTGGCACTTTCCTTCGAGTCACCCCGACTGGCCTACGCCAGCACCCTGCCCTGTGGAGCCCGGACTTTCCTCGACCCGATCACCGTTACCGGCGTCGGACCGCGATCACCTTATCCTCCTCGGCCACTGCATCTCCCGGCCGGCGGTGTAACACAACCGCCACCCAGAGCCCAAGGTCCGCAGAGAGCGCCCGCCATGGGCCCCGCCCTGGCCCGCGTATGCAGGGTCGAGTCTCAGCCGATCGACGGCAGCGTATCGGCGACCGTCTTGCTCAGCTTTCGCATCGGCTTGCGGCTGTCGTAGTCGTTGCAGGCGAGGATCACGACGACCGTGATGTTGTCGTCGCCGCCGCGCTCCAGAGCGAGCTCGGTACAGATATGCGGCAGCTTGGAGTAGTGGTGATCCCGCGAGAGTCGGGCGATCTCATCGAGCGTGATGTAGTTCGCCATGCCATCCGAGCAGAGCAGGAAGGCGTCACCGTGGCTCACCGGCACGGTGATGATGTCGGCCTCGACAAACTGCTCAAAGCCGACCGAGCGGGTGATGATGTGCTTGAAGTCGCTGTCCTTGGCCTCCTCTTCGGTGAGGAGCCCGGCTTCGATCTGCTCGTTGAGCCAGGAATGATCCGAGGTCAGCTGCCGCGCTCCGCCGGCACGCATCAAGTAGGCCCGCGAATCGCCGATGTGCACGACGTAGCCGCGATTGCCGTAGTAGAGCATGCCCGTAAGCGTCGTCCCCATGCCCTGGAGGCTGCGGTCGACCTGTGCCTGAGCAAAGATCCGCGCGCTCGCCTCGCTCGCGCTCGCTGCGAGGATCTCGTCGATCACCTGCGAGGCTTCTTCGGGAGGTAGACCGGCGACACGAGCCATGCCCCGACGGACAACGCGATTCACGACGTCGGCGCACATGGCCGACGCATGAGCGCCACCCGCATGCCCCCCCATACCGTCAGCGACGAGATAAAGTCCCAGGTTGGCATCGACGAGGTAGCTGTCCTCGTTGGACATGCGTACCCGGCCTACGTCAGTAGACGCCCAAGCGATCAAACGCACGGCAGGACCATAGCACGAGTCGACCGGAGCACAGACGACCGACGTGCTCTCTTCTTTTCGCTAGGCTCGCGGCGGCGTCTCGATCAAGCGACACGCCATCGCGGTGTGTGCGCGATCTGTACACACAAGTGGACAATCTCATGTGCACAGCTCTGCACGCCCCGCACAAAGGGACGAGCCGCTAACACTTGAAGGCTTCGGGCTCGTCGCTGACCGAGACCTCAGAGCCGTCAAAGCGCAGTCGCTTCGGTCGCTCGTCGACGATGGTGAGTAGCGACACCGGTCGTCGCCAGATCCGCTCGAGCGCCCGAAGCGTGTCGCGGGCGTAGTCGAGACGCAGATCCGTGCCCTCATGGCGATGACCGAGCAGGAGCTCGCCGCGATTGAGATGGTTGGCGTCGACGACGTAGATGAAGGGCTGGCCAAAATTCGTCAACTGCGAGAGCAGACGCCCCTTGATCTTCGCAAACTCGCGCCCTTCAATTTCGTAGCGACCGCTGCGTCGGTTCTCGCGGAAGGTGAAGAATTTGTGGCGACGGGCGAACTCCTCGGTGAAAAACTCGTCGAGGAAGGTCACGTCGTTGTAGAGGCGCCGGACCTCGAAGATCTTCTCTTGTCCCTGGCCGAGCTCTAGGTCCCACTCGGCGCGCGCGGCCAACGAGTCGCACTCGTCGTACTCCTTGCCAAAGCGACCGTTGTTCCAGCGCTCCTCGATATCGCGGAAGAGTTCGATGCCGATCTTGTAGGGGTTTAGCTGGCCAGGCGCGGTCGCCATCACCCCGGAACAGGCGTCGGCGTAGTCGATGACCTCGGAGTCGTGCAGTGCCCGGGTGGTCATGATCTTGGAGTGCCAATAGCTGGCCCAACCCTCGTTCATGATTTTCGTCTGCATCTGCGGCAGGAAGTAGTAGGCCTCCTCGCGGATGATGCCGAGCAAGTCGGCCTCCCAGAGCTCTAGGGGCGCGTGCTGGATCAAGAACCCGAGCAGATCGCGTTCGGGGCTCTGTGGCACCCGACGGCGCTGCGCCTCCTCCTCCTCGCGGCGACGCGCTCGCTCGGCCGCGAGCAACTCCGGCGGATTGATGTAGCTCTCGAGATAACCGCGCACGCTCGGCAACCGGCCGACCTCGTACTCGCTGGCGGCCTTGTCGACTTCGTCCCCCTCCTTGGATCGTGAGGGCTCGCGCAACGCCGCCCACGGATCGATCAGATTGTCGACCGCCAAGCAGGTATCGATGAAGGACTCGACCACGTTGACGCCGTGGCGGTTCATGTAACGCCGCACCCGGGCCGCGTTATTGGCCATGCCGTCGATCATGCGCCGGTCGGTGTGGCTGAAAAACGCGTTGTTTTTAAAGAAGTCGCAATGCCCGTAGACGTGCGACATCACCAGCTTTTGATCGACGCGGGCGTTGCCCTCGAGCAGGTAGGCGTAGCAGGGATCGGTGTTGATCACGAGCTCGTAAATTTTGGAGAGCCCGTAGGTGTGGCTCTTCATCATGTGGTCGTACTCCATGCCGAAACGCCAATGCGGGTAACGGACCGGAAAACCACCGTACGAGGCGATCTCGCACATCTTTTGGTAGTCGATCATCTCGAAGTAGGTCGTGAAACAATCGAGACCGAACTCCTCGGCATAACCGAGGATTTCGGCCTGAAGATCGCGTAGCTCGGGGGTCAGCGCTGCCATCGTCTCGCCTCCTGCTCTCGCCTCAACGCCCGCGTTTTAGAAACTCGCGGATCGAATCCATGATCTCTTCGCGGCCCTTGATCTCGCTACAGATCAACGCCTCTTCTTCGGCGAAGGCGGCTCGCAGATCCTTGATAAATTGTCCAGAGCCGTAGGGCGACTCGACCTGGCCGTAGCCGAATTGGTTGACCTTGGGGAAGAGCTCACCGCGAAGCAACGAGATGCAGTTCGCGGTGTCGTCGACCGACCAGTTGTCGCCATCCGAAAAATGAAAGGCGTAGATGTTCCACTGCTCGGGGTTGAACTCGGCGTCGATGATCTCGTTACACAGGCGGTAGGCCGAGGAGATCATCGTGCCGCCGGACTCGCGGGTGCGAAAGAAGACATCACGCTCGACCTGGCGGGCGCTCGCGTCGTGAATGATGTAGCGCGATTCGATGCCCTTGTATTGCGAGCGCAACCAAGTGTCGATCCAAAAGGATTCGATGCGCACGATCTCTTTTTGCTCGTCACCCATCGAACCGGAAACATCCATCATGTAGATGATCACCGCGTTTGATTCGGGACGCGGATCCGTGCGCCACGAGCGGTAGCGACGATCTTCGCGGATCGGCACGATCACCGGCCGCGCCGGATTGTAGGTGCCCATTGCGATCTGCCGCTTGAGGGCGCGCTTGTAGGTCGCCTTGAACGATCGCAGGCTCTCGGGACCGGTCGAACGCAGGCCGACATAACGGTCTTTTCGGGTCTCTAGTGAGTCCGAACCGCGGGGCTCGATACGCGGAAGTTCGAGCTCTTCGCCGAGAATCTCGGCGAGTTCCTCTAGGCTGACCTCGACCTCGAGTGCCTTGTCGCCCTCGCCCTCTCCGGCCTCCCCCGGGCCGCCCTTTTGATCACTCTCTTGGCCAGAAATCGGGTCACCGGGCTCGCCTTCGCCCTGGCCGACGCCGCCCTTTTCTTTGCCACCAAAGCTGAAGCGAGGAATCGTGATTTGCGGCATCGGAATGGTCACCGTGCCCTTGCCGCTCGGCGCGATGATGTCACCGCGCGACATGTACCGACGGAGGTTCTCTCGGACCTTGCCGCGGACGATTTCGCGGAAGCGACTGTGATCCTGATCGATGCGCGAAATCATCAGTGTACGGCCTCTAATGCTACCCTTGCTTGATATCGCAGGTTGATGCGCGGCCCCGTTAGCTGCGCCGCGACAGGACGTTAGTGTAGCATTTGCCTCGACGCGAAGCGCCCCGAAAAAGTGGCTACTTTGGAGCCGATCAAGGCCAGTGCTTTCACTTGCACCGGCACCTAATCACCGCCACGCTTCTCCCGCTGATCACTCTATCACCGCCCGCCGGCGAGGAACCCATGAACTCGACGATTACCCTCACCGAACGCATCGCCGCCCTCCAGGATCGCAGGCGCTACGAGGACCTGCACTGGACCGGATCCTTCGAGGACTACCTGGGGCTCATCCGTGAAAACCCGAGGATCGCCCGAACCGCTTACGAGCGCCTCTACGACATGATCCTCTCGCACGGCACCGAGGAGTACGTCGACAACAAAAAGAAGATCACTCGCTTCCGCTTTTTCAGCGACGACGCCCACGGCGGACGCGATGCGGTCTTCGGCCTCGACATCCCGCTGATGCGCCTGGTCAATGTGCTCAAGGCGGCCGCCCTTCGCTACGGGCCAGAGCGCCGCATCATCCTCCTGCACGGCCCGGTCGGCTCCTCCAAGTCGACGATCGTTCGCCTGCTCAAACGCGGCATGGAGGAGTACAGCCGCACCCCCGAGGGCTCGCTCTACACCTACGAGTGGGTACTTCCCGAAGAGCTCCGCCACCTCACCGCCGGCCAAGAGGTCTACCCCTCGCCGATGCACGAGGAGCCTCTAAAGCTGATCCCACCCGAGATCCGCGAAGAGGCGATAAACCAAATGAGCTTCGAGAAGGACGGCTTTCGTCCCTACATCCGCGGCAACCTAAACCCCGCCTGTCGCTACATCTTTCGCGAGTTGATGCTGCACTACAGCGGCGACGTCTCGCAGGTGTTGCAGCATATCCGGGTCCGTCGCCTGCTGATCTCCGAGGAGGACCGCGTCGGCATCGGCACCTTCCAGCCCAAGGACGAGAAAAACCAAGACTCGACCGAGCTGACCGGCGACATCAACTACCGGAGGATCGCCGAGTACGGCTCGGACACCGACCCCCGGGCCTTCAATTTTGACGGCGAATTTAACGTCGCCAACCGCGGCATAATCGAGTTTGTCGAAATTCTCAAGCTCGACGTAGCCTTCCTCTACGACCTCCTAGGGGCCACCCAAGAGCAAAAGATCAAGCCCAAGAAGTTCGCCCAAACAGACATCGACGAGGTGATCATCGGCCACACCAACGAGGCCGAATACCAGCGCCTTTTAGAGAATAAATTTATGGAGGCGCTGCGCGATCGTACGGTCAAGATCGACATCCCGTACATCACCAAGCTGCACGAAGAGGTCAAAATCTACGCCAAGGACTACAACGCTGCCCGGGTCCGCGGTCGCTTCATCGCCCCGCATACCCTCGAAATGGCGGCGATGTGGGCCCTGCTCACGCGCCTAGAGGAGCCCAAAAAGCACCAGCTCTCGCTCCTGCAAAAGCTCAAACTCTACGACGGCAAGACCCTGCCGGGCTTCACCCAAGACTCGGTCAAGGAGCTGCGCAAAGAGACCAAAAACGAGGGCATGGAGGGCATCTCGCCGCGCTATGTCCAGGACAAGATCGCTAATTGCTTGGTCTCCGATCGCGGCCAGCTCAGCATCAACCCCTTTATGGTTCTCAACGAACTCGAATCGGGGCTGCGTAACCACTCGCTGCTGACCAACGAGGACCAACGAAAGCGCTACGCCGAGCTGCTCGCGGTGGTCAAACAGGAGTACGAAGATATCGTCAAGAACGAGGTCCAGAGGGCGATCTCCGCCGACGCCGACGCGATCGCCAGGCTCTGCGCCAACTATATCGATAACGTCAAGGCCTACACCCAGCGCGAAAAGGTCAAAAATCCCTACACCGGTGCCGACGAAGAGCCCGACGAACGGCTGATGCGATCGATCGAGACCAAGATCGACATCCCCGAAAGCCGCAAGGACGACTTCCGCCGCGAGATCATGAACTACATCGGCGCCCTGGCGATCGAAGGCAAACTCTTCGACTATCGGGCCAACGAACGCCTCTACAAGGCCTTAGAGCTCAAGCTCTTCGAGGACCAAAAAGACAGCATCAAGCTGACCTCACTGGTCTCCCAGGTCGTCGACCGCGAGGCCCAAGCGAAGATCGATGTGGTCAAGGAACGGCTGATCCGAAACTTCGGCTACGACGAACTCTCGGCCACCGACGTACTCACCTACGTCGCTTCGATCTTCGCCCGCGGCGAGATGAAAAGTTCCTAAGCTCGGAGCAGAGCCACCACAAACGACCCCGTCGCAATGCGTCGGGGTCGTTTTTTTGTCGACAAGCCTCGCACCACCGCCGAAGAGATGGCGCTGAGGGAGTCTCGCGGGTCGCTGGGACCGTTGGAGGTGGTCGCCATCTGCGAGACTGCGAGACTGCGACACGGACCGAGGTCCAAGCTGCGCCAGCCTTAGGGCTCGCGGGTCGCTGCGGCCCACGCGGAGAACTCGGACGGGCGCAGCCCGAAACGGGCGAAGTTCCCGTCGTGGAGAGCGTGGAGTTCAGCCTCGATGACCGCGATAAAGCGGGGCTGATCGGCCCGTGGGAGGCGGGCCGCAAAGGGGGTGATCGGCTCCCTGATCGAGTCGACGCCATGACCTGCGCGGATGAGCGTGGCGATCGTCTCTTTGATCAGCGCGCGGTGATGTAGACGAAAGGGGTCGGGCTTCTCGACATCGTGCTCGACAACCGCATAGCGAGCGCATGACCGCTGATAGGCCCAGACGAAAACGTCACGGAGGGGCGCGACGTCGCGGCGTTCGTAGACCGCAAGGTGGGCCTCGATCAGGATCTCGCGTGGCACATCGAAGAAAGCCAAGGGCCGGAGGTTGCAGGCGATGAACGGGTAATTCGCGGCGAGACGGGCGGTGCGCTTGTTGACGTCAATGAAAGGCTGAAGGTAAGGAATGTGAATCAAGAGAAAGAGCGACTGCTCAAAGGGGTCGTCGATCGCGGCCGCAGTCAGGGCAATCTGGGACAGAGCCTCGTTGAGGAGCTGCGGGACGCTCGTGGGAATGTACGTAGAACCGGTGATGAGCACAGGTCGCGTACGCACACGACCTGTGTCGGTGGCGGGGAGGAGGTTTTGGGCCAGGATGGCGTGAAGGCTGCGCAGGGTCTGAGCATCGAGATGGATAGGCTCAGGATCGGCGAGGCCTTCGACGAGCCACTCGATCGCCAACTTGTGGTTGAGGATCATCTGGCGTTCGCTGAGCGCCTTGGTATCGCTGGGCTCGCCCGCTTGGATAAGGCGCTCGGTCTCGAGGAGGGAGTAGGTATTTCCCTCGAGGCGGCTCGAGTTCCAGGAGAGGTCGATAAGGAGGCGCTCGAGGATCTGCCTAGCGTAGGTCCCACCAGCGAGTTCGGTCGCAGGCGTTCGACCCAGGGTCGCGAGCTCTTCGCGTGTCGCCTCCGCGAGATAGAACGTCTCGCCCGCACGATAAGCGTCGAGGAAAGCGCGCTCAAAGCCGGCTGGAGGGCGGGCGCTTATGGGTACGCGAATCGCACGAATCGCTGTCTCGGCGCTGGTCGAGAGGGGAATCGGCGTGTCGACGATCGCACTTGGCTGCTGGGGCCCGGTGACGGCGGGCGGAGATGTTCGCGTCGTCTGAGGGCTGCGGTAGCGGCGGCCCTTCGTTCTCCCCTCCGCGACGATCTTGCCGCTCTTCGTGAGCTGCCTAAGCCACCGTCGCAGCTTGGCGTCAGGCTCATGGGAGAGGCCCGCGAAGCTCTGGAGCTCACGGCGACTGAGCGGCTGCTCCGCCTTCGTGAGCGCGCGCATCAGGCGTTCTGCGATGTCATCGCTCAGCTCATCCTTGCCACTTGGCATGCCGATTACGATATCGATCGGATCCAAAAAATGAATCAAATAAATCGAATAAACTCAAAATATCGGCTTCTACTTCGCCAATTAAGGATTTGAATTGGATTTGAACTGGATTTGAACTGGATTTGAACCGGACCAAACGAGGGAAGCGTCAGTTGCGCACAGGGCTCGCGTCATTCCGTCCTCGCCGCAGCCGCCCACAGCCGCCCACACCGTCGGAGCTTCCGCTACTCGTTCGGGCAGGTCTCGCCGAAGAAAGACCTTCGTGAAGTGACGACGACTCCACGCCGGCTCAGCTGGGCGAATCGATTGGCCCGGGTATTCACCGTCGATGTTGCGGTCTGAGCGACGTGCGGCGGTCGCATGAAGATCCCCTAGGTCGTGACAGGCTCGCGGCCATCGCCAGACTCCTGCAGGCCGCCCCGAGGCCCAAGCGAAGATCGATGTGGTCAATGAGCGGCTGATCCGAAACTTCGGCTACGACGAACCCTCGGCTCGCCTGAGCCAAGCCTTCGAAGAATATTGACATGATGGTGACTCATCGTCAGACCCTAAGTTATAGTTAGGCGGACGTAGCATTAGTTAAAAGCGCGCGACGGCTAACACCTTTGAATGTCTTTAGTACGATTCGAATAGAGGCTCATCTTCTATTGCGATAAAGGCACACCTTCAATCACTGTATTTGTCACCCCAGTGACAATTGTCACACCAGGGCTTCTCTGCCACCGGATCTTATCTCATCACGCTTTGACAGCAGATAAATCCGTTGAGTTGACAAATCCTCGGACTCACAAGGAGCCTAGGCCACAACGACACACCTAAATTGTCTACCCACGCACTGGTGACGCTAGCGAAGTCTATATGCGATCGCGGGGAGACCACGGTTACTTATCTTCAACGATCGCGGGAGTCCACGGGAAGATGATCAACCCGGAGCTACCCCGAATTGGGCTCTGTGGCTGTACGAATTTGGATCTGTGGCTGTACGAATCGGGCTCCGTGGCTGTACGAATTTGGATCTGTGGCTGTACGAATCGGGCTCCGTGGCTGTACG
>CAYYUP010000068.1:0-1522 GCA_964474905.1 uncultured Nannocystis sp. | reverse complement strand
AATTTCGGCACGCTTCAATCGTGCGACGACTGACATCTTTGAATGTCTTTAGTACGACCAGGAGTAACAGTACGACTTGACATATCCCTCGCCGCCTGATATGATCCAAGAATGAAAATACGTTGCGTATTCATTTTCACAATGCGCCCTGCTGGAAATATCGAAGTCTATATACGATCGCTGGAAGACTACAATTACTTGTCTTCCCGGGTAGCGGGAGTCGACGGGAACAACTCGGGACAGCTAGAACGAATTGGGTCCCCTTATCCCGCCGGCCATCAACTGTCGATCGCAGCCCCGAATCATACGGTATTACCCTCATGTCCTTGCTTTCTCGTTAGGACTCCTCCATCTGTTCTTCGCGGAGTGTCCACTCTCGGGGAGGGAGAACCTCAAGGCCTGCCCTACCTATGGTACAATATAAATATGTCAACAGTTACCATACCAATTCTCCCACTAATAGCCGTTAATTCTCAGTTCCCCAGAGTAACCGTCGTCGAGCCGTCGAAGAATAGAGTCGGCATCCTGCGGATCGTACTCCGTGGGCTCGCGGGTTCAAGCGAATTCCACTCGTTTGCCCTTGAAACCTTCCATGACTCGCCCGTCGCGTTTATATTCCTAGTATCATTCGTGGCACTTGCATTGATTAGACTCTTCTCCGCCCGCGGCAAAATGAAGAGCTTCTAAGCTCATAAAAGAGCCATCACAAATGACCCCGTCGCGATGTGGTCGTTTCATTTTGTCGACAAGCCTCGCGCCACCGCCGCGGCTACGGCGTGTTCGCGAGCCGCCATAGCCTCCGGGCTCGCGTCCTTCCGTCCTCGCCGCAGCTGCCCGAACCGTCGCATCTTTATCTGCTCTTTCGGGCAGGTCTCGCCGAAGAAAGACCTTCGCGAAGTGACGGCGACTCCACGCTGACACCTTTCGATGTCTTGAGTACGACCGGGAGCGACAGTCCGATTTTGCTACTACCTCAGTATAGCGGGCTGCTGTTAGTGTTCTTGGATCACGAGCAGCAGGTGAGCGACCGCCCACCTCGATGGGCGACAGAAAAAAGCCGAAAAACCCCGGCCCTCCTACAGGTGCGCGCCTAGAGTGATGTATGAGCCGACCCCCCCGAAAAACCTCACGAGCCGTCACCGCCCGAGCCAGAGAGCGCGCCGGAGGAGTCAGCACCGCCCGAGCCCGTGGCCCAAGAGGACCGCACGCACGCGGGAGTCAACGGGAAGATGAACAACTCAGTACAACTAGCACGAATTCGGCTCGGTGGCGTTCGAATATCGGCGCACTTCAATCGTGCGACGACTGACACCTTTGACTCTATTGAGCACAATCTAAATAGAGGCGAACGTTCACGTTACCATGCAAACATGAAATTAGTCGCTCTATTTATCCTCCCAATGATCGCCGTTACCTCTCAGTTCCCCAGAGTAACCGTCGTCGAGCCGTCGAACATCCTGCGGGGGGCTCTCTCTGAGCTTGCCTATCCCTCTATCTTATCCTTCATCCAAGGAGCCATTCA
>CAYYUP010000067.1:15733-36310 GCA_964474905.1 uncultured Nannocystis sp. | reverse complement strand
TTGTAATCCCAGCTCTGCGACTGTCCGGATTTACCGGGTCGCACGATCCGCACCATCGCATCGAGCAGGTCCTCAGGATCGGCAGTCGGCAGCGCACCGCAGACGGCGAGAGTGCCGGATTGTTCGGCGAGGGCGTGGGCGACCTCGTCTTTGTTACCGAAGCCTCGGGTCTCCAGAGATGCGCCCCAGTTCTCCATTTCAGCGAGCCACCAGAGCCAGCCCGCGTCGCTCTTGCGGCGCAGTAAAAGGTAGATCCTGCCGTCGTCGCCGATCTCGAGGTCGATGGCCTCGCAGTCGGTTCCCGGCAGCACGTCTAGCAGATCATTGACTCCCCAAGAGCCGCCCGCATCGCGGCGACGCAAGTAGCAACGCGGCTCTCCGCCGTCGGTCGAGGTGCCAAAATCCAAAACCTCTCCGCTCGGCAAAACATGCACGCCGACCACCTCGCCGCTGCCCTGGCCGATGTCGCCGGTCTGCCACAAACCCTCGCTACCCGGCTCTGGAAGGCCGAGTGTGTAGGTCGCTTGCATCGGCTCGCCCGCTTCGTCGCCGCTCCAGGGCGTGAGCGTGATGCTCTGCTCGCCCGTCTCCAGACCGGAGTACACCGCGATCTCTCCAGCAAAGATGCTGGCATCGACTTCGGCGAGCTCCTGCACATCACCGCCGTCGCCGAGTTGCATGTACACCGCCTCCGTATTTTCGGCCCGCACCTCGACCGCGACCACGCCCGCAAAGAGGATCGGGTTTGGGGCAAGATCAACGCTGATGATCGCCGGCTCCAGCGGACCGCTGCTTTCCGAGCCGCCGCTCGCTGTGTCGGTATCGGGACCGGTGGCACTCGCAGTACCGCTCGCTGTCTCGCCACCACTCGCGGATCCGCTATCGTCCGTAAGGCCGGCGGTCGTGATCGTCACGACTCCCGTATCACTCGAGCCCGAGCCACTCGAGCTCGAGCCCGTGCTGCCAAGCCCGTTCGCGAGCCACTCCTCGTAGGCCGAGTGATCGTAGCAAGCGGGCAGCACACAGAGGAGCACGAGCACAGACGCAACACCGATAGGGGACGAGCGCATGCGAACAGAGTCGCCGATCATTTCCGCACGTGCAAGCGCAGGCGCTCATGCCTGCAAATGATAGAGTGCTCACGTTCTAGAAACTTGGACACTATAAATTGCCGGAATCGTAGATTCTTCGAATCTTCGTACTTCTCAACACGTAAGCCCCATTGCAAATTTCCAAGAAAATGTGTCCTGCAATACATCCCATGCATAAGCAACTGGTGTTGCCGAGTGCTCCGCGATCGACGCGTGTGAGCTGGATCCTGGGTGCGTTTCTTGGGCTCACGTCACTCACCGCCTGTCGAAGCCAGCCCCAGGCAGACCCCCACGCGACCGCCAGGGGGCACGAGCCCTCATCAAAGCCCGAGCTGCCCGGTGCTCAACCTCAAAAAAACACGAGAGTGCAGGGCACCTTGCGCGACATCGGCGGGCAACGGGTCTTGCACGTCTGGGGCAGCTCCTACGAGATGGGCTACGCCCACGGCTACCTGCTGCGCGAGACGATTATCGACGTGATCGACAACTATGCCCTGAGCGACATCCCGCAGGCGATGTTCGCCGCGGCCGCAACCAGCCTGGCAACGATGGGCACCATCGATCCGTCGCTGCGCGAGGAGGCTCGCGCGGTGATCGAAGGCATGAAAGCCGCAGGCGGGGCGGAAAGCCGCGGGCTCGGGCGACCCCTCAACGCCGACGATCTTCTTGTCTTTAATGCAGTTACCGACCTGGTGGCGATCGGCTGCTCGTCGGTCTCCGCCTGGGGCTCGGCAACAACCGCAGATCCCACGCTCAAAGGAGAGCTGGCGCTGGTGCGCAACCTCGATTGGGTCGCCGATCCTGCCTTGCTCAAGAGCCAGGTTATCATCGCCTACGAGCCCAGCGATCCACAGAAACAAGATGTCATCTCGGTCGCCTTCGCCGGCTATCTCGGCTGTCTCTCGTGCATGAACAAGGCCGGCGTGAGCGTGTTTTTTAATATGGGCTACGGCAAGGGTGCGGCGACCCTGGGGCAGGCTGCTGCTGGCTTTGCACCGGCAAATCTACTCCTCCGAGAGGCACTCAGCGCTCGCGACGTCAACGGCGACGGCCGTACAAACGCGGACGATGTACTTCACAAAATTAAGGCCAGCCAACACGCCGGCTCGTACATCGTGCATCTCGTTGAGCCCGCTCGGGAGGCCGCTGCGAGCGGTCACCCACCGGCACGGGTTCTCGAGATCGAGGCCACCGGAGTCGACGTTCGCAGCACAAGCACAGGCTCAAAACTCGGCGCAGAGATCCTCGCGGCGACAAACCACCTCCGAGCACAGGCCGCGCCGCAAACCGGCCCCCGCTATCGCAGGATCGAAGCGAGCGTCGGAGCCCGTCATCAAATGCTCAGCCTAAAGTCGCTGTGGACAATCGGCGAAGCCGTGCGCATCGACGACGCTGTTGTGCATACGATGATCTTTATCCCGGCAAAGCTAGACTTCAGCGTCCGCATGCGAGCCCCGGGCATGTCGATGAGCAACTCGCCACCACCAGTAAGTCACCACTGGGCGACGCTCTTCCAGGATCGAGCGACCAACGTACAATCGCCAACGAACGACTGATCGAAGGTCCATTTGCTAATCTGCGCTCGGCGTCTGTAGCAGGCGCTCGACAAAAAATTGCAGCACTTGCTCGCGAGCCCGCACGGTCGGGTGATCGGGCTTTTCGACCAGATCGTGCACGAGCACAGAGTGGGCAGAGCTGCGAATACCGTGGGCATTGCCGGCAGAGGAGTCGATCTCAACGGCGATAAATCCGTCCCCGAGTTCCTGTCGAAGCCGCTCAAAACGCTCGGGGGGCACCATTTTGTCGCCGGTGAAGCGCAGCCCCATCACACAGGCACCGGCGCGGGTGCGCTCGACCACCCGCGCGAGAGTCTCGTCATTGATACCGAGATCACGGCGCTGGCTCGGCAGGATCGCAAAGGGCAGCGAGGGTTGACTGAGCACCGGCGCGAGCATGCGATCATCGACCATCATCGCCAGCGCAAAACCCCCGGTCAGACACATGCCGATCGCCCCGACACCGGGCCCGCCGCACTCCTCATGAGCCGCGCGCGCGAGCTCCCGGAGCCAGTCTGTGATCGGTGATCCCTGACCGGTCGCAAAGGTCGTGAACTCGCGAGCGACGCAGGCCCGAGCAAGACTAGAGAGCGAGTAGGGCACGCTATAGGGCCTTCCTGGCTCGCCAATGAGCGAGGGCATGTAGACCGTAAAACCCTCACGGGCGACCCTACGACCGAACTCCGCGACCTCTGGATAGAGCCCCGGAACCTCGTGCATCACGATCACCGCCGGGCCACTGCCCTGCCTGAAAACCTGCCGGGTCTCGCCCAAGTAGGTGCGCTCTTCGAGATCAAAGTCGGGATAGGGATCTCCTCCGGCCGGCATCGGCGGAGCATAGCCGATCGCCCACGCGTGGGAACTCCGATACGGACCGGATTACAGCGCTGGCGATGCCGCGTCTCGCCCCCTATCGTCTCGCTCACGCCAGGCCCGGAGTTCGCGTATTTTGACCTCTGGCGGCCCGTTCAAGCTGAGATAGAGCGCCTCTGCGCTGGCCATCAGCGAGGCAACACGAGCATCGGCACCTCCCTGTGAAGCGAGCGCCCTCGCGAGGGCGAAGCGTGCATCGGCGATCCTCTCGAGACCACCTTCAGCCTCGTCTGTCGCAGCGGGATTGTCTTGGTCGACGTCGCTCGAGGCATGCATGCGGGTCTCTTCGACCTGGAGGGCACCTTGAGCACCTTCATCGACGGGTGCCACAACGCTTGCAGAGAGGCTGAGCGCTCGCTCGAGCAGGATGATCGCCGCAACCAACCGCTCGTTGACGAGGTTTTCTTCGGCCACCGTCACCAGGGCATCGAGCGCCCTGTCGCTTCGAGCTCCGTAGACCTCTTGGAGCCGGACGAGCGCGGCATCGATGATGCCCTCGGCACGTTCTACATCCCGAGCTACGAAGATGCTGGCAAGGCGGAGATCGGTGGCCGCAACCCCGTCTTGATCGTCCAGCACGACCTCGACCGCGCGAGCCCGCCGCAGGTCTGCAGCCGCGGCCTCAAGATCCCCCTGGCGAGCGTAGGTGTTCGCGCGTCCATGCAGGGGTGCGATCATCATTTGGTGATCGGATTCAAAAATCTTCTCAGCGATCGATAGACTCCGCGAATAAGCGCTGTGCGCGTCTGCGAGCCGATCGAGAGAGCCATAGTATTCGCCGATGTTGGCAAGGCAAATCACATCCTGCTGACCTCTGGGACTACCACTTTGCTCATGGATCTTCAGTGCGCGCAGGGTCAGCCTGAGTGCCTCCTCGTACTCTTTTCGTTCGGAGTAGAGGGCACCTAGATTCGCGTAGATCAAAGCCGTGGCCGGGTGCTCGGGGCCCACGGTTCGCTCATGGATCTCCAGCGCTCGCTGCCAAAACGAAGCAGCCTTGTCCAGGTCGCCCTGCTCAAAGCAGATGTTACCGAGATTCAAGAGGATCTGGCCGACCTCAAAATGCTCCTCACCAAGCGCCTCCACCGTGAGCGCCAATCCCCGGAGATAAGCGGCCTCAGCCTCATCAAAGGCCTTGGTCGCGGCCTCGAGTTGGCCGACCCGGTCCTCGATCATCGCCAGGCGCAGTCCTTGACGCTCGGGTTGACGGCCGAGCAGCCCCCGGGCCAGGCGCGCCCAGAGACGACCCTCGGATGGATCCATATTGCCAACGCCGGCCACAATGATGAGTTCGGTGGCGAGCGATGCAGCGAGCCGATCGTAGCCCGCATCAAACGCGACAAAATAGCCCTCTTGGAGTAATCTGGAGGCCTCTGCGTTGGCGCTGTATTTATAGAGTCGACCGTTGAGGAGGCGTGTGCTCGCGCGGAGAGGCGCCCACTCAATGACATCCGCGCGCTCGATCAAAGGCTCCGCGATCTCTAGGGCATCCTGCACTCTGCCTAGGAGCAAGAGCATATAGGCCTCTGTGACTTCCTCTCGAACCGCCCGATTTTCGGCTCGAATATGGGGGTCATCGGGCAGCGAAGGGCGCTCCTCTATTTTCTCTTGGCTGACGCAATCGTCGATTGAGGGCATGCCCTTAACGATTCGACGACCGGCCTGCAAAGGCGCCAGGTCATCCCGCGAAAGGATCGAGATCAGGGTTTCGAGTGACCACAGACGCTCGTCCAGGCAAGACGAGGCCTTGACCTGGAGACGAAGCCATTCCTCGTCATCCAAGCCGCGCTCACAGACGTCTTGCGCTGCGTCTCGCCAATGCAACGCGTAATCGTCGAGGATCCCGACGAGAGAGTCTACAGCGTCTCCTGTTGATTCACTCTCCCCAAGCGACGTGCGAATCTTCGCTCGAGCAGTGTCGTTCCATACGGCATCGACAGCCGACGCCTCTTTTTGGCACGCTGCAATCGCCTGGCTTTTCTGCCACGTTAGATAGCCGTTGGTGATCGCAACAATGGCGACAGCGAGAATGATAAGGCCGAGCAGCGCCCCGAGCAGCTGACGCCAAAGGAGACGCCGAGACCCGTGGGTGAGCGCCTGGAGGAATCCATCCATCGTCTGCCAACGGGCCTCGGGATCGCCAGCGAACCCCTTCATAAGAGCCGTGCGCAGCCAACGGGGCACATCGCGTTCGCCCCCTTCCTGCAACGCACCCCGCCGGATTTTCCTGGACAATTCTTCGATCGACTCGCCACGAAAAGGGCGAATGCCGTAGAGCGCCTCCCAAAGCGCGACTGAATAGGCGAAGATGTCGGAGCGCGCGTCGCAAAGACCTCCATCTAGCTGCTCTGGCGACATATAGGCAGGGGTGCCGACCACCCTACCGACCACTGTCATCTGCACATTGAGATCACCCATATCATGAGTCGTACGGGCCTCGCAGGCATCCTCGCTTTGCGCGAGAGCACGCTCGGATCTAGCGAGACCGAAATCAAGAACGCGGACACGGCCGTCGCGACCGACGATCGCATTGTCGGGTTTAAAGTCGCGGTGAAGAATCCCCGTGCGATGTGCTGCTGCCAAACCGTGCCCGGCCTGGAGGTACTGAGCGAGAATCGATGACGAAGACCGCGGCTCCTCTTGAACCCATCGCCGGAGCGTCTCGCCTTCGACGTACTCCATCGCCAGGTAGATACCGTCCGCCTCCTCGCCGACCTCGTAGATCGTGACGACGTGGGGATGCGAGAGACGAGCCAATGCCTGCGCTTCGCGGAGCAGCCGCGCCCGCACTTCGCGGTCAGCGTCGCCGTGCAAGAGTTTGATCGCCAACTTGCGGCCGAGTTCTTCATCATAACCGAGAAAAACCCGACCCATGCCACCAGCGCCTATTCGCCGAAGCACGAAGAAGCGGCCGATCCTCGATGGAACTTCGTCTGTATTCATGCCCGCCCTCGACCCACTGTTGATGACCGCTGCTCGCGATGATGCGAGCATACCCGCAGCACGCTCACCCTGCTTTGTACTCGTCCTGTCGACCAAGCGAGATCGAACGCGCGATCACACCGCCGCTCCGCATGAGCGCGACCGAGACTCCGTTCGATAATCTAGGCACGGGCATGGCTCGCCCCGAAAGGCAAATGCTAACCACCGCTTCGCCCGTGACGGCCCACGCTGTGATCCGCAAGATCGAACACAAATTAGGATCTCTCGCGACGGATCGGTCGCGGATCCCCGGACTGCCGCCGGACTGCCGCCGAGCTGCGCTGCGTGTGCAAAGGAGCCCTTGCCAAGCGCCGGATTACGGTGTTGATTGGCAGCATGCACCGCCGCCTGCGGCCTCACTCCTCGCCGACCGCCCACGCCACGCGGCGCTTTCGATCGCTGATGACCACCGCGACAGCTGCGGCACTCAGCGCGCTCTGCCTCGCCTGCGCCCCGCCGACGAGCAGCACGCCTTACCCCACCGCCGAGCCACCTGCGGGCGAGGTCATCTCCGGCTCGACCGCCCACTACTTTGAGCGATCGGTCGATCTGGCGCCGCTCCTAGATGGCTTCCCCTACTCCCATTTTGAGGCTTCGCTCGCCCGCGATCGCCTCTTCTTTTTCGAGACCGGCGACGGCTACACCTTAAAAACCCTCGACCTGCGCGGACCTGGTCCCGCAGAGCTCGACAAAGCGCTGCCGATAAGCGACATCGATTGGTCGACACGCTCGCTCTGGGGCCTGCACCTGCCGCAGCAGGGAGGCACGCTCTGGCTGCACGCCGATGCCCGCAACGACGAGCGCATGAACCTCTGGACGCTCGACCTCAGCAGCCATCAGCTCACCCAGGTCACCGATCACGACTACGTCTACGGCTTCGGATTTTCCCCAGATGATACGCAAATCGCCTACCTGCCACGGGAGGGCGACAACCCGGGCAACCACCGGAGCTGTCTCAGGATCCTCGATGTCGAGAGCCGTACGAGCCGCGAAGTCATCTGCGACAGCCCGGCACTCACCTTCACCTGGTCCTCGCCGCGCTTCTCTCCCGACGGGCTGGAGGTCTTCTTCACCGCACTCGCCGAGGGCGATCGCAACCGCAAAATGTTGGTCGCCCTAACCCTCGACGAACAAGGGAACAAAGGGAACAAAGGAAAAAACGCGCTGCGCGTGATCACTGATGATAGTTCGCGCTCGCGTCTAGAGCCCGTACGCGGCTGGATCGACGGCCAGCGCCTGCTCTTTATCGCCAACGACGATGGTTTTGCTAATCTCTACACATATGATCGCACAAGTGGCGCGATCGCCCAGCTCTCGCGCTTGAAAGAGGACATTCGCAGCGCAGCGATCCTCGACGCAGGCATCTTTGCGATCTCCGGCACGCCTTCGGGCTCGACGATCTCCCTACTCGATCCACAGAGCGCTCGCATCGTCGGTCAGCAGCATCAGGACGGCAAGCTCACCCTCATCGACGGCGAGGGATCCCGCGTGCTTTGGTCGAAGCAGGCTCCCGATCTGCTCTTTGAGGCCCAGCTCGCGACGATCACCAAGAGCCAGGATGGCGGTGCCCCAGCGCTGGCGAGCGAGCTTCTCATCGCCTTGGAGCCCGAGCTCGCCCGGGCGGTCGTTCACTGTAAAGCGGAGGCTGTCACGATCCCCACCCACGACATTGATCCCACGACTGGTCGCACCCGCGAGCTGCACGCCTTTGTCCTGAGACCGCAGCAGCCAATGGTTGCGAAGCAGCAGCAGCGGGCGTTGATCAAGGCATTTTACGGCGGTGATAATCGCTACAGCGTCTTCGATCAGGTGATGTGCGCCGCCGGGCTCACACTGATCTCGCCGTCGGTCCGCGGAAGCCGCGGCTTTGGCAAGGATTTCGCTGCGCTCAACGATCACGACCTGGGCGGCGCCGAGATCGTCGATCTCTTTGAGGTCGGCCGCTGGACCGAGCGCGCACTCGGCCTCGAAAGCTGGCAAATTGGGGTTTACGGGGGCTCCCACGGCGGTTACGCGACGATGCGGGCGCTGACCTTTGAGCCTCATGCCAAGCGCTACGACTTTGGCTTTGGCCTCGCCCACGCTGGTTTTTCGGACATCCTCACCTTCTACAGAGCGACCAACATCCCCGACTGGGTGCGGCTTGAGGGCGGTGATCCAGAGGTCGCAGAGGATGCCGCTCGTATGCGCGAACGGTCGGCGTTCACCAACATCACACGCCTCCGTGCGCCTCTCTTGTTGACTCACGGCGCCAACGATGCGCGGGTACCCGTCACTGAATCACGACAGGTCGCAACCAAGGCCGCGCAGCTCGGCCGACCGGTGACCTACGTCGAATTCGCCGGCCAAGGTCATCATATTGAGGGCCTCCGTCGGCGCACCGAATTCTTCCAGGCCAACTTTGATCTGCTCGAAAACGTGAATGCTGCACACAGGCCAGCGGCGCCTCTAGCGAATAATCCCTAACAAACCCGTCCTAAAACGAGCGATTTCGTCCATTCCTCTATGTGTTTATTGCGCCTCGCGGTGCCCAGGTCTAACGGCTGCGCGGCCGTGTAGGGCCTGCCGTATGCTCTGATGATGGGCATAGGGCGAGGCAATGGCAGTGGTCGTGGCAGCGGTGGTAGGCGAACTTTTTCGCGGTGCATGCAGCTCTGGATCGGGATCACGAGCGCCGGCCTGGCATCAGCTTGTACCCTCGAAAATCCCGGCTTCACAGGCGAAGCGTCGACGTCCTCGGCGAGCGACAGCGCCATCACCGACAGCAGCACAACCTCGACCTCCAACAGCACGGAGACGATGACCAACAGCAGCAGCGGATCCGAAACGGGCTCGACAAGCTCGACAAGCTCGACAAGCGGTGGCCTGACAAGCGCGGGCCCGAGTTCCTCCGGCGACGTCACCACCGACGCCACCACCGACGCCACCACCGACGCCACCACCACCGATGGCATGTGCGAGGGAGAACCCATTGTGGTCTTTTTCGACGAGGATGACGACCAATTCGGGAGCGGCCCGCCGATGACCGTATGCCCTGGCGATATACCCCCCGGCTACGTCGGTGTGAGTGGTGATTGCAACGACGATAATGATTTGATAAACCCAGGCGCTATCGAGGAGTGTGATGGCGTCGACAATAACTGCAATGGAATTACTGATGAGTACTCGCAAAACAACGACAAATGCGACATCCTCGACACCACCTGCTATCTAAAAGAATACGATGGACATTACTACTACGCCTGCATGGCACAACTAAAGGCGTCCTCTGCAAACAACAGGTGCAAGATGCTCGCCAGCAACGATGCAAAGTCATACCATGTCATGCTCACCAGCATAAACGAGAACACGGAAATGGAGCCACTCCTCGGCAAACTGGGCAGCGATGCCTCAATCGGCCTCATGGACAAGTCTATCTTCAATGATTTTCCCGATTTCATCTGGGTCGCAGATGGCAGCAAAGTAGTCGGATATGGATCTGTACCAAAAACGGCTCCCTGGGCACCTGGCTCACCGGACAAGGGACTTGAGCAGTGGACCAAAATTCATGCGAATGGACTCACTTGGGACGATATCGGCGGAGGCGAAAAAAATCCCTTCATCTGCGAAGCGGAGCCTCCCCCCTGAGTACGACCTCAGCTGCGGCTGAGGAGCAGCCCACCTGCGACCAACAAGAGCGCGTAGATCAAAATTTTAAAGGTCTCCTGTGAGATCCGGCGGTGCACCACCTCGCCGATTAAGACGCCGACGATCAGCGCCGGTGCGAACGATGCGGTGCGCCCGAGTGACGCTAACGTGAGATCGCCGTTTAACGCGTAAGCGGCAACAAGCGCGCCGTTGAGCACGATCCAGAGGCCCGCCATCGTGCAACGAAAGCGCTGCTTGTCGGGCACAGCGATCGCGGTGTAGAGGATCAACACAGGGCCACCGGTGGCAAAAAAACCGTGGCAAAGACCTCCCGCGATCAGCCACAACAACGACGGTGAGGGCGACGGCTTTGATGTCGACGCGCTACCGGGCAACACGGCGGTCGAGCCCTCAGGCAAAGCGACGGACGAGACCTCCGACGCGGCGATCAACGGCTCCCCAAGCGACGAGTCGGTCGCGCTCGTTTGGCTCGCGATCGGCGATCCCTCATCCGAGGCGACGCCCGGCGTAAAACGCTCCCGTGTCGCGCCGACCAGCCGAAGACAAGCGAGAACGATGACAAACAACGCGTAGGCGATCGTCAGGCTGCTGCTATCGATCACCAAAAAGAGACCAAAGCCCAGGCCCAGACCCAACAACGCGTAGGGGATCAACCTCCGACTCAGCTGGTACCTATCGACCGCGCTCGGATAACGCGTCACCAGGTATAGCGGCACGCCGAGGTTGAGCGGCACCAGCAACGGCAACAAGGTGTCGACCGGCGCAACCAGGGACGCGAAGGTCAACGAGAGCATCGAGCCCCCGAAACCAATGACCACCTGCACGCCGTGGGCGGCGGCAATGATCAGCGCGAGTGACCAAAATTCGGGGTCCACGAGGGGGGCGATGGTCAGCCCCGACGAGGGCCACGACAAGGCATGCGAGCTGCACGAGCATCACGGCAAACGCGCAGCGCGCAAATTCCGCGTCCTCGATTTCGAACAGTCCCCGCGGCTGGGCTCGCATTTGCCTGAATATTGAGCGTTTATGCGCAAACATGAACCTCAAGTGCGAGTCTGTTGCATGGTTGTCACATAAGCGAGCGCACAGAGCAGTTATGTTGGCTTGTGCACCCCAAACGCTCGCTTCGTGGCGCTCGAGCGCTGGCCTCTTTACTCGGCCTCGCGATGCTCGCCTGCAGTAGCAGCGGCGGTGAACGACCCGCTCCACCTCTCAAGGTGGGGCCGCTCTACGCCTCGATTAATCCCGAGGCGATCGTCTCGCACCTGCCCCTCGAAGAGGAAATCGGCGATGCGATGCGACTCCATTTTATTGACATCGGCCAGGGCGATGCGACGCTCCTCGAATTTCCCTGCGGCGCCGTGCTGATCGACACCGGTGGCGAGCAAAACGAGAGCTTTGATAGCGACGCCGCCCTCCGCGAATACCTCGACGCTTTCTTCGCCCGCCGCCCCGATCTCGAGCGCACGCTCGACCTCCTGCTGATCACCCACCCGCACATCGATCACATGCGCTCGGTGATGACAGTCCTCGAGAACTACCGCGTCAAAAACGTCATCGACAACGGCATGACCGATAGCGATCACGAGGCCGACCCCGGCAAGGAGCAGCAGTCGCGCATGCACGCCTGGCTGGGCAGCCACCCCGAGGTCGCTCACCAGGACATCAAGGTCTCCGACATCACCGGTGATGAGGGACTGATCAACGAGATCATCGATCCCGTCGGCTCCTGCGGGGCCTCGACCGTCGATCCAAAAATCACGCTGCTCTGGGGCGCAGTCACCGAAGAGCTCGCGAGCTACGGCCTAAACCCCAACAACCACAGCGTCGCCGCCCGCGTCGAGTTCGGCCAGAGCTCTGCGCTCTTCACCGGCGACCTCGAGCTGGTCGGCCTCTCGCGCCTGGCCAGCAAGTACTCGCGAAACCCCGAGATCCTCGACGTCGATATCTACCAAGTCGGCCACCACGGCTCAAAAAACGCGACCATCCACTACCTGATGGAGCTGATGAGCCCGACCCTCGCGGTGATCTCAATGGGCCCCTACGAGCGCCTGCACCCCTGGACTGCACGCAAATTTGGTCACCCCAACATCGTCGCGCTCGAGCATCTCGCGGACCCGAGATACGGCGTCCAGGGCTGGCGCGAGAAACCGATCGAGGCCTGGGTCGGCATCAAAGGCGCGTGGAAAGAGGAGCGCCAAGAGGTGTTCGAGCGACGCTCGGTCTCGCGAGCGATTTATGCGACCGGCTGGGAAGGCTCCGTCGTCGTCACCGCAGCGGCCAGCGGTCAGCTCGCGGTCGACACCGAGCGCTGACCTACGCTGACCTACGCTCAAACCCGATTCGCCTCGGGAGCATCGGGATGCCGCAGGCGTACTGCGTTGCGTAACATCTATCCGTGTCCGCAATGTCCGCAAACTCCGCAAAACCTCGCGCTCCCAAGGCTGTGCTCTCACCGGTGACAGCGACCTCTGCCCTCGGCGGGCTTCTTTTGATCGCAGGCTTCTTCGCGCCGCTCTACGGCGATGACGGGGGCGCGGAGGACAGCCCGATCGCCGAGTTCATGCGGGACTTCGAGACAAAGTTGGGCAGCGCCCGCGATGAGCGAGACGCCCTGCCGCCCGAGTACGTCGCGACCATCGACTCCGCAGCCGAGCACGCTGCCGCCCTCGTCGCGACCCCGAGCCCGAAAAACCTCGCCTGGATCAGCGCCGACGCCATCGATCTGCTGGCGATCGTCGAGCTCACAAGCCCCGAACTCGCAGCAGAGGTGCAAGGCACCAAGGCCGTCCTCCGCGGTCTTCTGGTCATTCTCCTGGGCATGCCCCTCATAGGCGCCTACGAGGCCATCCGCGGGCTCAAGACTCGGTTTAGGAAGCACGGCACCCTCGGCCTTACGCTCTGCTTTTTTGCCGGCTTTTTCTATCTCGGCATCGGCACTGTCGCGATCAGCTCGGTGCCAGCGCGCATGCAGGACCTCATCGGCCCCGCCTGCTGGCTGCTCACCGCTGGCGGCGGCCTGCTGCTCTCTACATCCATTTTTGGGGTCTCGCGGACGACCTGGTGGCGAGCGTACCTCCTCTACATCGCCGGCCTGGTCGCTCTCGGAGCGGCGGCGTATTCGATCACGAGCGGGCTGCACTGAGCGCCCAAGCCGTGAGCCGAGGCGAATAACTCGCGGCTCGGTGCCGTTGTTCTCGGCGCAGCGTTGGACTAGTCTCCGCGCCGAGCGAAGGCCTCCCCTATGTCGAACCATCGCGCCTCCCCCCCCACGACCACCTCCTACTTCGGCTGCCGCACCTTCAACCTCGAGACGATGCGGGCGACGCTGCCCCGCGAGGTCTACACGGCGATCGAGCAAACTCTGCTCGCCGGCGCCAAGCTGCCGCCAATGCACGCCGACGCGGTCGCCCACGCCATGAAGGGCTGGGCGCTCGAGCACGGCGCGACCCACTACTGCCATTGGTTCCAACCGCTGACCGGCGCCACCGCAGAGAAGCACGACGCATTTCTCAGCATCGACGCCGACGGCACAGCAATCGAGCGCTTCTCTGGATCGCAGCTGATCCAAAGCGAGCCCGACGCCTCGAGCTTCCCCTCCGGCGGCATGCGAGCGACCTTCGAAGCCCGCGGTTACACAGCCTGGGATCCGTCGAGCCCCGCCTTCATCATGACCGGGCCCCAGGGCGCAACGCTCTGCATCCCGTCGGCGTTCATCTCCTATCACGGGCAGGCACTCGACGAAAAAACGCCGCTGCTCCGCTCCTGCGCGGCGCTCTCGCGGGCGGCGACCGGCCTGCTTAGCCTGCTCGGCCACAACGACGTCGACCGGGTCGTTCCCCTGCTAGGTGTCGAGCAGGAGTATTTCCTCGTCGACCGCGAACTCTACGAAAAGCGCGCGGACCTGGTGATGGCCCATCGCACGCTGCTCGGCGCCCTGCCACCCAAGGCGCAGCAGCTCGACGATCACTATTTTGGCTCGATCCCCGATCGTGTACTCGACTTCATGCAAGAGGCCGAGCGCGAACTGCACGAACTCGGCATCCCGGCAAAAACCCGGCACAACGAGGTTGCTCCCCATCAATACGAGCTTGCGCCGATCCACGAAGAGATCAACATCGCCGCCGATCACAATCTGCTGACAATGGAGATCCTACGGCGCGTGGCCAAGCGCAAAGGCCTCGCGCTCCTGCTCCACGAAAAACCCTTCGCCGGAGTCAACGGCTCAGGCAAGCACAACAATTGGTCGATGGCCGATTCGCTGGGGCGAAACCTGCTAAGCCCCGGCAGCGCGCCTGAGTCCAACCTCGTTTTTCTGGTCTTCCTCGTATGTACATTAAAGGCAGTGCATAAACGTTCTCGGATGATGCGGGCATCGATCGCTAGCGCCGGCAACGACCACCGCCTCGGCGCCAACGAAGCACCGCCGGCGATCATGTCGGTATTCCTCGGCGAGGAGCTGACAGCGATCCTAAACGCAATCGAAGCCGGCGAGGTCAACGTCACCGAAGACGAGCAGTCGATCAGCCTCGGCCTCGGCCAGATGCCGCCCGTCGCCCGCGACAATACCGACCGCAACCGGACCTCTCCCTTCGCCTTCACCGGCAACAAATTTGAGTTCCGCGCGGTGCCCTCGTCGATGCCGGTGGCGATGCCCAACACCGTCCTCAACGCGGCGATGGCCGAGTCGATCGACGACTTCGCCAGTAAGCTCAGCGCCCGTCAGGACAAGGGACAGGCGCTCGAGGCCGCGATCTGGGCAACCCTCCGCGAAGAGGTGATCGCGACCAAGGCGATCCGCTTCGAAGGCGACGGCTACTCCGAGGATTGGGTACGCGAAGCCAAATCCCGCGGCCTGGACAACGCCAAAAATACGCCGATGGCGCTCGAGGCCTGGCTCGAGCCCAGCAACCGCGAACTCTTCACCCGCTACGGCGTGCTCAGCGAGGCCGAGGTCGAGGCTCGCTACCGCGTACGCCTAGAGGAGTACGTCAACAAGATCGAGATCGAAGGCAAAACGCTGCTGCGAATGGCGCGGACCGAGGTGCTACCGGCCTGCCTGCGCTACCAAGGAGAGTTCGCAGCGAGCTTTGGCGAACTCCTCCGCGTAGCCGAGAAAATCCACCTAGAGGACGATGTCAGCGAGGCTCAGGGCGACCTCTTAGAGGCACTGGCCGCCGATATCTCAAAACTCGTACGCGAGATCGAAACCCTCGCCAGCGCCGTCCGGGGCCTCCGTGCCGAGCCCAGCACCGAGCATCAAGCCCGCTACTGTGTCGACTCGCTGATCCCGGCGACCAACATCGTGCGCAAGATCTGTGACCGACTCGAGATCCGAGTCGACCGCAAACAGTGGCCGATCCCGACCTACCTGGATCTGCTCTTTCACAACTGAGCAGGCGCACTGCTGGTGAGAGGCTCCCTCGACCTCAGCGATCGAGCTTGCCGAGCGCCAAGCGACCCGCATCCGTGTAGGCCTGAAGCCAGCGGGTGAGGGTTGTGCGGTCGACCTCGAACCTCTTGGCGATCGCCCGCAGGCCCTCGTCGCCGATGATCATCGCCTGCACCGCTTCGACCCGACGATCGAGCTCGACCGCGCCGAGCGGGGTCACCGACTGCACGTCGCTCTCGGGCTCCGCTGACTCGGACTCGCTCTTTGGATCGGGCCGACGACCGATCTCAACGGCGCGCGTTGGACCCACAACCGCGGGCCTCTTTACAGGCGTCTTCGCGGCCCCAGCGGAGCATAGACTCACCGCGGGATCGCCCAAAATCGTATAGCCGGCGAGTTCCTGCCGCGCCATCCACAGGTGCGCCATCTGCACGCGATCATCGTACTCTGCCTCGCCCTTAACCTGAGCAGACCGCTTCGCGTCGTAGCGATTGGCGAGGTTCTCGTTCTTGTCGAGATACGCGCGGGTGATCTCCCGAAGAGCAATGCCCACCCGATCGCCCCGCAAGAGCGCCCGCACGACCTTGTAAAATTTACCCGCGGTCGCGTCCTTCTTGCCGCGGTCGAGTTCTTGAAAAGAGTAGGTCCAGGCGAGATCGAGGTGGCCGATAAAGGCGAGGGGCCCGTCCGGATTTGCCAGCGTCTGCCGCGGGATCGCGGCGACAAAGGGGCGCTCGCCCGCAGCCGGTAGCGAACGCAAAACCGACTCCGCCTTGCCGCGAAATTTGCCCGCATCGCGGAGCTGCTGCAGCCAGTGGCGAAAGCGGCTGTCGCTCGGCGTGCCGGCGCCGTAACAGGCAAACATGAACCAAATGCCACCCGCCAGGAAGGACCCGCTGCGAAGATCATCGCCGCGGATGTGACCTCCACGACCAAAGCTCATCGCCCCCTGCCCCGCACGCTGCTCGTCGACCGAAGCCCAGCCCTTGCGGGGCGCACCTTCGCCGTGGCTCACCGAGAAGAGCAGCGCCCCATCACGGCCCGAGACCGCATCCATCAGCTGCTCGGGTGCAGGTGACTCGTTGTCGCCGCTGTCGATGATCTCACCCATGGGCAAGCGACCCCGACCATGGGCCTCGATCGCGAGATCACGCAACGGCCGCGCCAGGCTGCGTGAGCCGATCGATGTCGCCGCCGTACCGTCGTGCACCGTATGCATGATCAGATCGGCAACACCTCCGCTCCGCTCGCCTTCGACCCGCAAGACCTTGGCCGCGTAGGCCTCGTAATCGCTGAGTTCATCAAAGGCGAGACGACCGACACAGCCGTCGATCGCCTGCGCCTGCGAGAGCGCGACGGAGACCTGATCGAGATCCCCGAGGACCAACTGATAAAAGGGCTGCTCATCCGCATCGGCGCTCTCGTAGACGTCGCGCCGCCAGTTGTCTGCATCGCTCGCGCTCATGCCAGGCGGCACCCTAAAAACCGGCGGCGCCTCTCCGAGCTGCTCCTGGCGGGCGGCGATGAGCGGCGCAATCGCGGCCAACAGACGGTCTCCATCGTCACCTTCGGGGGCGATGATCCCCCATCCCTGCGCCGCTAGATCATTGCCCGCAGCCCCAGGGTTGTAAAACGACGTACCGGACTCTCCATCCCCACTCTCGTCATCCTGAGCGGCTGCGTCTGCTTCGAGACCCCCCTGGAGAACCGGCTCGTGCTCATCGGCATGCGCGAGCAAGAGCTGGAGATCACTGTCACTGCTGCCGCCACTATTACTACGATTCGCCATGTATCTTCTCTCCGCCCAAACGCCTAAAAATGACCACCTCATGCGCGGTGATTCTGATGGCGACCGCGATGATAGCGCCTCTTGTCCCCGCTCGGTCAAGCCTCTCGACAAATCGGCAAATGCGCGCCTTCGCATTATCGTGCGACTGTGCACATTTGGTCCAACCCATCCATCGCCCGCGACAGTCGCCCACATTTTCGAAGCGCGTGTCGTATAGTCGTGACTTCGGAGGTATCACGATGGTTGCATTGGCCCGAGCGATCGGACGCGTCATGCGTCATAACTTTCAGCTGCACATCGCCTGGCTGCCGCTGGCAACCCCATTTCGCCTGGGCGACTACGGCAGCTGGCGGGGCGGGGTGTTTATCCCACTCGGCAACGTGGTCGACGATTTTGGCCTGACGATCGACGAGATCGATGGCAGTACAATCGCCCTGGATTTTGTCTCAAAGGGTGTCATTTTAGCCGAGGTAAAGGCCCAGGCCCAGGGCCAATCACTGCCCCTCGCCGACGGCGAGGTCGGTCTCGACATCCAAGCAAAGAGTTCGAATTCATTCGTAATTAAGGCGCCATCCCTGACCTCCAGGCGGATCTCAAACATCGCAGCGATCGCCGCCAAGCTCAAGGCCGTGCGACACCGCAACGACGGCCCAAGGTGGCGAGCGCGCTACAAGCTCGTGACCGAGGTCTTCACCGGCAAGGGGGTGACAATGTTGGCGACCACCGAGGCCAATACGACGATCTCGATTCGCGGCAAGGCAAAATCGGCCCAGCAATTGCTAGGCGGCCAGGCGGACGCTTCGGTGAGCGCAAATAAAAGCCTAGGCCTTTCTTTTGTCGGCGCCGAAGGCCCGGTCGCGCTCCGGCTTGTGCGGGTGGCCAATCGAGGTGCTATCGCGAGCTTTGGCGATATTGATATCGATATCGATGATAGCGACCTCTTCATCGCCGAGGACTCATGGCATGAAAACATCGTTGACGACCCAGAGGAGGCCGACCACGGGGCCTCAAGCGCGCATTAGCGGGCCGCGATCGGGCCCCGTGCGAGGCGGCCCAAGGGCCTCCAAACTATGCTCATTAAAGAGCCGGGTTCGGCCCCAGCTCACAATCGATGATTGCACTACGATTACATTGAAAAGGGTCGACGAGCCTTTTCATCGAAGCACCACATTCTGCTGCATATCGTTTGCACCGGCGCGGAGTGCTCAGCACACCCTTTGTGTAGACAAACGCCGCATTCCTCTGTGATTGTGGTTCTGTGGCCCCTGCTGAGTCGTTGCGGATCGTCCTCGAATTCGCCAGAGCAAACGATGCTGGCGATCCGCACGCGTTCCGCTTCGCGCCTCAGAAGTACCTCGTCCGCGGCGAGCGGGGAGACATCACCACTGCCGAGGTGGCGTGGTCTCGTGAGCTGCTCAGGGATCTAGAGGCAGTCCGCCTCCCGGGACGCGATCCCGAGGCGCTGCACCGCGTCGGCGAGGTCCTACGAAAGACCCTGGAGCCCGCCGGTTGGCGCCAACACGAGGGCGCGATCGTCGATGCGGTGGCTCAGGGGCGGCCCGTAGTCGTCACTGTGCGCTCCGCAGCGGCCGAGCTCTACGCGCTGCCCTGGGAGCTGCTCACGCTGCGCAGCACCGGCCAGAGCCTGGGCGCCATCAGTGGCGTTCTACTGCGCTACGAGTGGCCCGCAACAGTGACCGCAAAGGCGCGGGAGCTAACCACAGAGCCCCACGGAAGGGTGCTGATCGCCTGGTCGGCGGCGGGCGGCGCAGTGCCTGCAGCGGAGCATGTCGCGGCGATCCGCGGAGCCCAAGAGGCCGCCGGTCGAGACCTCGACAGCGATCTCGATATCATCGAACACGCATCGTTCGGCCACCTCGCAGACGCACTCGCCAAGGCACAGCGCGAGGGCCCGGCGATCGACGCCCTGCATCTGCTCTGCCACGGCGGTGCAACCGGCTCGAGCTTCGGTCTGGTCTTCGACGGCGAAGGCGATGGAGCCCGTCCTGTGATCGTCGACCCGGGCCGACTCCAACAACTGCTCGCCCCCTATGCGGGCATGATCCGCCTGGTGGTGCTCGCCGCCTGTGACAGCGCCAACGCAGGGGACCTCGGCAATCGTCTGGGCAGCGTCGCCCAGATGCTTCACCGGGTCGGCATCGCTGCGGTCGTCGCCTCGCGCTATCCGCTCTCGATCGACGGCTCGATCCGCCTCTCCGAGATCCTCTACCGCGATCTGCTGGGCGACGGCGCGACCCTCGAAGAGGCCTTTGTCAGCGCTCGCACGGCCCTCGCTCGCGACCCGACGAGCCTCGATTGGGCGAGCGTGCAGCTCTACGCGCGAGCATGCGATGGCGACGCGACGCGACCGATCGGCACTCCGAGCAGCGCCCAAGAGACCCCCCAAAGCGACAGCCTCGCCGCCCCGCATGCACCCACAGGGGGCGACGCAAACCCGCCCAAGCCGCCATCCAAGCTTCCTAAACTAGCCATCGCCTTTGGGGCTCTGGCCGCCGTCATGATTGTCGTAACTACGCTCCTCTTGGCGAACGATCCTCCGGTGGCGAACGACGACCCGAACCGCGACATCGAATCGGCTGGACAGAATGAACCCCCTACCAGCCCGAGCGCGAGTATCAGCGACAGTCAAGGCGGCGAGTCGACGACGACAGGCTCGACAGGCACTGGCTCGACAGGCACCGGCTCAACAGGCACCGGCTCGACCGGCACAGACTCATCGTCGAGCCAAGAGAACCCACCAACGAAACACACCAAGAAGACCAAGAAGACCGAGAAGACCAAGAAAATTCCCAAGACAACCAAGACCAATGCCCGAACAAAATGCCCGACAGGGCTCCGTGAGTACCTCCAGGACAAGACCGGAGGGCCGCCCGGGGGCGGTGTGTTCAAGCTGAGCGTCAAGGTCACATCCGAGGGCACAGCCTCGCTTCTCACCTGCAATGGCTGCAGCGGCGATCTCAAGAAGAGCGCGAGCTCCCAGCTCAACCGGGTCAATGCCGGTCGAGCGATCTCCAAGGGGGGCGACAGCATCCCTTGCACAGCGACCTTTGATTGGATCGCGGGGTAGTCCATGGCCTCGAAATTGAAAATCGCGAGGCTGCCCGCCCTGCTCCTCACAGCCATCTTCGGCCTGCCAGGAATGACCCCCAAGGCCGAGGCGGCGCCGCCGATGATCGCGACCCATGCCCCCCCCGAAAGGCCCACGATGGCCGCGGAAGAGAGCCC
>CAYYUP010000067.1:14286-15633 GCA_964474905.1 uncultured Nannocystis sp. | reverse complement strand
GCCTCCCGAAACGCCTCCCGAAAAGCCCCCTACGGAGCCCCCGATCGCCGCACAGGTTGTCGACAAATGCGACGGTGCCTGGACGATCAAGCGCCTGAGCATGAGCGAACGGGCCACACTTTACGCCGCTTGCGAGGGCAAGCTCGTGCCCCCCGCAAGCCTGCATCAGACTCTCCGCCGCCTGCTCGTAACAAACAGCTGGAACGCTGGCGCCATGGCGTGGCTGGTCAGCCCCGCTCTGCCCCGGCGCTGGACATGGGCCCTCTCTACGCCCGTATCGCTGCGCGCAAAGCCGCCGCGAATCGATGCTCTTCAGCGGGCGATCGATCGCTCACTCAAGGGCTTCGCCAACGCGACGATCTGCCCAGAGCTGCGCCGATCATCTCTGATCTCAGACCTGATCACCGCAGCATCGGACGACACCGAGCTCGACGAGCTGCCCTTCGACTCCGACTTCCTCCGATGTCTCAAAATCGATGAGCGTATGAGCGAAGGGACCCGGCTGCTGACGATCCGCGCCGATGGGCTCGAATCGTTGGTCATGTCCTTCGGCGACCTTAACTCGACGATGACGCGATACTTCGACCGCGACGACATGCTGGTTCTCGGCAAGCATCGATTTATCATCGCCGCGGTGCCCCTGGGCACCCCTGTGGCCCTGATCGGCGAACATCGTGGTCAGGAAGTCCCCCTGCATTGGCACTCGGTCGTCGGTCGCAACCAAACGGTCTGGATGACACCCGTACGACAGGCCTGCATCAACCTCAACGTGCGCATGGCCGAGAATGATCGCCTCTTCATCGACGGCCAAGAGGTCCTGGCGCTCGCCAACGACAGCGGCGGCTTGATGATCGATCAGCCGATGATCCTCTCCCGTGACCTGCCCCAGGCAGTGGTCCCAGATCACGAACTTTCGGTGCTCTCCTGCGATGAGAAGCAACACTGCGACATCCGCTACCTATCGACGATCCCAGGCACCACCGAGCGTCCCGAACCTCGTTTGGTCTGTGAACCTTTTCGCCTCGATCTCCGCCCGCGAAAGCGACAACAGGTGGCGATCATCCTCACCAGCCGTGAGACCTGCGAGAGGTCACCGCTCTGGGCCGACGATCTCCGCGATCGCGTCCGCCACTTCCTGACCACTGACGTCCGTCATCGCGGCCTACGAGAGGTCGCCGATGTGCACGCCTACGCCGAGATCTCCAGCGCGCTCGCCAGCCTCGAGGGAGAGATCCAGGAGAGCGCAGGCCAAGCCAAGGGCCCCGACAGCGGCATGGACGCTAGCCAGGCCCTCGGAACCGTCGCCAAGGAGGCCTGGCGCCAGGGCCTCGACATCCTCATGACCTT
>CAYYUP010000067.1:0-14186 GCA_964474905.1 uncultured Nannocystis sp. | reverse complement strand
CTCGCCACTGACAGAGCCCGGCAAGTGGCGCCCCGAAATATGTGATCGCCTGAGCCGAATGTCGCGCTCCGAAGAGCGCACCATGCAGGACGTCGCCGACGTCATCGAGAATGCGCCCGGCGACACCAAAGAGGTCAAGCTGCTGCTCAGCCGAGAGGGCATCGATGACAGCGTCTCCCAACGCAACGGAGTCCACTCCAGGAAGCTCCGACTGAGTTTGCCAGGCTGGCATCTGGTGACGCGGCAGGACGAGGGCGGAGACATCAGTGACGCGATCTGTATCAACTCGCGATACAACCCGCACGAAATCTGGGGCCAGATCATGGTCGCGGGCGGACCGACCATCCACAGCGCCACAGGCGTCGCAACTGCGATCGTTCGCGCCAGCGTCGGCTACGTCCGCTATATTCTGCCGAGCCTCGGCGTCGGTGTCCGGGGCGGTTACCAATTCGCCCGCTACAACCTAATCAGTGGGGTCGCCAGTTGGCAGGACCTCGACGTGAACTCACCTGCGATCAAATGGCAGCGACACGCGCTGGTCATCGGACCCCTAATCGAGGCTCGATCGCGCTTCACCAGACTGCCGTTCGAGTTTAGAACTCGACTCTCGCCCTTCCTCGACCTTGGCGTGTTGTGGATTCCCGCCAAAACTGTACCGGTATCTCTTTCCGAATTTCGCGGCGGGTCGACCATCGATAACTTAGTCGATCTCGACGGAGGCATCGACGTCGACTTCATGATCAGCCACGAGGTCGGCAACGTCCAGCTACAATACGGTCTCACCATGAGCTTGCTGGCCTTCGACGATAACGTATTGCAAACCGCTGTGACCGCAAGACAGAACTTCGCGGGTGTATTTGGCTTCACATTCGCCATCGGCCGCGGTGACCCCAGGAGACGACGATGATGAGACGATCACGACAGACCTGGCTCGCGCTTGGCGGCCTCACCATCGGTCTCTCACTCGCTGCATGCCCAACCCAGACTTCTGAGAGCGTCTGCGAGAGTCTCTGCCAAGGCGCCTATATCTGTGGCATCATTCCATCGGCGCTCGGCAGTCAACTTGTCGACGACGGAGCCGAATCCAGCATAGAATCCTGCACCTTGCGTTGCAAATCATCAAAATCCAGCAACGAGGAGTTTACGGAAATCATCAAATGCCTAGAGAAGTACGTCAAACCTCCGAAGGAGCCCAACCTGTGCACACCAACTTGCGATGAGATGGTCAAATGCATGCAAACAGCGACCTCTACCGGCAAGATCGGCGCCGAGGCCCTTGGCACATCGCAGCTGACGATCACCATGGTGCCAGCCAATTTTTGGCTCTCAACCAAGGACAACACATCGTGGTGCCCCAAACAATTCGGCGGCGCTCCAGCCCTCGCCGATATCTACCAAAACGATGAACTACCAGGCGATGTGCTCACAGCCCTCGAACTCGTGCGCACGAGCTATGATCAGCTCGAAACAGGGCTCACCGAAGCCGCCGACAATCCGGCACGGCTCACGGTACTCGATGACTTTGCGACCCTTCGCTACAACAATGAGATACTGCTCCCAGGATCGCTGATCCCCCGCCTCCGCGCAGAGATCGAGGCCGGCGGATGGGAGGCAAGTGGCCTGATCCACGGCTCTAGCCCAGGCTCCTGCATCAGGGATGAGATCTACTGGAGCGAGCAGTCCATCTTCAACGACGAATCTCTTGCGACCCTCGAAGAGGTCACCGAACGCCTGAAGGAGGAGGTATCCGGCGATCGATCGTTCTCTGTCTTCAGTAATGGGTTTGATATTTGCGATCGAAATAGGGATTACAACGACGAGAGAGGAGCGGCTATCTGCGAGTATCCCCTGGCCACTGAGCCGACAGCCTGCAGGTCCTTCGTGCTGCCTCCGTGCGCGATCGATGATTGCGATGGCGGCTTAGCAGGCTGCGATCCACTCCTGTGCTTCTATCAACAGACTCCACCGTCAAGAGCATGCTCCGAACTCGGCGCCGAGATTATTTTTCTCGGGTATGAGCGCGAAGGCACCAGGTACCTGAGCGAAGAGCCCCTCGACTGCGATAATGCCGTCAGTACGGTGCTCGAGGATGTCCCGATCGGCGACGTGACCCCCATCGCCATCGTTCGCGGATCCCTCGGCATTGACGTGCCTGGGGACGAGAGGCTGGTCTGCGGTTCGACTGCCTCCCCCCCTGCACCTGCGCCGGCGCAGGAGATTCGCAGCGGCCAAGCCCCCTCCGGTACCCAGCGCAATGTCGAAGACGTCGCCGCCCTCGATCCCTTCGACAGCGTAGCCCCTGGCGATTACTGCTGGGTGATCTACGGCGAGCCAACCAAAGCTATCGCTGGCAACGGCGACCTCCTCGTTCCCTCACCCTTTGTCGAGTACCTCAACGGCGCCATTGACCCCGGCGTACGCCTAGGAATCATGCCTCCGCAGCTGCCCGTCGGCTGCGGCTGCGTTCTTAACCCCGCCAATTGCGAAAACCACGAAAATGGCAATTGTAACGATGGTATTGACAATGATGGTGACGGTGCCACCGACTACTATGCGCCCGAATGCCTCAAGCCTAAGACCGCAACTGGCGAAGAGGTTGAATTCGACTTTCCATTCCCACCGACTCCAAACTTCGACAGCCCCACACATCTAAGAGCCTGCGCTTCGGTGAACTCGGGGGGCAGCTAGCGCTCACCGAGTGGCGAGTCGGCGCATTCTAAGTACGCGCGACACGCTCTCATCTGTGATCAGTCGATATCTCCAGCCCGCCGGAGCGCCTCTCGCCCCGCCTCGCGGTAGCGCTCGACGATCGCCCGAAAGACCTCCTCATCCAGGCCCAGACCCCGGGAGATCCGGTCGATCCCAGCGCCCGCGAGCACCTCGCCGATGCCGCGCTCGAGCTCCTCTAGCCCCAGCTTGGGTGCAGCCACCGCAGCGCCACCCGCCCCCACCGAAAAGCCGAAGAAACCGGCGAGATCCCCCCCCGAAGCCGCTTTCACGGGGGGCTCAGAAGCCGTTGGAGCGGCAACTCTCGGCGCCGGCAGCCTCGCCGCGGGATCGCCTAACAAGATATAGCCGGCGAGGTCCTGCCGGAGCATCCACAGGTGGCCGCGTCGCTCTGCTGTGGTCTTTGCATCGGCCTGTCGCAGCACCAACTCGTTGTCGATCTGAGTGAAGTACGAGTACAGTTCGCGAAAGGCAACACCGATGCGACTGCCCTCGGCGGCTGCCCTCAACAGCTCGCCAAAGCGACCCGGACGGCTCTGGGCTCGATCTCCGTCGATCCTGCGAAACGAGTAGGTCCAAGCGAGGTCGACATGGCCGATAAACCCGAGGGGGCCATCTGGGTTCGCGAGCACTGCCTTTGGGATCCCGGCGATAAAGGGCGCACCTGCCGAGCCGGGCAAGGACCGCAGCACATCCGCGGGTCGACTCGCCCTCGCCCCGCCCTTGGCGAGCAACCGGAGCCAGCGCTCAAACTTGCTCTCGCTCGGCGTGCCGGCCGAAAAACAAGCGAGCATGAACCACAGACCGCCGGGCAAAAAAGACCCCGTACGAAGCTCATCACCGGTCAAACTGCCGCCCGAGCCAAAGCTCATCGCCCCCTGATGCCGCCTCATCCGCTCGTAACTCCGCCAACCCCGACGAGGGGCCCCATCGCCATGACTCAGGGAGAAGAGCACCGTCGGCGAAGGCCCGCCGATGGCGCCAAGTAGGTCGTCTGGGCAGGGGTCATCGTCCAAACCCGTCTCCTGCAAATCGACCCCATCTAGCCCCTTACGGTATTTCTGCATGTTCTGCAGCAGCGCCATGCTCGGACCCACGAGTTCGCGATGACCGGTCGCAGTTGCAGCGGTGCCATCATGGACTGTGTGCAAGATCAACCGACGACGATCACTGGGGGCAACAGCGCCCTCGAGGCGGAGAACCTTATCCACATATGCGTCGTAATCCTCCAACTGATCAAAGGCGAGACGGCCAACAAATGCATCGACCGACTGCGCCACCTGCAGGTCCACAGATACCTGGTGGAGGTCGCCAAGGATCAGCTGATAACGCGGCAGGTCGTCGCGAAAGCTGGCCCCCGTATCAAACACATCGCGCCGCCAGGCAATCGCCTGCAACGCACTCATGCCCGGTGCAACGCGGTAAATTCGGGCCGCAACGCCCTGCTCCTGCTCGCGCCGGCGAATCAGCGGCCTGGTGATCGCGAGCAGACGATCGCCCTCGGCCCCCTCCGGTGCGATCACCCCCCAACGCTGCTCTCGGAGATCCTCGGGGTGCGCACGATCATTCCAGAGATACTCGGTCTTCGCGGTATCCACCGGCCTTACACCACCTGCAGCGCTCGCGCTCGGCTGGCCCTCGACCAGCGGTCTGCGACTCTCAGAGTCGACCAGCAGCAGGTCCCCAGCGGTCTCCTGTTGGCTCATCGGGCACCCACGATCGCAGGCACCTTCGGCATGAATCGAACCCTCGCACCGTAAAGGCGAAGGTCCTGTTGATGGGGCGTCGGCGGAAATTGCCAGGTGACATGAATATGAAAGGCGTCGGCATTGTTATCGACGGACAGGCCAATAATGCCGCTATGCGCCAGATCTTGGCGGCCCCGAGCACCCCGACTGCGGACCCTGAGCAACTCGTGCACGCCACCTCGTCGATCGAGTCGATCGAGCCGGGCGCAGATATCACAACCGTCGGCCTCCGAGTGATCGGCGATGTAAAACTCCGCAGAGATCAACGAGCACCGCTGCGGCAAGTAAACAGGGGCGAGAAAATAGACCTCACCGCCCGCGTCTTGACGCCAGGCGCCACTCTGCGGATCGTGCACACCCAGGCCCTGAATGAAGGAGCCGAAATTGATAAACCGAGGCCCGGGGCTGGTCGGCACAAAAGCGGCAGCGGGCAGGGCCAGTGCCTCGAGTTCGACCACCGCGAGCGCAGCTCCGCCCGCAGGCACAAGCTCGCCGTCGATGAGCTCGGCTCCCGGGTTTACGCCCGCAGGGGACCAGCGAAGATCGCCGCTATCGCCGTTTCCACCAGCACTCAGATCATGCGCAAGCCCCGACAACACTCGCTCATGACGGGACTTGCGGACGAAGGCCGCGGCGCCGTCGAAGAGCGTAAAATTCTTGAGATGGAGCTGCTGCCCAGCACCGGCCTCGGCCTCTGCTGTGATCACCTCCGGTGTAAAAACAGCTCGCTGACCGCTACGGGTACGACAGACCACGAGCTTGTCGACGAGCCCCGCAACCGGCACGGCTCCCGTGGAAAAGGGAAGATCACCGCGGAGGGGCTCAGGTAAAATCGGGGTCATGGATGGCCGGGTGACCATCCTGGCAAGAAATCCAGGACCGAAGCAAGCAGGAGGATGAGCGGGCGGCGATGACTCGGCGCGACGACGCTCGATCACGCGGCTGGCGGAAGGGACAGGTCTTTTTTAGACGTCGTCAAGACCCTGGCGGTAGAGATCGGCGTAGATCCCTCCCTTGGCCATAAGCGCCTCGTGATCGCCGACTTCGACGATCTCGCCCGCGCTCATCACCAGGATCTTGTCGGCGCGGCGGACGGTGCTCAAGCGATGCGCGATCACCAGCACTGAGCGCCCGCGAAAGAGCCCCTCGATCGCCTCTTGCACCCTGCTCTCGGTCTTTGAGTCGACGCTCGCGGTCGCCTCGTCGAGGATAAGCAGCTTGGGCTGACGAGCCGCAACCCGAGCAAAGGCGATCAGCTGGGTCTCCCCCGCCGACAGGTTGCGGCCGCGCTCACCGATCTCAAAGCTGAGACCGCCGCGGTCCTCGACAAAACTGGCCGCCTGCACAACCTCGAGCGCGTCTTCGATGCGCCGGGGCTCCGCGGCGATCTCTTCATCGCCGAGCGAAACGTTAAAGGCGACGTCTTCGCTGAAAAGAAAGACGTCCTGTTGGACCATCAACGCGTGCCGCCTGAGCAGGTCGGGAGCGATGCTGTTGACCTCGACCGGACCGCTCTCGGTGCACAGACTGATGCTGCCGCGGTAGCCGTCGTAGGCGCGGGTGAGCACCCGGCCAAGACTGGTCTTGCCCGAGCCCGTACGACCGACCAGCGCCACCACCTCGCCCGGCGCAACGTCAAAGGAGATGCCCTTGAGGATATCCGAGCCCTGCTCGCGATAGCGAAAACGGAGGTCACGAACCGCGATTCCGCCGGCCCAAGTCGCCAGCGGATCGCCCTGCCCGGGATCCGCTCGCGGTTCGCTCGGCTCGTCGAGCAAGCCGTAGATCCTATCGAGAGCGGCGAGCGCTCGCTGGATCACCCCGAGCTTGCCCGAGAACTCGCGGATCGGCACAAAGAGACGCTGGAGATAGTCGACAAAGGCGAAGAGCAGGCCGAGCGTCAGGCCCTGCGCCTCGATGAGCCCCGGCGCCCCGAAGTAGATCATCAGCGCAATGCAGAACGCCGAGATCCCGTCCATCAACGAGTAGAGCAGCGCATCGTAGATGTTGGCGGTCTTGGTGGCCCGCAGGTAGCGACCGCCCAGGCGCTCGTACTCGTTGCCGGCCGCGGCCTCACGACCGTAGAGCTGGACAACGACAGCCCCTGAGACCTGCTCGGTCAGGTAACCGACCTGCACCGCCTGTGCCTTGCGGACCTCGAGCTGGAGCTTGCGCAGGCGACGAGAGAAGATCCGAACGATGATCGCCAGCAACGGTGCGACCGCGAGCGAGAGCAGGGTCAGGCGCACGTCGAGGTAAAACATCGCCCCGAGCACCGTCAGGATCATCACCACGTCCGTGAGGATCGTGAAGACGCCAAAAGAGAGCGTCTCGCTGAGGGCCTCGACATCGGTGGTTGAACGCGAGAGCAACGAGCCTATCGGGTTCTTGTCGAAGAAACGCGCGGGCAAGCGGAGGATGTGGCGAAAGACCGCGCGCCGCAGGTCGGCGATCGTCGAGTGACCGGTGCGCTGGAGGGCGTACACCTGCACCGCCTGAGCGAGGAACTCGGCCGCCACCGCCGACATAAAAAGCAGTGCGGTCACCCGCAAAGCGAGAATATCCCTGCCCGCGATGTCGACGTCGACCGCCTCCTTGAGCAGCAGTGGTCGGATCGCCGACATGCCAGCGACCAGGGGGATCATCGCCAGGCCGAGGAAGAGCCAGCGCCGATGCGGGCGGATGAAGCTCCAAAAGCGGATCAGCGGCCGCCACGAGTTTGAGTCAGTCATCCGCAGCGACTCCCTGGTGGGCGTGCACCTCGGCGTAGATGCCCCCGAGATCGATAAGCGAGCGATGGGTGCCGCGCTCGACGACCTCGCCCCCCTCGAGCACGAGGATCTCGTCGGCGTGCTCGAGCACGGAGGTTCGATGCGAGACGATCACGGTGGTCGGCACAACACCGCCCTCAGACTGCGAGCGAAGGCCGCGGATCGCCCCAACTAGGCGAGCCTCTGTGCCCTGATCGACCGCCGAGAGCACGTCGTCGAGCAGCAGCAGCGGCGGCGCTCGGTAGAGGGCGCGGGCGAGCGCAACCCGCTGACGCTGACCGCCAGAGAGCATCACACCGCGCTCACCCACAACCGTATCGAGTCCCTCGGGCAGGGCCGCAAGATCATCGATAAGGCAAGCCGCATCGAGCACCCGATCGAGCTTTGCATCCTCCACATGGGCCCAGGCATCGACGCTGCCATCAGCTCCGGCGGCATCGCCATCATCGCCGCGAACATGCCCGCTGCGTTCGCCCTGGAGACGGATGTTGTCACGCACCGTCGTCGAGAAAAGAAAGGGATCCTGAGGCACAACCGCGAGCCCCTCGCGAAGCCGGCTCTGGGCGAGCGCGCTGACATCATGGCCGTCGACACAGATCGCCCCTGTCGGCGGCTCGTACACCCGTGCGAGCAGGTTTATCAGCGTTGTCTTGCCGGAGCCGCTGTGACCAAAAATACCCAGGGTCTGACCGGGACCGACGCGGGCAGAGAGCCCCCGAAGCGCCGGCCGCTCGCTGCCTTGATACGAGAAGGTGAGATCGCGAAGCTCGAGCGTCGGCGGCGTTTTCACGGCGTAGTCGTCGGTCGGCTCGGGCACACCGTTTGGCGTGTCGACCACGGCGCTCACCCGAGTGAGCGCGACAAAGCCGCGGGAGACCGCAGTCAAGACCCATGCGAGCGCCGTCAGCAGGCCGACGAGCGACATCAAGAGCGCCGTAAACGTCGCGAGATCGCCGACCTCAAGCTGCCCCGCGATCACCCGATTGCCGCCGACCCAGAGCACGATCCCAGTGCCCGAGAGACCCGAAAAAGTGAGCACTGGCATCGCGAACGATCGCATCTTGGCGATCCGCAGCAGGAGCTCGAGGTAACGCTGATTGCGCTCGTCAAAGCGAGCCGTCATCGCCCCCTCGACCGCGTGCGAGCGGATCGTCGAGATGCCCGCGTAGGTCTCGAGCATGCGCTCGGAAACCGAGGCCAGCTGCTCTAGCGACGAGCGAACAAGGCTGTAAAATCGACGGACGACGTAGCGCATGTAGAGCGCACCCAAGCTCACCGGCGCCAGGCACCAGAGCGTGAGAACAGGGTCGGTCGCCCACATCTGCGCCAAGTGCATCGGGATCGCGACCACCACGTTGCAGACCTGGAGCCCGGCAAAGCCGATCAGCAAACGCACCGAGGAGATGTCGTTGGTGGCAATGCTGACCAGTTCGCCGATCCGATGGCGCACGTAGTAGGGCCGCTGAAGCGTCAAGAAGTGGCGGAAGAGATCGACCGCGAAGCGCAACTCAACCTCGCGGCCCGGATTAAAAAAGAGGGTCCGAGAGAGCGTGCGAGCGACCACCAAGATCGCCGCCCAGAGCATCATCTCGGTCGCCAAGCCGCGACCGACAGCAACCGTCACTGGCGAGGGCTCGCCGAGGCTGTTGAGCGCCTCGCCGATCAGCGCCGGAATCCGCACCACCGCGTAGTTGGTGAGCAGCAGCATCACCAGCCCGAGGGCGTACTGCGGGAGATTGCGCGCCGCGTAGCGGACAAAAAAGTGGAGGAGCAGTCGCACGGAGCCGGGGCGTATTCCTACGACAAGTTCAGCCGTTATGCCCGCGCGCGCTCAGCGGGCTCGCCTAGAATCTGAGCTAAGTCGGCGAAAAATTCGGAAATTAAAAATTCGCAGCGTGAGATCCGTGGCTGAACTCCGATTCCACGGAGCGACGGTTCTCAAACGCTTCGATCCCGAGAGTTAAATTAAAAACGGGCCGAACCCAAAGAGTTCGACCCGTTGTGAGATGCAAACCGAGTGATTTACTCGGCGGCCTCTTCGGGGGCAGCCTCGTCGGTGGTCTCCTCGACCGCCTCCTCAGCGTCGTCAGCGGCCTCTTCGGCCTCGTCAGTGGCCTCGTCAGCGGCCTCTTCGACGTCGCCAGCGGCCTCCTCGACCGGGGCAACGGCCTCGTCGGGATTGGTGGTCTCGGCCTTGTCTTTGCAGCCGACGGTCATCAGGGAAAGAGCGCCAAAGGCAGCAACGATGATGGAAGTCTTCATGATTCTCCTGCTTCCCCACACAGGGGACGGTATTGCCCCAAATTGGGGGATTTGACGTCGTTAGACGTCCGGTTTGAACAGTGAGGCGAGATACCGTACTTCGCTGGCAAATTCCAGAAGCCTGCGCAGAGGCGTGCGCGCTGTCACCGCGATGCCCTAGGATGCCAGCGAATCAGCCCCCTAGCGGGCTTTTAGGCGGCCAACAACGCGCGCTCTAGGAGGTCCCAGCGACAGGTGATCTCGCGAGAAGCACACCTCCGCGGTCACCGCCTCGGCGAATCTCCCGCGAGGACAGAAACGTCCCTCTGCGCCATTTTTCGGCCCGCTACCGGTGCACACAGAGACCCGTTAAACACGGTTCTGCCGCGTCCCACGCAAATCCTGTGCGAACGGAGCGGCCGTGAGAGCACCCTTGATATCGCGAAATATCGCGAAATATCGCGAAATATCGCGAAATATCGCGCCGATTCGGCTCCTGGCGAGGAGCCATCGGCCGGCCACCTCAGTCCTCTTTTTTGGCCTCGCCCTCTTTGTAGAACTTGTTGACCACGAGATCTTCGTCGTTCTCGATGCCGTCCAGGTACTCGTTGGTCTTCGCGAGCTGCTCGCGGACCTCTTTAATGATCTCTGGGTAGCGCTCGTTGCTGGCGAGATCTGGACCGAGATCATTGAGCAGATCGTCCCACGTCCGCAGGGCCATGATCAGCAACTCGTTGGTCTTGCCGCCGCGAGCGTTGTTCTCGCTGAGCTTGACCTGGGTCTTCATGAGCTTGCGGGCCGGCTTCATGAACTTGCTCTTAAATTTGTCGAAGGGGCGCTGCGGATCCTTGGCCTTCGCCCACTTCGCGGCCGCCTTCTCGAGCTCGGCGATGCGATCTTCGAAGTCCTTAGTAAGCCCGCGGAACTCCTTTAGACGGGTCTTGACGTACTCTCGCTCGCCCCGCTCCATCTCTTTGGCGACCTTTGCCCGCTCCTCGTCTGGATCGACAAAACCAGCCTTGCGCCGGGCCTCGGCGAGTTCCTCTGGCGACATCGTGGTTTTTTTGGCGGCCTTCGCCTCGGAGGGTTTTTTTGAGGCCGGACCGATCTGATCTGCGATCGATTTTTTCTCGCCACCACAGGCGGAGAGGGCCAGGGCTAGGGCTCCAACAACAAAGAATCGAGTACTCAGCATAATCGCAGCTCCTTGAATCCGGGCAGGACTCTACCACGGTGCGCGCTGTTACACTCCGCCCCGTGTCCGCCGCAACACTGCTCGAGGTCTGCGAGGCGACAGCTTCCGTCCTCCGCGGCATCCGTCCGGGGCCCGCCGTCTTGGCGACGGTGATCGGCCGCTCCGGCTCGACGCCCCAGGCCCTCGGTGCCCGCCTCCTGCTCTTCGCCGACGGAACCATGATCGGCACGGTTGGCGGCGGTGCGATCGAAGCTCAAGTACTCGATGCCTGCCGCCAAAGCCTGCAAGACGGCCAAACACGCCGGATCAAGGCCCACCTGGTCCGCGATCTCGGCATGTGCTGTGGCGGCGCAATGGAGGTCCTCGTGGAACATGTAGAGAGCGCTGAACGCCTGGTGTTGATCGGCGCCGGCCATGTCGCCCAGGCGATCGCACCGCTCGCCCTCGACGTCGGCTTTCGCCTTGTGGTGATCGACGACCGCGAGCAACTCCTGGAGCACCCCGCCTTCGCCCGTGCCGAACGCCTCGCCTACGACGTCGACGAACTCGAGGCGGCCCTCGGCAACGGCCAAGCCAGCGATCACCTGGTGATCCTGACCCGCGATCACCACCGCGATCAGGTGGCCCTTAGCGGTCTGCTCCGGCGACCGTATCGCTACCTCGGTATGATCGGCTCGCAGCGAAAGGTGCACACAGTGGTGGCACGGGTGCTCCGACGAGAGCACGACCTCGGCCGAAGCGAGCCCGACCTGCGGCGCGTGCGAGCACCGATCGGCCTCGCCCTCGGCGGTCGAACACCCGCAGAGATCGCCGTTAGCGTCGTCGCCGAGCTGGTCGCCCTGCGCCACGGCGGCTCGGGTGCCACGATGAGCGTGATCGAGGAGGCCAGGGCCGCCGCCCAGCAGCGCACCAGCCCACCTGTCGCCGCCGTCTCGGGCGATCCCGCCCGGCATTGAGCCGACCTCTGCGGCCTCACCGACCGGCACGCCCTCAGCCCCGGGCCACACGCTCACCGCACGCTCACCGCACGCTCACCGCTGCCGGAGGCAATGTCGATTGGTACACTGCCCGCGATGTCGACATGTCGCCAACTCACGCGTTCTCTGGCTCTGCCCGCGATCGCGCTCCTCGCCCTCTCGCCGCTCGCCTGCAAGCAAAAAACGGCCCCGGCGATCCCCGTCGTCGACGACGAGGCGCAGGCTCCGGTCACCGATCTCGACGACATGCCCGACGTCCTCGCCGAGCCCGAGCCCGAACCGCCACCGAGCGTACACGTGCGTGCGAGCGCCCGCAGCTTCGACGACATCTTTGCCCTGATCAAGCAGGCCACCGGGGCCTGGACCAGCGAGCCCTTCGATGTCGACGACCAGGCCCAGGCGATGCTCCTGCAGATGGCCTATGGGCCAGGTTTGTGGAACAACCTCGACTGGAGCGGCCTGATGGCGGTCGACTTCCAGGTCCCCCTTGCCGACGACAGCCTCGCCAGCGATTTCCGGGCCTACGGCACCCTCGCCTCCACCAACTCGCGCACGCTCGTCGACTCCATGCCCGAGGGAAGCCGCCCGCAACCCCTCGGCAACGGGGTCTGGGAGATGATCAGCGACAACCTCCGGGTGCTGCTACGCGAGCAGCCGGCGGCCCTCGAGTTCGCTTTTGTCACGTCCGACCTCGATCGCGCCGCCGGCCTACCCGCTGCGACCCCGGCAACGGCAACAACCCGCTTCGCCGTCGTCGCCGACAACATCCCCGAGGCCTGGCTCGATGCCCATGACTTCATCGACCTGCCCGAGAGCAGCCAGGCCATGCGCCAGCTCTCTGCAGTCGTCGACGGTATCAGCGAAGTCTCCTTCGCCTTTGATGCGGGCACCGAGCGGGACCTCAGACTCAGCATCGAAGCCCGCGCGCCCTTCCAACAGCTCGGCCTCAGCCCCCTGGGTCCCCCGCGCCTGCGACCGACGAGCCTCGAGGCCTCCCTGCCCGGCTCGCCCTTCGCCGTGATCACCATGTCGTGGGGATCGCCCGAGCTGCTGCACAAAACGATCGACCGCTCGGTGCCGATGGACCAGATCCCCGCCCCCTTTGACAAACTCGCCCGAACCGCAATCGGTGGTGCACACAGCCTGCTCGACCAGATCCAGGACGACGTCGCGGTCGCTTTTTACCTGACCAAAAACGGCCGCCTCGCTGTGATCATGGCCGCCAAGGTCCGCAACGAGGCCGCCGGTGCGAAGGCCCTGCGCGACATCACCGACTCGATGGTGCAGGGGCTCGAAAGCTACAGCGAGCTAGTCGGCGGCTCCGCGGAGGCCTCTATCAAGATGACCTTTAAGGCAGGTGGAGGACGACTCGGTCGCGGCAGGGGCGACCTCCTGCGGATCCGGGCGCCCAAAAACATGGCCCAAGAGACCAAGCGCGCCGCCTTTTTGCTCAGCAAAAAGAAGGAATTCGAGGTCCTCAGCGGGGTCCAAAACGGCGTCGCGATACTCGCCTACGGCGGCGGCACCAGCGAGCTGTGGGCCGACAAAAAGGCGGGCACACTGGCCGAGGATACCGGCCTCGCCCAGGCCCGCATCGCCTCGACTGGCTGTCAGCTCTGCCTCAGCGTCGACCCGGTCGGCATCACCCGCCTGATCGCGACCATCGCCCGCGATCGCAGCAACGACACCAAGATCACCAAGGACTACTCAAAGGTTCTCGGCGGCCTCAAGAAGCTCGGCGACATCGGCGACATCGGCCTAGGCCTGCGCCTCCAGGACGATCGCGGCGCCTTCGCCCTGGGCATGCCTCACCGGCTCCTCGTCCCGGATCCCGCTGTCGCAACCAAGGCCACGGCGCTCTTCGATCGGGTCTGGGACGCCTATTTCGACGGCGAAGAGAGCATCCAGGGCCTCGGCAAAGCGCAAAAGCAGGAAACCTCCAAAAGTAAAAGTAAAAGTAAAAGGGGCTAGCGAGTGGCACTGGCCCCAAGTGAGCCGAGCGTGAAGGGCTCGGGCGTGAGCCTGGCGGCGATCGTGCTCGCGGCCGGGGCCTCCTCCCGCATGGGCCGGCCAAAGGCGCTGCTCGAGTGGCGCGGCCAGAGTTTCCTCCGCCGGGTCATCGCCCTCGCCGAGACCTCCTCGTGCGCACCGATCATCGCCGTCGAAGGGGCGATCCGCCTGCCTGCCTCTGAGCTCGGCTCGGCAGTTCGCATCGTCCACACAACATGGTCAAATGGACAGCTCAGCAGCTTACAGGCCGGCCTCACCGCCGTCCTCGATCGCATTGACCACACGACCAACAACAAACACACAGCGCCGGGCCGCGCTCAAACAACAATCGAAAGTCTAAACACCGTATCGATCACGGGCGTGATGGTCCTTGCGATCGACCGCCCGCGGATTCTGCCATCGACCTGCCAAGCGCTCGCGGCTGCCCACCGACGCGAGCCCAAAGCGATTTGGCAGCCAGCTACGGAGACACGCCGCGGCCACCCGATCATCTACCCCAGCCTACTCTTCGCCGAGT
>CAYYUP010000066.1:22081-36385 GCA_964474905.1 uncultured Nannocystis sp. | reverse complement strand
GCTGTCGCTGTCGCTGTCGCTGTCGCTGTCGCTGTCGCCGGTGCTGCTGAGGCTAGCGCTCGCGGTCATGCCAGAGGCGCCCAAGCCAGGACCGACGTAACAGCCGCCGAGCGCCAAGCCCAGAATTGCGGAGCCCTGTGCGAGTACATACGAGGCGCGTTGCAAAACCATGGTTTGACCATAGGCAGACCAAAGCCCGCCAAGCAAGCCGCCCACACACCGCACCCCGGGGGGTTCGAGACCCCTCTTACGCCTCGGCGACCTGCTTGACGAGATCGACGATCATCGTGCACGAGGCGGCCAAGCGGTGATCATCATCGACCTCGACGAGGCGCACCCCGTGCTGCTCGGCGAAGCGCCGTGAGATCTCGATCGGGATCACCGAGTCGCGGGTACCGTGCATGATCACCGTCGCCGCAGGCGGTGCGAGCGAGCGGGCGTCTGCGCCGAGCGGTACCTGCAGGGCGGGCGCGAGTAACACAAGTGCCGGTACAACGACCCCTCGATCGGCAGCGCCCAGAGCCGCGAGCAGGCCCGCGATCCCGCCAAAACTCGAGCCGACCAGCAGCGGGGGCTGCTCGGCAGCGACCAACGCAGCCTCATACACGCGTACGCGCGCTCCCAGATCGAGGCCCCGACAATCCGGGGCGATCACCTCAAAACCAGCGCCTTGGAGTGCGACAGACTTGCGTCCTACAGGTCCGCTCTCGAGGCCGTGACAAAACAAAATCGCCATCTAAAGCAGCTCTACACCGCCCACGAACGGCAAACAAGCGCCCACATTCGACCGCGACGCCGTCCCCCTAGAAGCTTCCAATGGCCGGTGCTTCCGCTTTATGATCGGCCTCCGTGGCGTCGCCGCAGCTCGTGTCGATCACCGAGGCCCTCCAGTCCCTGCTGGCCCGCTTTGAGATCCGCCTCTTCCTGAGCGCCTGCATCATCGTCAGCCTTCTGCCCTACGCCTGGGTCGACGGTTTCGACGGCATTTTTCTCATGGCCTTCGGCACGGAGTTTCTCCTTCGGGTCTTCTTGATGTTCCGCGCGGAGCCCGAAGAGGAGGCCCCTGGACACACGCAAGCGAGCTCTCGGAGCTGGCGCTGGCCGTCGCTCGGCAGCGTCGCCTTGCTCCTCCTCGACCTCCTGGCGCTGCTCTCGTTCCTGCCCTTCGCCACCGCAGGCGCCGAGTCCAACCGCTTCCTGCGGATCTTTCGCCTCACCCGCATGCTCCTGCTGATCGGCTACTGGGCACCGCTCGCCCGCGATATCTGGGTCGTGCTCGCCCGCCGCGAGCGCGCGCGCCAAGTGGTCCTGATGGGCGTCTTTGTGCTCGCGCTCTCGTTCACCGGCGCGGTGATCATCGAGAACGTCGCGATCCAATCGCACGCCTCTGTCGACTTTAACAACGACGGCGAACTCAACAACCGCGACCGCCACTTCTTGACCCTGCTCTGGTGGTCGTTCCGCCAGATCCAAGACCCGGGCAATATGATCTCTGGACCGATCGAGGCGACCGCGATGGCGGTCAGCCTAGCGCTGACGGTCTTCGGGCTCTTCCTCATCTCGTTCCTGATCGGCCTCGGTACCGACGTCGTTCGCGAGCTGATGGAGCTCAGCAACCTCCGCGAACCGGGGCTGCGCGGACACACCGTGATCGTCAACATCACGCCCTCGACCCGCCGCCTACTCGACGAACTCACCCGTTATTACAAAAGGCTCGTGCCCGAGGGTCGCCTCTCCCGCGAGTGGCTGCGCGAGCTGCTGCGCAACACCAAGCGAGGTGTCCGGCGGCGCCCCTACTTGATCGTCGGCCACACCCACGACCCGCCGGACTTCCTCCGCAACCCCGACTTCTCCCACGTTGTCTACCGGCCCTGGACCGCCGATGACGAGGCGCTGCTGCGACGCACCGACATGCAGAGCGCGCAGCGGGTAATGCTGCTCGCAAATCTCGACTCCCCAGACCCCGACGCCGAAACTCTACAGACCCTGTTGACGCTGGTCGAACGCGGCGGCCCCCACCGAAGAGCCCGCGATCGACCGCAGCTCCTGATCGCCGAGATCCTCGACGAGAGCGCGATCCCTGCGGCCAGAGCGGCGATCGCCGGCTCTGAATCGCGGGCCTTTATCGTGCCCAGCGAACGCCTGCTGGCGCTGGTCATGGCATCGACAATCCGCCGCCCGGCATCGACGCGGCTGATCACTCAGCTGCTCGCCAGCCGCGGCGCCGAACTCTACACCTGTTACTTCGACGTGCCCGGGCTCGCCTATTGCCGCGAGGCTCCACCGATTCCCGACGAACCCGGGGCGGCGATGGACTACCTGCTCGCCCGCAGCCGCAACAAACAGGACCTCGTGCCGCTCGGTCTTCTGACCCGACCGCGCGAGGGCAACCCCCTTGAGCTCGACGTCGCCGTGCGTCTAAACCCCAACGGCAACACTGACGACCTGCACTCAGAGCCCGCTCCGTGCCGCGGCTTCGTCGCCCTTGCCGCCAATTTTGCGATCGTGCGGGACTTCGCCGATGCGCTCAGCGAGCCAGTACCCACGACCCCGACGACGGACAACAACAACAACAACAACAACAACAACAACAACAACAACAACAACAACGACAACAACAACGACAATGCTCGAGAGCGCCTCGACTTTGTCCGGGCGTCGACACCTCCCCTGCGCAAGATCCTGATCTGCGGGTTTCGGTCGGCGACGGTCTCGCTCATCGAGGCCCTGGTGATCGCCGAGCCCGACGCCGAAGTCCTCGTGCTCGTCGACAACGAGGCGGCCCGTCTGGCTGCCCTCGACGACTTCGATGCGCGCACCAACCTGGTCGGCAACGGCCTTCTTTCGGAGCGCTACGGAGTGTTCTCGGTCGATGAACACGGAGCCCTTCGCGGCCACCGACACGGTGAGCCCGAGGTCGCCCTCGGCCGCATCCAGATCGCCGTCGGCGACTACACCTCCTCGCGCTGCCTGGTCAGCCTGCCCTGCGACTTTGGCCGCGCTGCCGATACCGATGTCGTCGCCCTCTTGTCGATCGATCACGACACGGACGCGCGAATCGCCAAGGCCCTCATGAAGCTCGAGGCGCTGATCAGTCATGCCGAGCGCGGGGCCCGGGTCGCCGGACACCGACACGCACGCCCGCGGATCGCCGCCGAACTCTTTGACAGCGAACTCGCCCGCCGCCTGCGCAGGCACTTCCAGCACAGCGCCAACGATGATGTCCGGATCCTCTCGACGCAGGCCCTGCGAGCGCTCTTCCTCTACCAATCGGTGATCGTACCGAGCTTTGACGAAGTCTACGCCGAGCTGCTCGGCCCCTGGGGTCAGAGCCTGCTGCGCATGCAACCTCGGGGGCTCACTCCGCGCACGACCTATCGCGAAATCGCCGATGCGCTCGCCGACCAGCGGGCGATCCTGGTGGCGCTCGAACTCCGAGCTACTGACGGCTCGATCGAGTTGCTCGTCGGCGTCAATTCGATCGGCACACAGACCATCACCCGCGACCGTTTGATCTCGGCCTGGGTGATCGCCAACGACCAACAAGAGCCGCACACAACCAGCGACGCGCGCAACGTCGCAGCGGCTGACTAAAAGGACTCCCCGTCCCACGTGCATTGAGCCACGCCTAATTTTTGATCACATCGTCGGACTCTTTATTGTTCTCCAAGAGCGCCTTCGCCAGGGATTCACCGACCCTGCGAGCATCCGTGAGGCTCTCGATCGGCTCGACGTAAGCATCGCCCGTAAAGACGATATAGGTGACACCGGAGGCCACCCCGCCCGTGGTCGGACTTGTCGACATGCCGAGCACCGCGGCCGCTGCCTGTGAAAGCTCACCGATCACACGGGCGGGACCAGCATCCGCGTAGGGCCCGTAGAGCACGCGCCCTCCGTAAATCATCACGCCCGCCGAGCCGTAACCCGACCACCCGGTCTTGATCCCGAAAGACTTCGGATCAAAACCACCGCCCGCCGACGGCACCACTAAAAACGGGACCTTGGAGGCGTCCACATAGTCGCCCGTGGAGTCCTTCGCGCTGGTGCTGGCCTGGTAGTCGGGATCGCTCTTGCACACCGCTGAGCTGCCGCCATCACAGTCGATGTCGGCGTCCGCACGCCACCAGAGCGCGCCCTTTAGGCGGCACATTTCGATCGTCGGCGCGACCCCGCGGTCGGTCCTGAACCTGTCGACACCGGGCACCGGATCGCAGGACTGCGTGAGCGCCAAGAGGTCCGCTGCACTCGGTACCTCCGTGCCTGCGTCACCATCCGCCGGCCGCCCAGAACCACCACCGAGGACCTGAAAACCTAGACAAAAAGCCGTGACCACGGACAATTTCACGGGACGATGCTCCCTCGCTCCGCCTTGCCTGTCGAATTCTCCGCGCAGAGCGCGTCAACACGCGGAGAAACGCACGCCTCTCGCGATGCATCTCGCGTGTACTCAAAAGTGGCCACCGCCGCGAGTACCGCATCACGCGCAACGCCCGAATGTCGCTCTCGGAAAGCGCCCGCAATTCGGTGCCGCGCGCGCCGATCACCAACGCCTTTTGACGAGGACGTCATACACTTCACAATCTTTGCGTGTACAAGTGGTGACCGGCCCAGAACACCTCCTCCGCACGTGAAAAAGGCCGATCTGAGAGCATACAAACGTCAGCGTTGATGCTACTCATGCCATCGATTTCCGATGGCGATTCGACCGACAACCCTGCGCAACCTGTACATCGCGGAGCTTCAAAACCTCTACGCCTTCGTCTACGACATGTGCGGCGACCGTGGAGACTCCTATCGCTTCCTCCTCGAAGTGAGCAAGCTAGCGAACTGCCACGGCGACGAACTCCTCGAAGCGCCCATCCCGGCCGACGCGATCCTCGGCTTCGTCGCCCGCAACCTCGAGAAGGAACTAGGCCGCCGCGCCGAGCAAACCTTTCAGATCCTCGACAACGTGCTCCGCAGCGACATCACCCGCGATATCGACATGAGCATGAAAGGCATCGACAACGACTTAGGTCGCATCCACGGGCTTCTCTGGGAACTCAAGCGCACCTGTCTCATCGCCGTGATGGGCTGTCTGCCGCCGAGCGTTCGCCTCTCTTTTCTGCTCACCGACATCCTCGGGTACAGCCCCCCCGACGCTGCCGACCTGCTCGAGATCAAAGAGAGCGCGTATCGCGTCCGCCTGACCCGCGCCCGCAAGCGCATCGAAGACTACTTGACACCGCGCTGTTTCCACGTCGACCGCAACAACCCGTGCAACTGCGAGGGGCGTCTGGGCATCGCCCTCGACGCACGCTTCGTCACCCCGCCGCCACACGATCTCGACACACCCAAGGCCACCCACGACAGCGAGTCACCGCGCCGTGACATGCCCACCCTCTACCGCGGCCTGCCGCCGGTCATGCTCTCAAGACAGCAAGTGGCCGAAATCCTCGACCAAATCACCTGCTGATCCCTAGTTCGCTTGATTGCGCATATGATCCGCGACGCCGGCAAAGGCCCGCTCTAACGAAGCCCGTAAGGGCTCGTCAGCGACGATCTCGGCCAGTGCAGCCCGCATGCAGAGCATCCATTGATCGCGCGCCTCGAGGCCGATCTGGACCCGGGCGTGCCGCATTCGCAGCCGCGGATGGCCGTACTTGGCGACGTAGAGCTGGGGACCCCCAAGCCACCCCGAGAGAAACTCAAAGAGCTTCTCGCGGGCCATTGTCAGGTCGGCCGGGTGCAGCGAGCGCACGAGTTCGGCCTCCGGCAAGCTGTCCATAAGGTCATAAAAGCGATCGCTGAGTTGGCGGGCCGCCTCCGCGCCGCCGATCGCCTCGTAGGGGATCAAGATGCCATCTGTCATCGCTACTCCGCTTCAGGTCAGGGGGCTGAGCACCGGCGCAAGCGCGAAGGGCCCGTCGGCGGTGATGCGCACGACTTGGCCACTGCGAATCGGCGCAACGCCCTTGGGTGTACCGGTGAAGATCAGGTCGCCGGGATTTAACGTCATGCACGCAGAGATCACAGCGATGAGTTCGGGGATGCCAAAGATCATCGCATCGACGGTCGCGTCTTGACAGGGCACATCGTCGAGGAACGAGCGCAGGCGGCAGGCAGCCGTGTCGAGCACAAAGCCCGGCGCGGTCAAATGCACGAGCGCGCTTGTCGGCCCAAAGCCGTCAAATCCCTTGGCCCTTGTCCACTGACCATCGCGTCGCTGAAGGTCACGGCAGGAAATATCGTTGCCGAGCATGTAGCCGGCGACATGCTGCCAAGCGTCTGCCACCGTGACCGAACGCGCCCGCCTGCCGATCACGACGACCAACTCGCCCTCGAGATCGATGCGATCAAAACCCCGGGGCAATGAGACCGTCGCCCCCGAGGGCACGAGGCAGCTCGGCGGTTTAAAGAAGAGCAACGGCTCCTCCGGCACATCGTTGCCGAGCTCGGCCGCGTGCGCTCGGTAGTTGCGACCCACACCGAGGATCTTGGAGGGTCGCAGGGGTGCCTCTAGCCGGACAGCGTCAAGGCGCCCACGGTAGCCAAGAGTCAGTGCAACAGCATCGCAAGCGAGCGCATAGGGGTCGCCCGACGGATCGGCGAAGGGATCTGGGATCGCCTCAAACTCCGTATCTGGACCGGGCTGCGGCCCCTCCGTCAGGGTGCGAAGAACGCACGAGCGACCCTGGCGATCGCGGGCCCGAGCGAGCCAGATGTGTGGCGATGACGCGCTCTCCATCGCCGCTACAGTCGCCAACCGCGGCGAAAAAGGCAACCGACTCGCCGCTCGCCGTCGACAGGGCTATGCTCCGCCGCCCCATGGCCGGCCGACACAAGACGTCCCGAAGAGGCGGCCGACGATGAGCACCCTGCTCCGTCGCGCCCTCCTGGGGGTCGTTCTCGGCGCGCTGCTCTACGTCGCCGCGCTGCTCTACGTCGACATGCACCGAGTGGCGGCGGCGCTCGCTGGCTTCCGCTGGTCCGCGGTCGGTCTGGCGCTCCTGCTCTCGAGCGTCAACTACCTGCTCCGTTTTTGGAAGTGGGAACTCTGCCTGGGCTGGCTCGGGATCCGCGAGCCCGGCCCCGGCAATGCCCCCGATCTCACGCTCGGACGCTCGCTGCTCATCTACCTCGCCGGCCTGTCGATGTCGGTCACGCCCGGCAAGGTCGGCGAGGTACTGCGCTCGCTCCTGCTCAAGCAAAGCGACGGCGTCGACTTCAGCCGAACAGCGCCGATCGTCGTTGCCGACAGGCTCACCGATCTGATCGCCCTCGTCATCCTCAGCCTGGTCGGCATCGCCGAGCTCGGAGAGTTTGGCGAGTACCTGCCGATCATTCTCGTGACCCTCTTGTTAGTGATCGCTGGCGTCGTCGTGCTCGGCTCGCCGCGCCTCTGCCACGGCCTGCTCCGCCTGCTCGCACGCCTACCCGGGATCGGCCGCCTCGCCAGCAAGGCGGAGGCGCTGGTCGACGCATCCGCCCGTGTACTCCGTCTCCGCGCCCTAATCGTGCTCTCGCTGCTCAGCGTCCTGGGCTGGGGCCTCGAATGCGTCGGCTATTGGCTGATCCTCCGCGGCTTTCAGGGCGCCTCTGCGAGCCTCTCGCTCGCGATCTTTCTCTGGTCGACAACGACGATCATCGGCGCCCTCTCCTTTCTGCCCGGCGGCCTCGGGGCCACCGAGGGATCGCTGGCGATGCTCGTCGTCCGCCTCGCCAGCGGCGTCAGCCAAGCGATCGCCCTGGCCTCGACCCTGCTCATTCGCATATGCACGCTTTGGTACGGCGAGGTCGTCGGCGGCCTCGCGCTCGCCTGGCTCCTGCACCGCTACGGCGACGGCAAGCCCGTCGGCGTAGCGGTCGATCCTGCGAGCGACGCAGTGCCAAGCGGTGCGGATTCGAGATGACCCAAAAGACATGCACATAGCGTGTCCGCACGTTTAGGTCAGAGTCACGCATCGGCCGGCGAGCCCGACAGATGCGCTAAAAAAACCGTATTTTCGCAAAGGCTGTGCAGCCTCCATTGAACAGGTGGAATCCCCTAATTGGCCCGGGGGCCGGGCCCCCCGAAATTACACCGAGTTGTGAGGATTACCCGCCACATGTAGTTTGGACGGGTATTTCAACAGGGGGGATGCACCCCCCTGCACATGAAAATAGTCATCGGGGAGACCACTCATGGGCATCAACACACGTAAATTCTACGCACTTACCTGCGTATACCTAATGGCCATCGGCTGCAACGGCGACGACGGCGTCGCCTCAGCCTCAAACAGCGAATCCGACGGCAGCACGACCCTGGATACGAGCGACGTAACCACCAACGCGAGCGCCACCGAAACCGGTACCTCGACGGCCTCGGGCAGCGAGAGCAACTCGGCGACAGTGGCCACGACCCTGGATACGACGACCGGCGTCACAGCTACCGACACAAACCCGACCACAACCGACACCGATCCGACCTCGGGCGAAACCGACGTCACCACTGGCGATACCACCGGCGATACCACCGGCGATACCACCGGCGATACCACTGGCGAACCCACCACCACCGGCGATACTACCACCACCGGCGGCATCGAGGATCCCTGTCCCAGCGGCAAGCTGTGGACACTCGACTCCGACTGGGACAGCGGCACCTTCAACAACGTCAACCACGACGACCCCAACAACGACCAGCTCCAGGTCACGCTCGACGGCGTCTCGGCGCCCAAACCCTACATGTTTATCGGTCAGACCAGCGAAGGCATCGCCCTCAAGGTCGACACCGAGACCGGCAAACAGCTCGGCCGCTACATCACCACGCGCACCGCGGACTGCCCGAGTTGCGCAGTCGGTAGCAACAAGGCCTACCCATCGCGGGTGATCGTCGACTTCGACGGCGACGTGCTGGTCGCCAACCGAGCCTTCAGTGGGCAGGGCGCGCTGACCAAGATCGCCGGCTCCCTGAGTTCCTGCAGCGACCGCAATAAAAACGGCACGATCGAAACCAGCAGCGACGCCAATAACGACGGGCTCATCGACATCAACGACGCCGCCGAGTACTTCGGCCAAGACGACGAATGTCTGCTTTGGACGATCCCGATCGGCGCGTTCAATACCTATCCCAGGGCGCTGACGATCGACGGCAAGGGCACTGCCTGGGTCGGCACCTACGGCGACAAAAAAGCCTACCAGGTCGATTTGACCACGGATCCGCCAGAGGTCGTCAAGACGATCAACCTGCCAAGCTCGCCCTACGGCTTTGTGCTCCGCGGCGACTACCTCTACTCATCCGCGCTCGGCCAGCCGGTGATGCGCATCGACCTCACCGACGATTCGATCGTGACGATGAGCGCTCCGGGCAACTACGGGATCGCGGTCGACCAAAACGGCATCGGCGTCTTCGGCGGCCAAGGGCTCTTGCTCTGCGACTTCGACAAGGGCGGCGCCTGCCAGCAGATCGCCATCGGCGGCAACATGAACGGCGTCGCGGTCGATCAATTCGGCCAGATCTGGGGCAGCCGCAGCGGCACTGTCTACAAGTTTGCCAATGATGGCACCGTGCTCGGCACGGTCTCGATTCCCGGCTCCTACGGCGTCGCTATCGGCCACGACAGCGACCCGCGGGTGATCAGCAACTACTCGGCGTGGAGGATCGATGCGGGCAAAGAAGGCGCCCCTCCAGGTGCTGCGACGGAGTACAATACAAAGCATAAAAGTGGCAGCAACGCGTACAACTACACCTATTCGGACTTCACCGGATTTGGCGCGCAAAACATCTCTGTCAAAAAGGGCGAATGGAGCGCTATCTGGGACAGTGAGGACGAGGGCGCCGAGTGGACCAATCTGCTCAGCAACCTGGAGCCCGAAGGCGACATCCCTGCCGGCACCTTCATCACCTTCCAGGTCCGTGCCGCCAGCACCGAGGCCGAGCTCGAGGTCGAGCCCTGGGTCATGGTCAACAACGGGTCCCTCGATAACTTCGTCGGGGGTCGCTACGCCGAGGTACTCGCGCGCCTCCTGATCGAAGACGAAGAGCTCGAGGTTTCGCCGATCCTTAGCGACGTCTGTCTGCAGAAGATCTAGCGCTGCAGTGACAATAAGGCTGCCGTCGGCCGGGCCCCAAGCGAGTCCGACGGCAAGCCATCACGACATCGAGACTTCGCACGAGGATCATGCGACATCGGCTCTCCGGAGCCGTGACCAAGCCGTGACAACGACGCGTTCGATCGGCAATTTTGACAAATGCTGCCATCGCCCTGAGCTTGTCCTCGACAACAGTCGTAATCCACGAATTGGAGCAATCATAATAAATTTGATTGCTTTTTCAATTTTAAGAACACAGATATGACCACAATTCCCCAGCCCCGCACCCAAGGCGTGCATCACGTAGGCCTCACAGTCCCCGATGTAAACCCAGCCAGGAGCTTCTTTGAAGAGGCGCTCGGCTTCTCTGTTGTCGGCGAAAAACCGGAGTACCCAGCCGTCTTTGTCAGTGACGGCGCCGTGATGATCACCCTCTGGCAGGCCCGCGACCCCGACAGCGCTGCCCCCTTCGATCGCCACCGCGCCCTCGGGCTCCACCACCTGGCGCTCCAAGTCGCCAACAGCGGAGCCCTGGCCGCGCTCCACCGCGATCTGGCAGCCCGCGACGACGTCTCGATCGAGTTCCCCCCAGAGTCGCTCGGCGGCGGCCCGGCCCGGCACATGATGTGCACGATTCCGGGCGGGCTCCGCCTCGAACTTATCGCCGTCGGCTAGCAGGACGACGACCGTACCAAGCGACCCCAGACCCGCTTCGGCGTCACCTAGGTAGAGACCAGGATCATCCGTGAGCTATAGTTGCGGGTGATGATGACGAACCGCCCTCTGCCAGCCAGCCTGAGGATCGGCGTCTGCCTGCCCCTCGCCGCGCTCGTTCTAAGCCTCTGCACGAACGCAGCCGCGGCTACAAACGAGACCCCCGAGGAGGATGAGACCTTCGCCTTCTTCGGCTGGGCGCTCGCCACCGACGGCGATCTGCTGGCCATCGGTGCTCCGGGCGACAACGAAGCGGGCCTCAACGCCGGTGCGGTCTATCTATACGAGCAAAGAGGTGCGAGTTGGCGGCTGAATACAAAGATCCTAGGGGATCGCTCGTTCGCCTTCTTTGGTGCTAGCGTCGCACTCTCCGGTGATCTATTAGTCGTCGGTGCCCCCTATGATCGATTTCGTCCTCTCGCACAACGAGAGCCAGGTGAGGTCTACGTCTATCGCCATCACAGCCGCCGTAGCCCCGAAGAGCTCGCGACGCTCAGGGCCGATCCGCCCACTGTGCACGATACTTTCGGCTGGCAAATCGCCACCGACGGAGAGCAGGTCCTGGTGGGTGCCTCGCGCCTCAACTACGGCGATCATAACGACTCAGGGGCTTTTTTCTACGCCGAAGTGGGCGGCACCTGGGCGCTCACACAAACCATTCACTCGAGCCTCGAGCCCGTCTGTATCAACAATAACTACGAAGCCGACCCGTGCTCCGGGCACCTCTTCCGCTTCGGCTCCTCGGTCGCGCTCGACGATGGCCGGGCCCTGATCGGTGACTATCTCCACAAAAAGACGATCGTCTTCGCCTACGACAACGATTGGTCAGAGATCGGTCGCATCGACGGTGGCGAGGTCATCGGCTTGGCGGGGGAGTTTGCCTCGATCGGCGGAGCCCTCCTTAAAGCCGTCGATGGCGGCGCCGACTGGGCCCTAGTCGAGCCCTTCACCGAGAGCTCCGAGGACGATGCAAAGCTCCGTGTCGAGGCCCTGAGTGATGGTTTGCTCGTGGCCACCAGCGCCGAGGATCGAAACGACTACGGGGCGACGATCGACTATCAAATCTACCGCTCGGAGGGCGACTCATGGGCCCTCGATACCACCCTGGCGAGCGAACCAGGCGGGTCTTTATCGGTGCATAGTCTCCGCTCTGTCGCGATCGGCTCGCAACTCGCGGGCATCGGTCACACGTACACCAATGAAGACGACGATACCAAGCAACCTAGCGATTACGCCGGCGAAGTCTCGCTTTTCGAGCTCTCGGGCGAGCCCCTGGCGTCGCTGACCGCCGAGGAGCGCCGTTTTGGCTGCGACTGCCGGGCAAATGCACCCACCAGGCCCCCTGCCCTGCTCTTTATGGGCACACTCGGCCTCCTAGGGCTGCTCCGCCGTCGTCGCCGTCTTCGATTTGCAACCAAGGCTGCAGCCGGAGCCGCAACTGGGGCCCTCGCCCTCGCTATCATCGCCGCACCGCGACCCGTCGAGGCCTGCTCCTATAGTTTAGATCCGTACTTCTCGATCGCGGAGCGATCGCCGGAGCTACTCGAGGTCCCAATCGATGGAGCGTTTTCACTCGTCATTCAGGGTAGTGGCTCGACCTACGAAGAGTTTAGCGAGAGAGTCGCTATCGAGGTGAGCCTGGAGGGTACTCCCGTCGCCGGCTCTCTGACCTTTCGCCCGATCACCGAAGGGCCGCTCTACGGCCCCGGCAGCATCCACTTCACCGAATTCATCGCCACCTGGCGACCCGAGTCGCAGCTCCTGGTCGCCGACGCGAGCTACGATATTCGCGTCGATTTTTCCATGGCCACTGGCATGGGCTACTCGGCGATGAGGACCGCCACCGTCGGCTCGCAACCGATGGGCCCATTGACCCCGCCAGAGGCCACAACGGCCGTGATGACCGAGGCCGATGTCGGCAGCGATCAAGAGATCTGCTGTGAGTCCTCCGGCCCCGACTCATGCGGTGGCTATTATTCTTGCATCTTCCTGCATCACGACTATCAACCGGGCTTCAAGGTTGAAGCCACCTCTTCGATGAGCACCGGTGATGCTCTGGTCACCCGCTCCTTTATCGCACTCGACGTCGACGGTGAGCCAGTCGAAGTTGGCACCGATGTAGATCATCGATACCAAGACTACGACATCTACGACTCGTATTCAGATACCGCCGGCCTTATCGTCTTCGAAGAGGCTGCGGATTCGTACTGCATCATCCTCGGAGTTGAAAACCTGGCGACCGGCGAACTCGTCTACGGAGCGCCCATTTGCCTCGAACACGGCGACCTCGAGGCCCCTGTGACCCGCGAGTCAGATCCCTACGAATTCCAGAGCATCCGGTGCGAAGGGGGAGCGCTCTACGATATCGAAGGCAACCAACTCTACGACGCCCAAGAGAGCGGCTGCCGAATCAGCACAGATCCACCCTTTGGCGAAGCTGTCCTACTCTTCATGCTTGGTCTGTGGATTCGCCGGCGTGCCCCCCGTTGAGGGTCCCACCAACCAGTCCAGGATCGCCTCGCTGAGCGCCCCTCTGCAGTCTTGATCGTAGGCAGTCCACATCGGTTGGCTGTTGATCTCTAAAAAAACGAGTTCACCGGTTGCGGGATCCCGCTTAAAGTCGGCAGCCGCAAGCGTGAGCCCCAGCCGTCCTGCGAGTCGGAGCAGCAGCTCCGCCTCCTTGGCCGGAAGCTCTGCCCGGCGCACACAACAGTCGGGATCTGCGCGATGGTCCAGGACATCCGTCAAGATCTCCCAGCAATACAGCTCTTCGCCAACCACATAGGCTCGCACCTCGGGCCCTCTCAAGCGCTCCTGCACAAACGCCGGTTGCGGAGCGGCCCCTCCATCCTCGTGGAGGCCGCCAAGCAGCTCCTGCATCGCCATGCAGAGACTGCCGCCCGCCACCGGTTTGGCTACCCATGACGCCGCTTCGGCCACCAAGCTCGGCAGGTCATTGCTCACCCGGGTCTTGGGGATCCGCAGGCCAACCTCCGCTGCCCGAGCCAGCTGTTCGACCTTGTTGACCCGCCGCAAAGAGGCCCCGCGATTGGCCCAACGAATCGTCGGACACAGCAGAGCAAACCCTCGGATCGCCTCGGTCCACGCCAGAGCCCTCCGTAACACCGCTGGCCGCGGATCGGCGATCGCCGCGAAGACATCGTGGCGCAGCCAGAGAGCGGTGGGGCTGAAAAACTCACCGTCGATGCACAGTTGCCCGGAAGGCACCGTATAGCTCACCCGCGGGCTGTGCTCAGGCCCGACCAGCACCGCGCGATGCGGCAGACCGCGCAATCGTGCCAAACGGGCGATACGCTGAGTATGGGGATCGAGCGCACCGCCCGCGATGAGTAACATATCAGCTCACTTATCGCCAAAAGGCGTCAGCGGAGACGGCTCGGCATCGGCACCTTCCACCGCGGTACCAGCCTCCTCCTCCTCGGGGATCGCCAACGTCTTGTCAATCCGCATCGCCCGCTTGGACGGCTCCATCGTTGTGCTGTCCTTTGGCTCCTCCTCGGGGATCGCCATCGTCTT
>CAYYUP010000066.1:0-21981 GCA_964474905.1 uncultured Nannocystis sp. | reverse complement strand
TTTGGCTCCTCGACCTCCTCCTGCGCCCTGGGCTCTTCTTCGGGGATCGCCATCGTCTTCATCACACCATCAGGCCGATTTGTCATTACTACCTCTAATCTCCATGCATCACGCAGGCTGCGCTTCGCGCTCCATATGTACCACCAGAGTCCTCCGCATCCAACCCCAAGCGAGAGGTCTAACATCGCCCACCGATGCGCACAACCGACATTACGAGCCTCGCAAAAACGTCACCGCTCGTGAAATAGGTACACCGCAACCGCGATTCGCACCATGCTCATTGTACCTATATTCATATACGCAAAGACGTTCTGCACGCGAAGCTCGCGGCGAAGGGCTCGCCCTTAGTCTTCGTCACCGTTTATCGAGAGCACCTCGTAGGGCACCATCGGGCCGTCATGACCGATCTCCAGGCCATCGATCTCGGGACGCGCAAAGCGGTAGCTCTGTGGGTGAAAGAGGGGGATCATGCACACTTCCTCGGCGATGATCTCTTCGAGCTGGCGGTAGATCCCGTGCCGAACCTGCGGATCGACGGTCACCTGTCCCTTTTCTAGCAACCTGTCAAACTGCTCAGAGCCGGCGAATCGACCGAAGATGCCCTCTCGTGTGTGCAACATGCCGCAAAAGGTGTGCGCATCCGGGTAGTCCGCGAACCAGCGTGTGATCACGAGATCCAGGGTCTGCTCCGAATCGGGCATCTCGTAGAGGTCGCCCACGCCCTCGATCACCCGGAGGCGGATCCCGAGCGCCCGAAGGGCATCACTGATCCGAGTAAAATAGGCCCGATACGCACTGAGAAAAACCGAGTGCACCATGCAGACCAGCTCTACATCGCGGCTAGCCGCCTTCGGGGTATCGAGCCTGCCGGCAGGAGCCCCGCGTTCAGCCTCGTAACCCAGCAGACCCGGCGGGATCAGCCCCCCAGCAGGCTCCTCGAGACGACCGAGCGCCTGCCTCGCGAAGCGCGGTGTGTCGATCACCGCGGCGATTTGGCGACGAAGTTGGATGTCGGCGAGCGGCCCGCGACGGGTATTGCAGGCGATAAAATACGTCGCACAGGCCGGCGCCTCGCGGTACCCGGAGGCGTAGGTCGGATCGCAACGCAGACGCTCGACATCCGCCGGCATCATCTCGCCCGCGATCGCGTAGCGCCCCCCCTCAAAGCCGCTGGCGATCTCAGCTGGCGAGATTCCAAACTCAAAGATCAGCGAGCGGCTTCGCGGATAGCCCGGCCGCCAATACCCCGGCGCCCGCTCGAGCTCTAGACGGCGACCCGGATCAAAGCGGACGACGCGAAAGGGACCGGTCCCGGTCGGGTTGTCCCGCCAGCGATCGCCCTGACGATCGGCGCCCTCCGGGATGATCGCGCAGACACTGTGCGAGAGCATGCCGGGGAAGTAGACCAAGGGCCGCAGGAGTTCGATCGTCAGCTCGTAGTCGGAGTGGATCTGCAACCCGCGAAGCTCGGTCGCCTCCCCGGTCAAAAGCTCCTGCGCACCGACAATCGGCGCGTAAAGCCAACGCGAGGTCGCGTCCGCCCGCCGGAGCATGCGCTCGAAGGAGTAGCGGACGTCGCGGGCGCTCATGCGTCGACCGTCGTGGAAGGTGATGTCACGGCGGAGGCGGATCCGGTAGCTATGGCCGCCGTCCTGGGACTCGATCGACTCCGCCAGCCAGGGCACGATTTGGGCCCCGGCGACGCGCCGTGTCAACGACTCAAAGACCACCGAGAGCACCTCGTGACACTCCGCATAGGCGCCCCGCAGCGGGTCGAGAGTCCGAACCGCACCCCGCATCGGGATCCGCAGCACCGAAGCCTGAGGCTCGCTCCGCCGGCGTCGCACGGCCTCCTTGCTGAGCCTCGCGTAATTGACAAAGGGCGGGCTGCCCGAGAGCCGCATGCCCCTCACCTCGGGTCCGGCGATTCGCGAGTCGACCGCGTGAAAAAGCGGCAATACGGCGCCCTCCCGCTCGAGCAGATCCTCAAATTCCCGGTAGCAACGTTCGCGAGTCGCAGGCTCGCTCTCGCAGCGACCGCGCTCGAGCAACAGGTCCGCCTCCTCGGAGCAAAAAAAGGCCCGCCAACGGCCGCCCCGGGAGTGAAAATTGCCGTAGGTGAAGTCGTCAGGATCATCGTAGTCGGCGCCCCAACGGAGCATCACCACGTCGGCGCCCTCCGGCAGCTCGCCGGTGGCGAGGAAGGTGCCCATGTCGATCCTCTGGACCTCGATCGTAAAGCCGAGCGCTGCCCAACGCTCGCAGACCGCGTCAAAGAACGCGCCGTAACGCTCGATGATCACCGGAAAGACCAGTACGCACAGAGCCGTGCCCGGCAAAATACCGGCCTCCTGCAGCAGCGCCCTGCCCCGTGTGGTGTCCACCCACTCCCTCCGCCGTCCGGGATCGTAGCCGAGAATGCCCGAAGGCATGAGTCCCGCGGCGGGCACCGCAAAACGCCCGAGTTCCCGCCAGACGAGCTCTTGTACCGGCACCGCCCGCGAGAGCACCTGACGGACCTCGCGGCGCCGGCAGAGCGAACCTTCTGCGCCGCTAAAGAGCGCGAAGTAGGTCAACTTGACCGGGCCTTCGACCAACGTCCCGAGCGATCCAGGGGACCCGACTTCCTCCTCGATGTCCTCGTTGCTGAGGATGCGGATGATGTCGAGTTCGCGCCGCTGCAGTCCCGCAGTCATCGCCCGCGTGCTTTCGATGAAGCGAAAATCGATCGCGTCGACATAAGCCGGTGCCTGGCGCCAGTAGCCGTCAAAACGCTCGATCAGGGTCGAACGAACACCGAGATTCGCCAACTTAAACGGACCTGTCCCTTTGGCCAGTTCTCCCCCGGAGGCCGCCTTATCAGAGATTCTGGTGATCGCCGCCAGCGGGCTCGCCAGCAGCACCGGGTAGATCGGCAGCGGCGCCCCCAGCTTGATCTCGAGAACACCCGCCTCGATCGCCGTGATGCCCCGAACCCGCGAGGCTGCACCCGCGAGAAATTCATCGACGCCCTCGACATCAGCGACCGCCAACGGCAGGGCCCCAGCGTGCAACCGGATCAGTCGTTCCAACGAGGCGATCACATCGTCTGCGCTAAGGCGATGACCGTCGTGAAAACAGACGTCTTCGCGCAGCGTAAAGCGGAACGAACAATCGTCGGCGCCCGGCTCCCAACGCTCTGCCAACCAGGGCAGGAGGTGACCATCGTCATCGGTAACCAGGAGCGTCTCAAAGATGTTCGCGAGGACCTCGACGTCCTCCTGCGACTGCATCGCGGCCGGCTCAGAGGCGACCGAGGGCGACGCGAGAGCCACCACTAAACGTCCGCCAGAGTGCTGGGTAGGCCCCTCCTTGTCGGGTTTTCGGTCGAGCGCGTCGGCCTCTTGGAGAAGCTCCGTCGCCAGATCATTCTCGCCCCGCAGTCCCGCCAAAGTCGCGGCCAGGGCGAGCAGCTGACCGAGCGCATCGCCGCACTCGGCAACCCGAGCGGCATCGATGCCAAGCTCAACCCAGCGCCGAGTGTCGGCCGTCCGCCGTGCGTGCCAGGCAGTACGAGCCGCAAAAAGCAGCGCCCGCACTTCGGCCTCGGCGAGCCCTTGCCGGTGGTAGACGGCGATCGAGGCCTCGACCTCGCGCAGCGCCGAACCCAGATCGCCGCTCATTTGATAGGCCCGCGCGAGCAACTCGTGCAGCTCGCCCCCAGCTTCGGGATCACCCTCCCAGTCGTCATCCAGGAACTCGAGCGCGGTCCGGCAGGCCCGGATCGCCTCCTCCGAGCTAAACGCCTCGAGCGAGTGCTTTGCCTCGCGGATCCCGTAAAAGACCGAACGCTCGGGCACATCGCCCTCGGCAAAGTGGTGCAGCAGCTGGGCGTAGACCCGCTCCAAACGACCCTCATAGCGCCGCTCGAGATGCTCGGCGAGACGCCGGTGCAGGCCCCTTCGACGCCGACGCGGGATCTGGGCGTAGAGGACCTCGCGGACGACAGCGCTGACAAAAGAGAGCCGGTCGCCCCGGGAGCGGCGCTCCTCCTCGAGCAGCGCGCCGTCGATCAGGCGATCGAGCGCCTCGTCGAGCCCATCCGCATCACCTACGAGGCGCTCGAGATCACGGACATCAAAACTGCGGCCGAGCACCGACGCGACCGCCAGGACCTCCCGCTGCTCGTCGGCCAAGCTCGAGATCCGGCGGTCGACCGCCTGCTGGATCGTCGCCGGCAGGGCCCGCGAGAGTTGGCTCGGACGGAGCATCAAGAGCGTATCCGCAGCGGTCTCCCCCTTGTCCGCGAGTAACGCGTGCACCACCTCTTTGGTGAATAAGGGGTTGCCCTCGGTCGCCTCAAAGAGGCGCTCGGCGACCGCCTCCGAGATCGAGGTTTCACCAAACAGCGCCGCCAGTAACTCGCCGTGCAGGGCCCGCGTGAGCGGCTTGAGATCGAGAATTTCGAAGCGTCGAGAGCCCCGCAGTTCGTCGATGAGTCGGGTGAGCGGATGGGCCTTGTCGACCTCGCTCGTTCGGTAGGTCGCGACGATCAACGCCGGCGTCGCGCTCAGCCGACGGACGATGTATTGCAACGCCTCGATCGACGCGCCCGCGGCGTGCAAATCCTCAAAGACCAGGACCAAGGGCCCCGCCACGGTCAACCGCACCAACGCCCGCGCCAAGGTCTCAAAGAGCTGAATCCGATTGTCGAGCACCCGCCCACGCGTCGCATCGACAGCTGGCCCGCCGCCCGCAGCCTGCCGCAGCACTTCGATCTCACCGAGCGTCGGGAAGAGCGCGACCAGATCGGGCGCGAGGTCGCTGAGGTCCGGCAGCGGTCTCTCGGTGCCCGTTGTCTGGCCCTTAAAAAAGTCGACCAAGACCTCGCAAAACCCGAAGTAGGGGAAGGCACCAACCTGCTCGGCCAAGTTGCCCTGCAACACCGTGACGCCCCGCGCCCGAGCCAGCGAAGATAGCTCCCCCAAGAGCCGGGTCTTGCCGACACCGACATCACCCCCCACGACGACAACATGCCCCTCGCCGTCGATCGTCCGGTTGAGGCGCTGCTGCAGCTCTGAGAGCTCGGCCTGACGACCGACAAAGGGACTGGTGCTCGGTCGCAGGGGAGCGACGATTTTGGTGATCTCGCCGACGTCACCGCTCTCGTGACGGACCTTCAGCTGGCGAAGGATCCGGGCAATCGCCGCCATCGAGGCCGGTCGATCGCCGGGCACCTTCGCCAGGCAGCTCATGATCAACGCCTCCAGATCGGCATCGACAACGACACCCCGCTCGCCGAGCGCCCGCGGAAATTCGTGCACAATCCGGTAGAGCACCGCTTGGCTCTCACCGACAAAGGGAGCCTCGTGGGCCAAACTCTCGTAGAGCGCAGTGCCAAACGAATAGACATCCGAGGCCGCGTCGGCGACCTTGCCAGCGACCTGCTCCGGGCTGAGATAGGTCACCGTACCGATCAACACGCCGGTCTTGGTCAGCGCGTCATCGTTGGCGCTCATGGCCAGGCCGAAGTCCATCACCGTCACCCGCAGCTGGGTGCCCTCGCGGGTGACCATGATGTTCTCGGGCTTGATGTCGCGGTGCACGATCGACCGGGCATGCGTATAGGCGAGCGCCTCTGCGACTTGAGTACCGATCTCGATGACCTCGGCCGCGCCGATCTCGTGACGCCGGATCAGGTCTGCGAGGGAGACACCCTCGATCATCGGCATCACATAAAACAGCGAGCCCCGATAACGACCAAAGTCGTAGATCGAGATGATCGACGGATGATCGAGCTGGGCGACTGTCTGCGCCTCGCCGCGGAATCGCTGCTCCGTCTGATCGGTGACGTTGCCGGCGCTCGAGATCACCTTGATCGCGACGTCCCGGCCGAGCACCCGATCCCGAGCCCGATAGACCACCCCCATACCGCCCTTGCCGATCTCGGCGAGCACCTGGTAGCGATCCGCGAGCTTCTCTCCGATCATCCGGCGCCGACAAGCATCGCACGCTCGGACGCCTGCCGGACGTGAATGCTGTCACCCACAGACGCTCCGCTCGCGCGCATTGCGTGTCCGCATCGACGCGCATCGGCAGGCCACCGCTCAGCATCGCCCCCGACGATCCACTGGCAACCGTCACGTGACCTCAGCGCGAAAATATGGTGACCTGGCCCTGACGCCATGCAGTACACGATCACCGATGACTTCAAAACCACCGCCGAGCACTACTGGGAGGTGTTCTTCGATGATGCCTACAACGAAGCGCTCTTTCGCCACCTTCGGATCGGCCGCCAACTCCTCGAGTGCACGCGCGAGGGCGAGGGCGATTCGCTGGTGATCCGACGGCGACAGATCCTCACCCCCCAGCGCGAAGCTCCAAAACTCATCAAAAAATTGATCAAGGGGGCGATCCGCTACACCGAAAACAACACCTTCACCGCCCGCGACAATCGCATCCAAGTCGAGACGATCCCCGGTTTCGCAGCGGACAAGCTGACCACCCGCGGGGTCTACCGCCTCGAGGTGCTTGGCCCCGAGCAGGTGCGGCGGATTTTTGACGGCGAATGCACCTGCCGAATCCCGCTGATCGGCGGCAAGATCGAGCGCACGCTCGTCGACGAAATCCGGGCCAGCTACCGCGATACCACCGACTTCACGCGCCAGTGGTTGGCCAAGGGCTAGCCCCCACAGACGCTAGGGATGGACCTCGGCGCGAAGCTGCGTCGCCACCCGCTTGACCCGAGCATCCTCCGCGTCTGCAGCCAAGGCCGCGACCTCCGGCAGCGCAGCCGCACGGGCTCTGTCGATCCGCTGCAAGGCCCGTAAGCTCTGCAGTCGGACCTCGGCGTCGACATCTGCCAGTCCGGACATGACGGCCGCAAAGCTCGTGCTCTGACCGAGCAGCCCCTGGGCCCTGGCCGCCGCCCCGCGGACCGCGGCATCGTCGTCGGTGAGCGCGGCCAGGAGCGATGCCCGTACCGAGTCGTCACCACCGGCCGCCGCCGCAACACCCGCGAGCTCGCAGGCCGCGCGACGGACCTGCGGATCAGGATCGACGAGCCCACGCACAAGACCCCTGCGCGCGGCCTCCGTCGGCGCCTTCGCCAGAGTACCGACGAGGATCGCCCGCACCTGCGGATCCTCCTCGAGCCCCAGCTGCAGCAAACTCGCGGCCGACCAATCGCCGCCGCTCCGATGCAGCACCTCGGCAAGCGCCAGACGCTGCCCCTGCGGGACCGCTGCAACCACCAGACGAGCGGCGAAGATCTGCGTCGCCTCGGGCGTCGCGACCTCGGGAGCGGTAAATCGGAGGTGCCCAGCGCGGGTCGAGACCGGCTCCAGCATCCGCAAAAAATCCTGCAGCGCCTCGCCCTCGCGGACGGGCGCGGGCTCCGAATCCGCCTCCGCTCCCACCTCGCCAATACCGGCCGCACCCGCACCTTCGGGGGCGGCCATCGGCATCACCAGCTCCGACGCATCGTCGCTGCGCGGCTCGGGATCACGGGGCTCGCCGCTATCGCAGGCGCCCAGCAGGAGCCACGAAAACGACAGGAGCAGGGGAGACATGCGCGTGGTTCGATCCATGGGGGTTGTCCTCTAGAGATCCGAAAAGAGGTGGCGTGCCTGGGTCCACCAATCGCCGCTCGGCGAACGGGCGACGTTCATGCCGCAGTGCACCTCGCCGATCGCGACGTGATAGGTGTACCAATCGTCGACAAAGTGGATCTCGTACTCGGGGGGCAGCACGGCCTTAAAATTCGCGATCAAGGGATCCCCGCCCTGGCTCCCCTCGTCGCTGCGCAAGAAGGGATCCGAGACAAAGATCCGCATCGGTTCGCCGGCAAAATTGACGACTGTCAGGTTCAGCATGCCCGGGATCAGGGCCGCCACAGCGTTGTCCTTGTAGGCGCAGCCCCAGATCCGCTCGAAGAGCGCCGGCATGCGCACGACATCAGATTCGTCGAGATCGAGCTCGGCCATGAGCTGCTCGCGAACCGGATCGATGCGGTCAGCCTGGAGGTCGTGGTTGAGCGCGCGCAGGGCCTGGTCGTCGACGATCGCACCGATCGTGCCGTACCCGTGGGTGCTCTGGTAGCGCGGCAACGCGGTCCCAGGCGGCTGCGCCTCGAGCACCGCGTAGGCCGCGTCGACGTCGGCGATCAGCAACTTAAATCCCTTGTCCGAATTTGGAGCCGGGATAAACGAGATGAACTCGTCGACGTGACCGACGCAGAGCCAACAAGTGTCGACCTCGATCGGCTCCTGCACCCGCTGGCGATCGAGGTGGGCCCGAATCTGGGGATTTGGCCCACAGCTCGCTCCGCCACCGTAATAGATGCGACCGAAGGGATAGTCGGTACCCCCGGCGCTGTGCGGCGGCGTGACCTCCATGTTGCCAAACTTGTCCTCGGTGGTCTCTTCCTTGGGGTCGCCCCAGGTCATCGGCTGCACATCGGGTGCCTTTAAACCCTTGACGTAGGCATCCAGGGGGCGGTCGCGGATCGAATCCATGGCGATGTTTAATCGCTGTCCCGGAGCGGTCGCCAAAGCCCACTCGAGTTCGTCTTGGATCCACACATCGGAACTCTGCACGAGCACAAAACGATCGCCGACGACCTCGGCGATCGTAGTGGTCATCGAGGTGTTGGAATTCGCCTTCACCGCCCACACGTACTCCGCATTTTGCAGGTGGTGATTGACCAACATCGGCGCCGACCAGAGTTCGACGTCGTCCTGACGGAGCTCGTCGTCGGCGCTGCTGAGGCGGCGCACATGCATCGTTGCGCCGCGCATAAAGTCGCCAAATTCAACTTTAAACGTTGTTTCTGCGGCATCTGCGGCACTCAGGGTGAGCGTCGTCAGGACCTCGCCGTCGCGCTCGCCCAGGGCGACTTCATCGTCCATCCACAGGCGCACGTAGTCGACTTCGCCGCTCAGGGTCAGCTCGACGCGATCGTCTGCGGCCAGCTCATCGACGTACCCTTTGGGTAGGGAAAAGTTCGCCAGATCGTTGTCGCCGGCGAAGATCCCCTGCCGCCAATCGATTTGGCCGTCTTTGTCGTCGTCGTCGAGGTTTGGCACCCCGTAGATCCCGGGCAACGCCGAGCCCTCGCCGCCGGTACTGGTCTCGCCTTCACTGTCGCTCTCGCTCTCCCCCCCACCGGAGCCGCTGGAGCTACTCGCGGAGCCCCCCGAAGTCGCCGAGTCACCGCTCGAGGATCCACTGCCGGCAGCGTCATCACCACAGCCGAGCACGCCGGCAAGGAGGCACGCAAACCCACCGAAGCACACTCGCAAAGACACCATGCCAAGTACGCTAGGCCTCTGCGGCCGCGGCCGCAAGCGCGAACAACTATGCACATCACGCTTCGGCAACGAGGGTGTAGAGTCCCCGCATTCGCGCCATGAACCCCGTGCAGCCCTTCGCAAACGCCGTAATTATGCTGCTGCCCGCCGCCTTCGGCTTTAACGCCGAGACTGCAGAGAGCAACGCCTTTGTCCGCCGCCCCACCGATCCCACGGGAGTCGCGAGCACGGCCCGCCGTGAGATCGAAGTGATGGCCGGTGCGCTCGTCGATGCCGGTGTGCACGTCGAACTCTGGCAGGACACGCCGACCCCGCCCCGCCCCGACGCGCCCTTCGTCAACAACTGGCTGAGCACGCACAGAGACGGCCGTGTGTTCATCTATCCAATGGCGACGCCGAGCCGCCGCGCTGAGATCCGCAGAGACCTCATCGCCAGCCTCCGCGATCGCTTTCAGGTGAGCGAAGTTGTCGACTGGAGCCACGAAGCCGCCGCCGGTCGAGCGCTCGAGGGCACCGGCAGCCTCGTGATCGACACCCCCGATCGGCGCCGGGTCTTCGCCTGTCGATCGCCGCGCACCGATGCCAACCTCGCCGCGGCCTGGGCTGCAACGCACAATCTCGAACTCGTGCTCTTCGGCGCACAGGATCTCTCCAACGCCGCGATCTACCACACCAATGTGCTGCTCAGCCTCGCCGCTGGCATCTCGCTCTGCGGGCTCTCGCAGATCCCCACGCGCGAACGGCACACGGTCGCAGCGGCCCTCCATGAGCGCGGGCCTGTGATCGAACTGACCGCCGAACAACTGGACGCCTTTGCCGGCAACATGCTGCAGCTCGTCAACCGCAACGGCTCTCCCCTACTGGTACTCTCGACCACCGCGCTCGCGGCCTTGCTGCCCGCCCAGCGCCGATCTCTCGAGCGACAGAGCGCCCTCTTGCCGGTCGCGATCCCCACCGTCGAAGCGGTCGGCGGTGGCTCAGCCCGCTGCTTGCTCGCAGAGATTTTTCTGCCTGCTCAAGCGCCGTCCTAAGAGACAGCTCAGTGATGCGCTGACTAGTGGTATAGGCGGCTCCGCGAACTTCGCCACGGAGGGACCCCGATGTCGCCGAGCCGGACTCTATTTGCAATTAAACACCTGCGGCCAAGCCTTGCCGCCCTGCTCACCGCTCTGCTCACCGCGCCGCTCCTCAGCGCCTGCGCGGGCTCGAGCAAAGACCTCGCCGTCATTACCCCCCCGGGGGAGTTGCCCGCGCTGATCCTCCCCGAGGGCCTGCTGAGCAACGGCACCACCCCCGCCCGCACGAGCGAACGCCGGCAAAGCCCCTCAAAGCTCAGCTCAAAGCCCAGCTCAAAGCCCCTTCGCAGCGCCGACGATCGCGGCTCAAAACGCCCGAGCAAGAGCGACCCCAAATTCCTCACAGCCAGTCCGCAGCCGACCTCCTACGCCCTCGTGATCGGCATCGAAAATTACCGCGACGTGCCCGCGGCCACCGGGGCCAGGATCGACGCCGAGCGCTTCGCCGAGGTGATGCGCACAACCTTTGGCATGCCCGCCGAGAACCTCCGGGTATTGCTCGACGAACGTGCGAGCCGCTCCGACATCACCAAGGAGCTGCGCTGGCTCGCCGCCAACGTGCCCCCCGGCGGCCGCGTGTACTTTTTTTACAGCGGCCACGGAGCGCCCGAGCCCACCAAGGGCACCTCGTACATCGTGCCCTACGACGGCGATCCGAATTATCTCGCCGACACCGCCCTGCAGATGCGCGACGTCGTCGACAAGCTCGAGCAGACACGCGCCAAGGAGGTCATCGCCTTCGCCGACTCCTGCTTCTCGGGCGCCGGTGGCCGCTCGGTGCTGCCCAAGGGCACCCGCCCGCTGGTTCGCGTCGCCAAGACCAAAGCAAAGGGCCGGGTCACACTCTTCTCGGCCTCGACCGGCGCTGAGATCTCAGGGCCCGCTGCCGATGGCCAGGGCGGGCTCTTCACCAGCCATCTGCTCGAGGCCCTGGGCACTGGCGCGGCCGACATCGATGGCGACGGCCAGATCTCCCTCAAAGAGCTGCACGACTGGATCTCCCCACGGGTCAGCCGCGAGGCCAAACGCGACAACCGCGAGCAACACCCCGAGCTCTCGCTCGGCTCCAAAGTCGGCGATCCCGACCAGCTGATCATCGGCTGGGGCTACGCCCGCTGAGAGAAGAGAGACATCGCCATGCACAGGCTGCGATCCATCCGTCTTCGCGATCTCGTTCTCACGCTCGGGGCTGTGCTCATCACCGCCGCGGGTTGTACAAAAAAGGGCTTCTTGGCGGTGCCCGAGGCCGATGACGCGGTCATGGGCCAAGTCGGCTCATTCACCGCCGATACCCACTTTTTACTCGAACCACTCGGCGACCCCGAAGGGCTACTCGGCCGTGCGGTCCAGATCTCAAACAGCGGCGGCTGGACCATCGCCGATGCCCTAGCCCCGGGCTGCGAAGTCGAGACCCGCCGCTCACCCGCCGAGTACGACAAGCACTACGAGGTCGCGCTCGACGATATGACGACACTCGCCGCCGGCTACCGTGACTTGCTGGGGCTGAGCGCCCGCTACGGTCGCTCGGTGCACGCCGAATACAGCGTGCAAAATACGGAGCTGCTGCGGGCCGATACCCGGGGTCCCTGCGGCGACGTCATCGTCTCCTCCGTGCGCGTCGGCGCCGGCGAGCGCAGGCTGCTGCGCACCGCCAGCGGCGAAATTCGGGGCTCCGGTGGCCACGCGGGCATCGGCGCCAACGCGGGTCGATCGGGCGACGCCAAGCAGCTCGACGTCATCCAGTGGTCGACGCCGCAGGCCTACGCCTTCACCTTCAAACGCAACGAACACCAGGCGCAGAGCCTCGACCTCGAGATCAACGCGCCCATGGTCCTCCAGGAGGGACAAGCGCTCTCCCTCGAGATCCGCGCCAGCCAACCGGTCACCCTGATCGTGATCTACCTCGAAGAGGACGGACCGGGCGGCGTGCTCTGGCCCGGCCCCGATCTGCCTCTCCCGCAGATCAACGGCGGCTCCCTGCAGCTGCCACCGATCGGCACCGAGCCCCTGATCGCAGCACTCCGCGAGCCCGGCGTGCGCGCCCTCGAAACCCTCGTGATCTTCGCCTTCACCGACGAAGCCGACTTCAAGCGCCTGCGTCCCCAGGGCGCCGTCGTCGGGGCCGACTACGCCGCCAAACTCAGCCAAGAGCTGAGCACGATTCCCCTCAGCCGCTGGGCCCGGACCACGCATTCCTACGTGATCGAGCCCAACGCCGATCCCTCCTAAAGCGAGACCCATGCCTCACTCTCATCGCTCCATTCAAAGCGTCACCGTAGCCCTCGCCTGCGCCACCGCCCTAGGCCTGCGATCGACCCCTGCATCCGCCTCGGCGCACACCCTGGGCCAAGCCGTGCACGCAGTAACCAGCGGCGGCGAGCTGCCCGAGCAGGCGATGCTGCACCTCGGCAAGGCCTATGATCATTTCAATGCAAGTGCCTACGGCAAGGCCGAGTCCGAGTTTAAGCGGGCGGCTTTCTTCGCCCCCGAATGGGCACCGATGACCTACAACCTGGCTGTCGTCGCCGAGGCCCAGGGACACATCGGCGACGCGCTCGAGCGCTACAAAGCCTACCGTCCCGAGGCCGACGGCGACACCGGGCTGATCATCGACCAGCGCATCGCCGAACTCGAGGATCGCAAGCGCCAGCTCAAGAAGACCGACCGCCGCCAGCTGATCCTCGGCAGCACAGCGCTGGCCACCGGCGCTGCTGCCCTGGGCGGCGGCATCGCGCTCCTTGTGTTCGCCAAAAAAGAGAAAGACCTGGCCGCACCAGACGCCAGCGACAAGAGCAAGAATTTCTACACAGGCGGCTACGTGCTCACGGTCTACGGTGGTCTCGTGCTGATCTACAGCGGCCTTTACCTCGCCAAAATCGTCAAGCAGCGCAAGGCCAAGAAGCTCGCCCTGCGCCCGACCCACGACGGCGTCGCGATCATTTTCTGAGCCTCCGACGGCCCGGCTACCCAGCCGAAAAAACCTCAGCGGGCGATACTGATCCGCCATCGACCACGGCGCAGCCCGGCGGCCAGAACCGCGAGCCGTCCGCCCTCGCTTCGGGACTTGCATACCTCGTCACCGCAACAACGTTCACGCTATCCTCTTCGAACTCTGGAGTTGACTCCAAAGCATCGAGGTGAATGGCATTGTCTAATTTTGATTCTTTTTCCCTGAGGTTTGACCGCAATGATCTCACCTGGTGGACCGGCGAAACCATATCGGGCTCGATCGAGATCCGGGCCAAGGAGGACTGCAAATGTAACGGAATCATCGTAAAGCTGATCTTTGTCGCTCACGGGGCCGGCAACCTCAGCAGCTCGAATGTCGATACCACCACGACCAAATGCGGCTCCTTCACGGCTGGCGAGACCAAGACATTGCCCTTTTCCTTCCAGATCCCGCAGGGGCCGGTCACCTACCACGGGGATAAGCTAAACGTCGATTGGTACATCCAGGTCGCGATCGACATCCCATGGGCGCTCGACCCAACCCACAAATCGAAATTTCTCGTGCTACCGGGGCCCAATGCCAGCACCTACCACCCAAAGGGCCACACACCGACGATCGCCCGCACCAGGCTGACCAAGGCCTCGCTCCTCGGCCTCGTGCTTTTGGCCATGGGCGGAAGTTTGCTCTACTTCGTCATCACCGATCTCGACTCATACGGCTCCGGCATCTTCGTTTCTGGTTTTTTGATCTTTCTAGGAATGATCTGTCTCCTCACTGATTTGCAAAACCTGGTCGCGTCGTCAAGTCTCGGACACGTCGCCGTAAGCCACAGCCCGAGCGCTCCCAGGGGCGGCGATACTGTCGAGATCACAACCACCTTCACCCCCCGCAAGTCCGGCGAGATCAACAACATCGTTACCCAGCTAGTCGCGGAGGAGATTGTCCTCCACACCACGAGTTCCGGCAAAAACAGCACGACCACCAGGTACACGAGCATCCGCTCCTCCCAGGAGCAGAGGATCTCCGGCCCGATCCAGCTCCGAAAAGGGCATCGAGCGCTCTTTAAACAGAGCTTTGTGATCCCAGAGGACGCCCCTCCATCGTTCATGACCGTAGACAACCAGCTCGAATGGTCCGCACGTATCGCGATCGATGTCCCCAACTGGCCCGACTGGGAGGACAACCACGAGATCATCGTCTCTTCCCGCGAGCAACCTCGTGTCGCCGATCGAAACGAATGAGTCCGCGACCTGGTAGCGCCTGCGTCAGAGCATGACCCCAAAGCAGACGAACCAAACGAACCAGACGAACCAGACGAAGCCCGCGACTCCGGCGACCTCCGCAGGGCGCTGGAGATCGCGCCCGCCCTCGCGATCGCCGGGGCAGACCCAAGCGAGTCCCCGAACAACGCGCCAACGGTGGTAAAGGGCCCTAAGCAAGCTCTGAGACGCGATCCAGCCCGTTTTGTCATCGGCTCCGATCCCCGGACTAAACGCCCTGCCATCAGAGATCAGGACTAGGCGGACGATCCCTTCGGGCCCCATCCTTGCGCTCTCACCATGCGATCCATCGGCCTCTCCTGTCGCGGTGCCAACGCGCCCGCCTCCCCGATCCGTCGTCTCATGCCCCACGCCGACTTTGCTCGGGCACGGGGCGTGCACGTACACCACCTCAACATCGGCCAGCCGGATCTACCGACCGTCGCACCGATGCTCGAGGCCTACCGCGCGTTTAATGAGCCGGTCGTCGCCTACGCGCCCTCGCAGGGTTTTCTCGACTACCGCGAGGCGCTCGCGAGCTACTACAACCGCCTCGATGTCGCCGGTGCGGCGATCCGTGCCGACCAGATCCTCGTCACCGTCGGCGGCTCCGAGGCACTGCTCTTCGCGATCGCCACCGCCTGTGATCCCGGCGACCAACTCCTGGTAATCGAGCCCTACTACACCAACTACCACGGGTTCGCCCACATGCTCGGCGTCGAGGTCGTGCCTGTGACCACCCACGCGAGCGAGGACTTTCGCCTGCCCGCATCGCGTGTGCGTGAGGCCATCGGTCCCAAGGTGCGAGCGCTGGTCGTGCCAACGCCCGGCAACCCCACCGGCATGGTGCTCAGCCACGAAGAGTTGCGGGAGCTCGGCCAAGTCTGTGTCGAACACGGCATCTTCCTGATCGTCGACGAGGTGTACCGCGAGTTTGTCTACCCCGAGGTCCCGCCCGCCAAGGACGAGCCGCCTGCAGTCGCGCCATCGATCCTCGGGGTCCCCGGCCTCGAAGACCACGTCGTCGTCATCGACTCCGTCTCCAAGCGCTACTCCGGCTGCGGCGTGCGGATCGGCTGCCTGATCACCCGCAACCCCGATTTTTACAACGCCTGCCTCTGCTTTGCCCAGGCTCGCCTATCACCGCCGACGGTCGATCAATTCGCTGCTGCTGCGGCCTTAAACACCCCGGAAGCCGACATGCGCGGCATGATCGACGCTTACCGGGAGCGCCGCGATCTGCTCGTCAGTGGCCTCAACGCCATCCCCGGCGTCTCCTGTCCGCGGCCCGCCGGTGCGTTCTATCTGATCGCCGATCTGCCCGTCGACGATGCCCAGGACTTCTGCATCTTCCTCCTGCGCTCCTTTGATCTCGACGGCGAGACCCTGATGATGGCGCCCGCCGAGGGTTTTTATGCGACCCCCGGAAAAGGGCGAAACCAAGTCCGCATCGCCTACGTGCTCAACACCGAAAAACTGCACCGCTGCTTGGCGATCCTCCGCGCTGGCCTGCTCGCCTACGCCGCCCGTAGCTAAAGCCTTGGCAACCGTCATGTAAGGGCCGCGCTGACCTCCACCAGCGCCCCGCGGATCCATCGATGCACCGGATCACGTTGCGATCGCAGATGCCAGTAGACCTCAAATCGCAGGGGATCGAGCTGAAAGGGCGGCCGCTGCAATACTACCTCCTGGTCGGCAAAGAGACGCCTAGCTGCGAGTTCGGGCATTGTGCAGACTAGCTCGGGACGATCCCTCAGCAACACTGGTACCAGGGCAAAATTGGGGACGCAAAGCGTGATCTCGCGGGCGAGTCCACACTTTGCGAGGGCCTTGTCAAGAGGCCCAGTCTTGCCACCAAAGGGCGCTACAAGCAAATGTTTGCTGGCCGCAAATCGCCGCGCAGTGAGCCGCTGCGCCGCCATCGGGTGTTGCTTTGGCAGTACGACGACAAATTTATCGACGTAGAGCGGACGACGCCGGAGTTGCTCTGGAGCCTGCCAATCGACGGTGATCGCCACATCGACCTCGCCGAGTTCTAGCGCGCTCAGATTGTAACGTGAATTGAGCGTCTGCATCGACAATCGGACGCCGGGTGCTCGCTTCTTAAAATACTGCATCAGCGCCGGACCGAGCACGCAGATGACATCGTCCGTGGTCGCGATGCATACGCTCATCGCTCGATCACCGGGCTCAAACTCGGCATCCTCGGGGCGTAACGCTCGTCGCACCGCCTCCATCGCCTCGCCAACCGAAGATAAGAGGCGCTCCGCCAGCGGTGTCGGCAGCATCTGATTGCCCCGCCGAACCAAGATCGGATCGCCAAAATGGAGGCGCAGACGTCTTAGAGAAGCGCTCATCGCCGGCTGGGTCACCCCAAGACGCCGCGCCGAAGCCGAGACGCTTTGGGTCAGAAGCAACGCATTTAACGCCCTCAAGAGGTTGAGATCCAGGTCATTACTCATGTCGATTCCGACTATACCAAGATCTTATTCGTGTTGATGGGCTTTCTACCCCAAGCTGGCTCTGTCACCGACGCCTCCACATCCGATGAAAGAAGCGAATATGCTCACACTGTATACGATCCACGGCTCCTGCTCCATGGGACCCCATATCCTCCTGCATGAACTCGACTTGGAGCATCAGATCTGCGTCTCGAGCCCCGAGACCCGGGCCCAACTCCTGGAGGCCAGCCCCTTGGGCAAGGTGCCGGCGTTGCAGGTCAAAGAAAGCGGCCTGGCGATCACCGAACAACTCGGCATCGACACCTACCTGGCCGCTCTCAGGCCAAACGCCAAGCTTGTGCCCGACTCACCCATCGACCGCGCACGTGTCTACGAGGCCCTCGCCTTCGCCAACTCAACCGCACATCCGCCGGTCTCTCAGATGTACTTTCCGCAGCGCTATGTCGAAACCGAGAAGGCCCACGAGGCCTTTGTTATCGGCGCACGGGCTCGCTTTCTCAAGGCGCTAACGCACCTAGAAACACTGTTACAGGGCCCCTACCTTCTGGGCGAACGCTTTAGTCTCGCGGATCCCTATCTCTTTGTAATGTACAGGTGGGCCGAGGCTACAGGCTTTGATATGCACACTCTTCCCAAGCTCACGCAGCTCGGCAAGACCATGCTCGGGCGCCCCTCGGTGCAGAGCATGCTGCGCGCCGAGGGACTCTCGTAATCGGCAGGCCGGGCACCTAGCGCCCGGCCCAGGTCTCGCCAGCATCATCAGAGATCACGACCCAGGCGGGCAGCCCAGCCCGCCGTGGGCCGCCCGTGATCGCGAGCCGCGATGGCGAGAGCACACGCAACCTAGCACCGACGATGGATTCCTCCGGCAATCGCACGAGCCGCGCAGAGCGCTCGGCCAAGGGCCCCTCGCGCAGGAGCAGCAGCGTGCCCTGTCGCGAAATGATCGCAAAGCGTCGCCCCTTTTGCGGGTCGCCCACGCGCGGTGTCCAGGCTATTTCGCCCTCCTCCCTCCATTTTACATCGCCCGAATCTGCCGAAATGGCGACCTCCGGGATCACCCGAGAAAAACTAGAGAGCGCCGTTACGGCCCATTTGGGAGCCTTTGGTGCGAGTTCGTCGAGACTGACAGTACCGTCGCGCAGGGCCTCTTTTTGCTCGCTACGAATACGCAGATTCAGCGCGACGCTCTCACCTGCACCCCCCATGCCCTGTCGAAGCATACAGGTTGCCACGGGGTCTTTCTTTGACGGCCGGCAGGTGCTGTAGGCAATCACCTGGCCCTGCTCGTCGATCGTCAGGTCCTGCCAAACAATCAGCCCCTCGGGTCTGTCGAGCCTGCGGCTCGCCTGCTCGCCGCTCCAGGTGACAGACTCCAAAACAAGCCCCTCGCACTCCCGCGGATCTTTACTCGTGGCGTCGGGGCAGCGCTTGGGATCAAAGCCGACCCAAGCGCGAAAGACTGCGCTCTCGGTGATCCGAAGACCGCCAAGACTCGGGGAATCTAGGCCTGTCGGGCCCTCTGGCAACAGGAGCGGCAACACCTCTGCGATCGAGTGCAGCGGTGCCAAATCCCCACTCGAGAGTATACCCTCGACAGAGTTCTGGACTTGCTCGCGAAACGCCCCGAGCGCCCGCAACTCCCGGGCGCAGGCCCTGAGTGCCCCCGCCTGAGCCTGCACCTCGCTTCCTGCGCCCGCAAGGGGTCCCAAGCCAGCGCTGTTGAGCTGCATGGGCGCACAGACGAGTGTGCGATCGCAATGAGCCAGACGCTTTGCTTGCTCTGCGGTACTCGTCGCCTCGAGAAGGCGGCGGCGCCAATTCTCGGCGGCCACATCCAGGCCCTCGGGGGACACCCATATCGATACACTTTGGGCGATCTGCTCAGCCTCGAGCACGCGCTCAAAAGACCCCGCGGACGCACCCTCTTTGGCCCCATGCTCGAGGTAGCTCGCCTGCCGAAGGGTCACACAGCGGGCGAACGCATCCCCTACCCCCAAGCGCTTGGCCTCGCTCTCGCCCGAACACGCCAGCTGCGCGACCATCACAAGAGACATCGCGACCCAGCTCGCGGCCTTGAGCGTACATGTACCGCGAAAGCTTCGAGCATTCTCGATCGGAACGGAGATCATGGCGAAGACTACCACGCCCACCTGCGCCACTTCGTCGATATCGAAGCGGCGCTCGGGTCTAATCTGCGATCACCCAACACTTAGGATAGCCCGGATCATCGTGGTGTCGCCGGGCGATGAAGGTATTTGCAGCAGACCCGCCGCGCTCGCCGGCCCCACAGGTCCACAGCCCCAGATCCTCCCAAGCCCCCGAACCTTCGTCGCTCCAGGTCTGCGCCCGGACCCCCCAAAGCAGCCGATCACGATGTAGGCAGCGCATGATCTCCGGCGATGGCTCGCTGTCGTAGAGCTGCGCCGCGACGTCCCCCAAACAGACAAAGCCGAGCGGCGCAATCGGGCTCCAAATAGCTACATCATGATCCCCAAAACTGCCCCGATCGTCCCAAATACGCTCGTACCCGAGCGGCCTCGCGGTCGTGCCCGGCTCGTCGCGGACGACCAGCGCTGAGCTTACTGGCGGCGAATGGCCGCCGACGACAACGTCCCCCAGAGCGACATATCCGGGCGGCGGCAACGGTCGCCAGATCGACACATCCGCAAGGGCGCCGCTGCCCTTATCATCATAACGCCATTCGTACTCCATAACAGCGACGACATCCGCCGATGCCTGGGGACCTAGGGGCAGCTCGGCGCCCACAAGGCCCTCGACGATCGGCCGTCCGATCCACGAAGAGGGCGCCTGAAGACCAAAAAGCGCCACAACCGTCGGCGCGATATCAAAGATGCGAAGCTCCCGCGTGACCGCGGTCTCGGAGACCTGCGGGGCCCGAAAAATAAGCGGGATCGGCCGCTCCAAGGACGTATCATCGCCATGCGAGAGGCCATCACCGCCGTGATCCGCACTCACCAAAATCGCCGTATAGGGCAGCATGCCAGCGACCTCTAGGGCTGCGAGCGCATCCCCTACCAGTACATCGGCAAACTCCACCGCATCGACGTAATCATCGCCACCCCAGCCGTGAAGATGACCTGCATGATCCACGTGATCCAGATGCACAAAGAGCAGCTCAGGCCGCTCTGCCTTCATCCAGGCGAGCGCCGCGACCATGGTTTCGTGCTCGTCGCCGGGACTCTCGATATGCGTCGCGACCCCAGGCTCGACCAACTCCTCAAAGGCTCCCCAATCGTGAAAAATGCCGATCTTCGCACCTGGCAGCTGCTCGCGTACAACCGCAAAAAAGGTCGGCGTCGGCTGAGAATCTCCCGGCGACCAACCATTGCTGAGCACCCCGTGCTGGTCGGGGCTGGAGCCCGCGATCATCGACATCCAATTGGGCGCGCTCATGGTCGGCAAAGCGTTTTGCATCGCCATCGTCGCGACACTATCCGCCGCTAGGGCGTCCAGCACGGGGGTCTCGATATCCCCCAAATAGGCACCCCCTAGCCCGTCGATGCCGATCACCAGCACATGGCGAATCGGCGTTTGACAGCGCACAAGTACGTCCTGCACATCCGACCCAGCGAGGGTGCCGCTGGCCGCCGACACTGTGCATATTTGATCCGGTACCTGCGGCCCGACCTCTATGCTAACCCCGTAGTCCTCGCTGTCCATGACCGCCAGTTCGAAGGTGAAGGGGCCATCTGCCGCGATTTCGAGGGTCTGCCCGTCGATATTCCCCAAGCGCAGGCCAGCGCCAACAAGCCCCTGCACAGCGCCACCGATGGTGTAAGTCGGTGGCGAGTCGGTCTCGCCCGATTCGCTCTCGCCCGATTCGCTCTCGCCAGTCGATGTGCTCGACGTCGTCGGCCCGCCGCTCGATCCAGAACTCGCACCAGAACTCGATCCAGGACTCGATCCGCTGCCCGCTTCGCTACTCTGCGGATCGTCGCCAACGCAGCCGATGAGCGCCAGCGAGAGCGCGACAAGACCGGGGACAAAAGCGTGGCTGGGGCTGCGCATGCGCCGATGATAGTCCCTCTCGAAGAACAGATGGGAGCCGACGGCAAGAAGGCGGCGTTCTAGCTCGTGGGCGCATCCTCAGGCTTAGTCCCGATAAAGACCTGGTAACTGCCAGGCTCGAGCTCGCTGTGCTCGACAAAGATCCTCTGGGCCTCCAAAAAGCCCGCGGCGGTCAGCGCATCCAGCCATACCTGCCGCGAGAAGAGCCCGTAATGCCGGCTATCGTGCTCGACCCTCACCTGGCCGTCCGCCTGCCGCAACAGGTAGGCGTAGTGCACGATCGTCGTCGTATCGTCGGGGTCTGGATCGACATCCCACTCGAGATACCGCACAGCCCGCCCGTCCGCATCGCTGTCGCTGCCGCCGCTCGCGGTACTCGGCTGGTAGTTCTCTTTTGTGTGGTCGGGCACCACCATAAACACCCCCCCGGGACGAGTATGGATATACGCGGTCTCGATCGCCCTTTGCAGGTCCTGGACCGTCGTCATGTAGCAGATCGCGTCGTGGATAAAAACCGCGTCAAAGGTCCGCCCGAGCCGGACGTCGCGCATATCGCCGAGGTGGTGCTCGCACTCAGGATTGAGTTTTTGGCTCTGAGCGAGCATGCCCGCCGCCAGATCCACCAAGGTCATCTGCCATCCCGATTTGAGGTGAGAGGCGTTATTACCCCCTCCCGAGCCGATCTCCAAGAGCGTGCGCTGCGAACCCGTGAGCGAAGCCCGCAGGAGCCGGTCGAAGATCGCCGCCTCCTCGGCGTACTCCTCGGGCGGAGAGAGCAAATGCCACCAATTCGCGAGTTCGTCGTAGAGCTTCATCGGCGACCCAGAGTAGCAGGTACCCGAACAGAGCGAGACGAGCACCGCTCTAAGCGGTGAGCATGGGCGACGAGATCCCGCATCACATCTATAATTC
>CAYYUP010000065.1:24984-36852 GCA_964474905.1 uncultured Nannocystis sp. | reverse complement strand
GACCAGCAACGAGTGCCAAACTGACCATCAGCTCTCTCCCCCCGCGCAACCAACTCGAAAATCACCTCAGCCCGCGCCCGCCGGCTCTCCCCCTGCGCAACCAACTCGAAAATCACCTCAGCCTGTGCTCGCCGGCTCTCTCTCAACGGCCTGGAGGAAGTGCTGGTGGGTCGAGCGAGGGGGGTCTCGCGAGCGAGTCTAGGACGTGCATCGACCCCTTTAGGGGTCGACGCGCGCTCCGACCTGTCTGAGGAGTGGGACCCCCCTTGCTCGGCCCTGCGCGACGTCCTCCGCCTCTCCCCTCACAGCTTTTGTTTTGGGGGCTGACTATGAAGACCGCGCAAGCCTCCACTCATGACTGCGTGAAGCCTGTAGTAGGACCCGGGAGACCGCACGTCATGCACTCCATGCCGCCCACAGAGTCCATTCGCACTCCCTATAAAACAATCAAATCCCGCTGGAGACGACGGCATCGTCTCTCTGGCACATGACCGCCGAATTCTCGAACCACCAAATAATAGCCACCGAAGGCAACATACACAGAGGCACCATAATTCGGATAATAGCAAAGAGCAAACGGGTATTCCGCCGACCAATAGCTACACTCCGCAGTGTATTCACAGTCGATTGAATCAACGCATTCAAGCCTAGCGATCAGTACAAACTCATCTTCATCCACCGGATCAAGCGCCCGCCAACACACGTATTTCGCCGCCATGTCGACCCCACGGTCACCACCGCCAACCGAGCATACTTCACGATCAAGCAACTCGATCAGCTGCTCAGCGTTAATTGTCTTGATCCGCGACACCGACCTCAGCTCGCACGGTCCAAAAAGCGGCCGAGCAGCGGCTCATGGTGTGCGGCTTCGCGGGTGCCCATCGCGTAGGTCGCCTCAACGAGATCCGAGCGGGTGTAATCCCAGCACTCGCAGGGAACCGGTGCTGTCGGCGCGAGATAGAGGCGGTCTCCCTGGCGACCGAGCACCCCCTGGGGATAGGGCCGCGACAGGAGCACCAGGTTGCGAGTGAGTGTGGCGTGTTCTTCGACCAGCCACGCCGGCACGTTGTCGATCACCCCGCCATCGATCAGCGCCTCGCCACGAAAGCTACCGATCGGGGTAAAGGGCGGTGTCGACGACGAAGCCAGGATCAGCGCTGCAACCTCCTCGGCGCTTTCACAGGTGCGCGCGTCGACAACGACCGGGCGAAACCCAAGACGTCGGCCAAACGTCGGATGCAGGAGTCCGGGTCGCAGCGACTTTTCGAGGGCGTAGGCGCCAAATCCGATCAACGTGCCCAAGCCCGGAGGCAGGGGCGAAGGCGGCGCTGCGGCCAGTACCAGCACCGGATAGGGCGCACCCTGCAACCTCGCCAGCGCCTCGGGCTCGGCGAAGGCGTGCAGGATCGTATCGCGGTAGACCTCGCCGTGCGGCGCGAACGATTGGCCCCGGAGCAGACGCCGAGGATCGAGATTTTTGGAGACGTGACGCCGACGCAAATGCCAGTACTCGCGCGCCGCCTTGGAGCGACCCGAGATGTACAGGCAGAGCATGCACGCGCCTGCGCTCACACCTGCGACCGCCGCCAAGCGGGGCTCTAAACGCTCGGCCCAACGCTCGACCAACGCGAGGTTGTAGAGGGTCCGGTTACCACCGCCGGCGAGGGTCAGCCCTAAGTCGCGCATTGTCGGCGAAGTCTACCAGGAGTCCCAGAATGGAGCGCATCAGCCACGGGGGAGCATCAGCGGCTTCTCGACGGTGGCCGCCAGACCTTCGCCGCGAAGAATCGCGAGCAACGCCAACGAAAAATCGAAGCTGGTACCGGGCCCTCGGCTGGTGATCAGATTGCCGTCGATCACGACCGCACCGCTGCCACGTTCGCCGTGCTCCATCACCCGACTCTCCACCGAGGGATGGCAAGTCATGCGCCGCCCAATAAACGCCTCGTGATGACGAAGCGCGAGCGGGGCCGCACAGATCGCTGCGACCAGCGCATCGGCCTCTTCGCGGGCGCGCAGCATATGGCCGACCAACTTGCTCGCACAGAGCCGCCGCACCCCCTCTGCACCGCCAGGCAGGATCAGCACATCAAAGTCACCGTCGACCTCGACTAAGCGCGAGTCCGGGCGGATGTACACGCCGCGCGAGCAACGGATCGGCACCGCCTCCCCGAGCGCCGCGAGGACGACATCGATACCGCCACGGCGGAGGACATCGACGGTGATCACAACCTCCATCTCTTCTGCCCCTTCGGGCAGGAGAAGCAGGGCGCGGGGCATTCGGATCACTGCGTGTTCGTTCATCGCTCACTCTCGATCGGGCGACGGGCGCGTCGTCCTGTATTCGATGATGTTCTTGTGTTCGGGCACGTGCACAACCCGGTCGACAAAGATCCCCGGCAGATGGATATCGTCGGGATCCAGGCCGCCAGCGGGCAAAAGCTCATCGACCTCGGCGATCGTGATCCGCCCGGCCATGGCCGCGATGGGGTTGAAGTTGCGGGCGGTCCGGTAGAAGCGAAGGTTGCCCTCGGTATCGCCCACCGCCGCCCGCACGATCGCAAAATCTGTTCGCAGCGCGGTCTCTAAGACGCAGAGCACCCCGTCAAACGCGCGCGTATCCTTGCCCTCGGCGACCACCGTGCCCGCACCGGTCGGCGTGTAAAAGGCTTGGATGCCAGCGCCACCGGCCCGCATGCGCTCCGCCAGCGTGCCCTGCGGGTTGAGCTCGACTGCGACCTCGCCCGAAAGCATCTGCTGCTCGAGATCCGGGTTGCCGCCGACGTACGAGCCGATCACCTTGGCGACCTGGTGCTGCCTCAGCAAAATCGCCAGCCCCATGCCCTGGTTGCCGCAATTATTGGAGACGATGGTCAGCCCCGTCGCCCCTGATTCGGCGATCGCGGTGATGCAGGCCTCCGGGTTCCCGCAGAGGCCAAAACCGCCGACGGCGATCGAAGCCCCGTCACCCAGGTCGTGCAGGGCCCTTGCGGGGCTCGCGTAGATCTTTGAAGCGGTGGCCATGGTTCTCTCGCTCTACCGCACAAAGCTGATTGTGCGGACTTCTGAGGGTTTTTGAGCCTGACATGGGCGCGTGATCTCGAGCAGGCAATGCGCGTTTCACGCACAGCGACTCGCATCGACCTCAAAGCTGCCGGCAACCCCCCGTCGGCCGTACCATGGCCACGGATCTCGCCGATGAACCGCCTCTCACGACGCCGACCGTGCCCAACGTTCCTGCTCACCGCACTCGCAGCCTCGCTCTGCCTGGGCGGTTGCGCCGATGACAGCGCGGGCCAAAGCGCCACCGCCAGCGCCTCCAGCAGCACCTCCACGGGCGAGCCCAGCGATACCTCGTCGACCTCCGAGACCTCCTCTTCGGGCAGCGGCAGCGGCACCGGCACCTCCTCCACCTCCTCCACTGGCGAGCCCAGCTGCGAGGACCCAAAGACCCTCGAGATCCGCGAACTCTTCACGGTCGGCGACCCCCAAGAGACCCTCGAGATCGCCGCCTGCACCGGTGATCGCTGGTACTTCGTCGGCGCCAGCGAGAGCACCCTCGAGATCACCCTGCGTGGGGCGACAAGCGGCGTGCAGGCCCTCGTCGCCTACCCCGATTTGAGCCCCAACGAGGCCGCGAGCGAGCCCCTAGGCGGGCCTCTCAGCAGCGCTGACAACGAGCCCGCGACCCTCAGCTTCGCGGTGCCGCGCTCCGGCGAATTTGTGCTCGACGTGACCCCTAAAATCGCCGAAGAGGGCGCGACCTACGGCCTCGAAATCCGCTGCGTCGATGGCTGCGAGCGCGAGACCACACGCTTTCCCATGCTCTGGGTGCACGGCTGGACCGGCTTCGAAAACATCGGCCCGCTCACCTACTTTTTTGGCGTCCGCGATCACATCGAGCCGCTCGGATTCCCGATGTCGATCGCCGTGCTCGACCCCTACAACAGCTCGGAGGTCCGCGGCGAGGAGCTCGCACTCCAAATAGACGACGCCCTGCAGGATTGGCGGGCACGCAAACTCGATCTGATCGGTCACAGCCAGGGCGGCATCGACTCGCGCTACGCGATCTCGAGCCTCGGCTACGGCGACCGCGTCTCGGTCCTGCTGACGGTTGCGACGCCCCATCGCGGTACCTACATTATGGACCTCGCCCTGGGTCTGGTACCGGGCGGCGCCGAGGAGGCACTCGCGTTCTTGCTCAACCTGCTCGGGGCGGTCTCTGCCGACGCTCAATCCGACGCCAAGGCGTCCTTTTACAGCCTCAGCGAGACCCACATGAAGGGCCAGTTCAACCCTCACAACCCCGACGATGCAAACGTCGTCTACATCTCGTACACCGGCCGCACCTGCGCCGCGATCGACTTTCTCGACCCCAAGAAAATGTGCGACGACTACGTCGATCCACTGCTGCTCGCCGGCTACAACATCCTCAAGATCGCCCAGGGCCCGAGCGACGGGTTGGTGACCATCGAGAGCGCCAAATGGGGCGACTACCGCGGCGAAATGATCGCCGATCATATCGACGAGGTCGGCCAGATCGCCGGCGTCACCGACCCAAATTTTGATCACCGCGCCTGGTACCTTAAGCGGGTCCGCGACCTCGCCGTAGAGGGGCATTAAGCGCGATGTATCGGGCCACACAACGGGGCGAGGAGCTCAGCGCCGAACAACGCGAACGGCTGGCCGCTGGCCGTCACGAAGCGGTCGCCCGCGAACTCCGCAGCGCCGGCAAATCGGCCGCCGCCGGCTGGGTCTTAGAGCAGATCTGGGACTTTGAGGGGGCTCTCGCCGCGTACCTGGAGGCCGGCCAGGGCCTCGATTCGCTGCGCGTCGCCCTCGAGGTCCGCGACCCCGAGAGCTTTGAGAAGGCGCTTAAAACCGTGGAAAATGGCTCGGAGAGCGACCGTCGCGGGGCTATCGAACTTCTCAAACACCGCGGTCGACACCTCGACATCGCCCGCCTGCTCGAAAGCGATACCTCCCGCGTCGACGATCGCGCCGACGCCCTCCGCGACGGCGGTGACAAGCTCGCCGCTGCGGTCACGCTCGCCCAGGCCGGCCGCGTCGCCCAGGCACTCGCCTCCCTCGGGCCCCTCGATGGCCCCGGCCAGATCCCCGCCCATGCCCTCGCGGCCCGCCTCGCCTGGGAGCTTGGCGACGCGGAGGCCACCGTGCGCCACGCCCAAGTCGCCCTCCGCGGCGGCTACCGTGCACCGGATACCGAAGCGCTCCAGCGCCTCCTCGGCCGCGCCCTCGCCTCCCTGGGTCACGACCTCGCCGCTCAGATCGCTGCCCGTGGTCTCGAACCGGAATCCGCCGCCGAACCAAAGCTGCACGGGCGCTACCTGGTGCGGCGCACGCTGCCATCGACAGTCGCCGGCGCCGCCTACGAAGGCATCGATCGCGTCACCCTGCAGGAGGTCGAGATCCACCTGCTGCTCGCGGACTACCAAGAGGGTGCGATCGACGAAACGCTGCGCGGCGCCCTCGATGCCTTCGCCCATCGAGCCCTGGCCGCGCATCACCTGGCACATCCGGCGATCCGGCCGATCGTGCGCATCGATCCGGACGCCGGTGTTCTCGTACTCCCGCACGCCGAGGGACCCTCGCTACGGGCCGCCATCCGGGCTCCGGGCCTCGCCAAACAGGCGACCCGCGCCCGCGCTCTGATCACCTTCTTGGTCCAGGGCCTGACCGCCGCCCATCGCCGCGGCATCGTTCACGGCTCGCTGCTGCCCAGCCAGATCGTCAGCGACGCCGTCGGCCGTCCCCTACTCGGACCCTTCGGCGCCGACGCGCTCGCCGGCCTCGCCGCGACCCGCACAGGATCACTCACCGAGATGCTGACGATCACCGCACCGGAGTGCCGACGGGGTGCACCCGCCACCACTGCGAGCGACATTTACAGCATCGGTGCCCTCTTCGCAGCGCTGCTCTGCGGCGATCTCGAGGGAAACATCGAGTCCATCGCGACCCCCGAGCGCGCGCTCATCGAAGCCGCACTCGCGGACGATCCAGACAGCCGCCCCGACGCCCAAACGCTGCTCAAAATGCTGCGCGTACCCGTCGCCTGTGCCCGCGACCTCCGCCCCCACTACCAAGGCACCGGTGACACGGCGACAGAGCACGAGCGGATCGCAGCGACCGCTGGCCGCGAGGTCGTCACCGCTTCTGCGAGCTGGCCAGAGCCCCTGCTCGACGAACTCGCGAGCCTGGATCACCCCTGGATCCAGCCGATCCTCGATCGCGACGGTCCGCACTTTGTCGTCGCCGCCTGGCCCCCGGCCTGTCGATCGCTGAGTGCCGATCAAGGACCCGACCAAGCCCCCCTCGACCTCTCCGCTGAACTTCGCGCTGCGATCGCCAGCCGACGGGTCGCTGGCGCTTGGGTGCTCGCCCCAGGTGGCGCCAAGATGCTCTCGCTCTCCGTGCTCCTGCCCCACTGATCACGCAGAGTTTGCAGTCCTCTGCTCGTCAGTTCGCAGCGGTCGGCGCAGATGCAGGCACCGTGATCAGCGTGCCGATGATGCCCTCGACAAAGTCCTCGATAAACTGGGCTTGGCTCTGGATCGGAAACGCGGGGTGGTTCTCGTCGATGCGACCGCTGAGCATCAGATCGCAGAGCCCGTGCAGCCCCGCCCAGAGCCGAAAAGAGGCGACCTCCGGTTCGATGCCCGCGCGCCAGGCCCCTTTTTCAACGCCCTCGCGCAACCAGGAGCGCAAACTCGTAAGCGGACGCAGCGTGCGCTCGATCTCGTCGGGGCTCATCGTCGTCCAGTCGAGGCGCTCTGACTGCATCAACACCGTGTAGAGCCACGGCTGCTTGCGAGCAAAGGCGATGTAGCTCACCGCCATCGCTCGGACCCGATCGAGAGGGCTCTCGATCGACCCGCAGGTCTCTGTGATCTCGCGCGAGAGCAGGTCCGAGCCGTAGAGCCGAATCTCGCGGAGGATCGACGCCTTGCTGTCAAAATGCTGGTACAGCGCGGTCGCACTGACACTGAGACGGGAGGCGATGCCGCGCATCGTCAGCCCCTCTTCGCCCAACTCTGCACCCAGTTCGAGGCTCGCCTCGACGATCGCCTGGCGCAACCCCGCTCGATTGTTCCGTGACATATCTCATGGCTATCACTCTTTGCCGGGACTGTGAATCGCGATTTATCTCCAGTATAGGGATTTTGCTCACCTTTCTATACACACGTCATTCACATGCCAGTTTCCCTTTCGCAATGATTACAACGCGCTCTCGCCACAGCTTGGGCTATACGCCAAGAATGACTCTGAACCGAGAGCTAGACGTCGCCCTCGATCTCGCCCGACGCTGCGGCGCGATCGCCCTCGATTACCAACGCCAGGGACGCGATGCCCTCGATATCCGCGACAAGGGCCACAACCAAGGATTGGTCACCCGCGCCGACACCGAGCTCAACTCGCGGATCGTCGATGCCCTGCACGACGCCTTCCCGGACGATGTGATCGTCGCCGAGGAGAGCTCCGACATGGCCGACGCGCAGCGCCGAACAGCCGCACGTTGTTGGCAGATCGATCCGATCGACGGCACCTCCGAATACTCGCGACTCGAGACCTCCTGGGCGATCCACATCGGCCTCATCATCGACGGTAAAGCAGCGCTCGGCGTCGTCCACGAGCCCGCCCGCGGCCGCATCTCCTGGGGCGTAAACGTCGGCCCAGAACCTGGCTCATGGGGCCAACGCGATCGCGGCCAACCCTTTCGTCTAAAGCGCCAACCGGTGGGCCTTAAGGCACTGCGCATGGTCTCCTCAAAGAGCCACGTCTCGCCGAAAACCATCGAAGTCATGCAGGCGCTGCACATCCCAGACGACCGCAACCTCCGGCTCGGCTCGACCGGAGTCAAGACGATGACACTCGCCTGGCAAGAGTCGGACCTCTATGTGCATCCCAGCGCCGGCACCAAGCTTTGGGACACCGCTGCACCGCAAGCCGTGCTCCAAGGGGCAGGTTGTGTGCTCAGCGACCTCCTAGGCCGCCCGCTCAGCTACCGCGGCCCGAGCATCGGCAACAACGCCGGCCTGCTCGCCTGCGGTGCCGATGAACACTCCGAGATCCGCGACCGCCTGCTCGCCCTCGCCGAGCGCTGGCTCTCCGCCTGACCCACGCGAGCGGCCGGTCCCTTCGTGGGCTCGCGCCGTCGTGCCAACACAGCCCGAGAACGCAAAATGGCCCGGTGGGGAACTCCCCAACCGGGCCATCGTCTCGAAAGACTTGGGACTACTTCTTTTTGAGGCCGTAACGACGGCGGAAGCGATCCATGCGTCCCTCGGTGTCGACCTCGCGCGCTTGACCCGTCCAATAGGGGTGCGAAAACGCCGAGATCTCGAGGCGGATGACTTGCACGTCATCGCCGTCGATCTCGCGAGTGTCGCCGCCCCGCATCGTTGTGTACGAGATCCACTCGTCACCGGTCGCGGCGTCGACAAAGAGGGTTTTACGGTATTCGGGATGAACTCCGGTCTTCATCTTTGCTCACTTTCCTGTGCTGTGTAGCGCGCTGGGATCACCAGCTCGACTTGGTGACACCGGGCAACTCACCGCGAAGGGCGAGGTCCCGCATGACAACTCGGCAGAGACCAAACTTGCGATAGACGGCCTTGGAGCGGCCCGTCAGGATGCAACGTCGGGTTTTGCGAGTGGGACAGGAGTTGAGCGGAAGCTTGGTAAGCTGGGCCGAGATCAGGAGTTTTTCCTCGATGTCGATCGAGGGATCCTTGAGCTTTTTGCGGAGCACCGCACGTCGCTCGGCGTACTTTTCAATCAGCTTGTCGCGCTTTTGGTCGCGTAGAACTTGGCTTATCTTGGACATGGGTCCTCGAGGGGGGTTAACCGTACAGCCCACCGCGGGCGAGCTGGCGTCTCGGGTGGACGCGGAAGCTACCCCGGGCCCTGCGCTTTCGCAAGCCTCTGCCGTGCCCTAAATTCAGCCCCCAGCGGACCCCCAGCGGACCTCCTACGTCGCCTGCACGCCCGGCGAGATCGCTGCGGAGCCCAGCCGCTCATGTGCGCGGAACGTCAGCACCGGCTCGATCGAGCAGATCGTAGACCTCGGCGGCGCTCATCGGCCGTGCCTCGCCGTCCCGAAGGCCGTCCGCTGTCAGGCCGCCGACAGCAACCCGGATGAGCTTGAGCACAGGATGTTCGAGAGACTCGCCCATGCGTCGGATCTGCCGGTTAAGACCCTGATGGATGGTGAGCTGGACCCACGTATTGGTCGCGGTCTCGCGGACCACCGAGACATCTTCGGCCGGCCGAGTAACGGTGCCATCCTCCAGGCTGACGCCGCGCTCGAGCATCGCCAGATCCTCGAGATCGAGCTTGCCCTGAAATTTGACGTGATAGGTCTTGGGCACGGCGTGCCGCGGATGGGTCAACGCCGCCGCGAGGTCACCATCATTGGTGAGGATGAGCACGCCTCGCGAATGGTAGTCGAGGCGACCCACCGGGTAGATCCGCTCGCTGAGCGGTGGCAGGAGCGAGAGCACTGTCGGTCGCCCGCGAGCATCGACACGCGCCTCTGCCGAGCAAACCACGCCGTCCGGTTTGTTCATCACGTAGTAAACGCGACGCTCGGGCTCGATCAATTTACCGCCGACCATAATGCGATCACGATCGGGATCGACCCGTGTGCCGAGCTCGCGGATGATCTGGCCGTTGACGCTGACCTTGCCCGCTAGCATCAGCTCCTCGGCCTTTCGCCGAGAGGCCACGCCCGCCGCAGCCATCACTTTTTGGAGCCGCACACCGGAGTCCGTCGACCCGGGCCCTGCCGGTCGCGGACCTGCTCCCGCATCCGCACCGCGGCGACGGGAGGTCTGGGCACGGCCACGCGGCCGCGTCTGATTGGGGCTCTTGGCGGAGGTGCGCGAGGTGGGGCGCTTCTTCGATCGCATCGCAACGCAGAGATCACGCACTTCGCCGGCGGGCGCAAGCCGATTCTTCCGCCGACCCGACTCCTGCAGGATCCGAGTGATGACCGGCACGGGGGCCGCCCTACTCCTCTTCAGCGGGCCCTACAGGCATCTGTGCACGATCCTCCGCCTCGAGAGGTCCGGACTCCTCGTGTTGCCCGGACTCCTCCGCCTCGCGGCGCTCGTGCGCTCTCTCGCCATCGGACTCGTCTGACATCTCGGCGTGCTCCGAGTCATGCTGCTCTTCTTCGTCCAAATCGCGCTCGTCCAGCTCGTCCGACTGCTCGTCCGGCTCGTCCAGCTCGTCCGACTGCTCGTCCGGCTCGTCCACATCCGGCTCGTCCACGTCCGGCTCGTCTGACTCGGACTCGTCCGACTCGGGCTCGTCCGACTCGGGCTCGTCCGACTCGGGCTCGTCCGACTCGGGCTCGTCCGACTCGTCGCGCTTGTCCGACTGCTCGTCTGCGTCCGGCTCGTCTGAGTCTGGCTCGTCTGACTCGCCTGACTCGTCCGACTCTTCTTCGTCCGCGGCGGGCTCGTCCGGCGGCTCGGTGTCTAGCTCGCCGTCTTCGTCTGGCGCATCCGACTCGTCTGACTCTTCTTCGTCCACATCGGGCTCGTCCGGCGGCTCGGTGTCTAGCTCGTCGTCTTCGTCTGGCTCATCTGACTCGTCTGACTCTTCTTCGTCCACATCGGGCTCGTTTGGCGGCTCGGCATCTAGCTCGTCTGACTCTTCTTCGTCCGAGTCATCTTCGTCTGGCTCTCCTGCCCCAGAATCATCTGGCTCTCCTGGCTCAGGCACCTCGTCCGACTCGTCCGGCTCTCCCAGCTCGCCCGCTGACTCCGCAGCCTTCGCGCCTGCATCTCCTGCCTCGCCCTCCGCAAACGAGAGCACTTCCTGACCAAGCGCCTCGGCCTCGGCCGCGCCGTAGCGCTTGCGCAGGGTCGCCTTGGATTCGTCCGAGAGCTCGCGGAAGTCACGCAACGTCGGCAGGTCACGCAGCGAACAGAGGTTGAAAAACTCGAGGAATTTAAGGGTCGTGCCGTAGAGCAGCGGCCGTCCGACCTCTTCTTTTTTGCCGACGATCTGGACAAGCTCACGCTCGAGCAACGCCCGAAGAACAGCACCACTATCAACACCGCGCACCTGATCGACCTCGGGCCGTGTGATCGGCTGGCGATAGGCGACGATCGAGAGCGCCTCTAGCTGCGACCGAGAGAGCCGCACGGGTTTGGCTTGCAGGAGCCGCTGCACCCACGTCGCATTTTCGGGGTGCGTGCGCATTTGGAACCCGCCTGCGACCTGCGCGACAACAACACCGCGTCCATCGCTCGACGTCACCAGATGCTTGAGCGCGAGCTGCACCTGACGCTTGCTCGTCTCGCCGATCACACGCCGGATGTCCTTGACCTTGAGCGGCTTGGTCGCGGCGAAGAGGAGGCTCTCGACGATCGACACCAGGCGCAGCGACGCTTCTCCTTCGATCCCCTGGAGGTCATCCTCGGGATCGATCAGCACCTCGGCCAAGTGCACACCTGCTGCCGCAGCTGCTGCCCGCCGATCTTCGCCTTCTTCAGCGCTCTGCCCGGCCTCTAGATCGGCCCCAGTGGCCTCTTTAGAGCCAATTCCGGCGCTGTCTACCGGTTCGCCCGGCGACGCGAGTTCTTCGACGTCGTCGTTCTCGACTCTGCTCTCAGCAAGCGCCGCCCCGACCTTGGCGTCGCCTAATTCCGATTCGTCTTTGTCCGAATCAACATCAGCACTTGTTGCCCCGCTCTGGGCATCCAACTCGACATCGGCTTCGTCCGATTCGTCGCCGTCCGATTCGTCGCCGTCCGATTCGTCGCCGTCCGATTCGTCCTCGTCCGATTCGTCCTCGTCCGACTCGTCCAAGTCGGCCTCATCCGAGTCCTCGTCGTC
>CAYYUP010000065.1:0-24884 GCA_964474905.1 uncultured Nannocystis sp. | reverse complement strand
CCGCGGCAACCTCCCCGACGTCGACCGTGTCGGACTGTGCTGCTTCTGCTGCAACCCCCTCTTGCCCCCCATCTACTTGGATCTCGCGGGCCCCGCTCTCCACGGCTTCAGCGTCCGCCAAAACCTGCACCTCTCGGGAGCCCTCACCTGTCGCGATATCTGCCTCGATCGTCTCCTCGGCCGTCTCTCTCGCATCCTCAACTTCAGCCGCGAGCACCTCCGGCTCCGCTTCTTGAGTCCGTGAATCGATTGCCGACTCGCCTTTCAAATCTGTCTCTTCGGACATTTTTTCATCGGTACTCGGAGCCACGGGTGCCTCGATGTCGCCAAAGCTCGCCTCTTCGCTGTAGCTGGTGAGCAACCGCATCGCCTGGGCGTAGCTCGCCCGCCGCTGGAGACGGATCGTCTCGGTGTCATTCGCCTGCTGCACACCCATGATCCCGAGCTTGACCAGTTCGAGCACCGACATCAGCGTCACCACCAGCATCTGCCGCAGCTCCTCGACGCTGCTCCACTCCTGCTCGAGAAAGAGGCTCTCAAAGTCGACGCTCTCTCGCTCGTCAAGCATCAGCGAGAGCTGCTCCATTCGCTGCCGCACCGTGACGCGATCGAGCACAACCTCGTGGCACTTGTTTATCTTCGCCCGCGCTAAAACCCTGGAGTAGGCCTCGGCAAGGCGAAAGAGGGTCACCGGTGCCATGCCCGGGTCGAGAGGCGGAAGATCGATGTTGCCTCCCCGCGGAAAAACATCGCGACCGATCACCGGCATGCTGTTGAGTTCGCGACCGGCGGCCCTGAAGCGCTCGTACTCGATCAGGCGACGGATCAACGCCTCCCGCGGATCCTCCCCCTCCTCGTCATCATCGTCGGCCGCGTCCTCTTCGTTCGCCTGCTGCGGGACTAGTTCGCGGCTCTTGAGATAGGCCAGAGTCGCCGCCATCACCAGGTAGTCCCCGAGGATCTCGATGTCCAGCGCGCGCATGGCATCCAGGTACTCGAGATACTTCTCGGTGATAAACGCGATCGGAATGTCGAGGATCTCGAGTTCGTGCCGCCGCACCAGATGCAGGAGCAGGTCCAGGGGCCCCTCAAAGCTCGGCAACTCGACCGCGTAGATCCTGCTCGGACGGTCCGCGATCGGCTTGGCCCGCGGCCGTGTCATGGCCACTGGCTCGGGCGCATTCGCCTCGCCCGCGCTCTTGACGGTCTCGGTCAACCCAGCCCTGCTCCCAAACTGAAGCTAGATGCCCAGCAGCTGCATCGAAAAACGGCCAAGCGAGTAAATCGGCCCGAGCATGACACCGAGCACCTCTGGCAGTGCGATCACCAGCACGAGCAGGATGAGCCCGCCCCAGCGACCGAGAAATTCGTCGACGAAGGCGAGACGCGTGGGCAGCATCCACGAGAGGATTTTGCCGCCGTCCAGGGGGTGCAACGGCAATAAATTAAACGCGAAGAGGATCAGGTTGAGCTGGAAGAAGATCAGCAGGATCTCGACGAGACCCCGCGACGAGACTCCCGACACCACCATCAACTTGAGCACCACCAGGGTCAGCGCCGCCTGCAACAGATTTGACAGGGGCCCGGCAAAGGCGACCAGCGCAAGACCCGCTCGCATCGATATTTTGCGGGTGTATTTGCTCGGCTGTGTCGGCACCGGGCGACCCCAACCGAGCAGCGGCAGGTGAAAGAGCCCGGCCATGATCGGCAGTGCGATCGTGCCGATCGGATCGGCATGCGAAACCGGATTGAGGGTCAGGCGACCCTCCCGACTCGGCGTTGGATCCCCTAGGCGATCCGCCGCGAAGGCGTGGGCGAACTCGTGCACGCTCACGGAGATCACCAGACAGATCACGAAGATCGCGATTTGACGGAGCTCTGAGGCGCCTAGGCTGAGGGCGAGAAACGGGGCTTGGATGAGGCTCTCCAATGGACAAACGCGCCGGTTGCGCGGCGGATTTGACCGGATTAGCAGCCCCAATTCAGCAAGTCAATACGCGCCTTGCGCGCTTTGCGCAGTACCCTCTCGCGAACTCGGCCCGGCCGCACCAACCGTCGGCCGGTCCGCGGCAAAGGCCTCCAGGGCCCGCCCCTGCACCAAGCGAAAGGCGTGCAGACTGGTCAGCTCGCAGGAGAGAGCGAGCTCCTCTGGGATCCGCTGGCGTCCGTGAAGATCGCCGCCGCTCTCGAGGATGAGGAAGGGCACGCAGCCCTCCCCCTGGTGCAGGCGCTGGCGGTAGCCCAGCTCGGGGTTCTCGACCTTGGAGATGTGATCGCCGTAGATCACGACCGTGGTACCAGCCGGCAGCGCCTCGACAAAACGACCGATCAGGCGATCCACATAATGGATCGAATCAAAGTAGGCGTAGCTCGGATCGACCTCGGCAGGAAAGAAGACCCGCTCGGCGGCCGCCAGCGGGAAGGGGATGTGGCTGGTCGCCGTGATCACGAGGACAAAGCTGCGAGCGGGAACCTTCGCCAGCTGAGCGACGGCCGCGTCGAGAACCAGCCCGTCATCGATCGCCCAAAAATCACCGGCGCCAACGCCCAGCTCGAGCAATTCCTCGCGAAAAAGCAGCGCCTCAAAGGGCATCTTTTCGTAGGCCCGACGGCGATTGAAAAATTCGCCGGTGACCCCGTGGATCGCCGCCGCCCGAACTCCTAGAGTTCGCAGCTGCTCGACAAAGGAGCCGGCGTAGGGATAGCCAGGGATCTTGTAGGTCGGCACGTCCCTGGAGGGCACGCGCCCCATCAGCGCCCGAAAATCGGCGTCCGAAGATCCCATGCCCTTGGGGGCCAAGACCGCATAACGCAGCGATCGACGCCAAAGCCGGTTGAGCTCCGGGGTGACCTCGCGGCCGTCGATTCTGAAGTCGATAAGAGCGAGATCCAAGCTCTCGACCTGCAAGAAGACTAGTCGCTCACCCACAGGAAAACTGCCCTCCTCGGCGAGCAGACGGTCGACATCGACAGGCAACGCGTCGACGCTCCGAAGCACCGCGCGCTCACGGAGGGTATCGACATCAAGATAGGCTAGCTCCGCCAGCCAGGTCAGGCTGTACCCGTAGATCGCCCCAATCCCGCCAACGCTGTCCCAGGTGCCAATTTTAGAGAGCGGCTGGAGCAGCGGATTGACGAGCGCAACAAAGCCCACATACGTGCCGAGCAGCAGACCCGCCGATCGCCGCCGCGAAGCCCAAGGTCGACTCGATCCTGCCCCAAAGAGCAGGCCCAATTTCATCACCAAAAGGATGACAAAGATCGCCTGCCATGCCTCGACCAGCCCCCAAAATGCGCCCGCGACCTGCACCCCCTCCCCCGCGGTCTCGATCAGTGCGTGCATCGACAGCGGCTGTTGGTAGTAGTCGTGATAGAGAATCACACCGACGTAAAAGACCGGGTTGATCGCGAAAAGCAGCCCCAAGAGCGGACGCGGCAGTGCAGCCACACACAGGCCGCAGGCGAGCAGATCGATGGTGATGCGCACGACTCGGTAGATCGCCGCGCCAAAGAGCGACTGCCAATGCCCGGGGATCAGCGTCAGCTCCTGGACCGCGTAGATCTCGAGGGCCCAGATCCCGATCAGCAGCAGCGCCGCCCGGGAGGGCCGCGGCAGACGAGCTAGCGCCGCCCGGATCTTTGGCCGGATCTTTGGCCGGATCATCGGCCGACTCTCGAGCGACATCCGCGGACGAGCCCAGGGCCGCTCAGGCCCGCGGATGATGCTTTTTGTAGGCCTCGCGCTGGTGTTGCTGCGAAACGTGGGTGTAGATCTGGGTAGTCGCGATATCAGCGTGCCCGAGGAGCAGCTGGAGCGTGCGCAGATCGGTGCCGCCCTCGAGCAGGTGGGTGGCGAACGAGTGACGCAGGCGGTGCGGTGAAATCCGGCGACGGATGCCCGCAGCGCGCGCGATTTGCCGGATCTTTAGATAACAACCCTGGCGCGTCAGCTGGCCACCACGGTGATTTAAAAAGACCCAATCGGAGTCGTCTTTGTCGGCCTTTACGAGTGCCGGCCGCCCCTGCTCGAGCCAATTTCGGAGGGCCTCGATCGCCACCTCGCCGACCACCGAGAGCCGCTCTTTGGCCCCCTTGCCCTTTAGCAGCACAAAACCTTGATCGAGGTTGAGATGGCCGAACTTCAGATAGATCGCCTCGCTGACCCGACAGCCGCTGGCGTACATCAGCTCGAGCATCGCGGTGTCGCGAAGCCCGAGCGGAGTGTCGGTACCCGGGGCCTCGAGCAGCGCGTCGAGTTCGTCGCGAGTGAGCAGATCCGGGAGCTTGCGGGAAACCTTTGGCCTGACCACGCCCTGCGTCGGATCGGCCTTGATCGTGCCCTCGTGCCGGAGAAACTGGAAAAAACCGCGGACTGCAGCCCAACGTCGAGCCCGCGTCGCCGGTGTGAGGCCCGCGTCGCTCTGAGCGTCGAGGAAGCCCTGCAGCGCCTTGGTATTGATCCGCGACAACGCCTTGGGCAGGCCATTGTCCGCCAGATAATCCTGAAAAAGTCGCAGGTCCGTCGCGTAGGCGATGATCGAGTTGGGCCGGAGCCCGCGTTCAACCTTAAGATGCACGAGGAACGAGTCGATCTCGCGATCGATCTTCACGAGCCCTCTCTCTCCAAAATTTGCCGAACCAGCGCGATCACTTCGCGGGCTCGAATGGGTTTAGTGATGTAGGCGTTCGCCCCAAGTGCCAGCGCTCGCTGACGATCTTCGGCGGCACCTTCGGTCGTGATGATGATGATCGGCACGGTCTCGTAACGCTTGTCGGCCCGCAGGCGCTTGACCAGCTTAAGGCCGTCGAGGATTGGCATGTTGAGATCGGTGATGATCAGGTCGAAGGTCGTGCCGGCGAGCTTGCGCAGGGCATCAACCCCGTCGTCGGCCTCGACCAGATCGAGACCCGGCAGCCGCGACAGGGCGAAGACGATCATCTTGCGCATCGGCGGGCTGTCGTCGACGACCAGCACCGAAGCACGGCTATCTTTGTCGCGAGAGATGTTCATGAGCCCCTCGTCACGCCTCCAAAAGCGCCTCGATTGCCCGCCGCGTCAGCGGGCTTGGGGTTGCATGGGCACGCGTCCAGACGGTCTCAAGGCCGATGCCCCCGTGCTCGGAGAGCATCGCTAACACCGCTAGATCATCCTCGGAGAGTGCGCTCTTTTGCGGCAAATAAGCCTCGAGGGTGATCACTCCGACCATCCGCTCGGCGCTGACGAGCGGCAGGTACATGAGCACATCGAATTCGTGGGGGATCGGATCCCCTCCCTGCCACGCCCGACCCAGGCTGGCGATCGCCGCGAGCGGCCCTTCGTCAGCGAGCGGCCGCTCCTCGAGTTCATCGATAGAGGCGCCCTCGCGGATCAGTGGAAAGACCAGCTGCCGCTCTTCGTCGACGATGTAGAGCGAGAAGCCGCCAACACCGATAAAATTGAGGCAGACCTCCGTGAGAGTCTGGACCACATCGCCCAGGACCCTCGCGCTGTGCAGCTGCTGGAGCACGATGTAGAGGGTCGCGAGGTGGTAGTTCTCGCCCTCCAGTCGCTCGGCGCCGCTCTGTAGGTCTTTGATTTCCGCGCTCAACGTCGCGTTGCGCTTGCGGAGGACATCGAGCTCTGCGGGTGAACTTGTCGGCTCGGCAACGGGCTCTGCATCCGGGCGATGCCCCTGGCTCTCGAGCTGCGAGACCCTGGCGATGAGTTCCTCGACAGCACCCGCCGACAACACCGAAGCACTGGGGGATCCTCCCTGCTCGGCACCGGCGAGTTCCTGACGCAAGCGCTCGTTCTCGGCGATGAGCTGACGGGCGAAAGCCTCGCCTCGCCCGAAGAATTCGGCGAGATGAGCCTCGGTTCTTGCCCGCGGCTGGTCGTCGCTCTGACCGCTCATCGGCGCCACGATATCACAGCGGCACGTCCGAACCGCTGCGACAGCGCTCGGCAAAGCGAGCGATGGCAACCGGTAATTCGGCGAGCCTCAGCACCTGATCGACGACCCCTGCGGCGATCGCCGAACCTGGCATTCCCGGCATCACTGCGGTCTCTGGGTCCTCGGCGAGGACCGTCGCCCCACCGGCATGAGCGACCGTAGCCCCGGCGGTCCCGTCCGAGCCCATGCCCGTGAGGACGAGCGCACAAAAGCGGGATCCGTAGGCCTGAACGCCACTGCGAAAGAGCAGATCACCCGAGGGCATCAGCGTGCCCTCCCGCTGCGCCTCCCGCACTCGGATCCGACCGGGTCCCGCCGGATCCCCGAGGATCTCGACGTCGCGGGCACCCGGCGCCAGATAGACCACACCGCGCTCGAGCAACTCGCCATCCACCGCCTCACGAACGCGAAAGAGACTCATGCGATCGAGACGTCCCGCGAAGGCCCGCGTAAAACGCGCGGGCATATGCTGGGCGATCACAATCGCCAGCGGCAGACCGCTCGGCAGCTCGCGCAAGAGCTGCTGGATCGCCGGAGGACCTCCGGTCGACGCCGCCACGCCGAGCAGACCGAGCGGATGCTCGCCAACGACCGAGACCTCGGACTGCTTGGCAAAGGCAACCTCTACGTGCTGCGCCGTCGCTTTTGCCGCGGCCTCCTCGCTGTGCGCACGCATCTGCAGGGGCACGACCTGCAAGCGGCTCACCATCGCGATCTTCGCCCGCAGCTCGCCGGCGATCTTGCGCAGCTCAGGACCTATCTGCCGCCGCGGTTTGGCGATGAAGTCCATCGCCCCGAGTTCGAGCGCCTTAAAGACCGACTCGCGATCGTCGTGGCTCGAGACCACCAACACCGGCACCGGACTCTTTGACATCAAGAGCCGCAAAAACGCGTAGCCGTCCATCTCGGGCATCTCGAGGTCGAGCGTGATGACATCCGGCCGAAGCTCAAAGACCATCTGCAGCGCCTCTTTGCCGTTGACCGCACGACCGATCACCTCAACGCTCGGATCCTCGGCGAGCATCGCTGCGATCGTCTGCCGGTTGTAGGCAGAGTCGTCGACCACCAGCACCCGAAGGGGCCGGTCGGCAGTCGTACAGGGGGGCGTGGACTCCATCAGCAGGCTTTTAGGTGGCGGGTCGGCGGTAGACGAGATCGCGCTCTAGGTGCACGTGCTCAAAGCGAGTCTCGAGGTTGAGAAGGCTCTCAGAGTGACCGAGCAAGAGATAGCCCCCTGGGGCGAGGGCGTCGAAGAATGCGCCGACGATGCGCTCTCGCGCCCTGGCGCTCATATAGATCAGCACGTTGCGACAAAAGATCAGATCGACCGCACCCAGAGCCGCGACCGCGTCGCTGTCGATCAAATTGACCTGACGGAAAGAACAGATCGCCCGGACCTCGTCGCTGATCCGCCGGAGGATCCGTCCGTCGTCCTCTTTGTGCTCGGTAAAATAACGGCCGGGCAGATCGAGATCCGCCGAGCGAAAGCTCGAGGGCGCGTAGACCCCATAGCGTGCCGCAGAGAGCACTTTTCGGCTGATATCGAGACCTATCACCTCGAGCGCCCAACCCGAGAAGAGGCCGCTCTCCAAAAGCAGCATGGCGATCGTATAGACCTCCTCGCCGCTCGAGCAGCCGGCGCTCCAGATCGTCAAGCGCTGGGCCATGCGTCGACGTTCGGCCAACTCCGGCAGGAGGTCCTGATAGAAGACGTCGAGCTGAAACTGCTCGCGAAAAAAATAGGTCTCGTGGGTGGTCAGCTCCTCGATCACCTCTTCGAGTTCGTGGCGCCGGTCGGGGGCCTCTCGCAGGTAGCGAGCGTACTCACCAAAAGATCGGAGGCCGAGCGCCTGCACCCGCGGGCCCAGGCGGCGCTCGAGTTTGTAGGGCGAGTCGACGCCGTTAAACACGCCGCAGCACGCCTCGACGATCGCCCGAAGCTCGGCGACCTCGTGCTCACTTATCCGCAGCGCACCCTCCTGGCTCTCCCCCACCGCAGATGAGCTTACCCCTACCCGGCGATCGCGTGGAACGATGCTCGCACCGCGCTTTCATGCTCAGGACCGCCCATCAAGGTCACCAGCAGGGCGCTGACCTGTTTTAGGTCCTCGCCGAGGATCCGATGCAGGTCGCTGAGGTCATCCGCATCAGCCACCTCATCGGCGCGATCCAGGATCAAACCGGCAACCAAGAGCCCAGCTAAGCGTCCAGGACCACGCGAAGGCTCGTTGCGAAGGGACCAGAGCGCCATCTCAGCCTCAGCCTTGGCCGCAGCGTCCAGCCCCTTGCCAGAGAAGAGCCGCCACAACTTCGCCGGCAGCTCGGCGGCGATGCGGTGGACCTCGACGATGTCGTCGGCGCCGTAGAGGCTGGAGGGGCGTCGGCGGTAGCTTTTACGGCGGAAGATCGCCGCGATCGTGATCACCGCGGGCACCGGGTTCTCGCCTCCCTTGGCGATCTCGCAGATCTCGTGGATCGGCGTACCCGGCAACGCAGCGTCGATCACGAGCCCGTCGTAGAGACCCTTGGCTAGGGCCTGGGCGACCGCATCACCATCGCTCATCGTATCGACCGCGAAGCCGTAGGTCCCGAGGACCTGCTCGATCGCCCGCGAGATCGCCAACTTGTCGTGAGCCACCAAGATTCGCAGCTTGTCCATCGTCGTATCTCTCTCTGTCCTCAGCTCACTCGCTAGCGCACGCGCTGGGCCCCCAGGAGACCGTCGAGATTGATCACAAAGACCATCTCGTCGCCGACCTTGGAGACCCCGCTAAAGATGTCCTCGCCCATGTCCTTGCCGTCGCGGAGCATCGACGGTGCCGGGCGTAAATTACGGACCGAAACCCGCAGCTCGCCGATCACACGATCGACCTTGAGCCCGGCGATCCGGCCGCTGACGCTGACAATGATCAGCTTGTTGAGACTCACCACTTCGGGATCGATCTCGACGCCAAAGCGGGACCTAAGATCGATCACCGGGATGACGACACCGCGGAGCTGGATCACGCCCTCGACGATCGCCGGCGCCTGCGGGACCGGGCGAATCGGATAGGGACGCGCCTGGATCACCTCTTTGATCCGCATGATGTCGATCCCGTAGAGACCGGTACCGACGTAAAAGCCGGCGAGCTTGAGGTCGTCGTCGTCGCCACTCTCGTTCATTGGAAGCCTCGCTCACCGCTGCCTACGCGGATGAAGTCGTCGGGGTCGAGCACCTCGGGCAGATTGAGGATGATCACCAGCTCCCCCTGGCAGCGACCCAGGGCACGGATGTAATCGGCACGGCGACCGCTGATGCCCCCCGGACGCTCCTCCATCTGCTCGGGCGGAATCCGCACGACCTCGAGCACTTGATGGACCAGAAGCCCGTACGGTTCGTCGTCCAGAGTGACGATCAGGACCCTGGCGTCGCGCCCGTAGGCTCGCGCGCCCAGGCCCAGACGCACACTCAGATCGACAACCGGGATGATCCGCCCGCGGACGTTGCCGATGCCCAGGAGGAACAACGCAGTACGCGGCACCGGGGTCGTCAGAAAGCGCTTCGTGATCTCTTCGATCTCGCCGATCGGCAGGCCGTAGATCTCATCACCGACGCGAAAGGCGACGTACTGCCGGAGATCGCGACGGACCTCCCGCTGCTTGTAACCGTGCTCGTAATCCTCGTCGGTGGCCACATGCTCACCGCTGCGCAGCAATGCCTGCCAGAGGTCTTCTGTCTCATCAGACATCTTCACCTCCGGGCGCAGGAGCGCTGAAGTCACGGACGCCCTCGTCGACTAAACGGCTGACGTCGAGCAAGAGCACGGTCCGGTTGGCGCCGAGTTCGGTCGCACCGGCGATACCCGGCACGTTGCGGATCGCCTTTCCAAGCGGCTTTATCACCACATCCTGCTGGCCGAGCAACTCGTCGACGACCAGACCCACGCGGTGCTGAGCGAGGCCGACGACAACGACGTAGATCCGGTTGGGATCGGACCGGTCGTCAGCCGGCGGCTCGAGATCAAAGAGGCGCGAGAGCTGGAGCAACGGCAGTGTGCGACCGCGAAGCGTGATCACCTCTTGACCCTCAACCGTGCCCACTTCAGAGCGCTCGGCCATGATCGACTCGAGCACTGCGTTGAGCGGAATGCAGAAGGTCTGGCCGGCGCTCTCGATCACCAACGCCTGGATGATCGCCAGGGTCACCGGCAGCGTGATCGCGAAGCGGGTCCCTTGCCCGACTTCGGTACGCACATCGATCATGCCGCTGATCTTGGCGATGTTGGTCTTGACGACGTCCATGCCGACACCGCGACCACTGACAGAGTTCGCCTCTTCGCGGGTGCTAAAACCGGGAGCGAAAATCAGGTTGATGGCGTCGGTCGGGCTCAGGGTTTCGGCCTCAGTCTCGTCGATAAGACCGCGACGGAGCCCGAGGTCGCGAAGCTTCCGCCAGTCCATGCCGCCGCCATCGTCCTCAACCTCGATCACCACACGATTGCCCTTTTGAAAGGCGCGCAGGTCGATACGCCCGGTCGGCGTCTTGCCGGCTCCGACCCGCACATCGGCGCTCTCGATCCCGTGATCGATGCAGTTGCGGATCATGTGCATCAGCGGATCGCTGAGTTCCTCGACGATCAACTTGTCGAGCACCGTATCGGCGCCGGAGATCATCAGTCGGATCTCCTTGTCGAGTTCGCGGCTGAGCTTGCGAACGACACGATGCAGCTTGTCGAAGATCTGACCGATCGGCACCATGCGCACGTCGAGGATGCCCTGCTGCAGCAGGCTGAGCTTGCGCGACATGTCGCGGACCTGCGACTGCAGCTCGCGGCTCGCGTCGGCAAAGGCGTCGATACCCCGGAGACTCGACTGCAACGTGCCGAGGTTGGTTTGGATCACGCCGAGCTCACCGACGAGGTTCATCAGCACATCGAGGCGCCGCAGGTCGACGCGCACGGTCTGGCTGAGACTGCGAAGGCTGACCTCGTGGGCCTCTGGATGCCCCTCGTCGACCTCCGGTGCCGGGTTTGGGGCCGCGGGAACGGGCGCAGGGGCGACCTCGACGGGGCTTGGCTCGGGCTCGGGCACGGGCTCGGTGTGCACCGCCGGGCCCAGGCGATGCACCGCGACGTCGCGATCGCTGAGTTCCCGCGAGACCTCGGAAAAGGTGAGGTTTGAGCCCAGAATAATGTCGAGATCGATGCGATCGTCGGAGGTCGCATCGGCACTCGGGAGGTAGGTGATCACCTCCCCGTACTCTTTCATCTTCTTCTTGAGCTGCTCGATGCCGACATCGATCGCGAGAATGTCGAAAGAGGCATGGATCCGGTAGAGGCTCCGCCCCTTGCGCAGGTTCTCGCGGAGTCGGTGCTCCTCGTACTCGCTGAGCACGCTGAGGATCGACTCGCCGAGCCACTCGAGGGTGGTGCTCTCGTTGTCTTCGCTGCCGTCGCTGCGGCTGAGCCCCTCGACCCGCTCGAGCAACGTGATCAAATCGGGCGCCTCATCCTCGTCGCCGCGCGGGGCGAGCAGCGCAGAGAAGAGTTCGACCGCATCAAAGAGCACGTCGAGCACGCCCTTGCTCAGGTCGAGCTTGCCCAGGCGCAGGCGATCAAGCGTGCCCTCCACCGAATGCGAGAGGGTGCCGACCTCAACCGCATTAAAGAGCCCAGCCAGCCCCTTGAGGCTGTGCACCGCGCGAAACGCCGCATTGAGGCGGTCGGGATCGATGTTTCCCGAGCGAGATTGGGCCTCAAGCTCGAGGAGGTGACGCGAGAAGGTCTCGACGCTCTCCTGAGCCTCGCCGATGAATTCCGACGAGCTTGGGTCCATCGCCGCTGGAGTATACGCCAGCGGCCAGGACCCGCGGCCGCGTCATTCGTCCGCAAGCTCTTCGCGGCCTCGCTCCTGCAGGGGCCGGCACCGCCCTCTGGGGCCTTTCATGACAGAAACGCGCAGAAATCCGCGACCCGCAGAACTCAGCTCGGCGCCGAGCGCCCCTCGGCGATCGCCCGCAGATAGGGCAGCAGCTCGGGCTCCGCGATCGCCCACCACACGGGTGCAGAGCGCGGATCGTCGGCGGCCAGCGCATCGGCGCCAAGGCGCTCAAAAAGCGACTCGACGAGCACCAAGGGAAGGGTTGGATCGCGACGTCCGCTGGGGACCCCAAGCGCGACCTTGCGGGCGCCCAGGCGGCTCGTCACCTCGTAGAGATGGGCCCCCGCCGCCGCTGCTCCGGCCCGATCGAGACCACCGCGGGGACCGAGCCCGACCAACACCATACGCCAGGCGCTGGCGATGCCGCGGGTCAGCGTCAGCGTCGATTCGCCGCGCGTGCCGGTGGTCAAACCGCGACGCAGGTTGCTCGAGAGCTGACCGCAGGCCCGCCAATCGATGAGCGCAGCCATGCCCGAAAGCGGCCGTTCATCGCTCCAAAGCGGCAAGACGACGGTATCGGCCGGCCCGCCCTCGAGCAGATCCAACGTGTCCATGCAAAGCTCCACCACCCGCAGCGGCGAGCGCAGACGTCCCGACCTCGGAGTCAGAGGAAAGGGGCGAACATTCTGGAGTTCGTCTCGCGTCATCCTCGGGTTTAGGGACGCAGCCGCTTTGCCAGGCTCTCGGTCAGGCCGTTGACGAATGGAGCCGATCGCTCGCCACCGTAACAAGCGGCCAAGCGCACGGCCTCGGCGAGGATCACCGCCCGGGGAGTCTCTGCGATCGCCGAGAGTTCTGCAGTCGCGAGGCGCAAGATGTTGCGATCGATCATGCCCATCCTCGCCACTCGCCAGCGCCTCGAGGTCGCGTCGATCGTCTCGTCAGTCGTTGCCCCGGCCTCCCCCAACGCCTTCAGCAGTCGCTCGGCAAAACGCCGCACGTCGTCCTTCGCGATCCACTGGTCGATCGCCGGAGCCCGCTCGTGACCGACCCCTGGCGGGTTCGACCAGAAGATTTCGAGGGCCTCGTCGCGCTCGTCGGCGTCGTAGGACTCGAGGTGACAGAGCGCCATCAAAGCGAGTTCACGGGCATCGCTGCGCTGGCTCCGTCCGCGATCCTGACGACCGCGCGCGCGCCCTTTTCCCTTGGCCGCCATCATCACACTCAACCCTTCGAGGCGGCCTCGTCCGCGGCCGCCTCCGCATTAAGATCGTCGCCTAATTCGGCCAACTGACGGAAGAGCTGCGCCTGCTCAATCGCCGCCTGTGCAGCCTCGGATCCCTTATTGCCCGCCTTTGAGCCGGCGCGATGGATCGACTGCTCGAGGTTATCGGTGGTGATCACACCAAAGGCCACCGGGGTCGAGAACGCCAGCGCCAACTGGGCGATGCCCTTGGTGACCTCGCTGGCGATCAGATCAAAGTGGATCGTATCCCCGCGGATAAGGCAGCCCAGGGCGACCACCGCATCAAAGCGGCCGGTCTCCAGCACCTGCGAGACGACCATCGGGATCTCAAAGGCACCCGGCGCCCGCACGACCATGATGTCCTCGGCGCGCGCACCCGAGCGAAGCAGGGTGTCGAGCGCACCCTCCAGCAGGCGCTCGGTGATGAAAGCGTTGAAGCGAGCGACGACGACAGCGACGCGCAGCCCGCTCGCATCGAGCGAGCCCTCGATCACCCGCACCTTGGAGCTTCCGTCTTGCATGGGCGCTGGCATACATCAGGCCCTGGGCGCCATCAAGCTTGTGCGTTCGATCGGGAGAGAACCGCAACGCGAACCACGAAAAACGGGGCGCCCCCCCGCAGGAGGACACCCCGTCCAGAGCGCGCCCAAGGGCGCGCAGGTCAACGACGCTTAGTCGTTGTCATCGCTCTTGACCTGGCCGAGCTTGGCCGCCAGGACATCGCCTAGAGTCGCACCAGCGTCGCTGGCGTTGACGAAGCCCTGGGCGTCCGCCAGGTCGTCTTGACGACGCGCGGACTTGACCGAGAGGCCGATCTTCCGCTCCTTGGCATCCATTTGGATGATCTCGGCACGGATCTTTTGCTCCGGCTCGAGGTGGGCTCGCGGGTCCTCGACGCGCTCGTCGCTGATCTCGGAGATGTGGATGAGTCCCTCGATGCCCGGCTCGATCTCGGCGAAGGCGCCGAAGTCGGTGAGCTTGAGGATCCGAACCTCTGTGATCTTGCCGATCGGATAGTCGTAGGGAATGCGATCCCAGGGATCCTCCTGGAGCTGCTTGAGCCCGAGGCTGATCTTCGGCTTCTCGCCGGAGTCGTCGATGTTGAGGACCATTGCCGTCAGCTCATCGCCCTTCTTGTAGAGCTCGGAGGGGTGACGCACCCGCTGAGTCCACGAGAGATCGGTGATGTGCACGAGACCGTCGATACCCGGCTCGAGTTCGACGAAGACCCCGAAGTCGGCGATGTTGCGGACAACACCACGGACCACCGCGCGCGGCGGGTACTTCTCGACGACCTTCTCGTAAGGATTGTCCTCGAGCTGCTTCATGCCCAAGGAGATCCGGTTTTGCGAGACGTCGATGTCGAGCACCACAGCACGAACCGTGTCGCCGATCTTGAGGAACTGCTTGGGGTTCTTGATCTGGCGGGTCCACGACATCTCGGAGACGTGCACCAGACCTTCGATGCCCTCCTCGAGCTCGATGAAGGCGCCGTAGTCCTTGAGACTGACGACCTTGCCCTCGACGACGGTGCCGGGGATGTAGCGCTCTTCGGCGTTGATCCACGGGTCGTCGGTGATCTGCTTAAGACCCAGGCTCACGCGCTCGCTGTCGGCGTTGAACTTGAGGACCTTAACCTTGACCTTGTCGCCGACCTGGAAAAGCTCGGAGGGGTGGTTGACCCGACCCCACGACATGTCGGTGATGTGCAGGAGGCCGTCGATGCCGCCCAGGTCGATGAACGCACCGTAATCGGTGAGGTTCTTGACCACGCCCTCGACGATCTCGCCCTCTTGCAGGCGATTGAGGGTGTCGGACTTAAGCGTCGCCCTCTCGGCCTCGAGCAGCACCCGGCGGCTGAGCACGATGTTGCCGCGCTTTTTGTTGAACTTGATGATCTTGAAATCAAAGTCCTGATCGATGAACGCGTCGAGGTTGCGAACCGGACGCAGATCGACCTGGGAACCGGGCAAGAACGCCTTGACGCCGCCCTGCAGCATGACGCTGAGGCCACCCTTGACGCGCGCGGTGATCGTGCCGAGGACGATGCCGTCGGCTTCGCACGCCGCCTGGATTTCGTCCCAGACCTTGCGTTTGCGGGCCTTGTCCTTGGACAGGATGACCAGGCCGTTGTGATCCTCGAGGGACTCTAGGAGCACCTCGCATTTGTCGCCGATCGCGACCTGCACGTCGCCCTCTTCTTCGGCGAACTCGCGGAGCGGCACTTGGCCCTCGGCCTTGATACCGATGTCGACGACGGCGTAGTCGCCGATAATGTCGACGACAGTCCCGGTAACGATGCTCCCTTCCTTAACCTCGGGAGACTCTTGGATCGATTGTTCGAAAAGCGCGGCGAAGTCGTCGTCGCCAGCAACTTGTTGGGTGTTGGTGTTCATGGTTGTGGAGTCGTTTTCTTTCAATTGTGTGCCCGGAACAGGTCCAGAGCGCTGCGCACCGTAGGAGGTTTCCCAGATCGCGTCAAGCGCGGGGTTTAGAGGAATTCGGTCGAATCCCTCGCTTTGGCGGCGGCCTTAGCCCTGCTCGCGCGCCCGGATGATCGCGACAATGCGGTCGACAACATCGGCGATCTCGAGGTTCGAGGAGTCGAGCACAACGGCGTCTTGGGCCTGCACGAGCGGCGCCTCGGCGCGGGATTGATCCCGTTGATCGCGACGCGCAACCTCCCGCTCGACCTCGGCGAGCTCCGCCTTACCAGACCTCGCGAGTTCCGCGTGGCGGCGTGCAGCTCGGGCCGCCAAACTCGCGGTCAGAAAAAATTTATCCCGTGCCCCGGGAAAGACCACCGTGCCCATGTCGCGCCCCTCGGCGACGCAGCCCCCAGCGGCGAGCGCCCGCTGGATCCCCAAAAGGCCGGCCCGCACCTCCGAATGCGCAGAGACCCTCGAGGCCCCCTCGGAGATGTGCGGCGTGCGGATCTCCACGCTCATGTCTTCGCCGTCAAAGAGCACCCGCTGCACCAGCTGCCCATCTTTTGTCTCGGTCTGAAACGAGAGCGGGAAGTCCGTGGTCAGCTGACCCAAACCAGCGCCGTCGGTCCAAGCGACGCCGCGCCGCTTCGCGACCAACGCGAGCGTCCTGTAGATCGCACCAGTGTCCAATAATGGGAGACAGAAGCGTTCTGCGAGGTGGCGCGCGACGGTGCTCTTGCCCGCGCCCGCCGGCCCGTCGATGACGATGAGGCGGGGCGACGACGGCAATGGGGTCGGCGAGTCGTCGTTCATGGCGGGCGAGAGAATACCAGCGCGAGCGCAGATCCGGACCTCACGTCCCGTGACATAGATCCGGGCGAGCTGTCGCAGGCGCGCAGGGCGAATGTCTGCCGGCTTGCTGGCGCCGACGATGTCGGGCAGTTTCTTGGCGATGAGTTCGTTCCGCCCTGCCCCTCTGCGATCGGGGATCGCTCTCGTGGCCCTCGCGGCGATCGCCTGCACTCAGCTGGCCTGCGTCACCGTGCGCCCCTCAGAGCGCCAAGTCCTCAGCCGTCCCGAGATGGACCCCGCCCGCGATGCCCCCGAAGAGGTTTGGCATTCGCACGTCGAGTCCGCCCGTGAGGGCTCCTTTGGTGGCCACGGGGCCGCAGGTGGCGGATGCGGCTGCGGCTGACATCAAGGCGGCCGCGGGCAATGCTGGCGGCGCTCTGCGTCTGCACCCTGCTGAGCCCAGCCCGGCCGCTGAACGCGGACGATCGGCTGATCATCCGCGGTAACTACTATCGCGAGCCGTCGACGCGAATCCTCGCCCCCGAGGTCATTCTCACCAAGGATCTGCCCGACGAGCGCCTGACCTTAGGCGTCGGCTACCTGCTCGACGCGGTCTCCTCGGCATCGGTGGCCGCTGGCGCTGCCGCGGTCACCAGCGGCGACAATGTCTTCACCGAGATGCGCCACGGCACGACCGTCAGCGTCAACTCCAAGCTCGGCAACAACTACCTCGGCGCCTTCTTCCACTACTCGACCGAGAGCGACTACCGCTCGCGCATGATCGGTCTCAGCTACGCCCGCGAGATCCTCGAGCGCTCGGGCACGCTGAGCGTGACCTACTCGGCCTCCCTCGACCGCGTCTTCTGGATCCGCCAAAACATCCGCGATCTCTGGGACTGGAACTCCACCGGCGACACCAACCTGCTCCAGGTCCACTACTTAAACCTGGGCTACAGCCACGCGCTCCACCGCACGCTGCTCGCGGGCGCCAACCTCGAAGGCATCGTCGCCAAGGGGCCGCAGGACAACCCCTACCGCAAGGTGCAAAACGCCCTCGACGAGTCCCACCCTTTAAAGCGCCTGCGCCTCGCGCCCTCGGTTTTCCTGCGCTGGGCGATCCCCAAGGCTCGCCTGGTTCTCGAACCCCGCTACCGCTTTTACGCCGACGACTGGGGCATCAAGGCCCACACCCTCGATGCCCGTGTGCACGTCCGGGCAACCCGTAACCTGCTGCTGCGCCTGCGCTACCGCTACTACAGCCAGTCGGGCGCATCGTTTTGGCGGGAGGACGGCAATTACGGCCCCCAAGAGGTCTATCGGACTGCGGATCCCAAGGTCAGCGAATTTCACTCGCACACGCCTGGGGGTCAGATCGCCATCAAGCTCGACCTCTTGGCGGAGCGCGTCCAGGGCCTGCACTTCCTCCGCGGCGCCTGGCTGCAGGCGACCTACAATCACATTTTTCAGACCAACCGCTACGGCAACGCTCGGCTCGGTTCGCTCTCGTTCTCGCTGCCCTTTTAAGGGGGATCAAGAGATCGCTGTCCGCAGATCCAGCAACGCGCCGATCCACCGCGGCATCTCGGAGTTCGGCCAAATCCTCGGCGACTACCTGCAAGAAGTCGCCGGTTCGCTCGGCGCTGTACTCACCGACGACGACGGTAATTCGATCGACTTCGCGCACCGCCCAGCGGCCCTCTCGAGCCTCGAGATCCAGATCGCGGGCGCCCAACTAGAGCGCCCGCTCGACCAGTTGCGACAGCGCTCAGTCGATGCTCGCGGACTCCGCGTAACGATCGCGGCCTCCCGCCGCCTGCTGCTCGCCGCAGCTCTCGCCGACCATACGCTCGTCGCCCTGCACCACGCAGAGCACAACCTCGAGAGAGTCGCGCAGATCGAGAGCGCATTCGAAGGGCTCATCGACCGCTTGTACGGTCTCCTCGACGCCTAGACGCGCTTTTAGGGGTGACTTCTAGGGGCATTTGTGGTTTATCAGAGTCTCGGTCAGGCACCCTGTTGACACCACCTCTTGGGTTCATCAGCCTCTCCTGGACCGGCAAGGAGTCGACAAAAAATGGCGACCTACATCACTGACGAGTGCATTAACTGCGGCGCGTGCGAGCCCGAGTGTCCCAACGAAGCCATCTCGGAGGGCGATGAGATCTACGTGATCGATCCCAGCCTCTGCACCGAATGCGTCGGCTTCCACGAGTACGAGGCCTGTCAGGCCGTTTGTCCGGTCGAGTGCTGCCTCCCCGATCCAGAGCGCACCGAAGAGGAGTCCGCTCTGATCGAGCGGGCCAAAAAGATCCACACCGACAAAACCTTCGCGGACGACTTCCCGAGCCGCTTCCGCAAGAAGTAGCCCCAGGCCCACTCACAACGTGTGCTAACCGATCCACGGTGGTACACAATCACGCATGAGGCGAAGCACAGGCAGACGCTGGCTTCGCCTCGTCGCGTCTCTGGCGATCGCCGGCGGGGCGCTGGCCCTGGCATCTCGCCAAGTCGGCACCATCCCGAGTTCCTTCGCCCTGCCCTGGTGGGCCCTCCCGGCCTACCTCGCGCTGCTCATCGTCTACTTCTTCACCCGGGCGTGGCGCTGGTCCTTTCTGGTCCGCGCATTGGCTCCGGTGCCCACGCGCGTCGCCATCCAGGTCGCGCTCGCGGGTTTCCTCTGGATCATCCTCCTGCCCTGGCGCCTGGGTGAGTTCGCCCGCCCGCTGCTGCTCGCCGAAAAAGCCCCGATCTCCGCGAGTGCTGTTCTCGGCACGGTCGCCCTCGAGCGAATCACCGACGGCCTGGTGATCTGCGGGCTCTTCTTCATCACCCTCGCCGCCCGCCACAGCACCCAGGTCATCGAGCTGCAGGCACTCGCGGTCACGGTCTCGGTGCTCTTCCTCGGCGCGCTCCTGGTGATCCTGGCGATGGCTCTGCTGCCGCGGATCGCCGGAGCGATGATCCGCCGCCTGCTCGGTCGGATCCACGGCGGTCTCGCCGAGCGTCTGGGCTCGATCGCTGATGGCATCGCCGACGGCCTGCGGGCGTTGCCCTCGGTGCGTCCGCTCGTCGGTTTTTTTGCGGTCACAGCCCTCTATTGGGGCATCAACGCCGTCGGCATGTGGCTGCTCGCCAGCGCCTGCGGCCTCGATTTAGACCTCGTGCAGATCACCGCCGTGATGACCGTCATCAACCTCGCGCTGCTCGTGCCCGGACCGCCCGCACACCTCGGCACCTTCCAGCTCGGGGTGCTCAGCGGCCTCGCCCTATTTGTACCCACGGTGCTCCTGGAGGACGCTGGCGTGCGCTTTGCGTTTTATCTCTACACCTCGCAGATCGGCATGTGCGTCGTTCTCGGCGTATGGGCTGGCACCCGCCTGGGCATCCCCTGGCGCGGCATCCTCGATCGTCTGCTCGGCGGTACCGCAGAGATCGCAGCCCCCCCCACAAACACGGCGAACCGGCCCGCGCAGGGCCAGAGCAACGGCTGATCTCAAATGGCCACCTCGCCCAAAAACCGGCTCTTCGCCGCCGCCAAACTCCTCCTCGGAATCGCCCTGATGGCCGCGGTCGTGCGCTGGCTGAGCCCCGACCTCGAGACTCTGCGCGCACGCGCCTCCCTGGATCTCGGCGCCCTCGCGATCGCCCTCAGCTGCACACTCTTCGCCAGCATCGTCACCAGCGCTCGCTGGAAGATCATGGTCGAGGCGATGGGCGGCACTCGCCTGCCCTACCGGGTCTATTTTCACGGGTTGGTGCTGACCAAAGTCATCGGCCAATTCACCTCCGCACTGGCGATGGATCTCGTTGGCCGCGGCCTGGCACTGCGCTCCGCCGGCTCCGAGCGCAGCCTCGGCCACTCGATGACACAGGTGATCGTCGAGCGCCTCTTTGACGTGCTGCTGCCGGCAGTACTGGTTCTCTGGGCCCTTTCGATCCGCAGCCTCGACCCCTCCCCTACCGCCGTCGCGGCCTCCTTCGCCGGCCTCTGCCTGCTCTTCGCCGGCCTCGCGGTACTCCTGCTCTGGCCGCTCGCTCGCCTCGGTCTCCGCCTCTACCTGGCGATCGCCGTCCTTCGCGGCCGCGAGGTTTCCCCAGAGACCCGCGCCTCGCTGCTCTCCACACCGATCTCACCAAAGCTAGCCGCACAAGTCGGGGTGCTGAGCGTGCTCCGTTACGTCTCGGTGCTCGGACAATTTTGGGCGGTCGCTGCAGCGATCGGCATCGATCTCAACTTCCGCACGATCGCCAGCGCTATGCCGATCGGACAACTGGCGGGCATCCTCGCGATCACTCCGGGCGGCCTCGGCATCCAAGAGGCCGGCTGGGCGGGCGCCTTCCGCTGGCTCGGAGTGCTCGACGATCCGGCGATCGGCCTCTTCGTGCTCAGCCAGCGAGTCCTCATCTTCGCCTTCTTCGGGCTCTTCACCCTCCTCAGCTGGCTGTGGTTGCGGCGACTCCAAAGACCTCCGGCAAGCTGAGCGAGCGACTCGAGGGCGAGGCTCCGCAGCGGGACCCGCCGCATCGGCCCGTCGCTCGATCCGAGGATGTGTAGTACGAAGCAAGAATGTACAGAGCAGAGCGCCCACAAATTCTCGCGGCAGTGATCGCCCTCGGCATCGCGGGCTGCACGAGCGATGACACTGCGACCTCCGGCGACTCCGCGACCGGCACGACCGTCGACAGCGCTACGACCACAGCCACTCAGGGCTCCACAGGCTCGACCTCACCGACGACAACGATGGGTACCGGATCGGCATCGATGACCTCGACCTCCTCCGAGACCACCGGCACAACCACTGGCACCACCGGCCCGATCACCGCCACCGAGCCGACAACCTCGACCACCGAGCCGACGACCTCGACCACCGAGCCAACCTCCTCATCCACCGGCGACATGCTGTGCCCGATGGACACCATCATCTGCGAGGACAACACCGCCAAAACCTGCGATGGCATCGGCGGCTACTCCAACGAAGAACTCTGCGAGAACGTCTGCGTCGATGGCGTCGGCTGCCTCTTCTGCTCGCCCGGCGCGACCCAATGCGACGGCGATGGCGTCGTCGTCTGCAACGAGCAGGGCGACGCCTGGGTCCCCGGCGAGACCTGTGATGCCCTCCAGGGCCTCTCTTGCGATCCCGACATCGGCAACTGCGTCGGAGCCTGCGCCGATCTCGGCCTCTCTTACGTCGGTTGCGATTACTACCCGACGGTTCTCCAGCAGCACGACGGCTACAACACGGCGCCGGGCAAGGTCTATTCGATCGCGGTCGCCAATACCACCGACCAACCGGCGGCGATCACCGTTACCCAGGGCGGCAACAACGTCACCCAGTTCAACGTGCCCGCCGCGAGCGTCATCGTCGAGAACCTGCCGTGGGTGAACGCGCTGACCAAAGGCCAGGGACCGACCGTCAAGGTCCAGGACGGGGCCTACCGGGTGCGCTCGACCGTGCCGGTCACCATCTACCAATTCAACCCGCTGCAGTCGACGACCACCAACGACGCGTCGCTCCTGCTACCGGTCAATACTTGGCGCAATAAATACATCGTCGCCGCCTGGCCGACCTGGAGCGGCAGCTATCCGGGCTTCTATGCGGTCGTCGCCAATCAAGACAACACCACCGTAACCCTGGCGCCCTCCGCCACCGGCAAGAGCATCAAGGCCGGCGCCGGTGTAGCTGCTAACGGCGAAGGCGTCGTCGTTCTCGACGAAGGGGACGTTTTGCAGGTGATGTCCAGCGGCAGCGGCGACGTCACCGGCACGATCATCACCGCTGACAAACCAGTCGAGGTCTTCGGCGGTCACGAATGCACCAACGTGCCCCTCAACATCACGGCCTGCGATCATCTCGAAGAGTCGATGTTTCCGATCGATACTCTCGCCAAGGAGTACATCGTCGCCCCGCCGGTACAGGTGCCCAACAACGACCTCGACAAGGCCCAGGTCGTCCGGGTGATCGCCACCGAAGACGCGACGACGCTGACCTTTGACCCGGACCAGCCGGTCAACAAAAACCTCGCCAAAGCCGGCGATTTCGTCGAGATGTCGCTGACCACCGCCGCCTTCAAAGTCTCATCGGACAAGAAGATCATGGTCTCGCAGTACATGGTCGGACAGTCCGCGAACTTCGGCACCTCGGACCCATCGATGGTGCTCGCGGTACCGACCGAGCAGTACCGGACCGACTACCTCTTCTACGCCGCACCAAGCTGGACCGTGAACTTTGTCGACGTGATCGGTCCCAACGGCGTCGACGCGACCGTCGACGGCGGCGCGGTCATGGGCTGGAAGCCGATCGGCAATTCTGGTTTCAGCGTCGCCCACGTGAAGCTCAACAAAGACCTCGGCACCCACACCGTCACCGGCGATCAAAAGGTGGGCATCACCGTCTACGGGGTGCAGAGTTCGGGCTCGTACTGGTTCCCCGGCGGCCTCGACCTCGACATCTTGCCCCAGTGAGCGAGGTTCGCCGAGCGTCGGAACTGCCCCCAGAGGCCCCCAGAGGCCCCCAGGAGCAGTCTCGTGCGCACGGGCCCTCCGGCCCGAAGCTCTGGCGCCGAACCCAAATCAGAGGAGCGATCCTAAATCGGCCGGTTCGCCCAATGAGCCGGAGGTCGATCGCGGCCCCGTGGCCGACCCCATCGCGCGCATGAATGCATGTGTTCATGCGCGCGATGGGGTCGATACAGTAGTCCTGTGAGCACCCGCCGTAGACACACCATCCTCTTCATCGCCCCCCTCGGGATTTACCTCGCAGCGTGCAACGGCGGCGGTACTGACAGCGAAAGCGCCTCTACTTCGGGAAGCGAGACCACGTCAACGACGACAGGAACAACCGCGGTCACCACTGCGAGCACCACCGAATCGACGACCGAAGGCGACAGTGAAGGCGACAGTGAAGGCGGGGGATCTACCTCGACAGCGACAGACTCCGGCACGACGACACTCTCAACATCATCCACGGGCACAACAGACCCGACCAGCACCACGACCACGCAGGGCGAGACCGATACCAGCACAGGTGGCGTCAACGAACCGCCCGTGATCGACAGCGACCCGATCCTCGAATTACAGCTGCAGGAGCTTCTAGGCGGGGATTTTGACCCCGACCAGCTCTTCTTGGCCTCTTCTCTGACCAAAGAGATCCGGGTCTACGAGGCATCGACGCTGGCGTTTCTCCAAAGCTTCGACCACCCGCTCTTCGCCGAGACCTCCTACAACCCGCGGGGAATGGCCTTCAACGAGCGAGGCAATCTGGTCGTCGCCACCTATACAACATTCATCGAGTTCAGCGGCTACGGCGAAGTCTACGCGACCTACCTCAAGGAGGATCCCGAGGCCACCGAAAACGTGATCTTCGACGCCAAGGGAAATATGTACACGACGACTGCGACTGGCGGTACCGATCGACTCAATCAATACGCAGCCAAGGACTACAGCTTCATCAAGACGATCGCGGGGCCGGTCGGTGCCGGCCAATTTACGGGGATCACGTTTGACGACCAAAACCGGCTTTTCCTCGCCAGCCAAACCGACAACAAGATCCACATTGCCCAGGCAAACGAGGACTTCACGACCTTCACCTGGAACAAGTCGCTGCCCGGCTCCGGCCCCGCTGTTCGCCTCGAAGGCTTGGTCTTCAACCGCACCGGAGAGCTCATCGTCGCCCAGGCCAACCTCCTGCGTTACGACCTCCAGATGGACAAAATCGTCGGCTCCTTTGACGTCCCGCAGGATGTCTGGCCGGTCCCGGTCAGCGTCGATAACAAGGGAAATATCTACACATCGGACTTTGAAAACGGCGGCGGCACCCAGTCCGCCGACATTGTGCGCTTCGACCAATTGGGCAAAAATCCGCTGACGATCAACGACCCCGACCTCTTTGGACCCTTCGGCCTCGCGATCTCGGGGACCGTGCTCGCCAGCGACCCGCCCGTCCTCTATTCGTACCAGGTCACCGCCAAGGACCCCGATGGCGACCCCCTGACCTACTCACTCGTACAATCGCCACCAGGCATGACGATCGACAACGAGACCGGCCTCATCGAGTGGCTGGTTACCTCCAAAGACCTCGGTTCCTACGAGATCGTCGTCGAGGTCTCCGACGGCATGGGCGGCGTCGATCAGCAGATGTTCAACCTCGAAATACTGGCGGGCTGAACACCGTGCGACTAACCTCGGGCCTTACGATCTCGCCGCTAGTACCTTGAGGAGCTCTCGAACGGCCGCTTCTGCGTCGACACAGCCATACCCAAATTCGCGAGAGTGTCCATTTTCGCCGTAACCTGATCCGATCTTCCGAGCGCTCTTTCGTAGCAGTGCCTTAATTTCATCGGCTGAAAGATCCGACCCGAGCGATACGAGCAACGCGGCGACCCCCGCAACCAGAGGGGTCGAGCTCGAGGTCCCACTGAACGTATGAGTGTAGCTACCGGCGGCGTAGCCTGAAGTTCCGCGTACATCGGATGTCGTGATCAACCGTCCGCCAGCACCTCCCGAGGGGGCACACAAGTCGACTTCCTCTCCGGTGCACGAGTAGTGCGCGCGAGTATCAATGCTTGTCGATGCGCTTATCGTCAGCACATCTGGATGGGCAGCGAATCCGTTGAGGATTCCTCGTT
>CAYYUP010000064.1:0-37399 GCA_964474905.1 uncultured Nannocystis sp. | reverse complement strand
CGCGCCGGTGCGGCCTAGGGCGGATAGCCGGTGATCGCGCGTAAACGCCGATAAAGAGGCTGTAGACGGCCGTAGAGCGGCGAATAGACCTCGCGGTAGATCGCGTCGTAGAGACGCGAATTCTCGCGATTGGGGGTAAAGCTCTGGCCCGGCCTGGTCATCGCTTGGACTGCGGCATCAACCGTTGGGTGCAGGCCCTGGCCGACACTGGCGATGATCGCCGCGCCCAGGGCAGAGGCCTCAAAGGTGTGCGGGCGGGTCGCGACTTGGTCGAAGACATCGGCGATGATCTGCATGGCGACGTCGCTCTGGGAACCGCCGCCGGCGACTCGCAGTGTGGTGATCGGCGTTTTTGTTCGGCGCTCGGTGATCTCTTTGCCGCCGCGCAGCGCGTAGGCCAGGCCCTCGAGGATCGCCCGGTAGAGGTGGGCGCGGGTGTGGTTTTCGGTGAAGCCGACGATCGCACCCCGGGCCTCGGGACCGATGTGGGCCCCCGGGGACCAGGTGGGCTGGAGGATGAGCCCCTCGGAGCCGGCGGGGATCGTGGTGATCGCCCGCTCTAGTACCGCCTCGACGCTGATGCCTTCGGCCTCTGCGATCACCCGCTCGCTCGCCGCAAACTCCTTCAAAAACCAACTCACCAGCCAAAAGCCGCGGTAGATCTGGATTTCGGTGCTGTAGGCCCCGGGCAGCGCCGCGGGGAAGGGCGGGATCAGGGGCACGACTTCGATGTAGCGCTGCGAAGTTGTGTTGATCGTCGCAGTTGTCCCAAGGGACAGGCTTGCGGCCTCGGGCGTTGTGCAGCCGGCGCCCAGGACCTCGCAGGCCTTGTCGGCGGCGGCTGCGATCATCGGCAGGCCTTCGGGGATGCCGGTCGCCTTTGCGGCTGCCGCGGTGATCGTGCCCAGGCGCTGGCCCGGAGGCACTAGCTCGGGCAGCATGCGGGACTCGACGCGGGCGGCTCGCCACTTCCAGTCGCGCTTATTTCCCCAGCGCAGATTTTTGTAGTCGAAGGGCAGGTAGCCGACCTGGCAGGCGACCGAGTCGACGTAGCGGCCGACCAGGCGATAGCTGAGGTAGCCGGAGAGCAGGAGGAATTTATCGGTCTTCGCCCAGATCTCGGGTTGGTGTTTGCGCAGCCAGTTGGCCTCGGCATCGGCTTGAAAATTGGCGACCGTTTCGCGCACACCTGCGACCCGAAAGAGCAGCCCCCAAGCCCCGCCGATTGTTTTTTCGCCGCGGACTCGACGTTGATCGAGCCAGACGATCGCCGGGCGCAATGGCTGGCCCTCGGCGTCGACATTGACGACGGTGCCCCGTTGGGTGGTCAGGGCGACGCCGACGAGCGCCGCCGGGTCGACTTGCTTCCAGAGGTTGCGGCAGGCCAGGGCGAGCTTGTCGAAATAATAGTGACAGTCTTGCTCGGCCCAGCCGGGCTCGGGTGCGACGTAGGGCTCGATCGGGATCTTTGAGCGGGCGACGAGTTCACCCGTCGGCGTAAAGACGATTGCCCGCACGCTTTGGGTGCCAACGTCGAGCGCGAGCAGGAGGGGCGTCGTCGTCACCGGCCAGAGTCTAGCAGCGCTCGGCGCCGGCGACCGGCGAGAGAGCACACGATCGGCAGCACCTATCCAGCGAGTCGGAGGAGGCGATCGGCGCGAGCGCGGGCTTAGCGGGCTCTGTGAGCTCAGGAGCGATTCGGAGGCAGTGTGGGTCTTGCCAGTCAGCGCTGGCGGGCGGCGAGGCTGCGCTGGAGTGCGGCCTCGAATTTCGCCCGCTCGCTGGTGGCGATGAGGTCGCGCCCCAGGGCGAGTGATGCGACCGCGATCACCATCGTCAGGATCTTCGAGCGGATGAGATAATGACAGACCCCAAAGGCATCGTTGTGGATTCGGGCCCATTGTTTGAGGTGATTCCGGGCCTCGGGGGCGTAACGCTGCACTTCTTGCCAGTCGTGGAAAACCACGAGCGGGCCTATGTGCATCTCCAACTCGGCCCTGTCGGTATAAAAGCGACAGCACTCAACGCTGCCAAAGCCGCGCAGGCGGGTGATGAGCACGCCGGGGCAGGGGTTCCAGATCTCCGCACGGTAGCCCTGGCCACAGAGAACCTGCGCCCTGGCGCTATTCCAGACAAAAGCCACCTGCTAAATCTGCCGTACTCCGGCTGTGCTGTCGATGCGCGTGTTGGCGTGGTTGGCGTGTCGCGGCTATGGCGGCGATGAATCCGCGGGCAGGGAGTAGCAGCTGCGCCAGAGATCGGCGTAGGCGCGGGCCTCTGACTCCCATTTCGCTGAATTCCAGCCGAGCTCGTGCGCACAGATGCTCTGCACTCGCGGCAGAATGGCCTCTCCACCCCGGGCGAGCAGCAGGCCGACGCGGCTGCGGCGGAGCAGCAGATCGCTCAGGTGCACGACCGCTTCGCTCCGGGCTGCGAAGCGGAGTTCGGCCCAGAGCGTGTCGGTGCCGGGGATTTCGGTCATCTCGTCGGTGGCCGCGGCGTCGAGCAGGGCGGCCACATCGGCACCGTAGCGGCCGAGCAGTCGAAGCGAGCGCTCAGGGGTCGAGGCCGCACCGGTGGCCTCGGCGATGCGGCGCCCGAGTGCTATCGGTGGAGGCGCGAAGATCGGGGTATTTCGGGGCAGGCGCGGGATTTCGGGCAGGTCTGGACGCAGCTTGCGAAGCGTATCGAGGGCGATCTGGCGGAAGGTGGTGAGCTTGCCTCCGGTCACCGTGCAGAGGCCCTCTTCGAGCCAGACCGCGTGCTCTCGGGTCGCCTTGGAGGGGTCGCTCTCGCCGTCGGCGATCACCGGGCGGATGCCGGCGAAGGTCGAGAGCACATCGTCCGGGCCGAGCTTTGTTTTGGGGAAGGCATCGGCCACCGATCGCAGCAGGTAGTCGAGTTCGTCGGCGGTGATCCGTGGTTCACAGGCGAGGTCTTGGCGGTGGTCGAGATCGGTGGTGCCGACCAGAGTTGCGCCCTGCCAAGGATAGATATAGACGAATCGGCCGTCGTCGGGCTTGCGAAAGAGCATGGCGGCGCTGACCGGCAGGAGCTCGCGGGCAAAGACCAGATGCGAGCCCCGCAGCGGTCGCATCTTGGGCGGGCGGCCGAGCTTTGCGCGGAGCTCGTCGACCCAGACTCCGGTGGCGTTGACAACCACGCGTGCCCGCGGCGAAGCGACCTCACCGGTGAGCAGATCGGTCACGTGAGCGCCGCAAACCCGCCCTGATTCGCGGATGAGCCCGCTCGCAGCGGCGTAGTTGAGCACCGTCGCACCGGCTCGCCCGGCCTCGCGCAGGACTCTCAAGACCAGGCGGGAATCGTCGGTCTCGGCGTCGGTGTAGGACCAGCCGCCGCGCAGGCCGTCGCTCTGGATACCGGGGAAGCGGGCGGCCATCGCCGCCGGATCGTGGGTGCAAACTTCGTGGGTCGACGACAGATGGTCGTAGATCCAGAGGCCGACTCGAAGCTGCATCGAGACCGCCCGGTCGCGCTCGTAGATAGGCACTACAAACTCGAGGGGATTGACCAAACCGCTGGCATCGCGGAGCAGGCGATCGCGTTCGTGCACGGAGGTGATGGTGGTCCCGAACTGCAGGTTGGCGAGGTAGCGGACACCGCCGTGCACCATTTTGGAGGAGCGGCTGGAGGTCCCCCAGGCGAAGTCCTTGGCCTCGACAAGCAATACCTTGAGTCCCAGACGCGCGGCCTCGAGGGCGATGCCCGCACCGGTAATACCGCCGCCGATGACCAGCAGGTCCCACTGGCGATCGAGCGCTGCAAAGCTCGCCGCGCGTTGTTCGGCATCCCAGCGCTGCTGCTTGTCGCTCAAGGTAGCTAAGGCTAGCAGTTCGTGCGGCCGTCGGGATCGAAGCACGCGAGCATGCTTTGCAGGGAGTGTATGCCGAGTTGCCTTTTTCGCTCGGAAGATAGGCCCCGTGGGCTGCGAGGCGGGAGCCGTGGCCCGTGCGAGTTCGGCGAAGGAGCCTTGAATAGGGGCGCCAAACGTTCAGCGCGGTCGCGTACACGGCCTGCAAGATGGTTGCAAGACCACAAGACAGAGACTAGCCTCTCGAAATGAGTGGCGATCACGAAGTTCGACTCGTCATCAAGGTCCGATCGGTATTCTGGAAGGAAGATGACCGGTGGCATGGCCAGTGCATCGAAGTCGACGCCTCATCCGTCGGCGAGACCTTCCGGGAGGCGGATCGCGCACTTCACGGTGCAGCCTACGCCGCGGCATATCGTGAGCTGCAGCGCGGCAGACTGCCTGTTCGAGACATCGCGAGCGTGGACTCTTCGCTCGTCGATCGCTGGACGAGCGTAAGTCAGCGCGGTGGCCCATACGAAATCTCGAAGCTTTGCCAGCACACGGACAGCGCCTTAAAAGAGATCGCGACGACCGTCAGCCTCGATCTCTGCCGGTCTGTCGCGAATGCCGAGGAGGACCCTGGCCTGGGCCTCATCAGTGTTCTGCTGATCGAAGATGGCGACCTCTGGGTCGCGCAATGCCTCGAGTTTGATCTCGGGGGCCAGGGGGCGACACAAGAAGAGGCTGCCGCTGCCCTGAGCCGCCATCTTCGGGCCCAGGTCACCGTCGATCGCATGCTCGGCAAGGAGCCTCTCGCAGACATTGCCCGCGCACCAGAGCGCTACTGGCAGCTGTACAAGCAAGCTGCGCATGTTGTAGCTGTAGATCAGGACGCAGGCGTCATCGAACCTGCATTGTGCTCGTTCGTTGGCTAGCAGAGCTTGCCGGGGTTCATGCGGCCGTCCGGGTCGAAGCTCGCGAGCATGCTTTGGAGGGCGTGAATGCCGAGTTTGCCCTTTTCGGCGGGCAGGTAAGCGCGGTGATCGGCACCGACTCCGTGTTGATGGGAGATGGTGCCGCCGCAGAGCACGATCGCTTGGCTCACCGTTTGCTTGAGCCGACGCCAACGGGCGAGTGTGGCGTCTGGATCGGCGGCGAGGCGGAACACAAATGTCGAGTAGACGCTCGAGCCCGCCGGGTACACATGGGAGATGTGGGTGAAGACCAGGCTGCGCTCGTCGTTTTGGCCGAGCGAGGCCTTGGCCGCGGCTTCGATGTGGTTCATCGTCGAGGTGACCCGCGACCAGGGCACGGCGGTCTCGACGGTGTCGATGCCGTAGCCCCGGCTCCACAGGCTGTTGCGCAGGTAGGCGTTGCGGAAGCGGCCGCGTCGCCAGGCATCGGCGATCGCCCGCGGACCGGCGACGCCGCCCGCTGCGAGTACCTCCCATGCGACCTGTCTCTCGAGGAAGCGCACCTCTCGGGCGCCGCCGGTAAAGCCGAGCATCAACATGCAGCGCTCGTCGCCCTGACCGCGGAGCTGCAGGTAGCCGCGCAGCAGCGCCGTCGCTCGGGGGTGGCCGGCGAGTTCTAACTGGGTGCGGGTTTCGGTCGCGTTGGAGAGGCGGACCATCGATAGCGGCATTCGGGCCTGAGCGAGCTCGCGGACCAGGCGCAGACCGGACGTCCAACTCGGTACGAAGTAGGCGCGAAAATGCTCGGCTTCGGGAAGTCGCGAGACTCGCACAGTGGCGTCCGAGATGATGCCGAGGCGGCCTTCGGAGCCGAGTACGAATTGGCGGAGGTCGGGCCCGGCGGCGCTGGCAGGTAGGCAGGGCAGGTCGAGGGAGCCGCTCGGTGTCTCGAGGTGGCCGCCGACAAAGAGGTCCTCGATCCTGCCGTAGCGGAGGGATTGTTGGCCGCTCGAGCGTGTGGCGATCCAGCCGCCCAGAGTGGAGTGCTCGAAGGACTGCGGGAAGTGACCCAGGGTGTAACCGCGGGCGCGCAGCTCGGCCTCGAGTGCGGGGCCGCGGATGCCGGCGCCAAAGGTCGCGAGGCGGCTCTCTTCGTCCAGCTCTGTGAGTTCTGTGAGGTGGCCAAGGGCGACCGTCAAGACCGGCGTATCGCCGCGATTTGGGCTGATATGGCCGACGACACTGGTACCGCCGCCGTAGGGGATCACGTGGGCGCCGGCCTGGGCGGCGAAGCTCAGGAGCTCCGCGAGTTCGGCGCGATTGCTCGGTTGGGCGACGCCGTCGGGGGCTGTCTCGACTCGGCCGCTTCGCAGATCGACCCAATCCGGGAAGGACTGGCCGCGGGCGTGGAGGAGGCGGATCCTGGGGTCGCGATCGACGAGCGTATGGGAGGACAGGCGCGAGTCGGCGAGCCCCTCTGCGGTCATTACAAAGGTCGCGTCCTGCATCGACCGACCCGGCCCCAGGGCGCCGCGGAGAAAGGCCTCCGTGGCCGGCTTGGGTTCGACGTCGATGGACTCCAGGCCCCAACCGTTCCAGCGTCGCATATTCGCTCCGTCGCGGCGCCGCGGCGTCGCTCGGGCATCAGGTTCGCGAAAGAGAGGCGGGCCGTCAACTCGCAGGGGTCCGAAGTTGCTGCGCTCGCGGGCCCGGGCGACGGTCGATCAGCGTTCTTGCGCCGGTCTTCTCGGGCGCTGCAGGGGCGAAACAGACCGCATTAAGATTCGCTGTTTTGTCAGGATCGAACCTTACGATTTGGTAGGCTTGGTGGAATGTGTAGCTTATGGTTGAACAGGCACTCTCCCACGCTCCTCTTCGGCTCTGCGCTGGTGCTTGCCGCCTGCGGTGAGCCCTCCGAGTTTGTCGGTGAGCCCCGCACGATCGCCGATCATCTGCGCAGCGACGCCCGATTTTCGACCCTCAAGGCGGCCTTTGACGAGGCCGATCTCCTCGAGAGCCTCGATGCAGAGGGCCCCTTCACGCTCTTCGCTCCGACCGACAGCGCCCTCGAGGGCTCTTGGTCGACCGCTGAGCTGCTCGATCTTCCCGAACTCGAAGAGCTGCTCAAGTACCACGTGCACGGGGGTCAGCTAAGTGCTTCCGAGCTCGAGCGGGTGACCGCGATAACGACGATCGATGGCGCCGAGATCCACGTGCGATTCACCCTCGACGGCCTCGAACTCAACGACGGCGTGACCCTCGGCAGCGAGCCCATCGAGGCCGACAACGGGATCATTCACGTGGTCGACGGGGCTCTGATCCGGCCGCTCATCACGCAAACGGTCGACCACGTGAGCGCGTCCTCGCAGCTGATTCCAGACGACAGCCACCTCGCCGATGTGATCACCGTCGACGATCCTGGATATGTGCACGATCTGCGGATCACCGTCGACATTGAGCATAGTGACATCTCGGATCTGCGAATTTTTCTCGGTCATACGGCCGCTGCCGATCTGCCGGGGTCGCGCAAATGGATCACGTTGCTTAGCTCGTCGGTCACCGATGCTCGCGATCTCAAGACTGTGTTTGCGGACAGCGCGTCCTTCGATATCGTCACGGATGTTGTCGACGGGGGCGGCGAGGCCCAGGCCTTCCCCGAGGTGGCCTATCGTCCCTACGATTCGCTGGAGTCCCTGCTGGGTGAGCCCGCCGACGGCGAGTGGGAGCTCTGGGTTACGGATCGCCGATCGGGCCAAACCGGTCGTTTGATCTCCTGGACGATGTCGATGACAGCGGGGCCCGAATTGCCGGCGCCGGCGTTGGTCTTTGGTTCTCGATCGGTGCCCTCTAGGGTGCTCGCGCGGGGTTTTACCGAGACCTACCGACCGAGTTTTCAGCAGGTCGGAGGGCTCACTGGGGTTCCGGTGCTAGCGGGAGCTGCCGGGGAGTTTGTCGCCGAGCCAAACCAACTGCCCGCGGACGCGGAAGTCGGAGCGCTCTTGTTTGAGATCCCGAGCGACGCAGAGCGTGGGCCGAGGAGCGTGCAGCTCTCGGTCGCGAACGGCGACGTCTCGAGGATCATGAGTTTTGACGCGTTGGTGGTCGAGCCTGAGGCCTCGGGCATCGAGCTGCTCGCCCAGATCCCGCCGGCTCGGCTGGGTGCCGGTGCCGGCGAGGGCAACGACATCTGGGGCTGGACCGATCCGCTGACGGGCGCCGAAATCGTCATTGTCGGCACCAGTGCGGGCACGGCGTTTGTCGATGTCTCCGAGCCGAGTACGCCGGTTGTTTTGGGAATCCTGCCGACCGCCACAAAGGACAGTTCGTGGCGCGACATGAAGGTCTACAAGGACCACGCCTTTATCGTCAGCGAGGCCGCCAAGCACGGCATGCAGGTCTTTGATCTGACCCGTCTGCGCGACGTCGCGGCTCCGCAATCCCTGCTCGCAGATGCCAACAATACCGAGTTTGGCAGCGCCCACAACATCGCGATCAACGAGGCCACAGGCTTCGCTTATGTCGTCGGTAGCTATTTCAACGACGATTGTTTTGGCGGGCTGCTGATGTTTGACATCTCGACGCCGACAGAGCCGACAGTGCTCGGTTGCTTTGCTGGGGGCACGCCGGTGGGGCATGAGCCGGGCCCCAATTACCCGACGGACGTCTACATCCATGATGTTCAGTGTGTGAGCTACAGCGGCCCCGATCCCGATTACAAGGATCGCGAACTCTGTTTTACCTCCGACGAGCGGAGTGTCGGCATCGTCGATGTCAGCGATAAGGCGGCCCCCGTCCAGGTCGCGCGGGTGGGCTACAGCGGCGTCGGTTATACCCACCAGGGGTGGTTGACCGAGGACCAGCGTTACTTCCTGCTAGATGATGAATTCGACGAAATTATCAGCGGCGGCAATACCCGGACCTATGTCTGGGATATGCTCGACCTAGACGCGCCCGTGCTCATCGGCGTCATCGAGAACCCGAGTGATGCGATCGGCCACAACCTCTATATTCGCGATGGGCTCGCCTATCAGGCCAACTACACCAGTGGCCTGCGTATCATGGATCTCTCGCAGGTCGCGAGCGGCAGCGGCAGCGAGATCGCCTATTACGATACGTATCCCGAGAATGACTTCTTCTTCGACGGCACGGGGCCGTCTTCTCAAAATCGGTCGTTGTCGCGAGGGGCGCAAATCGTCAGCCAAAGTGCCGCTCTCCACCCAGGAGCCGAGGGCCACGGTGCGGCGACCTTTGGTGGCGCGTGGAGCAACTACCCCTATTTTGAGAGTGGCATTATCGTCGTCAGCGACATCGAGCGCGGTCTCTTTGTCTTGCGCCCGCTTTGAGTCATTTATTCGCGCCGTGGCGACTGGGTCGCTCAGGACGATGTTGCCCAGGTATCCGGCCACAGCGCCGCCGTGCCCGTTCGTTGTGGTCGGCGGCAAGGAGGATGAGCGGCATCTGTAACACAGGCACCCGCAGAGCTACGGAGGGGCCGGCAGACTACATATTATGAGGGGGCGAGACCCCATTAGTATTTGTTGATTCGACGCTGCCACGATGGCATTGTGCTGTTGCTGAGCAAAGCGATATTTTGATGATGAAATACACACTGAATAATCGATGGTGCACTCTGATGATGCTGACGTTTACACAGTGCTCGGGCCCCAGTGGCGACTCGGAGGCAGGAAGCGATACTGCGGGTCGTACCACATCAACCTCGAGCGACAACACGACGAATCCCGAAACGGGAGAAAGCGAGGGGTCGAGCACGGGCAGCACGGGCAGCACGGGCAGCACGGGCAGTACGGGCAGTACGGGCACGAGCGGCGGCGAGTGTGGAGGCGGTGAATTAAGCACATTCGAGCAATCCCTGGTCGACATGCCTGCGGACAGCTGGCTCACCGTAGAAGAGGGTTTTATTGACGAATGCGATGATGACCCGGAGCTCGAATGGCACGAGATCGTCGGCTGTTCGGCGGTGATCACTGCATGGGGAGGAGGGGCTTGGGATCCCTCATCGCGGCAAATGCTGCTTTGGGGCGGCGGTCACAACGACTACGCGGGCAACGAGGTCTATGCGTTTAGCACCTCTACGTTCAAATGGACCCAGATGACAGAGCCCTCGCCGGGGCCTTTTGACCTCGATATTCTCGAGGATGGTCAGCCGGTCTCACGTCATACCTACGATGGCTTGGCCTGGATGGGAGAGTCGGATGCTCTGTACACGTGGGGCGGGTCCAGGGCGAAGGACGGCGCTGCAACGGGCATTACCTGGCGCTTTGATCCAAAGTCGGCGACCTGGACCAATCTCGCACCAGATCCGCCTCTCGCGGCGGAATACGCCACATCTACGGTCTACGATCCGTCGACAAACAAGATCTACATCAAGCTGACTCAAGGCTTAATGGCCTATGATCCAGTTGCGAACACCTACTCAAAGCTCTGGGATCTCGGCTTTCCGCCGGAGTGGCCTCGTTACGCGCTCGGGCACCCCACAGGCACGATTGATACAGCTCGGGGGCTGATTTGGTTTGTCGGGGGCGGTCTCTACTTTGTTTATGATATCGAGAGCAATACCATCGTCACCGATGAGTGGGTGACGACGGGAGGCGGTGACTTCAGCAATGCTGCCAAGGTCATGGGCCACCCCGAGGAGATAATTGAGACCGGCGGAGGCGATGTGATCACCGCCTCATCGCCGGGTCTCGAGTACGATTCGAAGACGGACGAACTCGTAGGTTGGATCGGCGGTGCGCCTTATGTACTGGATCTTAGCGAAAAATCGTGGTCGACGAAGAGTGCCGTGGGGGCGCCGATAATGCCGACCGGTACGGGGACATTCGGCCGCTTTCGCTATATCGAGGCGTACAACGTCTTCATCCTCGTCACCGAGACAAACGCGGTCCATTTTTACAAGAACTCGGCCGGTTGCTGAGCCCCGCGACAAGCCCGAGCCCGGGCGCAGTCAAGCGACGGCCTAGGCCCTAATTCGGAGGCGTCGGTGCCTCACGGGGCAGGCGAAGGCGAAAGGTTGAGCCCTCGCCGGGTGTGCTCTCGACATCGACCTCGCCGCCGAGCATGCGGCAGAACTCGCGGGTGATCGTCAGCCCCAAGCCGGTACCGCCGTAGACCCGGGAGGTCGAGGCGTCGACCTGGGTGAAGGCGTTGAAGAGGTCCTGCAGGCCCTCGGGGGGGATGCCGATGCCGGTGTCGAGAACCTCGAAGATCACCCAGTCGGTGTCAGCTGTGCGCTCGGCGTGCACCTCTAGGCGCACAGTGCCGTTGTGGGTGAACTTGGCGGCATTGCTCAGGAGGTTGAAGAGCGCTTGCTTAATTTTTGTGCGGTCGCTGTGCATCAGCTCGACCGCCGGATCACAGGAGACCTCGAGGCGGTTGTCGCCCTGCAGCATGAGCGGCTCGATCACCGAGGTGACTGCGGCGAGGAGCTCGGGCACCTCGAAGGTGAGCCGCTCGATCGACATCTTGCCGGCCTCGATTTTAGAGACGTCGAGCACGTCGTTGATCAAGTGAAGGAGATGATCCGCAGCCTGGTGAATCCGTCGGTTGTCCTCGCCGATGACCTTGTCGAGGTCGTCGTCGAGCAGCTCTTCGACCTCTTCGTCGATCAACTCGCTGTAGCCGATGATCGCGTTTAGCGGGGTGCGCAGCTCGTGGCTGATGTTGGCGAGGAAGGAACTCTTCGCCCTGTTGGCGTCGAGGGCTTTGTCGCGGGCGGCTCGCAGGGCGTTGGCGAGCTGGCGGAGTTCCATCTCGGAGCGCCGAACCGCAGTCATGTCGTGGAGCAGGAAGACCGAGCCGATAACCACGCCGCTGGCGATCAGGGGGGTCAGAGTGCAGGCGATCGGTCGCGACGGACGGTCGTCCCGCAGCAGCACCGAGGAGTCAAAGCGGAGTGATCGCCCGTGGCGATGAACCGCCTCGATGGCCTCTTCGGGGGTGGTGGCGTCGCTCTCTCCTTCGCCGCGCAGAACAAAACGATCGAGCAGGGGCAGGCCGAGCAAAGCGGTCTCGGGCAGGCCAAGGAGGCGCAGGGCGGCGCCGTTGAGGCGCAGCGGCAGGCCCTCTAGATTGAGCACGATGAGGCCGTCATCGAGGGCTTCTACGATCGAATTGAGGCGGTCGCGCTCGGTCGCCACGCGAGTCTCGGAGGAGCGCCGCAGGTTGTCGTAGAGCTCCTCCATCTCTCGCGAGGAGATGTCGAGCGAGCGCTCGAGGAGATAACGATCTTCTTCGGCGCTGCTGTACGTCCGCGAGACGACCGACAGGAGCGCTTGCCAGGCCTCTGTGGGCGCAGCTTCGTCGTCCTCGTGGACCCCGAGGCGGCGGAGCTGGCGGGCCAGCGTCCGGTGAATGTTGGGCTTATCCTTCACGGATGGTGGTGAGTGTCATCGTCTGGTTGTGGAGTTCGCAGTGGCCGCTCGCGGTCGGCGAGATTTCACCGTACGAGTAAAATCCGATCTGCCTGCAGTTATCGGGTAACACGTCGAGCGTGGCCTCGACCTCCTCCTCGGTGCGTTCGGAGAGCACCAGTCGGCGGCCGACGCAGGAGATAGCGATCGCGAGGGTGCGCTCGTCGCTGTCGCGCGCCCCTTTGCCGGCACCCTCTGCGGCCTCCTCCGCGCCCTCGATCAAGCGATCAAAATTCGCCTTCATGAGCTGGACCCTGGCGCCATTGGGGATGTCGCCGGCGAAGGTCAGGGAGTTTTGCGCCTCGTCGATGCCGAGGATCGTGCGGACGATGATCTGGCTCTCGCCCTTGCTGTTGTCGAGCAGCGCCAGGGGGAAGAGCAACCCGGTCGCAGGTAGGCCCTCTGCGCGCTCGCCGAGGTACTCCTTGTAGAGTTCGAGGGCGGGGCGACCGTCGAGCTCAAAGAGCACGTTGCCCTCGGCGCGGGTAACCTGGCGGCGAGGGCCAAATGGATCCCAACCGCCGTGCGAGCCGTGGCCGATGTGGAGCTGGTCGCCGTAGAGCCCGACTGCGCTGACCGAGTCGCTTGTCAGCGCACCTTCGCGGAGCACCCAGGTCTTCTCGAAGCGGGGCCCATCGCCGGCGAGGCCACCGGTGACGACGACGCCCTCGGGGAGTTTCGAGGCGAGACCTCGGACCAGCTCGGAGCCGTTGACGAGGAGTCCGTCGGAGAGAACAAAGACGCCTTTGAGGTTGTCACCGGCAAGGCTCTCGGCCAGGGCGGCTCCGGCCGAGGCTGACTCGCTCGCGCTGGCGATCGGGATCGCTGTGTGGCGGATACGGCTGCGTTCAAAGCGGGCCACTGCGACCGCGAGGCTGCGGTCGTAGATCTTGGTTTCGAAGATCTCGCCTGCCGTCGAGCAGCCGACGATGAGGGAGGTCGGGAAGGCTGCCTTGAGTTCGTGAAGCGCGGTCTCGTCGTCGCGGTACTCGGGGGCACCAAACACGATCACGAGGGTGGAGGGCGAGTCGAGAGCCGGAAACTCATCGCTCCAGCCCTTCGCTAGATCGTGTCGGAAGAGAGAGAGCTTCATGGGGTTCCTTTGGTTGGGTGGTGAGCGGTGGCGGGCGCGGCGAAGCCCGGTCGGCGAAGACTCCAGGATCATAGAGATGCGAGCAGCCTTTGCGAAGGACTCGCATCGACAGAGGCTCGCTCGGAGGCGTTCGAAAGCGTGCCAGTCGTCGCCCTTCGAGGGCATGCCCAAATGCGCCCTGCAGACGGCGATTTTCTCGGAGATCACTCCGTGACCCGCGAGATGCGCAGTCGCGGGAGGTCCTGATCGGGGGACAGCTCAGAAGCGACCGACGATGCCGAGGCCGGCCGGGATGATTCGGGCCTCGGATGCGGTCTTGCGCCTGTGCTTGCGGCTGCGATTGCGGTTACGAGTGCGCAATAGGAGCATCACGCCCGCGGTGACCAGCGAAGCGCCGCCGGCGATCGCCGCAGCGCCGCCCCACTTGGTATTGAGGACTTCGTGGCACCTGAAGAGGCGATCGTCGAAGTCCTTACCCTTCACGATGTCCTCGCCATTCTCGTAGTAGAGATCAGCGGTACCGTTGCAAGAATCCTCGATAAAGGTGCCATCGAGGGCGAGCAGAGCAACTCCAGCGCCGAACGCCGGGATTCCAAGGCCGAGGCTCGCCCACCCAAAGGCGCGAAACTTTGCGGTCTTTGGGGTTCGCTTGAGCGGTAGCTCGAGGGTTTCGCGGACGCCGGCGATCAGGTTGACCTCGCGCTCGCCTGGCACGTAACCGTCGAGCATCACCCGGACGATGTGCTGGCCTTCGATCATCGGTCGTTCGAGAGGTGAGGTGCCGACGAGCTGGTTGTCGATGAAGATGAGGGCGCCGGAGGGCACAGTGTCGACGACGATCACGGGCGGGCCCTTGATCAGATCCTCGAGCTTGCGCCCGAGCACCACAGCCTGGGCCTCGAGGAGCTGGCCGACCTCGGAGAGGCCGCAGAGGTCGCAGCGTTCGCGGGTCGAGGCGACGACGGCGTTATCTGATGTAGCGACCAGATCGAGTTCGACAATGTAATCACGATCTTCGACGAGGATCCGCGTCTTGACGGCGTAGTCGGCGTTTTCTTGGCTTTTGAGCGCATGGATACAGTCGCTGTCACAGTTGGTGTCGGCGAACTCGGCAAGCGATGCCGGATCGACGAGACCAAAGGAGCCGCGAGAGAAGCCCTTGCGCAGGTTTAGCAGCAGACGTTCGCCGGCACCCTCGTCGACCACGCCGTCGATCGTGGCTGGAAGGATCGCCAGGCGCGAACTCATGTCGTTACTCGGCGCAGGAGCGAGGGGCTCCGCCGCCGAGTCTGTTTCTTTGGACACGTCGGAGTCTTCGGTGCCACCTGACTCTTCGGGCATATCCTCTGGTTCGACCTCGGTGGATCCGGGATCTTCAGGGGCAGCCTCGGTGACAGGGGGCTCAGCGGCGATCGCGGGGGCGGCTTGCATCCATGCGAGTAGCGCGGCGCAGCCGATCGATACGACCTGGGAGAATTTTGGGGCCATGGACGTCACTCTCCGGTCTTCTCGCGCACTCGAGCGAGGCGCTCTTTGGCTTTTTTGTTGCCGTAGGCGGCGGCCTTTTCGTAGGAACGGCGGGCGTCGTTGTAGCGGAGCACCTTGAAGTAGGCGTCGCCGAGCCGGAGGCGGTAGTTGGCGTTCTTGGGGGCGGCCGCCACCGCCCGCTTGGCGAACTTTACGGCACGGTCAAAGGATGCACGGTCGAAGTTGATGTCACTCAGGCCCATCAACGCTGCGGCGTTTTGGTTCCATGAGCCGAGCGCTTGGTTGAAGAGCTGCTCGGCCTCATTGAGGGCGCCTCGACGGCGGGCGGCCTCGGCTTGCTTGGCCAGCTCGATCGAGCGCACCATGTCGTAGACGGGTTCACCGGAGTCCTCGCCGCCTCCGGCTTGGCTCGGGTTGTTTGTCGCCTTGCCCTTGCCCTTGCCCTTGCCCTTGCCCTTGCCCTTGCCCTTGCCTTTGCCTGCAGACGTCTCGGCCGTGGTGTCTTCGACTTCTAGGCCATCATCGGGCAGGAGAGGATCCTCTGGGGGTATTTTGGGTGTATTGGCAGCGAGCAGCTCGTCTGGCTGTTCGGGGGCGCCTAACTTTTCGAGTATCGGTCGAATGCGGAGTTTTGAACTCACCGATTGGATTTCGGGTCGGTCCTGGATCTTGGCGAGGCCGGCGGCGATCATCTGCTTATCGTCATTTGCGAGTACCTTTGTCATCTCGCCGGCGACGAGTTCGCCTTCGAAGAATTCGGTGGAGATGGCGCGTTCACCGAGATCTGCGATCTGGCCCAGGCTTGCACCCGCGCGCTCCAGCGCCTTGGCGTTGCCGGGTTGAAAAACCAGCGCCTGGGTGTAGTAGTCGCGGGCTGTGGCGCGGGTCGCCGTGTCTTCGTAGTACCTGTCGCCGAACGCGACGAGTTGCTCTGCGAAGTCGATACGGAGCTCCTGCGCGCGCTCGTCACCGGCCGCGTCTGCGTTTCCCTCGAGCATTTCGAGGGCAGCGACGCGGCGATAGGCGGTGTCGTCGAGGTCGCCGGCGTCGGGGTAGACCCAGAGCCTGCGTTCGGCTGCGTCGCGGGCCTCGTTCTCGAGACTCTGGATCATCGCCAGCTCCTCGGGGCTCGGGTCACGGTCAGCGACCAGACCTAGGGTGACAAGCACCGCGCCGGCGACTGCGAAGATCGTCACGGCAGGCCAGAGCCAGCGCGCTCGGGTGGTCGCGATCGGCGTATTGTCCTGGCTAAGTTCGGCCAGGAGGGTATCCATCGACGGATGGCGCTCCTCGGCGTCGACCGCCATGCCGGTGAGCAGTGCCTGCAGCAACCATTCGGGCACATTGCTGCCGTGCGGAGGTTGCCGTGGCTCGCCGCAGGTCACGGCTTCGGCGAGCTCTTGGTAGGACTCTCCGGGAAAGGGATGTTGGCCGTAGATCGATTCGTAGAGAGCGACACAAAACGAGAACTGATCGCTCGGTGCCCCCGTCGAGATGCCCATATGCTGCTCAGGCGACATATAGGCGGGAGTGCCCATAATTGTGCCGACCATGGTGAGCTTGGCTTCGAAGGCGTTGTTGCTGGTGGCCAACGCCGACATTAAAAGCGAGTCGGCAGCGCTTGGACTGCGCATAGCGGAGCCCTCGGCGCGGGCGAGGCCGAAGTCGAGAACGCGGGCTCGTCCGTCGGTGCCGACGAGCACGTTGTCGGGCTTAAAGTCGCGGTGTACCAGGCCCTGGGCGTGTGCGGCCGCGATTCCACGGCCTGCCTGAATGTACATGTCACGGATCTCTTGCCAGCTGTGCTCTTCGGCGTTGACCCAGTCGGTGAGCGGCAAGCCCTTGATGAACTCCATTGCCAGGAAGACCTGGCCTGCGAACTTACCGACCTCGTAGACCTGGACGACGTTGGGGTGCGAAACGCGGGCCATCGCCTGGGCCTCGCGGAGCATGCGCGAACCGCCTTGGCTGCCCTCGTGGAGGTCGTCACGGACCAGTTTGATCGCCACGCGGCGGTCGAGCTCTTCGTCGTAGGCGGCGTAGACTACCCCCATACCGCCCTCGCCGAGCACCCGCAGTACGGTGAAGCGGTGGATCTTGCCGGCTTGTCCGGGGGTGGTGAAAATCGCCGCGTCGAGCTTGGAGCGTATCTTGGATTCGGGGGGGGGGCCGCCGCCGATGATCGTCTGATCGGTCGCCGAGGCGCTCATGTCGGGGCCGCGGATCAGGGTGCCCGCCGGGTTGTGCGTGCGGTCGGCGGGTAGCGGGTGTGAGCCCTGCGGGTCGTCCCCAGGTGTGCCGCCGATGATCGTCGCGTTGTGGGCCGACGATGACGATTGTTGGGGAGAGGGCTGATCGGCTCCGAGGATGTGGCGTTCGGAGATCAGCGTCGCCTGGGAGCTGAGTTCGGGGCGCTGGCGATCGACACTCGGACTTTGGTTTGTCCGGGTTTCAACCTGCAGAGGGGCCTTGGAGGACGGTGAGTCAGCGGGGGCCGCAGGGGCGCCGAGGATGGTGGAGCCGAGGGTGCTGCGAGTGCTGGGAGATGTGGGAGGGGACGAGTCAGCGGGGGCCGCAGGGGCGCCGAGGATGGTGGAGCCGAGGGTGCCGCGAGCGCTGGGAGATATGGGAGAGGGCGAGTCAGCGGGGGCCGCAGGGGCGCCGAGAATGGTGGAGCCGAGGGTGCCGCGAGCGCTGGGAGATATGGGAGAGGGCGAGTCAGCGGGGGCCGCAGGGGCGCCGAGAATGGTGGAGCCGAGGGTGCCAGCAACACGCTCTCGCGATCCTTTTTTGGGCGCCATGAGAGGCGAACTTGTTAAGGTCGCGAGGAGGCCCGTCTTGGGCCGGTCGCTGCGTTTGGGATCGCTGGGCGGCAATGGACTCCTCGGAGCGGCTGCTCGTAGAGTCGCAAGCGCGGCGTGCAGGTGCAAGCTGCGGGATGCTATGTGGAGATCCTGTTCGTTCGAACAGGGTGAGCGGTCCCGCTCGGAAGCATCTCAGGGAGCGCTTTTGCGACTCCTTGTGGACCTACGAAGGGGCTTCTCTGTGCTCTCGGCTGGGGGCTCTAGAGGGCTCTAGAGATGCATCTAAATGCGTTATTGGAGAATTTTGACGAAATCACGAAGGGGCTCTAGAGGGCCCCTGCCGTGAGCGTGTTTGGCTGTCGTAATCGCTACGCAAAGAGGTCTAGATCCTCACCGGCGAGCGGGAAGTCCTGCGCGAGTTTGTGATCGCGGATGCCGGCGAGAGCGCGGAGCGAGTGATGAATGTGCGCAGGTGTCAGGATTGTGCCCTGATGGAGCTGCGCGTAGTGATCGTCGTCGGTGCTGCCGAGCACACGATCCCCTTGGATACCGACGCCCATCAACATCGCGCTGGTGATCGGCCAGTGGTCCTTGCCGGCGTACTGATCGTTGCCGTTGTAGCCAGGGTCGCGGGCAAAATTCGAGCTGACCATCACTGTGATCTGTTCGCCCAGGCCGAGCTTGTCGGCCTCGTTCATCAGGACGTCGAGGCCGTAGAGCAGCTTGGCGAGCCGCACCTGTTGCATGAGGTTTTGCAGCTCGTAGAGATCGTAGCCGGGGATGGTGACCAGCTCGTCTGGGAAGTTGGGCTTGGCGAGCGCATTGTTGTCGGCGCGCGCGAGCTGCAGCTCGTTCATCGCCGCCTGCACCCGCGGCAGCCCTTGGCCCGCCAGCTGGGCCTCTAGGCGGGCAGCATTGGCCTCGCGGATCCGGGACAGACGAGCGCCGTCGTGGTTATTGGCCGAGGTCTCGATGCCGTTGAGCTTGGAGCTGTATTTCTCGACGAACGCCTGCTTGGACATCAAGTACGACTGGGCCTCGGCAGGCAGGCCGAGCGCGGCTCGGCCCGTGCCCGAGTGTAACTATATATATACGAGTGCGTTTGGGTCGCGAACGTTATCGAGATTTCCGGGATCCGCGTGGAGTGCTGTGTTGCGGGTTTTAGTGCGGATTCGGATCGGCGGGGGCGGCATCATCCGACCGGATCGGGCGGAGTTCGCTGTCGCCGTAGAGATCGGCGTAACGGCGGCGGAGGCCGAAGCAACGGGCCTCTAGGTCGCAACTTTGGCAGCTCTTGCTCTTGATGAATTCGCCGCGGTCGAGGCCCTCGGGGATGGTCGCTAGCTCCGTAAATTGAGTGAGCCGCGAGGGCACGAGGCAGAGCGGGATCCCGCACATGGAGTCGAAGCCGCTGATCTCGACGCCGAGAGCCTTGCCAAGTGCGATGGCCTGGGCGATCGCCGGCATGACCTCGGAGTAGCGGGGGATGAGTTCTTGCGAGTGCGGTACGAGGTCGGTCGAGGGGCCGACAAACGAGATGCAGACCGAGGCCCGAGGCCAGCGCTCGGCGACCATCTCGACGTAGCCCGGCAGCTCGTGAAAATTTGTCCGGCAGGTGACAAAATTGAGGCGCAGGGCGACCGAGGTTTGGTGCAGCGCGTCGATGCCGAGCAAGGTTTTGGCGAAGGTCCCGGGGGCGCGGGTGATCGCGTCGGAGGTGCTGGCGACGCCGCCGTGCAAGGAGACAAAGGCGAGGTCGACTCCGGCAGCCTCGAGACGCGAGGCTTGACCCGGCGAGGCCAGCCGCACAGCGTTGGTTTGGAGTTCGATCGAACTCGCACCGGAGTCGCGGGCGAGGGCGATAAAGTCGATGAGTTTTGGGTGCAGGGTGGGCTCGCCGCCAGAGAGCACGACGACGCCGCCATCAGCCGCGGCCGCGACGATTGCCGCCGACACTCGCTCTTCGGGGGCGGCAGGCAGATGGGTGGAGACAAAGCAAAACGAGCAGGCTTGGTTGCAGCGAAACTGTACCCGGATGGTCGTCGCTCGCTGACGGACGCCGCCGGTTCGGCGATAGACCTCTTTGGTGACCAGCTCGCGCTCGATTTGGGTGTCGATGCCGGCGATGACCGAGAGTCGCCGGCGCATGCGATCGTCGGGTAGTGCTCGCACCTCGAGATCGGGCTCGCGGGCGAGTAACTCGAGGGGCACTCCGGGGCAGCGATCTGCGGCCGAGCAGGTCTCGCAGGCCGGCTGTCGACGGTGGTCTGGACGGTCGCGGCCGCCGGGCGAGAGCGCGTAGAGATCTGCGATTTTGTGGGGTTTTGCGAAGAGACAGGGCGGCAGATGCACCTGCGGCGAGAACTGAGCTCGGATGCCGAGGGCGGTCGCGGCCGCGTGAAGTTGGGCGATCAGGGCGGTTGCCTCGGCGCAGGACAACGGGCTGCTGGTCGCGGGCGTGGCTGTCACCATCACCAGCCAGAGCATCGCGATGTCGAGGCCGGTATCGGCGATCGCCGGCGGGATCGCGAGGAGGTGGGGCGCGCTCTCGCGGCAGATCGGCAGATTGGCTTCGACCCGGATACCGACGGCGAGCAGCTCGTGCATCGCGGCTTCGGTTCGCGAAAAACCGCCGCGGTCGCCGGTGACCCGGTCGATATCGGGACCCCAACCGGGCAGGTGCACACGAGCGGTGTCGAGGCCGGCCTCGCGGAGGCGGAGCGCTGCTTCGCGATCGAGGGTTGCGCCGTTTGTCTCGAGGATCGTGCGAGCGCCCCGACGGGCCGCGTAGGCGACGATCGCCGGCAGATCGCGGCGCAGTGTTGGTTCGCCACCGGTCAGCACCAGCTCCTCGGCTCCGGCCGCGAGCGCGGCGTCGATCCGTGCGCGGATCGATCGACTGCCGGCGATCGAAGGACGCTCGATAGGCCGTCGTGCGCGGCAAAAAGCGCAGCGATGGTCGCAGGTTTCGTTGGTGATGATCGGCGCGATCCGCATCGGTCAGCCGAGTCAGAGTATCAGAGCGACGGCGCTGATCTGGAGGGTCCTGATTTGCTATGGTGCACAGCAATTATGGGTATGGGTTACGCTCTGGTCACCGGCGGGTTCGGCTTCCTTGGCAGCTGGATCGTCCGTTATTTGCTCGAAGATGGGGTTAAGGTACGGGTGCTCGCGCGTCCCGGCGAGTCACGCGAGAACCTCGCAGGGGTCGACGTCGACGTGATCGTCGAGGGGGATGTCTGCCGGCCAGACGACGCGATCCGGGCGGTCGCGGACGTCGATACCGTCTTTCATGCCGCGGCGATCTACAGCGACTGGGCTCCCGACCCAACCGAGATGTACGACGTCAACCTGCGCGGGACCTTTAATGTGCTGGAGGCAGCGCGTCGGGCCAAGGTCGAGCGGGTGGTCTACACCGCGAGCACCGTCTCCCTCGGGCGTCCTGCCGCTGGCGAACTCGCAAACGAAGAGAGTGCCTACGAGTCCTGGGAGATCGACTTTCCTTATTCTCGCTCAAAGCTCTTCAGCCGCGAACTCGCGGAGTACTTTTCGGCCTGGGGCCTCGATGTGCGGGTGATCTGCCCGGCGGTCGTGCTCGGCCCCGGTGACATCCGGCCGACGCCCTCGGGCAAGCTGATCCTCAACATCGCCAGCGGTACGATGCCGCCGGCGTACTTTGAGGGTGGCGCCTGCTACGTCGATGTTCGCGACGCCGCCAGGGCCCACATCGCCGCCGCAACCGTCGGCAAGTGCGGGGAGCGTTATGTCGTGGGTGCCCATAACCTCAGCAACCGCGAGCTCATCGATGTGATCCAGAGCGTTTGTCGCTGTCGCAGGCGTCTGCTCAAGTTGCCGACTCGGGTCGCCCGAACGGTCGCTCGGGGCTACGAGCTCCAGGCCCGTCGCAGCGGCAAGCCGCCGATCTTCAGCCGGGACTTCTTTGAGTTCTGCCGCAAGCCGGGTTACTTCGACAGCAGCAAGGCGATCACGAACCTAGGCGTACACTTTCGGCCGATCGACGAGACGATCGCCGCGGCCATCGCGTATTTTCGCCAAAGCGGTCGGCTCTGAGGCACTTATCCCCCGCACCTCGGGCTGGCGAGACATGGCGCTCGTGATTGCCTGATTTGTGCGGGCGTGTTGAGATAAGGCGCCCCTCGGAGTTTTTGATGCACGTCTACCGCTTTGCCTCCTCGCTCCCTCTCCTGCTCTGCGGGCTCTCGTTTACGGTCGCGTGTCCCGGTGATCCGGCGGAGACCGAGAGCGATAGCCAGGTGTCGATCACGACAGCGACGGTGACAGCGACGGCGACCACGGGCATGACCACGGTCTCGACCAGCGAGAGCGAGAGCGAATCGATCTCCACGTCGGCGCCAAAACCCGATATGGGAGTGCCCTGCGAGGTGACCTGCGAGGACGGCGTCTGTGTCGACGATATGTGCTGTCCAAAGGAGCAGGTTTGCGGTGAGGTCTGCTGTGGCAGTGGCGAGGTCTGCTCGTTCCAGCAGTGCCTGGTGCCCGGCTCTAGCTGCGTTGATGCGAGCGATTGCGGTGCCGATGAGTACTGCGAGTACACTCTTGGTGACGATGTCGAAATCCCCGATCCGATGTGCATGGGCGGGGTGCCGATGGCCACCGGAAAATGCCTGCCAAAGCCGCCCGAGTGCGAAGACGGGGTCGAGCCCGATCCTGACGAACTCACCTGTCTCTCCCTCTGCGAGGTCAAGCCGCCGGTCGACGACTTTGCCATCGAGCTCAAGCATTACTGGGGCGGTCAGATCGACGGGCCGACCAGCACCGACGTGATGATGACGCCGATCGTCATCCAGCTCGACGACGATAATTGCGACGGCAAGGTCAACGAAAAGGACATCCCCGAATTGGTCTTTAGCACCTTCTCTGGGGGTGCCTATTACAAGTCTGGCACCTTGCACGCGATCTCGATCGTCGACGGGCAGCTGGTCGAGAAGTGGGCCTTGCCATCGACGACCCAGCCAGGCGGTGGCCTTGCGGGTGGCGATCTCGACGGCGATGGCATCCCCGAGATCGTCGGCTGCATCGACCCCGGTCCTGGCGGTCAGAGCTGCTGCGACGAGTTCGCCCAAAACTCCGGCGTGATCGCCCTGCACGCCGACGGCACCCCCTTCTGGACCCAGCTCGACGTCGACAAGGTGCACTGCGGTTACGAGAGTCCGGCGATAGGCGACGTCGATCAGGACGGTACCCCTGAGATCTTGGTCGGCTGGACGCTGCTCGATGGAGCGACGGGTAAGGTAAAGATCGAACTCGATCCTGAGAGCACTTCGGGGGCCAAGCTCACCGGGCTTAGCGACCTCGACGGCGATGGTTTCCTCGACATCACCGACGGTCAGCGGGCCTATCGGGCGAACGGTGAGGTACTTTGGGATCTGCGCGCAGACAAGGTTCAAAACCCTGAAAACGCGATCCCCAACGGGTTTCACGGGATCGGCGACTTCGACAAAGACGGCATCCCAGAGGTTGTCATCATCTCGACGGCGGGGCCGCACAGCATGTCGCTCATCCGCTACGACAAGGACAGCCCCGACGGCGCCAAGATCCTCCGCAAAGGCGTCGATATCAACAATGGGATCTCGACCAAGATGCACTGCAATTCGGGCATCGAGTACGGCGGCGGCCCGCCGACGGTCGCCGACTTCAACGGCGACGGGCTCCCGGACATCGGCGCCGCAGGGGCGGTGGGATACGTCGTGTTTGACGGCAAAAAGCTGCTCAACGGCCTGATCCCCAACGACGAAGTCATCGCCTGGTTTAAAGAGACCCACGATTGTTCGTCGGCGGTCACTGGCTCATCGGTCTTTGATTTCAACGGCGACGGCAAGGCCGAGGTGATCTACTCCGACGAGTATCACCTCTGGATGTACAACGGCGATGACGGCGAAAACCTGATCGAGAGCACCTGCAACTCCACCGGCACCCTGTACGAGTACCCCTTGGTCGCGGATGTCGACAACGACGGTCAGGCCGACATCATCGTCGCCTCCAACGCCTACAGCGTCGCCTGCCCTGACGACGACTCCAGGCAGTCCGGGATCAGGATCTTCGGCTCCGCGAGCGGCTCGTGGGTGCGGACTCGACGGATCTGGAATCAGCATACCTATCACGTCTCTAACGTCGAGGAGAGCGGCGCCATCCCCAAGAAAGAGATCGCGAATTGGACCGTGCCGCGGCTCAACAACTACCGACAAAATGTGCAGCCGATGGGCGAGTTTTCGGCGCCTGATCTGGTCGCCAAAGTGCTCGTCAATTGTGATGATGAGTATATGCTCATCGCCCGGGTCCGTAATCTCGGACAGGCAGCGGTGCCTCCGGGGGTTGTGATCGGCTTCTACGCAGGCGATCCCGACCAAAAGGGCGCACTTCTTGGTAGCGAGGTAACGACCAAGGCGCTCTATCCCGCCGAGGCCGAGGACGTCGTGCTTGTACTGCCGGACCCGCCGGGCCCGGTGAAGGTCGGCAATATCGACGTCTATGTGGTCGTCGACGACGATAACGTCGACGATGTGTGGGTCGAGTGTCGGCTAGAAAACAACAAGAGCAGCGGCTCTGGCAAGTGTTCGATCGCCGGTTAGCCGGCGCCTGGCAGGGCACAGATCTCGACGTTGCCGGTGGACGGCCGTTGACAGCTCTCGTAGATGCACGAGAGCCCGGGGTAGCAAGGAGCGTCACAGGGCTCGCCGTGCATGGCGAACGCGGTGCAGATGTCGGCATTGCAGGTCGCGTACAGGTCACACTCCCAAAAATCATCGCAGGGCTCACCAGCCGCGGTTCGTTGCACGCATGTACCCATGGTGCAGATGGTGTCGACGTTCAGGCAGCTGTCGTCGTCGTCGCCATCGCAGGGCTCGCCCTCGAGCCCGCGCACTTTGCAGGTGGTATCTGAGGAGCAGTAGTACTCGGCACTGCAGGGGGCGTTCTGGCAGGATTGGCCAACAGTACGGAGCGTCGCGCAGACCCCCAGTTTGCAGTAAAACGCGTCGGCACAGTTACTCGAGGTCGAACAAGCCTGGCCGGTTTCTGCGAGAGGCGCACAGGTGCCGGTTTGGCTGGTGTCCATATCCGGGAATCGACAGAAGGAGTCGGCCTCGCAGGGATCCGCGAACTCACAGGGTTCGCCGATGGCGAAGGGGCCGGGGATGTAGCGGCAGACCCCTTCGCAACAGGTCTCAGAATTGCAGCTCGGCGAGAAGGCGCAGACCGAGAGCTCGCCCTGGCACTCATCGCTGATCAAACAGGGCTCATCGGGTTGGACAGTGCCGCTCCAGATGCCCGCACAGGCCTCGTCGACTGCGCTCTCATCCTCGTGGCGGCTGCAGCCGAGTGCCTCGACCGCACGGATGCAGCGGCGAGCCTGTCGGCTGTTGTAGTCGATGCGACCGGCGTCGATCGCCTGGTCGCGGTAGGTCTCCTGGGGTTCGCCAAAGATGATCTGCATGCAGGAATCGACGTCTGGAAAGATTCCGCACTCGGCGAGTTGTTCGCATTGGGCCTCGGCGTAGCGCTGGTCGAATTTTTCGGAGCGAACGCAGGAGCTGAGCCCCGAGAGGCAGAAGAGAGCGGCGGCTAGCTGAGTCAGCGCAATACGTGAGGTCATGCAGGCGTATATTACGGCCCTGCGTCAGACAATGTGTGAGCGCGTTTTCGAACGTGTGTATCGAAGCGCGATCGCATGTGTTAGGAGGCAAGAATGCGCCTGCTCACTCCTATGTACGGCTTCCACCCCCTCCCTGTGTCTCGGGTCGCGCTCCTCTTCGCGCTTGGGCTCGGCTGCGGCGGCGCCACGGGGAGCAGCGCGAGCGTCGGTGGTTCGGGCACGGCCACGGGCACAACCACACTGACCGAGTCAGGATCGAGCGGCAGTGGCACTGACACGGGCAGCACGGGCAGCACGGGTAGCAGCACCAGCGGCGAGCCCGAGGATCCCTGCGAAGGGCCGGGAGCTATCGGTGATGGGTGGATCCCCTGGAATCGCGGGCAGGACAGAATCGACGGCTGCGAGGTTCGCGGTGTTCGCGATTATCGAGCGATCATTCACCTGCACTCGCCGCACTCCCACGACGCCTGCGATGGCGAACCGCAACCTGACGGCGTGCTCGATGAGTCCTGCCTGGCCGACCTCCGCGAAGCGCTCTGTGTCACCCGCATCGACGTCGCCTTCCTCACCGATCACCCGACCCACGCGACCTCGGCGACGATCGAGGAGATGACGCTGCACCGCGGTGACGACGAGTTTGTGGTCGACGAGGAGGGCGATGTGATCGGCAACTGGTTGGTCTGCGAGAACGGCCACAGGACGTTGCTGCTCCCGGGTATCGAGAGCGGTTCGATGATGCCTTTGGGCCTCACAGAGCACGCGCCGGAGGGCACCTACGACGAGTCGTCGCCGGCCACCTTTGACGCGGCCAAGGCCGTCGGTGCGGTCGCTTGGGTCGCCCATACCGAAAGTCGTGATGTCGACGAACTCGCGACCCTGGGCCTCGACGGCATCGAATTCTACCAGCTGCACGCCAATCTCGATCCTGACATTCGGGAGGAATTCCTGGGTCTCGATCCCGGCGGTTTTTTGGTCGACGTGCTGCCCTTTTTCTTTCCGACCGGGGACAACCCACCCGAGCCGGATCTGGCGACGACCTCCTTTGTCGTCGCCAACGAGCCCTCGATCGTCGCCCTCGAGACGCTGGGGCAGGTGCAGCGATTGACCATTTCGGCGGGCACCGACGCCCACCAAAATGTCAGTTCGACCAAGACCCCCGACGGCGAGCGTGTCGACTCCTATCGGCGCATGATCCGGTGGTTTAACAATCGCCTGCGGATCGACGGCGAGCTGACGCCTGCATCGGCCAAGGCGGCGTTGCGACAGGGCCGCAATCACATCGTCTTCGAGTCCTTTGGCAACCCACTGGGCTTTGATCTGTACGCCCGCCAGGGGGATTTGATCACCGAATTTGGTGCCGAAGTTAGCCTTGGGTCGGGGCTGATGATCGAGGCGACATTGCCCCGTCTCGATCGTCGCTCGCCCCAGGGAGAGACGGCGCCGACGCTTCGCGGCGTGCTTTACCGGGCGGATAGCGAGGGCCGCAGCGTCGTCGCCGAGTGGCAGGAGGGCACGCTCAGTCAGGCGATCGACTCGCCAGGGGTCTACCGCGTCGAAATCCTGATCACGCCCCAGCACCTCGTGCCCTACCTGGGCAGCTCGGCGCCGCTGGCTGAGATCGAGCGAGTGTGGGTGTACTCGGGGGCGATCTTCGTCCGCGAATAGCCCCGCGGATTTGCTAGTCCGATGAAAAAAGAGCCCCCACCGCGCGGCGAGGGCTCTTTTTTATCTTCGCATTTGGACCCGCCTGGGGGGCAGATCGTCGGCGGATCTCCGGCGCGGCTCAGGAGGCTGCGGAGGAGCTGGCGGCGCGCAGATTCTCGGCGACGAAGTCCCAATTGGCGAGCTTGTCCAGGATCGTCTCGATGAACTTCGGGCGCGCGTTTTGGTAGTCGAGGTAGTAGGCGTGCTCCCAGACATCGACGGTGAAAAGCGCGACCTGACCGTGCTTCATCGGCAGGTCGGCGTTGGCGGTGCTGACGATCTTGAGCTTGCCACCGTCGCTGACGAGCCAGCCCCAACCGGATCCGAACTGGGAGCCGGCCGTCGCTGCGAACTGCTTTTTAAAGGCGTCGAAGGAGCCGAAGTCGCGATCGATCGCAGCTGCGAGATCACCGGTCGGAGTGCCGCCGCCGTTGGGCTTGAGGCACTTCCAGAAGAAGCTGTGGTTCCACACTTGGGCGGCGTTATTAAACGTGCCGCCTTCGGCCGACATGATGATCTGCTCGAGGGTCTTGTTCGCGTTGTCGGTGCCCTCGATCGCTGCGTTCAGCTTTTTGATGTAGCCGGCGTGGTGCTTGCCGTGGTGAAAGCTGAGGGTTCGGGCGCTCATCAGGGGCTCGAGCGCGTCCTGGGCGAAGGGAAGGGTCGGAAGTTCAAAACTCATCGCGTGCCTCGTGGGGTGGGGTGGTCGCCGCAACTTGACACGCATCGCCGCTGGCGCGCAACCTCTGCGCAGAGCCTCTCTGGCCCGCGAAAGCGCCACTTTGTGTGCATCGTTGGGCGCAACGATCCGGCCCTATTTAGGGGGGGTTGGTCGCCCTTCGAGCGAGAGTGCAGAGGGGGCGCGGCAGGGGCGCGGGCACGCTCGACGCCTGAAACTTGGCGGCCCGGGGAGCCCCTGGCAAGCTCATCGCTCTGTGAGCACGCCATCGTCAGCCAAGGTCTCAAGACTTCCCTCCCAGGGTCTCGCGGCGCTCCTCCCCGAAGCGAAGTGGTCGCGGGTGCGTCGGCTCTCGCTCATCCGTCGGGAGGTCCGCGAGGTACTCGCCCCGCGGGCGCTCGATCTGCTCTGGAGCCGCCGCGAGCAGATCCTCGAGGGCGGGCGGGAGATCGATGGGCGTGCGCCGACCACCGGTTACTTCGCGACCGTGATGGTCACCATCGATCTGATGGCCTGTCGCGACCTCTTCCTCGAGCCCGCCGATGTCGCCACTGCCCTGCGGGTCGCCTCGTTGATGAGCACGAGCGAGGAGCTTCACAGCCGGCTCGTCGAGTTGGTCCGGCCGCAACTCGCCGCGCTCTCGCAGCGTGCGCCTGAAGAACTCGAGATCTCCCTCGAATTCCGGGCCCGGGCCGAGGGCTCGCGGGTCCTTATCGACGGCGATGCGATGACCACTCCGGTATAAAGACGAGCCGCCATGATCATGCCAGTGACGCAAGCCCAGGCCCCGGTGCAGGCCGAAGGCAGCAGCGAGCAGCTCTACCGCACCCGCGATGTCAGCCGACTCTTTGGCTTGCCCGAGAGTCGCCTGCGCTACTGGGCGCAGACCGGTTTTATCCGGCCTTCGCGGCGAATCGAGGACCGTGTCTTTTACGATTTTCGCGATCTGATCGCGATCAAAGTGGCCAAAGAATTGTTGGCTGCGGGGCTCAGTTTGCAGCGAGTTCGTCGCTCGCTCGAGGCCCTCAAAACCAAGCTTCCCGAGGTCAGCACACCGCTCGCTCGCCTGCGGATCCGCTGCGAGCACGACACTGTGGTCGTCGATGAGAGCGAGCACGCATTCGAGGCCCAGAGCGGACAGGTGCTCCTCAATTTCGAGGTCGAGAGTCTGCGCGAAGAGGTCGCCCAGGTGCTCACCTTGCCCGTCGCAGCGCGCGGCGAGGCGACTCTTCCCTGCGACGCCTACGAGTGGTTCCTCCGCGGCTGTGAACGCGAGGCCGACTGGGACGGAGAGGATCCCGAGGATCCTGCCTTTATCGCCGCCAAAGAGGCCTACGAGCGGGCGATTGATCAGGACCCTGGTCTGGCGTCGGCCTACACCAACCTGGGTGCCTTGCTCGCCGCGGGCGGTGACCTAGATGGTGCTCGCGACAACTTTGATCAGGCGCTGTACTTCGACAGCGAGCAGCCCGAGGCGCAGGCCAATCTGGCCGCGTTGGCCCTGCGTTGCGGCGATCCTGAGACCGCTGCCGCCGGCTACAGCCTCCTCTTAGAGGGCAGCCCGGACCATCTGGAGGGCCACTACGGCCTCGCCCGCGCGCTCATCGAGACCGGTCACAAAGAGCAGGCGCTGGCCCATCTCGAGCGTTTTTTGCAGGCGGTCGGCCGCCTCCATCCCGAGGATGTCGACGACGAGTTAGAGCAGCGCAAGATCATGGCGACGCGGGTCGTCGACGAGCTGCGTCGCGATCTTGGTGTCGGCTGAGGGCGGTCGACGGTGGTGGCAAAGAGCGGGCGTGAGCGCAGTCTCCAGCGCCTTTTAGACAGCCTTCGGGGCACCGAAGTGGGTCGCGTCTTTGGCCTTGCAAAGCTCTCATCGCTCGCGGACTTTCGGACTCATGTGCCGCTGCTGAGCCTCGGCGATCACGCCCGACGGGTCGAGCCGCATCTCGGTTTTGGTCTGGTCGATGCCGGTGATCCGAATGCCGCGAGCGAGGCGGGTATCGATTGGGAGCGCCCGGCCGTCGCCGAGGTCTGGCGTGGTCTCCTAGAGGGGCATCAACGGGCACTTGGGGGGCCTGCGGTGGTCGTACAGGCTCGAGATCTCGACCGCAGCGTCGATCGGCTTCTCGGCGATGACCTGGCGGAACTCGGCGCCAACGTCCGGCGAATCGAGCGGGCGGACGACGTCGCGACGCTCTTCGATCAGATCGCAGCCGAGCAGCCGACGATCCTCGCCCTGCCCAGTGCCTTTACTGTGATCTGGCTTGAGAGACATGCCGGAAAACCCCTCGACCGAGCACTGCCCTCGCTCGCGCTGCTGCTTGCCTCCCACGATCTGAGCAGGCGGGCGCGGGCGGGTCTCCCGATCGAGTCCGCGGGTTGGATCCATCGCTCTGGGCGTCTGGGTTTGCCGTCGCCAAGGCCTCCTTCGCGGTCGTTCACGCTTGCGCTGGGCTCGCAGCTGATCGAGTTGTTGCCCCATCGCGAACTCGATCACGAGGGCCAGCGGGTACTCGACGAGCAGACGATTCTGCCCGAGCAGGCGATCCTGGGCATGCGTTACGAGCTTGTGGTCAGCTCCCCTCTCGGTTGCCTGCGTCTTCGGACAGATGACCACGTCGAGGTCGTTGGTTTTGATCCGCCGACCGAGCTCGCCCCCTTTCCGAGGCCACGGGTCGTGCGTCTTCGTCCGCCGGCGGCGCGCGTCACCCTCGAGGGCATCTCGTTGCCGGGTCCTTGGTTGACTGCGGCTGTGCGCCAGGCATTTCGTCCCGAGGATCCAGCCCTGCTCGCGGCGACTGTGGGGCCGGATCCCAGTGCCCTCGAGGGAGTGACTCGCGGAATTAGAGTCGGCAGGGCCAGGACTCGTGGCTCCAAGATCACCAGTGCCAAGGTGCACGGCGATCCATTTGTCGACACTGAACTCGGTGCCAGTCGTTCGGGCGTGCGCATGCGGCCGCAGATGCCTCGCCGTTTGTTGATACAGGTCGAGGTCCAGGGCCTTGGGCGCCATCAGCTCGCGCGCCGCTTGGCCAGGGCGATCGATGATGATCTGCGGCGACGCTCGCCCGCTTATGAGCATCTCCGAAGTGCCCGCGAGCTCAAGCCGCCGCAGGTCGCGATTGTCGATCCGGGTTCTTTTGCGGGCGCACAGGAGCGACGGATCCTCTCGCTGCGCGGTCGCGTGGGTGTGCCTGTCGTCCGCGTTGTCGGTCGCGAGCGGGCGTCGATTTTTCCTTCGTCTACCTACGGTCGACTCGGTACCGGTTAGCCGGACCGTCTAGATCCGCGGCCCGCGGGCCCGCGACCCGTAGAGGACGGTAGAGGTAGTGATCGCGAATGGCAGGAGAGACGCTCGCGGCGAATACCCTGTATGTGATCGGTCCACTCGATTGACCGTCCGGCTGGCTGTCAGGAACTCAACTTTGCGCCAACGCGGGCGGCCCAAAAGCCGCCGCTTTGGCCTTGTTCGCCGGGCGAAGATCGCCGTACATTCACCCATTCGAGGGATTTGAGGGGGTTGTAATGGTGATCGTACATACATTGGGTGTATCTGGAAAACAGGAAAAACGCGAAAACAAATGGCGCTATGGCATGGTCTTGAGTCCATTGCTGGTGCTCTTTGCCTGTAGCGGCGGCAACGAGAGCGACTCCGAGAGCGCAGGTAGCACAACCACCAGCGGCGAGACAGGCAGCGAGACGGGCAGCACAGGCGACACATCGACGACCACCGACGGCACGGGATCGGGGACCTTTGAGGAGACCGAGAGCGGCACCCCAGAGACGACCACCGGCATGCCGACGACCGGCGAGCCCGACCCTTTTTGTGGCGACGGAAACGTCGATCCGGGCGAGGCATGCGATGATGGTAACACCGCCAACGAAGACGGATGTCTAGACAATTGCGAGGCCGCAGCCTGCGGCGATGGCTACATCTACGAGGGCACCGAGGCCTGTGATGATGGCAATGCGGACAACACCGACAGTTGTCTCGATACCTGCGAACTCGCAAGTTGCGGCGACGGCTATGTCGGGCCCGGAGAGGCCTGTGACGACGGCAACGCCGACGACGGCGACGCCTGTTCGAACGATTGCGCTCTCGCCAGCTGCGGCGACGGAGCCGTGCAACAAGGCGAGGAGTGCGACGACGGCAACGCCGATAGCAGCGATGCCTGCCTCGCGACCTGCCTGCTCGCGACCTGCGGCGATGGCATTGTCTATGAAGGCGTTGAGTAGCTGCACTGGGGTGCGCAGTGGGTTGTAGCGGCCCGTTTGAGGGGTTTTGGCGGAGCGACCCAGAAATCGAACCAGGATCGAACCAATTTTTGGAGATCACTCCCGCTCATCGGCGGCCTGGGAGCGAAACCTGATGTGTGTAGCACGCGGCCCTCGGGCATGGGTCGACCCAAGGCCCGCGAGCCCCTTGGGTTCGGCTTTGGAGCCGAGCTTTGCCCGGCCCTCGTCGTTCGCGCGAAAATACAGGACATGCGCTGAGGCATGCCTTCAGTCCCAAAACGAAGCGCTCATGTATCCAAGTGCTCACAAGATCAAGTACAGCATGTGCCTCCAGCTGTACTCGCCGGAAGCCGCCGAAACGGCGCGACTGGGCAGAGTATCCGTTGTGATGATAGTGGAATCGGAGGATCGACGGGAATCCTGCTGGAAATCGATCATGAAGGGCGTACCGGAGATGCCCTCTCGATGGTCCGCATTCTCAGTGAGGACAGTCGGATCAAACCAAGCTCCGTTGGGATCTTGGGCCCTAGCGAGGGGGGAGTGATCGCGCTCATGATGATGCCTCGGCTGTGGGTCGCGCTCGAGTACCTTCTCAAGGAGTTCTTAACGCCGGCAGCCATCACCATCATTGGACGCGATCGCTACGCCATCATTAAGCGAGCTTGGTAACAGTCAGAGCCGATTGTAATCGCGGACCACATCGTGTAACCTCCGGTGCATGCGTGAGCGTGGGCGGTGGATCTTCATCGGGGCGTTCCTTGCGGCCGTGACTGGTGGCTCCTGCGGCGACCCAGGGATCGACGAATGTATGGTTGCGGAGGTTGCGGGGGTCGAGGGATGTCCTTGACCCCTGAAGGGCTCTGTCTCGGCGGCCTCGTCTGCCTCTCCGATCTCCGCGTCAGCCCGGGCGGGGTCCCCACGACCGGGGGTTGCATCGGTCGTGCTCAGTCTCGCAGGAGACTTGGCGGACGGGTGACGCTAATTTCACTTGCATCGGTCACTCGTAATAATATGAATCAACGATTTATGGACCTAGATTGCGTCACTCCTACGGGCGCGCCGGGAGCGTTTCAGATTTCAGCCCCCAAGGACTCCTCAATCGCCCCTCCAGGAGACTTCATGTTGTTTGTTATTTCCAAGTCAGGGGTCCCATCTGTCGGTGAATATGTCAGGGGTGGCACTTGATCGCATGACAGGAGGATAATGGCATGAAGACAGCTATCATCACTGTGAGTTCTCGAGTTTTGTTCCTTCTCGCGATTGGAGGCCTCGCATGTAACCCGCATGAAGGAGAACAAACCGCCGGTAGCACTGCCGTCGGTAGCACTACCGCCGGTAGCACTGGCGACCCTGCTGAGTGGGAACCTGGAGCGTGGATCGGTCATTGGCATTTTTTCGGGGTTAGCCATGCCACAGGTCTGGAAATTTACGATCTCGAACTGCGTGCAGATGGTACGGCAATTCAGAAGCGGCTCTCGTGCGGGGGCGGAGAGAAAGTTTCAGTCACGACGCGCTGGACAGACTCGCTCGGAGTCCTCCAGATAATTCCACCTCCGGGGGCTGCGGTGATGTCGTGGCTCAATAATAACGAGGTTAGCACCGTGATCTTCACGCCAGGCACCGACTGCAATGAGCTTATTGCGCAGGCGTGGGATGGTGATATTAGGCAGGCTCAGGCACCCTTCCAGCGAGGAGAGCGATGCATTGACGACACGATCTGTGAGTCGGTCGCAGGACTCTTGTGGTGCAGCGGGGAGCCTCCTCCCGAGTGCTGAGGTGGAGCTGCCTGCTCGACGGGTCGCAGCGAGCCTTGCTCTAAGTGATCCATCAAGGGCCAAATCGCAAGCACTTTTACGAAGATGCGAGCGACGGCGAGCTGCTCTCGGTCGAGCGACTGCTTCGATGTTGGGCCCCTGGGGCCGCTCGACATGCGCAAGCAATTCGACGGTCTTGCAGACCGCGACGCGCGGCGCGGGCTCAGACGGGCTCGGCTCTCGCGACCAGTGCGTCAGCCGGCCGGTGAGTCGTCCGCGGCTTCGAGATGGGACGCTAGACCCCGTCCTCCGGGCGCTCCTCCATTTTCTCGGCTGAACTGCGTCGCCTGAAGGCCTCGGCCGGCCGCTTCTCAAACCCTGAGAGCCCTCGACGGTGTGGCCGATGACGCGGGGGCAGTTGTCAGTGAACTTGGCTGATCGACGATGAAGAGGCGTGTGCCCATGGAGGATCCGCCAAGCGGCCCCCGTCGGCCTAGCGTCGCACAGCAGAGCGAGCAAGAAGTCCGGCCCCGAGTATGTGAGACTCTGGCCGTGCCCGCGCTGACCTTTCTTCATCTCTCCGACCTGCAGTTTGGCATGCACCACATGTTTGAAGAGGAGGGGGTTGCTGGCGAGGCGAAGTGGGACACTTTGTTCGCGCGGTTGCGCGATGACCTCCGCTGGCTGAGAGACGAGAAGAATCTCGTCCCGGATGTTGTTGTGCTGACGGGTGATCTCGTCGAGCGCGCAACGTCGAGCGAGTTCAAGCAGGCGCTGGGGTTCGCGAGCAAACTCCAGGAGTTCTACGGGCTCGATCGGCGTCGCGTGCTCGTGATCCCTGGGAATCACGATATCAGCCGTACACTGTGCAGTAACTATTTCGGTCATTGCGAGGTCTACGGTGAGGAACCCAAGCGGCCCTATTGGCCCAAGTGGGAGACCTACAGTCGTTTCTTCTCTGAGTTTTACAAGGGCGTCGATGATTACACGTTCACGGAGGATCAGCCCTACACACTTTTTGAGCTGCCCGATCTCAAACTTTGTGTCGCCGGGCTCAATTCGACGATGAAGGATAGTCATCTACCAGGCGACCACTACGGGCATGTAGGCGAGGATCAGCTTCAGTGGTTTGCCGACAAGCTGCGTTTGCATCCAGATTGGCTGCGGGTTGCGGCCGTTCACCACAATGTTATGCGCAAGGCGGTTGACGATGAGGCGAACCTTCATGATGCCGACCGAATGAAGGCCCTGCTCCAACAATACCTCCATCTCGTTTTGCACGGACATCGGCACGAGGCGGGGTTGGAGTGGTGGAGTCCGAGAACGCCGATTCTCTCGACCGGTAGCGCCGGGGTCAAGTCCCAGGCCCGGGCCCCGGATGTGCCCTGTCAGTATCAATTTGTCCGCCTCAGCGATGCCGGGCTCCACCGGTGGACGCGGATGTATGCCCGCTCTGAGAAGCGGTTTGTAGCCGACCCTCGACATTCGCACGATCGCGAATCCTGGGAGCACCATGAAGGGATCGACTTCCAGGTTGCTGCCCTGGCCAAGACCGAGACCCCAGAAGTGGAGGCAACCGATGTGCTCCCGCGGATGCCTCACTTCGGAGACGAACTTATGGGGCGGCGTGCACAGCCTGATAGCATCATTGCCCGTGTCGCTGAGATCATTCGGATTCGCGAGTCGGCGCAGGATGTTGTGCACGTGCCCGATGACAAGCTCGGTCACTTTCTTCGGGTGATCAAAGAGGACGAACACACGATCATCCGCGAAATCGTGTACGGGGTGACCGATGGCGTGACCAAGGAATGGGTTGACACTTTCCTGACTCGTGTAGTCAAGCCAAAGCGTCGCCTTGGCTCGGTCGATGCCTTCATTATCCACGGTCGTGAGATGCCCGCGCGTGAATTAATCAAATACGTCAGGTCGGAGCAGGTCGAGATCATGAGCCTCGCGACCTACCGGGGGGAGCCCGAGCTGCGGCCGACGGTAGAGGCGCTGGTCCAGGAGATCGAGACCAACAAAGACTACCCACTCGAGCACTACGTATCATCCCAGCGTGTTGTAGGGTTGTCCCCCAAAGATGAGACTCTGGAGGGCGATGCGGTCGACGAGATCCTCCGCCTGTTGAGCACCACGCAAGGTTCGCTCGTCCTGATGCTGGGTGACTTTGGTGTTGGCAAGACCTTCCTCATGCGTCAGCTCGCCCATCGACTCGGCAAGGCTCACCTCGAGGAGGGCACACCTCTTTTGCCGATCTACATTCGCATGGGCGAGCTCGACCGCACGCACGGCCTCGATCAGATGATCGGCGCGGCTCTGAGCGAGCACGACTCGCGTCTGGTCCGGGCCCAGCTCAAGCGCGGCGAGATTGCGCTGCTCTTTGATGGCTTTGATGAGCTGGTCTTGCGTGTCAGCTACAAGAGCGCGGCGGAGCACCTGGATGCGGTGATCGAGGCGGCGTCCGACAGGGCGAAGGTCGTGGTATCGAGCCGGACTCAGCATTTTGTCAGCGATGAGCAGGCGACCGAGATGTTCAAGAAGGTGCAGAATACCGGCAAGCTGCACGCGCTCCGTCTGCAACCATTTTCGGATCCGCAGATCCGCGAATTTCTTCGGCGAAAGCTCGGTGAGAGCGATGGCAAGAAGCGCTATGAGCAGATGGAAAATGTCGAGGATCTCGTCGGCTTGTCAAAGAACCCGCGGCTGCTCAGCTTCATCGCCAGGCTTTCCCAAGCGGATCTCGAGGAGGCTGCTCGCTGCGGTCGCGGGGGAACGATCACCCAGGCTGAGATCTATCGATTGATCGTAAGAGACTGGCTCAACCACGAGCATCATCTCGCCCACCCCAAGGGAAGTACGCCCGGCCTTAGCGTGGACAGCTGCTACCAGGCGGTGACCGAGATTGGGCTCACATTGTGGCGCCAGGGCATCGCTAGTGTCAGTCTTCAGGAGCTTGAAGAGAGCGTGCGCGGGGTTCTTCGGGAATTTTTGGAGACCTCCAAAACGAGTCTCGCAGACGACGAAGCGGTGCATACCCTGGGCGCGCGGACTCTGCTCATTCGTGACGCCAAGGGTCGTTTTTCGTTTGTCCATCAATCGGTGATGGAGTGGTTTGTCGCCCGTTGGATCGCCCAGGCGATCACCGAGGAGCGCGATCACGGGTGTCTCCACTACGCGGCCCTGTCGGCGCTGATGATCGACTTTATCGTCGATCTCGCTCACCTTGCGGATGATGCTGACGCCCAGGGGTTTCGTGAGTGGCTCGACCTTGCGAGCACAGGGGGGAAGCATTCGCGGCTCAACGTCCGCGAACTTCGCCAGTGTCTCGGATGGGCCGACTCGCGATTGGTGCTGAAGGATCAGGATCTGCGCAGTCGTGGAGGTTCGCTTGGCTCCGATTTCCGGGATGCGGATCTCAGTGGCTCGGATCTCAGCGGCATGAACCTCGAGGACGCGGACTTTCGCGGGGCGATGCTGGTGGGGACGAACTTTGATTACGCCGTTCTCAACCGGGCGAAATTTGCCGGAGCGGACCTCTCGGAGGCGAGTTTGGTCGGGGCTCGGCTTTTGTGTGCTGATCTCGGGGGGGCTGTGCTGCGTGGCGCGGACCTGTCACGAGCGGCTCTTCTCGGGGCGACTGGGGCCTTTGGCGACGTCGAGCGTCGGTTGGGCATGGCGGCTCCCGACTCCCTCGATCACGTGAAGCTGGGGATGTCGTGTCGGGGCGGAGGGGGGAGTGGCGTGTGTGTTGCATTCAATCCTGATTGCACGTTGCTTGCGGCTAGTGCGGGCGGAGTGATTGTGATCTGGGACGTGCGTCTGGGACGGGAAGTGACGGTATTAC
>CAYYUP010000063.1:19558-37498 GCA_964474905.1 uncultured Nannocystis sp. | reverse complement strand
CCTCGCCCTCGACTACGAGGATCCGGAGATCAGCATCAGCGACTCCCTGATCGCCCGCCTGCGCACGATCTCCGGTCTCCACCTCGTGGTCTCCGATGAGTTCACACCGTCGTCCGCCGCCGCTGCTCTGGCACTCGGCGTGCACACCGTGATCACGCCCTCGGACATCTTCGAGGACAGCGACGATCCGCTGGCACTCGCCGCTGAGTTCCACGATCGCTTGCTGAGGAAACCTTGACCTCAACCGCCACCGATCCGCATCCCGCGGCCTCGGCGGTTCATCTCCTGCGCCGCCCACTGCTCGGCGGCGGTGTCATCATCATGCCGCTGCCGCCACCGCGGCGCATGCTCGAGATCTTCGGTGGCGCGATCCTCATCGGCTCGACCGCGGCGGCAGTCGGTGCCTTCTACATCACGCTCTCGGTGGTCTTTCCACCGGGCGCGCTGGCGTTCTTTCTGAGCGCGCTCTCGGGTGCGGTCGCGGTGTCGATCGGCTTCTGCTTCATGATGCACCTGCGCCTCACGAAGCACCTGCGCTCCTGGCTCGCAGACCCCGAGGGAGGAGTCGATCGCGAGGCCTGGCGCGAAGCCCTGAACTACCCGGTCTTCCTCGCCCTGACCGTTGGCATCGCCGCCCTGGTGGTCAGCAGCGCGGTCGCGATCGCCACCGGCTTCTACGCCGGCAACGTCATGCTCGCGTTGCACACCGCGGTCGGAGGCCTGCTCGCGGCCCTGCTCGACGCCATCTTCGCCTGGCTCTACACCGACTTTAGGGTCCGCAACATCCTCCAGGGCATGTCCGGCCGCGACCCCCTGCTGCCCGTCGGCGGCGACGGCATCATCCGCTTGGGCCTCGGCCTGAAGATGGCGATCGTGATCGTCGGCGTCTCCGTCGTCGGCTCGGCGGTCGCCGGCACGCTCGCCTTCCGCGGCGCCGAGGCAGCGGTGGCGAGCGGCGACATCTCGGGCCTCGCGCTCAAGATCCTCGCGGTCACGGTGGCCGGCCTCGCGGTCTCGCTGAGCGGCTGTCTTTTGGTCGCCCGCCACATCACCATGCCCCTCGAAGAGCTGACCCTGATGCTCGCCGAGCTGATCCCCGAGCACTACGGCAACCGGGCCCTGCCCCGCAACAGCGACGAAGCTGGCCAGCTGATGGCGGCGGTCAACCAGATGCTCGGCGGCCTCGAGGAGCGCGAGTTCATCAAGGACGCCTTTGGCCGCTACGTCAACCGCCAGGTCTCCGACATCGTTCTCCAGGGCGGCCTCGACCTCGGCGGCGAACTCCTCGAGATCACCGTGCTGATGAGCGACATCCGCGACTTCACACCGATGACCGAAAACCTGCCACCGGCGCAGCTCGTCAAGCTGCTAAACCGCTACTTCACCACCATGGTCGAAGAGTGCGTCGAGCAGGGCGGCATGATCGACAAGTTCATCGGCGACGCGATCATGGTGGTCTTCGGCGCCCCTGTCCGCCTGCCGCCAAAGGAGTCGGCACTGCGGGCCGCAAAGGCAGCAATCGGCATGCGACGGCGCCTCGCTGTGCTCAACGAGCAGCTTGTCAAAGAAGGGCTGCCGGCACTGCGCACAGGCATCGGCATCCACACAGGCGAGGCGATCGCCGGCAACATCGGTGCTCCGCAGCGCCTCGACTACACGGTGATCGGCGACTCCGTAAACGTCTGCGCCCGCATCGAGACGACCTGCAAATTGCTCAACCAAGAACTCCTGATCTCCGAGGTCACCCGCGATCTGCTCGGCGACCGAGCCGTGGTCAGCGATCCCTACGACATCCAGCTCAAGGGCAAGTCGCAGAGCACCCGCATCCTCGCGCTCTTAGACCTCAAGGACGAGCCCGAGACAGACATCTCTGCCAGCGCCAGCGCCAGCACAGCTGCCGCGACCCACGACCAAGCCCGCGTATAAAGATGCAACCGCCAACTGAGCGCCATTCCGAGGACGTCACGGCGATCCTCCTGGCATTCCGCGAGGCCACGCGCCACCTCTGGAACAGCGCCTTTGCCGGGCATCCAGAGGCCTCTCACGACTTTATCAACGTCGAGCACGCGCTCTTTGAAGCGCTCGTTCTCCAGCGCATCGACGCCACCCGAGCATGGCGCTGGGGCTCCGCCTCCGACCAACACTGGCCCGAGCTGCGCGTCATGCCCGAATTCGGCCCCGCAGGATGCCGCGTGATGTGGGCTCGAGCAGAGGCAAATTCATGGCACTGGCGCGAGATCCAGCTCCAGCAGGCGCCCGAGCTCGCGTATATCGGCTTCTTTGACTGGCGAGAAGAGGGCCCCTCAGACTATCAATATATGAGATGCAGGGTTCTCAAATGTAATGAGCACCCGCAGATCATCGGTGCAGACGTGCTCCTTCCGCCACTCGGGCTCCGTGTCAGCTATCTGCGCACGCCCTAAACCGCGGCGCCCAGCGAGGCACTGCCAGACAGGGACGCTCTGTCGCTATCACCCACGCTTCGCTGGTTTATCGATCTCTGTGTAGTGAATGGTAGCTGCCCGAGAGTCCGAGCAATGACCGCTTTTGCGCCCCGGCTGCGCTACCTCGCATTTTTGCCAGGGCCCATGGTAGGCTGCACGCTTGGAGTTCCGTCGATGGCGCGCACCCACGAAGTCACGCTGAACCAAGTACCCATCCGTTGGGATCTGGACGCCGGAGAGCTGTCGTTCCTCGGTCTGCCCTCGGTGCTGCTCTGGGCCAATCCATCGCTCTATCGGATGCTCAAACCCCTGGTCGATCACGTCGGTATCGATCTCTTTGGTCTGATGGTCGCGCACGAATCGAGCAAGGGCACCGCCGAGGATTACCACGCGATGGTCACCCAGCTAGGCTCGACCTTCGCGGAGGGTTTCCTCGCCTGGGGCGAAGCGGTCTCCACCGCCGGGTGGGGCCGATTTGAGCTCCCAGAGCTCGACATGGAGGGTCATCGGGCAAGGGTCCGAATCAGCAGTCCATGGGAGCTACAGATGCTTCGCGACACCGGCGATCAGTGGGGATGTCCGTTCATTCAGGGCAAGCTTATCGGGATTTTTAGCCACGCCTTCGGTGTCACTTGCTGGGCCGACCAAGAGGCGCTCGATCTGCAAGCATCGACCGTCGAGTTTCGCATCTACCCCGCAGAGCGCACGCTCAAAGCCTCGCTCGAAACCCTGCAAACGCAGCTTCGCGAGTCACGTGAGCGCGGACTTCGCGACAAGATCGACGAGGCGACCCACGAACTCAAAGAGAAGCAAGCCCTTATCCGCAGGCTCTCGACCCCGCTTATCCAGGTCTGGGACGGGGTATTGGTCATCCCGCTGATCGGCGATCTCGACACCTCGCGAGCGCAGGTGCTCACCGAAAACACTCTACACGCCGTCTCTGAGCGGGGCGCCAGCGTCGTGATCATCGACGTCACAGGGGTCTCCAAATTCGACTCAAAGTCTTCAGGCCATCTCCTGCGGACCGTCGCAGCAGCGGGACTCCTGGGCGCCCGTTGCCTGCTCGCTGGGGTCTCTCCGCGAATCGCAAAGATGCTCGTCGACAGCGGAGCAGCGTTGACCGGTGTGCCCTGCTTCGCGACCACCCAAGCCGCGCTCGAACATGCGATCGGCAAGCAATCGATCCGTCAATAGCCGGGTCGAACAGTTCGCATTATATACACACGAGCTCCACCGTCGCGGCTCAGTCGCCGCGAAGCCCGTTCAAGCGCTCGGCGAGTTCTCTGACAAAACGTCGCTCGTGGTCATCGCTGATCTGCTCGTGGCGCCAATTGATGACCGTATAGATCCCAGAGGTCAGGGCAGCGAGCACTATTGGCGAGATCCAACCGCGTTCATTCACCTCGCACAGCGCGAGCGCGACCAATGGATGGCGCGAGTTGATCTCAAATCCGTACTCAGCAGCCGCCGCGAGATGATCGCCACGAGAGGAGCAAAGACCCAGCTCCTGTCCTCTGAGCAGCCCGCTGCTGTGCATACAGATGAGCTGAAGCTCGGCAGAGAGCGCCCGCAAGAGTCCCTCCTCAGCGCTGCCCGTGGCCGCAACCACGCCAAAGACGACAGGCACTTCCCCAGAGTGTTTGCTCTCTTCGCGAACTCCACCGCGAAGCTCATGGGTTTCACGGGCTTCGCGGGTTTCACTCACCTCGCGGGTTTCACTCGCAGATCGCGAAGGCAAAACCTTGGCGATGCTATCGCGAGCCCGCAACTGCCAACGTGTGAGATCTTGGGTAGCAACCTCAAACGCCCTAGCCGCCCGCTGTAGATACGCGAGGGCTGTCGGTCGCAGATCCTTGCGCAGCCGACCCGCGCCATAGCGGGCACACAGCGACACGTAGAGGCCAACTAGCTGCTTCTCCAGGCTGACCTTGACGCGGTGTTCCAACGCATCGATATCGAGGACCGCGGGACAGCGAACCGCGCCTGCGCCGAGCAGATAGGCCGAGAGGCCAGTGCTCCCAAAGACCCGATCACCGAACCCAAAGTCGACCTGAAGATCCTCGCGAAGCTCACTCGGCAGCCAAAGCGTGCACTCAAGCCCGAGTGCGGCCTTGCTCTGTAGTGAGACGATCGCCCCCTCTGGAGCCCGATCCTGCAGCGTCGGCACATGCCCGAGCTGCTCGAAGAGAACCTGCTCTTGCCGCCATCCATCCTCGAACGACTCGAGGTCAAAGATGCCGGCCAAGCATTCGCGTTGGTCGTCATCGAGAACCAGCACCGGTCGATCGCCGACGCTCTCCCCCGGCAACGGCTCTACCAACCAACGCAGCGCCCGACCGCCGCTGGTATGGGGCTCCAACGCGTCGAGGCTCCACAGCTTCGCGCCCACGTCTGGAAAGAGCGGCAAGCTACACATCGCCCGCCACGCAGCCTGGCTGCGCTTGCCGTTGCGAGCCCTGGGGTCGAGAAAGAGCAGGCGCATATGGGCCCAGAGCGCGGCACGATCTTCGGCTGAGAGCGAACCCCACTGCGGCGCCGCATCGACGAGCAGGGCCGGCACTCGCCGCCGGCACCAGCGAGCGAGCTGGGCCACACGCTTCGACTCGAGATCGACCTCGCCCGTCGTCAACAGGGGAAGCTTCGGATCGATAAAAAAGGCACGAAGCGGCGCGTTCGCGGGTAGCTCGTAAGTGCCGATATGACGGCCGAGAGTGCAGAGCTCCAGAACCAATACTGGCTCCAGCCGTCGCGAGAGGCCGATTTGCCCCTCCGCTCGATCCGCGCTCAGACTCGCGGTGACGATGACTTCATGCTCCGGAATCTCGGGCACTTCGGGCGCCGCGGGTCGTGAGCTCAACCGTCGCGCTTGCTGCCCCTCGGGCAAGCTCTTACTCGGCTGACGGCGGCTGTCGGCGCCGTTGACAACGGTCCTCTCGCGCACGTGCTCCGATCTGCTCGCACCGCTCGGCACCGGCTCCCACGCATCGATCATCACCTCGGAGCCAAAAATCTCGGCGAGGATCCGGCGATCACCGCGACCGACCAGTAGGCACGAGACATCGTCCGCCAGCAACTTAAACTCGCGATCGATGACACGCAGCGAACCCGTGGACTTGATGATCTCGGCGATCTCGACCATCGAGCAGCGCTGGCCACCGACCGTGCGAAAAAGCGGCGAATGGGCGAGCGCATGCACCTGCTCGCCAGGACAGCGACCGATGCCCAACCGCGGTACCAGCCGGGTCTTCAAATCCTCGATCATCTCTCTGCCCTGCCGACCACGGCGAAAACCGATGCGGCGAAGAGCGACCTCGGTGGCGTCTTCGCTGAAGATCGCCGCGAGATAGCGCTTTCCCAGGGCCAAGGCGGTGCTCTGTCGCTCGCCTTCGCAGCTCTGCATGGCGAGAGCAAAGACATCTGCCGCACTCGCGAGCAGGTCGAGCATGATCTCGGCGAAGGCTCGATCGAGAACGACGCCATCAAAAAATTCGGTGGGCATGAAGTCGGCCTCGACAACAAACGCGAGCCCCCTCATCGGCAGGTTGATCTCGCGTTTGACGAGCAAGGCACCCTCCTTGACCAACCAAAAGACGGCGCCATGCAGATCCTCGACGAGCCCCACCTCGCCGCGGTAGGGGCCCGTCAACACTGTGGTCGCAAGAGTGGAGACCTGTGGCGCTAGCTCGAGGAGCCTCCGTCGCGACCGAAAAACCTCCTCGGCTCGCTGACGCTTCAGCTCGCGCTCAAGATCGACAACCAGCACCTCCGCCACGCCAAAGATCTGACGCAACCACCGGACATCGGCAGCATTGGTGAGCACGGGCGTAGGCATCGCGAGCTCGGTGAGTTCTGCGACCCGCTGGCGCGAGAAAAGCATGTGCCCCTCGCGCTCAACGGCGGCCGTTAATTCAACCAACGAGACCTCTCGCTCAGGTCCGCGAGCGCTCGGCCAGGTCACAGACTCGGCGAGCCTGCGCAGCATCGGCACCTGCCTCAGAGTGTCGGCCGTTGCGTAGTGATCGAGCCAGCGCTGCCAGAACGAGAGGCCCTCTGAGCCCGGCGGGGGAATGACATCAGCCCGGGCGTAGAGCACTTTTAACAGGTGCCAGCGCGCCTCGATGACAAACCCCAAAAGCCGACGAAAGGCGTCGTCCTCGACGATCTTCGCCTGCGAGACGTCCTTGCGCAGACGGCTGTCCTCGAGCACAACGACGATCTCGGGGAGTTCGTCCGCCAAGGCGTGGCTCGAGATCCAGACCCCGTCCTTGAGCAACCTAAGCTCGCCCTTGGTCGCGCCCACGACATAGCCGACCGAACCGGCATAACCGGCCCCAGAGATCGGCGCCCACACCAGGGCCTCCGGCAGCCCGCGACGACCGTCGGCGATCGTGCGACCGTCGAGCGTAATGCGGATCCCAGCGAAGGCACAGCGCCGCTCGATGTGACGCTCCTCGCCCAAGCGAGCGATCATATTGCGAAAGAAATCGACGACGACCTGGGCGCGAAGGCGCTGCTTGACGTGGATTTGCGTGCCCTCGATCGCCTCGACACCCGCCCCCGTGTTGACCGAGTCGGCGCCGTCGACATGCAAGTCCATGACAACCTCGCCGCTGTGGATCCGCGCCCACTTCGGCTCCATGCCCATCGCCGCGTTGATGCCGAGCGCGAGCTGTCGCGTAGCCCGAAGATCGTCAGAGTCATCGCCGTCAGCAAAGAGCGAGGCGTAAAGGTTTTTGAGTTCATCGGCGCGAAAGGGCCGGCCGTCAAAGCGCATGAACATGTCGTCGGCGTCGATCCGAAAATCGATCGTGCTCGCCCCGCGAAGCTTTGCCGCCTGCACCAGCTCGAGCACGTAACGCCGAGGATCCGCGAGTTGAAAACGCCGCATTTTCTCCCGCGCCCGCTCCGGATCGAGCGTAAAGCGGCCCTTGGAGTCAACGACGCCCTCCCCGCGCAGCTCGTCGATCAGCTGGTCAAGCGCCGGCATCGGCCCTCCATCGCTCGCCTCGCGAGATGACCGTCGCGCTCAGGGCTCAGCTCCTCACGCAGGTAGAGCAGCTTGGTCACAAGATAGGCGGCGAGCTCGGGCTCCGCCGCCACGACGCCCCCTATTAAGAGACTCTTGAGCAGCGCATGGCCGGCGTTCAAGACGACGAATCGAGCACTAGAAAAAAGACTGCGGCCGAGTCTGCTGGCCTCTAGGACAGGTGTCAGTTCACCGAGCTTGCGCTGGCTGATCGCGACCCGCAATGCGACCGGCGAGCCGGGGTAGTCGAGATCGCCGATCGCGATACCGCCGAGCTTGACACCATCGGCCAGGAGCAGCCCCCGCACCGCATTGGCGAAGTCATGCCAGCGCTGATCCTCGGCCGCGTTTGGGGCCGCTGCGGCAAGGCACAGAGCCGTATTCGCCGAACTCGCGCGCACTCCTGTGATCGCCTCTGCGAGCCGGTAGATGCCATCGCCGATCGCCGTGTCGAGCACCGGCCGCCCCCGAGATGCGAGCCTATCAGTGACCGGCGATCGGATCCGATCGCAGTGCAGCTCGCCTTGTAGCGTCTCTAGCTCGCTGATCGAGATCGGCGCACCGCCGAGGGTCGGGAACACTGGCAGAGTTCGACACTCGCCGGGCAGCTGCGCGCCGCAATTCAGGTGGCGAATCGCGGCCTCGCAGAGGGCTGTCTGCTGATCTTCGTCCCGCTGCGCCCGCACACCCGCGGCGATTTGCCCGAGCTGAGCGAAAAGCGCGACCAGCAGCGGCCCGCTCGCCGCGCGCTCGACTAACGCCATCGCCTTGGCGTAGTTCTCGTCGCGGATCACGTTGTCGCGGGTAAGCGTGTGCTCGAGAAATCGAGAGTCGATCTTAAAGGTCAGGTAAGGAATGCTGCCCTCGCCACCGACCTCCTCGTGCAGGGTGAGGCCGCCGTGGTAGTACCCGCGCGGCGCCTCGGCCTCGGGCCAAAGGCCGACGACGACCTCGCTGCCCTCCTCTTCTAAACGCGCGCTGCAGATCGAGTCGACCCCCAGGCGCTCACTCATCGACTCACCATTAAAGCGGATTTCGACGTGGGCGTAACGGCACCAATAGCGCAACGTCGCCAGCGCCCGAATGCGCGCTGCCTCGTACGCCGGCTCGTCGGCCTTGCAGTAAATCCGCACGGTTGTGCCCTCTCCGGGGGCATCTAAGAGGATTCGCTCGAAGGATCGATCCCTGCGAAAGAGGATCCGCCAATGCTGCCCCGCCCGTGCTGTATCCACACAGACGACATCCGGATCGATGGCAAAGACCGAGACAAAGCCGATGCCGAAGCGGCCGATTTTTGTGTAGTCGCCGTCCTTGGCCGAGCTGAAGAGCCGGGTCAGGCGAGTGTCGATGATCTCGCGATCCATGCCCTCGCCATTGTCGATGATCTCGATCGTCATCACGCTCTCGGCGACATCGTGCTCGACACAGATCTCGATCTCGAGGCTGCCCGCGTCGATCGAGTTTTGGATCATCTCGCGAAGAAACGACCACGGATCGGCAAATTGACCGACCAACGCCTCTAAGGCATCACCTAGCTCGAGCGGTGCAGGAGCGGTCACGGTGGCCGCAGGATACCGCAAGGCGTGCCCAGGCCCCAGACCACCCACAGGATCGCGCTCTCTCTGTGCGGCCCTCGCCTGCGCCCCCCTCCAACTCGACACTCGCCATTCGATCTCAGCCCCTCGCCGATCGAACCGCGCTGGCACACTCAAACGAGCGGCATAACCCTACCTCGCAAATGGCTCACTCATCGCATATATGCACCTTGAGCGCTCCTAGGACCCTGTGCGCGACTACAGCCGTGGACGAAGCCGATGACCGCCGCTAGCTTTAATACTGATGGTAGAAGATCGGGTTTCGTGGACAGAGCGGCGGGTAACCTGGAGCCGAGAAGAGGCAAATCACGCCGTACTCGCGCTCGCATCAAACATCGAACGCACCTGTCGACGGTGCTTCCCTAGCTCCGCCGGCTACGAAACCGACATCACCAACCTCCGCGGCCTCGTCGATGGTGTGCGTGTGTCGGTCCGGCGGGGATCGTTTCGTGCCATCGTCAGCACCCACTACTTCCTCGACGAGCGCGCCGAAGCCGACGGCTGGGCGATCCGAATGGTGACCTCGGCAAAGCAGCAACCGCCGAGCCTGCCCGAGAACGTACGATTTGGCCGTCGCCTCGCGATCGGCATGGCGATCACCGGCTTTGTCACTGTGCTCATCGCCGCCTATGGGGCCTCGGGGCTCTGGGGCTATTTTCGACTCTCGCTGATGATGAGCTTTCTGATCATGATGACACCTGCGCTCGCCTGGCTGAGCAGCGCCAAGAGCGAAGCCGCGGACCCGCTCGCAAACCCCTGGCCCGCACTGCCGCCAGCGACCGACGACTTTGACCGCTGGCGCGAGACCTTGAGCGAAATGCGCGCTAAAGAGGCCCTCTTCGCCGATCACCGCGCCCTGCCCTTCCGCCGCTAAAGCCTTCACGGCGGGCCCCTCCGGGGTTACAAACGCCGCATGCTCGAGCCCAACTCTGCAAGTGCAGCGCTCGGCGCCCTGCTGCCCACGGATGAAAGCCCTGATCACGAGCATATTGTCGCCTTTCGCAGGTGCGCTGAGTTGCTCCTCAATCAATGCACACTCCGCATCGCCGGCGTCGCTCATCGACTCACGGAAATCGAGTTTTACTGGACCAGCACGGCCCATGCAGATCCCTTCACCCATCGAGATCCACTACAGCAGGAGTTCGCCCGTTGGTACTTTCACCGTCTGGGAGGCACCTACCGGGGCGGCACCTTCAAGGGCCTGGACATCGCGATCGGCAGCCCCCAGCGGCACGCCGGCATTCTCCTCCGCGGCATCGAGAATACATCGAGCGGCGAGCGGACAGACGGCTCATGCTCGGTCGTCGAAAAAATCCTCGCGAACACCAAAAATCCAACTATCGCCGCCCTCGTAGACTCATTTGATCGTTTGATCGACGGGCCAACGGGCAGCACTTCGCCGCTGCACCTGGAGCTCGACCGCCCCGGCAAGGTGCGAGTGATCCTCGCCTCGGCCCGCGTTGGCCTCACCCTCAAACGCGGTGCAGACCGGGCCCGTTGCTCCTTCCTCGACCGGCACTACCGATTCCTGGTCGAGCCAACTCGCCTGCGCAAGGGCCGATTGCACCTCGCGATCGCTCGCCACCAAGCCGGTGATGCTCTCGAGACGATCCACCGCCAGACCAGCATTGCCAGGGCTCCGATCAAGCGTTACCTCGCAGCCTTCGCCGCCGGACATGGCCGCAACCCGGCAGACTACCGCCATAAGCTCACAACCACCGAACTCTGCGAACTGCTGGGCGCACTCGCCTCTAGATCCTCACAGGATCGATAACGCGATGCCGATGACGGGCAACGATAACGATAGTCCGCCCGACGCCGGCATCGCCTCGTTCGTGTCGATGTTGGCCGCTAACCCGAGATGCGCTCGAGAATCTCCTTGGGCGAGCGCTCGTAGAGGTAGCGCTTCGCCGCCTCCGCCAAGTCGACGTCGCAGCGACTCGCGAGGCTGAACAGCACAAAGAGCACGTCGACGATCTCTTTGTCGACGTCCTTCTCGTTGAGCACCGCTTCGCCGAGCTGACCGCTCTGGACTAGCAGGCGAGCGACGCCGTAGTCGGGGCTGAGTTCGTTGATCTTGTCGCCGAAGTGCTCGGCAACCCACTTCTGCAGGGTGGCAATCTCCATGCCCCAAACCTACACGATCGGCACAGATATTGGGGGCGGGCGCCACCACATGCTCACAGCGCGCCCCCGCCCCTAACCCTCTCGCCGCAGCTTCGCAGCAAAAGCAGCTTCCCAATTACGGCCGTCAAAGTCGACCACTGCAACTCGCGAAAAGCCAGATCTGTCGACACAGCGCAGGTTAACGCTGTAGCCATCGGGCTGTGATCGAGGCACGTAGAAGGCCTTGATGCCGCAAATTCGACAGAATAGGTGGCGCGCAAGGCCGCTCCCAAAGCGGTACTCCGTGAGCAGGCCGGCGCCCTCTCGAAGATGAAAATGCGCTCTGTCGACGATCAGATGGAGATAGCCCGTACGCGCGCAGATCGAGCAATTGCAGGAAAGCACTTCGATCTCCACCGGTGCCAGGGCAGCAAAACGCACGCCGCCGCAATGACAGGCACCTGTGTGAAGGAGCAGCTCAGGCCTCGACATGCATCGATCGATCTCAAGAGCCGCTCGCCGGGTGCCCCAAAGGGAAGAAAAACCCGGCGAGCGCCGACACGGGGCTACGACTTGGCCATACGTCGGAGCACCGTGTGCAGGATGCCGCCATTGCGGAAGTACTCGACCTCGACCGGAGTATCGACCCGGCAGGTGGTTAAAAACTCGACCTTGCTGCCGTCGGCTCGAGTGGCCGTGACTTTGACGTCCTGGCGCGGCTCGAGTGTGTCATCGATTGCCACGGCGAAGGTCTCGCTGCCATCGAAGCCCAGGCTCTCGGTGCTATCGCCTGCCTTATAGGTCAGGGGAAGCACGCCCATGAACACGAGGTTCGAGCGGTGGATCCGCTCGTACGACTCTGCGACGACGGCGCGCACACCCAGGAGATAGGTGCCCTTGGCCGCCCAGTCGCGCGACGATCCCATGCCGTAATCCTTACCGGCGAGCACCACCGTCGGCACGCCCTCCTTGCGGTAATGCATCGCCGCGGCGTAGATCGACTTGACCTCGCCGTCGAGGTGATCCTTGGTCCAGCCTCCCTCTGTCCCTGGGGCCAGCTGGTTGCGAACCCGGACATTGGCGAAGGTGCCGCGGGTCATCACCCGATCGTTGCCGCGACGCGAACCGTAGGAATTGAACATCGCCCGCTCGACACCGGCAAGGGTCAAGTACTCGCCCGCCGGTGAAGTCGGATCGATCGAACCCGCCGGCGAAATGTGATCGGTGGTCACCGAATGGCCGAGCTTGGCGAGCACCCGAGCGCCCTCGATCGCGGTGATCGGCACGGCATCGGCGGTCAGACCGACAAAGAAGGGCGGCTCTTGGATGTAAGTACTGCTGTCCTGCCAGCCGTAAAGCGCGCCCTCTGAGGTCTCGACGGCCTGCCAAAGCTCGGAGCCGGTGAAGACATCGGCGTACTGCTCGAGGAATTGCTCGCGGGTGACTGACGCCCGCACCACCTCGGCGACCTCCTGGTCGCTCGGCCAGATGTCGCGGAGATAGACGTCGTTGCCGTCCTTATCCTTGGCCAGCGGATCGGTGCTGAGATTGATGTCGATGGTACCGGCGAGCGCGTAGGCGACCACCAGCGGCGGCGAGGCCAGGTAGTTGGCGCGGATGTCGGGGCTGATCCGGCCCTCAAAGTTGCGGTTGCCCGAGAGCACCGACGCGGCGATCAGATCGTTGTCGTTGATCGCCTTGGAGATCGGCGCCGGCAGGGGACCCGTATTGCCGATGCAGGTGGTGCAACCGTAACCCACCAGCCAATAGCCGAGAGCGTTGAAGTCCGCCATCAGGCCGGCCTTCTCGAGGTACTCGGTGACCACCGTCGAGCCGGGCGCGAGCGAGGTTTTAACCCAAGGCCGAGCCTTGAGCCCGAGCGCGACCGCCTTGCGAGCGACCAAGCCCGCCGCGATCATCACCCCCGGATTGGATGTATTGGTGCACGAGGTGATCGCGGCGACGCAAACCGAGCCGTCGCCGATCTCAAACGTATCGCCCTCGTACTCAACAGCGACCGGACCGGCCGGCTCTTCGCGACCAAAGACCTCGCGCCTGTCCACGCCCCACTGCGTCTGCATATTTGCCAGGGTGATGCGATCCTGCGGCCGCTTGGGCCCGGCCAGTGCCGGCTCGATGGTGCCCATGTCGAGCTCGACGGTCGACGAATAGCGGACCTCTTTTGAGTCGTCGCGCCACATGCCCTGGGCCTTGTAGTAGGCCTCTACCGTGCCGATCAGAGCCTCGTCGCGCCCCGAGAGCCGGAGGTAGCGCAGGGTCTGTTCGTCGATCGGGAAGAAGCCCATGGTCGCGCCGTACTCCGGCGCCATATTGGCGATCGTCGCTCGATTTGCCAGCGGCATCGAGCTGAGACCAGGGCCAAAAAATTCGACGAACTTGCCGACCACACCGTGGGCCCGCAGCACCTCGGTGATCCGCAGGACCAGATCGGTCGCGGTGCATCCCTCGGGCAGCTCGCCGGTGAGACACATGCCGACAACCTCGGGGATCAGCATGTAGATCGGCTGGCCGAGCATCACCGCCTCGGCCTCGATGCCGCCAACGCCCCAACCGACGACACCCAGGCCGTTGATCATCGTCGTGTGCGAGTCGGTACCGACCAGCGAATCGGGGTAGATCGTCTCGCCGTCGTCAAAGACCACGCGGGCCAGGTACTCGAGGTTGACCTGGTGCACGATGCCGGTGGAGGGCGGCACAACGCGAAAATTATCGAAGGCGCCCTGGCCCCACTTGAGAAACTCGTAGCGCTCGCGGTTGCGCTGAAACTCGATCCGCGAGTTGATCGCCAGCGCCGTTGGCTTGCGATAGGCGTCGACCTGCACCGAGTGATCGATCACCAGATCGCAAGGCACCTGCGGGTTGACCTTGCTCGCGCTCGCTTCGTCGCCGGTCATGCGGACCACCGCCGAGCGCATCGCCGCGAGGTCGACAACCGCGGGCACGCCCGTGAAGTCCTGCAACACAACCCGGCCGGGCATAAAGGGAATCTCGGTCTCGCCGACCTTCGTCGCGTCGTAGGCGGCCAGGTTCTTGATGTCCTCTTCGCTGACAACCTTGCCGTCGAAGTTGCGGAGGCAGGACTCTAGGAGAACCTTGATGCAGTAGGGCATGCCCTGCAGATCACCGACGGCGTCTAAGCGGACGATGCTGCGGCGACCTAAGGGGGTGTCGAGGGTCGCGCGGGCGTTGAAGGGATCGCGGGTCGAGGTCGCCATAGATGCTCATTAGCTCCGTAACGCCGGGCGAATCGTCCAGATTCGGACCGACGATCGGCGCGAATATACAGGTCCCCAAGGCGGAACGCACGCGAGCGATATCCGAGCTGCTACGAGCCCTGCGTCGACGCGCGAGAGGGGGCACACAGGCGGGCGAGGCCGCCCTCCGCGACCGCCAGCGGCACGCTCCAGACCAGGAAAAAATGCGCCTCCCGGATCCACCGCGACACCGGATGGGCATCGGCATAACCGGCCCCCTTGGCGACGATCAAAGCAGCGCTCGCCGCCCGCACAACTAGATCATTGGCGCCTAGACGGAGCTCTACCGGAGTCGGGCTCGCCTGCCCGGCTGCGGCCGCCAACAAGCCCCGGAGCAAGGCCTCGCGCTCGCTCGCGAAGACCGACAACGCCGATCTCACTTCGGCCCGAAGCTCTGCCTCCGCCTCGAGGAAGGCGAGGATCGAGCCGACCAAACCGAGCGCGAGCGTGGTCGTCTGAAGCCCCCCGGTGCGCGCACCGACACCCAAACGCATGACATTTGCAGCGGGTCCCGCGAGCAACCACGCGCGGTCGACCTCGACCCCTTCGCAGCGCAGTTCTGCGGTATCGCTGCCGACAATACCGAGCAGGGGATAGCGCTCGTCGACATCGACGCCCGCGCTCTTGGTCGGCAGCGCCACCAGGATCTGCTGGCCATCGCCCAGGGTCGCGCCAGTCACCACGACATCCGCATGCGCAGCCCCGGTGACCCAGGGCGAATAGCCGTCGAGCACAAAACCTGCCGCACTCGGCCGAGCCCGCAGCACCGGCTGCCGGAGATGGCGACGGCTCGTCGTCAGATGAGAGATCGCGACGGTCGCAAAATCCTCGCCGCGAGCGAGGCCCGGCAGCAGCTGGCTCTTGGCCCAATCATTGCCGGACTTGGCGATCCGCCGGCAGGCACCGGTGCGCTGAGTGATCACAAACGCGGTCGTCAAACAGGCCGAACTCAGCTCCAAATAACCCCGCAGCACCGCCTCGTCCGACCAGCCCTGACCGCCCCATTCGGGCTCGACAAACCACTCGAAGACCCCGTACTCGGCGCAGAGATCGAGGGCTTCGGAGGGCCAGCGCTCCGCCGAAGCGGGACGACTGCAGAGCGTGCGCAGGCGACCGCAGAGTTCGCCGAGCGCGGGATCGTCGGGGCTCTTGATGATCCTCAGAGCGCTACCTCAAATTTTTGCTGGACCCAATCGATCATGCCACCGCGGAGCGACGCGACCCGGCGAAAGCCGAGCGCTTCGAGCTCGATCGCTGCCCGCCCCGAGCGACCGCCCGAGCGACAGACAAGCACCAAGGGCTCATTTGCATCCCAGCCGCTCGCGACCTGTTTGATCGCGCCGAGCGGCACGTTTTCGACGCCCTTGATGCGACCGGCGCGCAGCTCATGGGGCTCGCGCACATCGATCACGCGCACCTCCTCGGGGTGCACATTCAGCCATTGCGGGCCGACCTCGGGCACCCCGCCGACGGTCCGGGAGATCGCCGCCCAGGCCCGCTCCGGCAGCGGCTCGCCGCTGACCGTATCCTCCGCCGAGAGACCACAGCGCAGGTTTGCCGGCAGAGCCTCCTCGATCTTTTTGGGCTTGGCGAGGTTTAGGTTCGCCATGATCTCGACAAACTCTTCGACCGTCTTGTTGGCCCCGAGCCGCGGGTTGTAGCGCAGCTCCTCGGCGACGCTCGTCACCGTACGCCCCTTGTAGTCGTGCGCTGGGTAGAGCAGCGTATCCGCGGGCAGCGAGAGGATCTGGTCGTGCACCGATCGGTAGAGCGTGCGCGCATCGCCCTGCTGGAAGTCCGTGCGACCGCAGCCGCGGATCAGCAGCGCGTCGCCGGTGAACGCCATCTTGCGATCGCCGAGCACGTAGGTAGTGCAGCCCGAGGTATGCCCCGGGGTCTCGCGTATCTCGAGCGAACACCCACCAAAGCGGACAAGTTCACCGTGCTGAAGCAGCATATCGGCGCAATCAGGGCCCCCATGACGACCAGATGCGATCTTCGCCCCAAAACGGCGGCGCAAGACGCCAGCGCTGGTCACATGATCCGCGTGCACATGGGTTTCGAGAACAAAGAGCAGGTTGAGACCGAGCTGCTCCAAAATCTCCGTATCACGCTCGACCTGGTCACGGACAGGATCGATGATCACCGCCTCTTGGGTCCCGCGGTCGGCGAGGATGTAGGTGTACGTGGCGGACTCAGGATCAAAGAGCTGTCGAAAGATCATCGCGGCCTCCTCGGTGGTACGAGTATGAGCGTTAGAGCACAATGAACGCCATATCTCCAGCCCCAGAAAAATCTTCCCACCACTCGGCCCGGCGTCGCACGGGCGTCGCAACTCCTGCAACTGCTGCAACAAATCCGTGACGGCGCTCGACCCCAAGGGCCAAGCGCCGCCAGAATCCGATCAGGCCGCTCAATTTCGCTCAAGCATGAACTTCCAGAGCGGCTTGCAGCCCTTTCTGAGGTTGCACGGCCCACAGCTGGGCGCCAGGTTATCCGCCGAACTAGGGCCCCCCAAAGCCCGGGGGATCACGTGATCACGGGTGACGCTGCCGCGGCGAATACGCGTATTGCAGTAGACGCAGAGCGTACGAATGTTCCACTCGTAAAAGCGAAACTCGCTGACAAAGACCGGATCTAGGCAACCCCGAACCAGCTGTGCCGGCGAACTCGGCGTGTACGCACTTATCTCCCGGAAACAAGCCAGACGCGCCTCAACCGTGCCGCGACGCCTCAATCGACGCCTTGCGCGGCGAGCCAGGTAATACGCCCGATCCCGCTCCCGGTAGGTAGTTCGAGTGTCGTAGTGATTCTTCAGCGTCAGGTCCATGACGTACTGCCTTTCTCGTCTTTTGCTCTTTGTTCTTTGTTCTTTAGATGCTCGCAGCTCCAGGGGGGCCATGGCACCGACGTGGCGAGTTCGCCCGAAGCCACGGCCCCCCCCGCTATGCATAATCGTCTGCGTACACCAGGGTGCCCCAATCAGCGCGACCTAGCGGAGCACCCAGGTGGACTTCGACATTTGCCAAAACCTCCATCGTGCCGTCCGAAATTCGCACCCGATCGCCCTCACAAACCCGAAGATCCATGATCTGACGGATCGGCAGGCGGATCCGGTTGTCAGCAGTACGCAGCTTTAGATCAGTGTGAATTGTTCGCATCGTAGCCTCCCTTCGAGGCTGGTGGGTGATCGGAACCAGGGTTCCTACGTGGTTGTTATTTAAGAAATTCGCAGTGATGAAGGCATGCCAACGCAACGATCGCCCACAAGTCCGCCTTGATACGCATGCAGGGTCAAAGCCCGCCAGGCGCTCATCAGCATCGCGAGCAACACATTGCCCGCACCGGGTTCGCGAATGCATGCACTCTGGGAGTCCCTTTCGGGATCATAAATGCACGTCCCCTGAGAGCCGTCGCGGTCAATGGCCGCTGCTCAGCAGATCAACTCGGCACCCGCAAAAGCAGGATCAGGCCGGAGCCCAAGCCCAAGCCCA
>CAYYUP010000063.1:14514-19458 GCA_964474905.1 uncultured Nannocystis sp. | reverse complement strand
AGCCCAAGCCCAAGCCCATGCGGACGGCAGAGAACCTACGCAGCGGTGCGATGTTGGACTAACACGAGAGATTACCCCTACTTGCCCCGCCTGGCAGCACCGTGACTCTGGATCCGCTGAGCCACACCCTAAACGGTGTCGTCACGGGCGGGATGCATGAGTGCGCGGATTTGTCGTAAAGCGGCAACATAGAGGCGTACCTCAATCGATTCAGGGCTGTGTATAGATATGGATCGACCCCGCCGTCAAGCATTTTCTGTTTTATTTGTAGTTTAATTATGCGATCGGCGCGCCAGCTGGCGTGTTCGCTAGCGCCTCGCGCGAGACCGTGCCGTCGACACTTCTCACTTGAAGTCCCCCTGCCGACCGCCAACCGCAGCTAGGCCTTTGAGGGATCCGCCGGTCCCGACCCGAGCAAAGGGCCCAACAAGCTGCCGACAGTGCACTCTGCCTCCAAGGGGTGGCGCATCGTCGCCGAGAGATCAATGTCGTAGTGATTGCGTCGCCCCGAGCGACTGCGACGGATGACGCCGCCCTCTTCGAGTTCGGTGATGATGCGATGCACCGCGCGCTCGGTGATGCCGACGCGTTCAGCGACCTCACGCAACCGAGCGTCAGGATCGCGTGCAAGACAGACGAGCACATGAGCGTGGTTGCTGAGGAAGGTCCAGCTCCCCTGGTCGCGGTCCTGTCTGGATGTCGACATCGAGCGCATCATCGTACCTCACTGGGAGGAACGCCCCCCACTGTAGCGACCAGATCTGCCTGAGCGCGGTGGTAGTCGACGAGGGCCTGGATCTCCGAGGTCGCAGCGTCGGCGGCAGCGAGCTCCCGAAGGTTGACCGCGAGCAAATCGCTCGAGCCTTGCCGCAGAAGATCCCGCTCGGCGTCGGCGAGCGTACGGGCCACGTCGAGCTGCTCCTGGGCGAGAGACACACGCTGCTGCGCCGCCTCGACCGCGACAAATGCATCGCGAACCTCGATCTCGATCCGATCCCGCAGCGACCGGCGTTTCGCGTCGACCCGGCCGGCCCTGGCCCGCGCCGCCCGGTGCTCACCGCGAGCTTGACGAAGCGGCAGAGCGAGCTCGACGGAGAACGCCACCCCGAGTTCGGTCGGAAAGAGTTCGGCCGGACCGAGCCCCAAATCCTTCGACACAAATGCCTGCAAATTGACCGCAGGGGCCCGTTGGTTACCTGTTAGCCGGACTTGGAGAGCAGCCGCTTCGCGAGCGGCCTCGAGCACATGGGCGTCGGGCCGCCGCTCCAGGGCTCGCATTACGGCGCCCTTCACCGTGCCCAGCGATGCGAGGCTGACAGCTGGCAACGCTGGCGGCAGCCGGGCCTCCGAGGGCCGAAGCGGCCGCAACTCCGCGTCGCGAAAGAAGAGCGAGAGCGAGAGCGTCACAGCTCTAAATTTACGCTCTGCCTCGATGGCCTTCGCCCCGCGGTCGAGCACGAGTCGGCGGTTGTCGATGATCATGAGAGCGGGCACAGAACCTGCGGCAACCTGCTCAGCCAGCGAGGCCGCCCGCGTCTCCGCGATCGAGAGCAACTCCCGCGCGACCCGAAGAGCGCCACCCGCCGCGACCCAGCTCCAGTAGGCCTTGGTCGCGTCTCGTTCGACCGCGAGCAGGTCCGCACTCCGCTGCGCATGCGCGGCCCGTACTTTGATCTCGGTCTCGCTGATCTTCGCCCGTCGCCGGTCGATAGGGCCATCGCGCCAGAGCGGCACATTGACACCCGCCCGCAACTCGCCCCCCGAGAGAGTCCGCAGCTCGCCCTTGTAGATCGCGTACGACCCAAGCCCCAGGCGATATCCCGCATAGGCGCTCACCCCCCAGATCGGCGTCGCCTGCCGCACAAGAGCATCTACATGTCCCGAAGAATAGGTTCCGATCGGCGCCCACTTGCCCCGAATTGAGACCACGGGATCAAAGCCCCCACGGGCAGCGAGAGCTTCTCCGTCGCGCTCATCGATCCGCCATTGCGCCGCCTCGAGATCCGGATGTGTCGCGCGTACGGAGGCAAGGACCTCCTCGAGATCGAGAATGGTCGCCCGCTCCTCAATAATCGATGCCGCAAAACCAAAGCGTGACCAGACCGATACCAGCAACGCTACCAGCACCAAGAGTCCGAGTTCGATCCAACACCGCACGTTCATGAACTCTTCCCCTCGGAGGCCTTTGGGCCCTGGATCGCGGGGGGAAAACCGTTGAGCTGGCGCCACAGCTCGTAGCCCAGGCTCACGCGATCGAGCAGGATCCAGCCGTTCGCCCGCACACCCTGCCGCAGGTAGCGGGCATCGGGCCACGACGACTCCTCGTCGGGCACAACGACCACGCGAAAGCGGCCCTTGCCGTCGTCGGCCGCGTCGACAAAGGCAACCTCGCCGGCAAAAGTTCCGACCGCCACCGAGGGCCAACCGACAAACTGCAGCGCAGGCCAGCCCTCGAACTGTACACGCACGTGCCGCCCAGGCGTCACCAGGGGAGCATCGTTGCCGTCGATCCAAAGCTCAACCGCATGCGAGAGCGTATCGGGCACAAGGACGACAAGTGAATCCCCCGCCTTGACCATTTCACCGCCCTCCTTGGCGATCAGTCGGAGCACAGACCCCGCCCGTGGTGCGGTGATTTCCATGGTCCGCTGGCGCGCCAATCGAACCTCGATCTTTGCCACCCCGCCCTCAGCCTTTGCTTTGGTCGCCCGGCTCGACTGCAGGGACACTTGAGCGGCCTCGACCTTCGACTGGGTGGCAGCGTCCGTGCGCTCCCGATCGGCTGCCAACGCCCGAGCCTCCCGTCTCGCCGCCCGCAGCGAGGCTCGAGCACGATCGAGACTCGCCCCGGTTGTCTGCTTCTCGAGCTGCGCCAGCTCGAGCGCTCGGGTCGAGGTCAGTCCCTTCTCGTGGAGCGTACGCTGTCGTTGGAGGTTGAGCTTGGCCGTTTCGGAGCCCGCAACGGCCGCGTCCTCGGCCCTCCCAGCCGCATCGACGCGATCACTGCCCATCTGTCGGCGCAGCTCTGCACCGACCAGGGCCGCCTCTCGCAACCCCTGCAACGACGCGATCCGGGCCTCCGTCGTGGTGATCGCGAGGGTCGCCGCAGTGACCTGAGCCAGGGCCGCACTCAGCTCTCGATCGAGACGCGCCAGGATCTCCGGATCGTTGTCGCTGAGGAGGGCGATCGGATCGCCCTTGTCGACGTGATCGCCCTCCTGCACGGACCAACGCACGACCCGACCGGCGATCGGTGCCTCGACGATCTGCCGACGCTCCAGGGGGGCATAGGCCGTCAGTCGCCCGCTTCCGCGGACCGATTGCTGCCAGGGCACAAACACCAACGAGATCGAGACCGCGAGAGCTGCAGCGACGAGCAGGCGCGCCAAAATCCGCGCCGCATCCAGAGAACCAGCAGCGTAAAGAATGTTGTTCATTGGACCTCCAAAAGGGCTCGGTCTTCGATCCGGATCACCCGATCACACCACTTCGCGACCCGCGGATCTTCCGAGACGACGACGGCGCTCCACGGAGCATCCGCGCCGAGAACCTGCGCCAGCAGCTCTTGCAGCTGAAGACTCTCCAGCCCCAGCCCGTCGAGCGCCCCGTCCAGCAACAGCGCTCGAGGACGACGCGCGAGCGCCCTCGCCAGGACCAAGCGACGCGCCTGTGACCTCGAGAGAGGAGCACCGTTCGGCATCACCCTGCTCCCTAACCCCTGCGGCAACGCATCGATCGCATCCTCGATCCCGACCAACGCCAGCAGTTCGCGCGTCCTGGCCTCCGAGAGATTACCTGCCCCTATAGACAGATTATCGAGGACCGATCCAGCGATGAGTTCGACGCCCCGCACGATCGCGACTTGATCGCGAGCCAAGCCGAGATCAAGGCGCCGCAGGTCAACACGATCGAGCAGCACCGCCCCCCTTTCGGGCCCGCGAAGGCCACCCAAGGCATCGAGCAGGGCACTCTTGCCCGAAGCCGGCGCCCCCCGAAGCAAGACACGATCGTGCAGCCTCACCTCGAGCTCCGCACCCTCGAGCAAAATCTTCTGCCCTCGATCGATCCTCACCCCGCGCAAGCTCAGGCTCGCAGGACCCTCCTGCCCCGGCACCTCGCCCCCACGACGTTCGCAGGGAAGATCGACAACACTCCCGATCTTGTCGACGGCGACCGCCAAATCGTAGGCCTTCTCGAGGTGCTTGCCGAGCTTGGCAAAGCCAGCCGCGACCGCGCCGATCACCAGCTCCGCAGCGACGAGCTGGCCCAAGGTGAGCTGACGTTGCATCACCAACCAGCCGCCAACACCGAGCAGCGAGACCATCGCAAAGACCTGGAGCCCGAGGCCGCCCGCGATCTGCCGCAGCAGGATTCGGTAGTGGCTCCGCCGCGCGGTCAAGTAATCACGACAGAGCGCCTCGGTGCGGATCGCCGCATGCTGCCCGGCCCTCGCGCCCTTAAATAGAGTCGGGACCCGGGCCAGCTCCTCGAGCCAAGCAGCAGTCGCGTATTTCGCCTTCGACTCCGCCAGCGCTGTTCGAGGCGCCCCCAACCCCATGACCACAACCACCATCAGCAACAGCACCAGCACCGCGCCAAAGGCGAGCAGAAGCGGGTGGTAAAACGCCAACAACAACATTCCCAAAGCGGTCTGGAGGACCAACGAGAGGCCGTCCATGAGCAACGAGGCCGCCGATTTTTGGATCGTCAGCACATCAAAAAACCGATTGACTCGCTCGGGCAAATAGCAAGTCCCGTGCACCGAAGCCTGCACCGTGGGCAACCGCCGACCGAAGTCCTGAGCGACCCTCACGAAGACCCGACGCTGGATCACCTCGACTACAAAGGCCTCGAGAACCTGCAACACCGCGGCGAAGATCAGACCGGCCAAAAGCATCAGCGAAAGAACGACAAGGGGCTGCAGGACTGCCCCAAAGGCGATCG
>CAYYUP010000063.1:0-14414 GCA_964474905.1 uncultured Nannocystis sp. | reverse complement strand
CGATCGGTGCCCCGGATCGGCGAGTGGATCGAGCGCAAGAAGGGGCTCAAAACACATCCAAGGGCCGATGCCCCCCGCCAGCCGCTCGAGGCGCGAGGCACTCATCGCCTGCCTCCTCTGGCCGTGTTCGTCGAGTACTGTCACGATCAAGCGCCGACGCCGACGACTCGTCACCAGCAGCCACTCCCCCATCAGCCCACGACCGAGCACGGCACCGCTCCCCAAACGCTCGAAGAGGTCACGAGCGCTCGCCTCTCGCGTGTAGGTGCGCAGTGAGAGCGCGCGCGCTGCCGAACTCACAGGGTCGACCCAAGAGCGCGTATCCCCCGCGGAGTGCAGTTCTAACTCGACCGCATCCAGGGCCTGGAACGCTGAAATCGGACGATCCACAGAGTTCGCGATGAGCTCCAAAGCCCGCGCCAGGGGCCCTGCCTCCTCCTCTACCCGGTGACGGCCGGTTGCCTCGATGGAAAACATTCACTTCAATATCTAGAATCAGAATACATGAAGTCAAGTTCTAGTTTTGAGGATCACAAATAGCGCCTATCGCGCACCTGTCTTCGTACGTGGATGAGCGCGCGAATTTCACCAGGGGCGCAGCCCTGGGCCCATCGCCACAGAGCTAGGCCCCACTGCCACAGTCGACGAGCCGCCGCCGCGAGTTTAAACGCCACACTGCAGCGAGCGCGTGAGTAATGCAGGCCCCTTCGCAGGACCTCGGCTACGTCAGGATCCCGTCGCGCGCCAACTCTTCGGGGGTCGCCGCCTCGGCCACAGTCCCTGCGGGATGTTTGTACCACCCTGGATCTTCATCGTAAGAGTCCAACTGATCGCGCACCTTGAGCAAGGTGAACATACCGCCGACACTGAGAGAGCCAAAGGGCCCCGGGTTGCTCTTCATCGCCACTGTATTCTCGGGTGTCGGCATCTTCATCTTTGACATGCCGCTCATACCCCCTTGACCCATGGTCATATAACCCGGCACCAAACGACGAACCTTCTGGTCAAAGTCGCGAGCATCGACACCCAGTAGATTGGGCAAATCGTGCCCCATCTGATTCATGATGTGGTGGGTCATATGACAGTGCAGCAGCCAATCACCGGGGGCATCGGCGATAAACTCGATATCACGAGTCTGCCCAACCGCCACTAACGCGGTCGTCTCTGGCCACTGCGCGCTCTTTGGGATCTTCTCGCCGTCGGTCGCCGTGATCTTGAACCGATAACCATGGAGGTGGATCGGATGGTGATCCATGGCGCTCAAGTTACCCAGGCGGATCCGAACACGATCACCGGTCTTGACCACCAGCGGCGCGGTTCCAGGAAAAGCCCGGCCGTTGAATGTGAGCACATTAAAATCTGTCATCTCCATCGGGTTCGGTCGCCGTGCCCCTGGCTCGATGCTCCACTCGCTCATCAAGAGTGAAAAGTCGCGATCGACGATCTCATCGCGAGAGGGCGAGCGCGGATGGACGATAAACGAGCCGATGAGCCCCATCGCCTCCTGGGTCATCGTATCGTGATGAGAGTGAAACATATAGGTGCCGTACTGCCTCAATGTCCACTCGTAGCGAAAGGTCTCACCGGGCTCGATCGGCCGCTGGGTCAGGCCGCTGATGCCGTCCATGCCATTGGGAAGGTAGAGACCGTGCCAGTGGATCGTCGTCGGCACCTTGAGACGGTTGGTCACGTAGATCCGGACACGCTCGCCCTCAACCGCCTCGATTGTCGTGCTGTTGACCCTCCCGTTGTATCCCCAGCAAAGCGCCTTCAGCCCGGGCGTGAACTCGTGCTCCATTTCGCTTGCCGTAATATGAAAAACCTTGACCCCCTTGATCACCTCAAAGGGAACCGATCCCCCATTTGGCGTGACCACCGGTCGGTATCCCTGCCCCGGCAAGACCGGCGGCTTTGCCTTGACCGCCAACGTTCCGCCACTGTAGGTACTCTCCCACTGGCGGGCCGCTCGTTCTCTCGCGTTGGCTTCTCTAGAGGACAGCGCCAGTGCGCCGCCGCCAAGAATAGCCCCAGTACGGATCATGTCGCGTCTTTTCATCTATTGCTCCTCTGCGCCTTTTGACGTGCCTTTGAGCCGCCCACCGAGAGCTAGCTCGAGGTCGCTTCGAGCGACCCAGTAGTCGCGCAACGCCTCGACAAATTCACGCTCCGACTCGACCTGATGCGCCCGCGCCTCGAGCACTTGATAGGTGCCTACGAGCATCGCGTTGTACCGCTGCATCGTCTGCACAGCGATCTTTGCGGCCCGCGGCAGGATGGTTTTGCGGTAGAAGCCGACCTTCTCTTGGGCCGCGATAAACCTCTCTTTGTGGATTCGAATCTCGGAGCGAGCTTCGACCGCAGCCCCCTGAAGATTGTGCTGCGCCTGGCGAAGCTGGGCCCGGAGACGAGCAAAATCCGCGTGACCGGGATCAAAGATCGGCAACTCCACGGACAATGAGGGACCGATAACCCACTCGTGGCCCGCGTCATCACCGACCTCGTTTCGAGCCTCTCCACCGACCTCGACCATGGGCACAAGCCCGCGACGCCGGAGCTGCAACGCGTATTTGATCGACTCGACCACTGCTCGCTCGGCCGACAGATCGAGCCGCTCTCGGATCCCCCGCTGCTCGAGCTCATCGAGGTTCGGCGGTGGAGGCAGCTTGACCACCCGCGGCGCGAGCGTCCACGAAGCACGCGCACCCCAAAGCCCGAGCAGATGACCGAGCTCCTCGCGGGAGACTCGCGCTTTCGTCTGAGCATCCGCAAGAGCCACTTTGGCCCCGTCGAGATCGGCTGCGAAGAGCTGCACGTCGAGATCGGAGACGTTTCCGGCCTCAAACTGAAGCGTTGCGAACTCGGCCGCGACCTCGGCCGCTTGCGTCTGCTCGCGCTGCAAATCGAGCAATGCCGCGGCCGCTTGTGCACCCGCATATGCCCTTTGAACATCGCGTACAAGCACCAAAGAGGCCTGCCCGGCACTGACCACAGCGTGCGCGAGCTGGCTCTTGGCGAGCCGCCGCTTCGCCGGGATCAGGAAGACGCTGAGCAGGCTCGTCGTCAACGACAGACCCCCGCCGAGCCCGTTGCCCTTTGTCGAGATAACGAGGTCCCCCGCGAGCACGGGGTTCTCCAGAAGACCGGCCTGCACCAGATCGGCCTGAGCGACGCCGAGCCCCTCGATCGTTGCCAGGTATCCGCGGTTGTTGAGCAGGCCAACCTGGATCGCCCGCTCGACCGTGAGCGGCTCCGCGATCAAGCCATCGACACGCTCTCGTACCCGCTCCAGGCTCTCCTCATCCTCCCGCTCGGAGATCATGTCACTCGCCCCAGCCCGCTCCTCGATGAGTTCACCGAGCTCGCTCCGCGGGCCGTCCGGATGAACCGAAGCGCATCCCAAGAGCATCGTCAGCGAGATCATCGAGGTGGCCACAAACGCCTTCGCGCCGGTCATGAGCGGGACTCCGGGCTCATGTCGTGATCCATGTCCATACCGTGCTCCATCTCCGCACCAGCGCTCTCGGAGCCCGCTTTGGCTGCGGACTCGCCAGTCTCGGGCTCGACAAAGGCCGAGCTGCTGTAGGGGCTCACTCGAGGTTTGTCGGCCGCCGGGGCCGCATCCGCCTGTGCGGCGTCCATTCCCGGTACCTCTGGTGCGAGACCTGGGCGACAGGCCGCGAGCACCAGCATCACGGGCAGGGCAAGGCACGCCCAAGAGGCCCCCTCGAGATTCTGTATGTGTGCAGAGGCGACCGTTGAACGCCGGTATCTATGCCTATAAAGTATCACGAGCGTCAGACTCCTTCGACGATCAGACCCTGACCGACGCGCAGCCCCTTGTCAACGAATACACGGCCTAATTAAATTAAGCCAACCCCACATTGAGAATATTGGCGAGTGTAGAGACTATTCTGTACAGACCGTCGCGGCATCCCCTCATTTGTGATCACTCGCGACCCGCTCCGCCAACCGCTTAAACCGCTCCAGCACCTCTGCCCGTTCCTCGACACTGTCCGCCTCGATCTCAACAGTGAGTCCCCGCTCCCCTGCGACCACCGTAGCTCGAACCCCCTTCGGCACCAGGGGGCAGTAGTCCATCTCCGGCGCCACATGCCCCCGAGCGGAGTTTCTCGCGAGGTGACAGTCGAGAAGACGCTGCATCGCCTCGGCGTCGACGCCTTCGATCGCCGAGAAACGTACGACAAGATCAGCCCCGTCCGCCTCCTGTCCGCTGACCTCTTCGATATCATCTGTATGAAAGAACGGACTCAAATCCCGATCGCGCTCGGGAATCCCGGTACACGCACGGTCTTCGGCCACACGCAGCGCCTCCGAGGCCCGCCGGTGTTGGGCCGCGAGCGCTCTGTGCTTACGTGCCTCACGCACGTGACCGCTGGTCGGATTGGTCCAAATATCAAAGCAGTACGTATCGCACTCGCCATCGCCTGCCGACCACGCGTCAGGGTCAAACTGCGCCTGGTGACGCTCGGCCTCCTTCAGCTCTTGATCGGCGGATTTCTCGTGCTCGGATACGCTCATAGCGTGGGGTTGAGTGCCCCTGCCTGCACAGGACACTATGAACATAATAGCGATCGGTGCCACGATTTTTGGAAGAATGCGAAATGTTTTGTTCTTGATCTTCATCGTATTTGATCTCCTAGGGCACAACCAGTCACGATTCTCGTTCATGACGATCGGCCTCTATCCCTTGGCCGCAAACACACAGAAAAATAGTGCCCGAGAGCGATACCCACAAAGCTTACGCCCACCAGCCCTTCGAGCGCAGTTAATGCCTTTGCAAAGCGTGAAATCGGCGCCAGATCACCGTAGCCGATCGTGGTTATCGTAATGGCGCTGAGATAGAGCGACTCAAAGAAGAGATCGTGGAGACGCGACACGTGCTCCGCCAACATCAAAGGCTCGTCCGCCCGCCAGAGCAGTGGCATGCCCGAAAAGCTGGCAACCTCGCTGCTCGCCTGCAGAATCGCGTAGCTGCTCGCAAATATGAATATCAACGCGAGGTATACCGCTAACAGACCAGTGAGTTGAAAGTGCAGACGATCTCTTAGAACTCGACGGGATATCCAGACGACACCGACGAGGGGCAAAAGAGCACCGAGAACAAAGAGACCCGCAAAGACGGCCGTCCCGGGCAGCGCGGCCTCGGCAACGGTATCGTGCATACCTAGCGCTAGGTAGGCGCGAATCCCGAGGTACGGGGTCGCGCAGAGTGCAAACGTCAACCCGGCGATTTTTCCCTGAGCGAAGGCCCTACGACCTCTTTTTCCTGGACTCACAACCATCACCGGCCTGTCTGACTAGCTCGGGCGACGGGCGACGATCGACGCGATCGGCAGCATGCCCGAGTATGTAGAATGTTTGACCAACGAGTAGCCCGCATCCTCCACGAGCATCGCCAGCGTATCTCCCGAAAAGCGGGTGACAACGGGAAATCTCACGACCCCGAGGATCCTCGACACAACCCGCGCGAGAGCGGTCTCACCGTGGCAAAATGTCGGAATGCAGAGCACACCGCCCGGCCGTAGCACACGCTGAGCCTCCACCAACGCTTGCATTGGCGACGGCAGCAGGTGAATCAGATTCGCCATCACAACCGCGTCGAAGGATGCATTCTCGAAGGGCAATTCGGTAGCATCCGCGATCTTTGTCTCTACATTATGTGCACCGATCTCCTTCATACGCGCGCGCAGGATGTCCAACATTTCGACACTTTGATCGGTCGCCACCACCTGCTCTGCACGCGCGACCAAACGTCGAGTCACGAGGCCTGTGCCCGCCGCAATCTCTAGCACTTGGGCACCCTCAACCTCGGCAGCGACGTCGATCGCCATTTGATCGAAGCGCCGATTGAGTAGATCGATCGCCCTATCGTAGCGCCGCGCTTGACGGCGCCAAAATTCATTGTCTTGTCGTTTTTTGGTCATGGTGGCTCACCTGCCGACTACACGGGAATCGATGTTCGCTGCGCAACGCGCCGCATTCGCATCTATCGGGTGCAGCCGTAATGCGCTTTTTTCGCACAACACACTGCAACGTCTAACTTCTCTAATTGGGCCATCCTTTAATTTTGGCGAGTCGATCATCGGCTCTACTCCTACGGTCTGCCCCAGGAACTACGCCGCGTCAAGCCAGGCGACCGTAGTTCGCCCGGCTCGCGAGAGTTGCGAATATCCTTAAGGTGCAATTCGCAATATTCTCAACTCTTCTATCGGTGAGCGGATCATGCCCCCCAGGACATGCGACGATCATGCCTGCCCCTCGTTCTTTAGCGGTGAGATCTCCTCGCCCAGCCAGGCATAGGCGCTCGGCAGAACCACCAGAGTCAGCAGCGTCGCGGTCACCAAACCACCGATCACGACGGTCGCGAGCGGCCGCTGCACCTCGGCCCCGGCGCTGACCGCTACGGCCATCGGCAAAAATCCCAGCATATCGGTGAGCGCGGTCATCAGCACCGGCCGAAGCCGGTCACGCGCCCCTTTGGCGCAGGCTTCCGGCAACGCCACGCCCTCCCCCTGCAGCTCACGGATATGCGAGATCAACACCACACCGTTGAGCACGGCGATGCCAAAGAGGGCGATGAAGCCGACACCGGCCGAAATCGAGAAGGGCATACCCCGGATCGCCAGGGCTAGCAGACCTCCCGTCGCTGCCATCGGCACGTTCAGGTAAATAAGCACCGCCGGACGGGTCGCCCCGTAGTTCATCTGCAGCATGATGAAGATCAGCAGCAGGGCGATCGGCACCGCGATCGCCAGCCTTCCCGTGGCCGCCTGGAGGTTCTCAAACTGTCCGCCCCAGGTGACCAAATAGCCAGGTGGCATGTCAACGTCGTCTTGCACCCGCTGCTGGGCCTCGGCGACAAAACCGGCGAGGTCACGGCCGCGAACGTTCGCCTGGATCACCAAACGACGCTGCACATTCTCGCGGCTAATGCTGGCCGGACCGTCATCCAGAGTGATCGTCGCGAGCTGTCCAAGCGGCACCACAGAGCCCTGCGAAGTCGAGATCGGGATCCGCCGAATCGCCTCTAGATCGCGGCGAAATCGCTTTGGAAAGCGGACCTGCAGGGCAAAACGCCGCTGCCCCTCAAAGACCTCACCGACCTTCATGCCGCCCATCGCCGAGACCGCATCGAGCACGTCCTTGGCATTTGCACCCCGCCTGGCGAGGGCCGCACGATCGACGCCGATGGTCAAAAAGGGCAACCCGACAACCTGCTCGGCGCTCACATCCGCCGCACCGGGCACGCTCTGCACCACGGCAACGACACGATCAGCGATGCGCGCGAGCGTCGGGATGTCCTCGCCGTAGATGTTGATCGCCACATCCGAGCGCACCCCGCTGATCAGCTCGTTGGTGCGAAGCTCGATCGGCTGCGAAAACGTGAAGCGCTGCCCAGGAAATTCTTTGTCCATCATCTCGGCCATCGCGGCCACCAGCTGCTCCTTGTTGGCGGCTTGCCACTCCTCCGTCGGCCGCAGGATCAGGTAGATATCCGACATCTCAACGCCCATTGGATCGGTGGCGATCTCGGCCCGGCCGGTCCGCGAAATCACCGTCAGAACCTCGGCAGGAAAATGTTCGAGCATCTCGCGCTCGATCCTCGTCGTCGTCGCGACCGACTCCTCCAGCGAGACCGAAGGCAAGCGGATGGCCTGCATGGCGATCGATCCCTCGTCCAATCTGGGGATGAACTCCGCCCCGAGAAAAGGGATCACCATCAGCGAACTCGCGAATACCAGCACTGCCGAAAGAGCCGTGAGCCGTGGCCTCCGCATCGTCCTTCGCAATACCGGCAGGTAGATCCGCAGCGCCTGACGGATCAACCAGGTCTCTTTTTCGGAGACGCCATGACGAAAGAGGGTGGTCGCAGCAGCCGGCACGAAGGTGATCGCCAGGATGACCGAGGCCGCGAGCGCGAAGATCACGGTCAGCGCCATCGGCCTGAACATCTTGCCCTCGATGCCCTCGAGGCTGAGGATCGGCACGTAGACGATCATGATAATGCCGACCGCAAAGACCACGGGACGGCCGACCTGCAGCACCGCTCTCCGGACCGATTGCGCCGCCGGTTCGTCGGGCTTTCGTTGGCCGACGACACGCACGCAGTTCTCGACGACGACCACAGCACCGTCGACGATCAGGCCGAAGTCGAGGGCGCCCAAGCTCATCAAGTTGCCAGCGACGCCCATCACCTGCATGCCGATAAACGTGGCCAACATCGACAGTGGGATGACACTGGCAACCAAGAGTCCGCCGCGCACGTTGCCGATCAGCAAGAGCAGCACGACGATCACCAGGACGCCGCCCTCGACCAGATTGGTCGCGACTGTTGAGATCGTTCGATCGACCAGCTCGGTGCGATCGTAAAATGTCTCTAAAGTGACGCCCTCGGGTAAATACGGGCCTATTTCGGCGATTCTGGCATCGACGTTGCGGGCGACCTCGTTCGAGTTCTCGCCCATCAGCATCATGACGATGCCGGTCACCACTTCGCCCCGTCCGTCGCGGGTGACAGCGCCCTGCCGGACCATCGCCGCGCTCTGCACCGCGGCCACATCGACGATCCGGATCGGCGTGCCGTCACCGCGGGTCTCGACGACGATCGACTCGATGTCCTCGATCGATTCGACCAGACCGACTCCGCGGATCAGCCGCTGCTCGCCCGCGTGCTCGATGTACGCACCGCCGGCGTTTGCGTTGTTCTCGCGCAGCGCCTCGAAGACCCGATCAAGGCCGATGCCGAGGGCCAAAAGACGGTCGGGGTCGACCTGCACCTCGTAGGTCTTGAGCTCGCCGCCGAAGGTATTGACCTCGACGACCCCGGGTACCGAGCGCAACTGGTATGCGACCTCCCACTCGAGAATCGTCCGCAGCTCCATCGGCGTCCAACAGGCGTCGGTATCCGGCCCATCGGCGGCGCAGGCCGGTTCACCGCGTACCTCAAACTGATAAATTTCGCCGAGACCGCTCGAGAGCGGCCCCATCTCGGGCTCGCCGTAGCCCTCCGGGATCGCATTCCGGGCGGCGGAAAGGCGCTCCTCGACGAGCTGCCGCGCGCGGTAGATATCGGTGCCCTCTTCGAAGACGATCGTCACCGCCGAGAGCCCAAAACGAGAGACGCTGCGCAACTCCTCTACTTGCGGAAGACCGCTCATCACGGTCTCGATCGGAAAGGTGACAAAGCGCTCGACCTCGAGGGGACCGAGCGCAGGCGCGTTGGTCAGTACCTGAACCTGGACGTTGGTGACATCAGGTACAGCATCGATCGGCAGCGCCTTCATCGAGCGCACACCGAGCACTCCGACCAGGAGCACAAAAAAGATCACAACCAGGCGGTTGCCCAGCGACATGTTGACGATGGCGTTGATCATGGTTCTTCGCTCCTAATGCGCGTGGCCTTCGCCGATAGAGCCCTTGAGCAGCTCCGACTTAAGAACAAATGCGCCGCCGGTCACCACCGGCTCGCCCTCCTTGAGCCCCTCGCGGATCTCCACCAGACCGTGCGCCCGCTGCCCGGGCACCACATCTCGCGGCACAAACGCGCCGGGCTCATCACCTGTCACAAAGACCACAGTCCGATCGCCGATCGTCGACAGAGCCGTGTCTGGGATCGACAGTACCTGCCCGCCCTTCTCCTCGGACTCGCCGCTTGGGCCGATCGCGATCGTGCCAAAGAGCCCCGGCCGCAGCAGGCCCTCGCTATTGTCGAGCACCACTCGGATCGACACGGTCCGAGTATCTTCGTCCAGGGTACTCGCCACGTAGTCGACGACGCCCCGCCAGGTACGTCCCGGATAGGCTATGAGTGCGACATCTGCCGCCATGCCCTCAGAGACCTGCGCCAGCTCCTGTTCGTAGACGCGGCCGATCACCCAGACCTCGCGCAGATCGGCGATCACAAAGGGCGAACGCAGGGTGTCGATGACCTCGCCCGGGCTCGCGTGGCGCTTGATCACAACACCCGAGATCGGCGCGCGCAGAGAGAGCTCAGCGCCTCCGCGTCCGCTGCCGCCGTAGACCGAAAGACCTGCCTTCGCAGCCTTCACCTCGGCGGTCGCACTTTCGCTGCGGGCGCGCGCTTCGGTGAGTCGTTTCTTCGCCGCGATGCCCTCGCTTGCGAGCACCTGGAGCCTTTCCAGATCGGCACGAGCAGCCCGCTCACGGGCGCGAGCGATGCTTAGATCAGCGCGGATTCTGCCTAACTCGACGCTGCGAACAACCGCAAGAACATCGCCTCGCTCGACCCGATCGCCCAGCTTTGCGTTGATCTCGCTCAGCCGTCCAGGCGCGAGTGAAGCCACATGGGCGATGCGATCGGGGTTTACCTTGACCTCCGCAGGCACCTCCAATGCCCCCAGCAGCAGCCGCTTCTGCGCCGCTTCGGTGACGATTCCATTGCGCTCGATCACATGCGCGTCGAGGTGCACCTCGCCTCCATGATCCTCGTCGCCGTGCCCTTCTCCATGAGCCTCCTTGCCGTGCCCTTCTCCTCCGTGCTCAGCCTCGGTCGCCGGCCCGTCGCACCCCACCGAGATCACAAACCAGAGCGTCACCAGCAGTCTAAAAATGATCATCGACTGTCTCATTGTTTCTCTCCGTCCTGTAAATCGCGCTCGATGGGTCCCACCAGCCGCTCTAGATCGGCGAGTGCGTCGTAGTACTCGGCACGCGCAGAGAGCACCTGGCTGCGCGCCTCCCACATCTGTTCGCGCGCCTGCGCGACCGCTAAAAAGTCGAGCTCTCCCACCTCGTAGGAGCGCTGGAGGGCGACGAGTCCCCGCTCAAATGCCGGCACGACGCTGCCGCCCAGGGCCAAGATACGAGCAGCCGCCACATCGACACGCACCGCCGCCATGCCGACCTCGGCCGCGAAGTTCTGCGACAGCACAAAGCTCTCGGACTCGGCAACCACAAGCTCGGCGCGGCGGCGAACGACCGCCCCCTGGTTGCGAGCGAAGGCCGGAATCGGCACCTGAACCGTGCCCATCCAGATATCCGAAGCCGGGTTTGAATTGCCCGGAGTCGAGGTCGATCCCTCGCGGGTGTAACTCAGCCCCACCGTCGGTGAGGGCCATGCCTCGCGGCGCGAAGCCTCCGCCCGCGCCCGCGCGACCTCGATCTGTTTTTCGGCCCGCTGCAGGTGCGGACTCGAGACGAGCGCCTGCCCGATAAGACCCTCGCGATCGCCGGCGGTTGCGATGGCACCAGCGGGTCCCAGCGGCCTGAGTTGTGACCCCGTCCAACCGATCGCGCGGGCCAGGGCCAGGCGAGAGGTCTCGACCTGCGAGACCGCCACCGCGCTCATGCTGCGGGAAATCGCGACCTCCGCCGCAGCAACCTCGACGATCACCGACGCCTCATCGCCGACCTCCACGCGACGTCTCGCCATCGCCAGCAACTCCTCATCAAAGGCGAGCACTTGCCCGACCAGAACCACAACCTCGTCGGCCAGGAGAGCGCGCTCAAAGCTCCTGTGCACCTCCGCGTGCACCTGCCAACTCGCGGCGTCGAGCCCCAAACGCAGCAGCTCCTGGTAGCGACTCGCGGCCTCCCGTCGTCGCTTGCGTTGGCCCGCGATCTCGAGCTGCTGCGAGATCGCGACCTCCGCCTCGAGCCCCCGACCCTGCCCCTGGCGACGCTGACCGAGACCCAAACTCAGGGTCGGGTTAAAGGGCTGGAGCTGCTCCGCCGCGCTGACTTCGGCCTCGCCGAGCGCGAGCCGCCCCTGGGCCAGAAACACCTCAGGAGCACGCACCTCCGCATAGGAGAGCGCCTGCGCCAGGCTGATTGCTCCGTCGGTGGGCAGCTCGACAGCCGGCGGTCTCAGGTTTTGAACATGGGCACTTAAGGCTAAGGCCCCCTGCGGCCTCGAGGTCGTATTTTGGCCCCCCAGCGCACAGCCCATGCTGACGCCCAAGGCGAGGATCCACAGGGCCGATCGCAGGGATCTGTGGCGACACGCGGGACTCTTTGCCCGCACAAAAATTGTTCGGAACACGCTTCGCTCCCAGCCCCAGCTCGGGGCCTCGAAGGACAATCACAGGCATCCAAGAGCGAGCTAGGCTCACCCCCAAGACGCACGTCTCCTGCAGAATGGAGAGCTAGGCGGCGGGCGGTCGATAGACGCCGGCGATATGCCCTGGCATCACGCGACCCTCATCGGCGCGCACACGCGAGAGCTCGTCGATGCTCGGCGGCAGGACCGACACACCCACCTCGGCGACGAGAAAGCTCGGCGAGCTGTGGCACGCGCAGAGGTGCATCGTGCCCGAGCAGCCGTGCTCGTCGCCCTCGGGGGCATGGGCCGCGTCGTCGATCGAATGCGCGGTATGACCATCGGTCGCCAAGTGCACGGCATTTTCGACAATCTCAGCCCCACCCGGTGTCATCGAGAACACCAAGAGCAGCGCCAACAATTTAAAGAGCCGCGACATCGATCCGCCGCCGAGTCTAATCGCTGCGACTCGCCCTCGCAAGGCATCCCGTGCCACCAGCGCTCGGCTCAAATCGACACCCTGCGCAGACGAAGCGCGTTCGAGATCACCGACACCGAACTCAGGCTCATCGCCCCGGCCGCGATCATCGGGCTCAGGAGCACGCCAAAGAAGGGGAAAAGAACACCGGCTGCGATCGGCACGCCGGCCGTATTGTAGGCGAAGGCAAAAAAGAGGTTTTGCCGGATGTTCGCCATCGTCGCCCGGCTCAGACGACGCGCGCGGAGGATGCCCGAGAGGTCTCCCTTAACCAGGGTGATGCCGGCGCTCTCCATCGCCACATCGGTGCCGGTACCCATGGCGATACCGACCTGCGCCCTGGCAAGCGCCGGTGCGTCGTTGATCCCGTCTCCGGCCATCGCCACGACCTTGCCCTGCCCCTGCAGGCGCTCGATTGTCGCGAGCTTGCCCTCGGGCAGGACCTCGGCGATGACGTCGTCAATGCCGAGTTCGCGGGCAACGGCTCTCGCGGTCTGCTCGGCATCGCCGGTCAACATGACGATATGCAACCCCTCGGCGCGCAGGGCCTGCAGGGCCGCGGGAGTGCTCTCTTTGATCGGATCGGCGACCGCGAGGAAACCAACGATCACACCGTCGATGGCGACAAATACCGCCGTCTGGCCGCGCCCCCTGGCGGCCGCCATCTCGGCGGCAAGAGGCGTGGGGATCTCGATCTTGAGCTCCTCCATAAGACGAGCGTTACCGAGGGCAACCAGGGCACCCTCTACCGAACCAGTGACGCCCTTGCCGGTGATCGACGCGAAATCTGTGACCGCCACAGGCGCGATCGTTCGCTCCTCCGCGCCGCGCACGATCGCCTCCGCCAGGGGATGCTCACTGCCCCGCTCGAGTGCTGCCGCGAGCCGCAAGAGCCGCTCCTCCGAGATGCCCTCCAGGGCGACAACCGCGACCAGGCTTGGCTTGCCGGTCGTCAGCGTGCCGGTCTTGTCGACCACGAGCGTATCGACCTTGCGCATCACTTCGATCGCCTCTGCGTTTCGAAAGAGCACGCCAACGCTCGCGGCTTTGCCGGTCGCAACCATGATCGACATCGGTGTAGCCAGACCCAAAGCACAGGGACAGGCGATGATCAGCACCGCGACCGCATTGACGATCGCGTAGGTCATCGACGGTTCAGGGCCAAAGATCGCCCAGAGAATAAACGTCAAGATCGACACCGCGATCACCGTCGGTACAAACCAGCCGCTGACGACATCCGCCAGCTTCTGGATCGGCGCCCGACTCCGCTGGGCATCCGCGACCATCTCGACGATGCGAGCGAGCAGCGTATCTGTACCGACCGCCGCCGCCTCGATCACCAGACCGCCGGTGCCATTAACGGTCGCGCCGATAACCTCGTCGCCCGCCTGCTTGGGCACCGGCAGGGGCTCCCCTGTGATCATCGCCTCGTCGACCGAAGAGCTGCCCTCGACGACTTGCCCGTCGACCGGGATCTTCTCGCCCGGACGCACGCGGAGCCGGTCACCGACACGTACCTGCTCTAGCGGCACGTCGGCCTCGGTCCCGTCGGCGGCGATTTTTCGAGCTGTCTTTGGAGCCAGGCCGAGTAGCTCGCGGATCGCATTGTTTGTGTGACTGCGGGCGCGCAGCTCCAACACTTGCCCGAGCAAAATCAGCGTCACGATCACACCCGAGGCCTCAAAATAGACCGCGACCTGCCCGCCCGGCCCGCGAAAGGAAGCCGGGAATAGATCGGGCATCAGGGCGGCGACCAGGCTGTACCCGTAGGCAACGCCGACCCCCAAACCGATCAGCGTGAACATGTTCAGGTGCCGGTTGACGACCGACTTCACGGCTCGCACATAAAAGGGCCAGGCAGCCCAAAGCACGATCGGAGTGGCCAACGCGAGTTCGACAAAGACTCGCCCGCGGGCG
>CAYYUP010000062.1:14027-38471 GCA_964474905.1 uncultured Nannocystis sp. | reverse complement strand
CGCGACATCCTCCGCCTCTCTCCCCCCAGCTCGCCCCAGCCCCCTACTTCGACCTCGTGTTGTCTACGCCGCGATTCGACATCACAGAGCGCCTGAATCGAGCGCCACTTTGGTAGGCTAGGCGCGAGCAAGATCCTATGCCTTCACGCCCACAGCACTTCGGTTGGCTCGTATCGCCCTACTCCGCGAAGACCCGCTCCTATTTCGCCTACAAGGGCATCGAATTCGACGATCGAGTGCCTGGCCTGTTGCGTCTCGGCTGGACCATAAGGCGGGCTGTCGGCCGGGCCATCATGCCGACTGTCCGCCTGACCGACGGAACTTGGTTGCAGGACTCGAGCCTGATCCTCGATCACTTCGAAGCGTGCTCACCAAAACCCTCGATCACACCAAGCGGTGCCGTACAGCGACTCGCTAGCGCGCTCATCGATCTCTTCGCGGACGAGTGGCTGCCGATGGCTGCACTCCATTACCGTTGGTCGATCCCCACAAACAAACGATTCGCCTTGGGTGAGTTCGCGAACTCTGCCCTGCCCTACCTGCCAAGACCGCTCGCACTCCGGCTGATACGACCGACGGCCGCAAAGATGCAGAGTTACCTGCCGCTGCTCGGCGTCACCCAAGAGACTGCGCCTGGGGTCGAAGAGACCGTGCGTCAGACCCTGCGCGCCGCTGACGAGACCCTCTGCCAGCACCGCTACCTGCTCGGCGATCGCCCCTGCACCGCGGACTTCTCGCTTTTTGGACCGCTCTGGGCCCACCTTTACCGCGACCCGGGCACAACTGCACTCTTCGACGACTACCCCGCCCTCGTGCGTTGGATGCAGCGCCTGCAGAGCGGCTCGCATCCAGACATCGGCGCTTTTCTCCCGGACGATCGGGTGCCCGCGAGCTTGATGCCTCTTTTCGATTGCATCCTCCGGGATCAACTGCCGTGGATCCGCACTCTTGTGCGCGCCATCGACACCTACTGCGAGGGCCATGCAGGCGCCGCCCGCGTGCCTCGCTCATTGGGCACAGCCGGCTTTCAGATTCGCGGCCATCGGGGCGAACGCAAGCTCGTTACGTTTGTCCAGTGGAAAGCCCAGCGCGCCCGCCAGGCCTACGACGACTCGGCCGGCGCAGCGGACAGCTGGCTCACTCAGGTGGGCTCAGACACGCCCCAGCAAGCGATTCCGACGATCGCCCACCCGCTCAAGCTCGTCAATTTTAAGGCCGTATTGGCTTGAGCTTGAGCGCCGTTTGCACTTTCGATAGACCATCCTCAATTCACCACTCAAATTAGTTACATCTATTAATAACAGAAGACAATCGAGCACAGCGCAACCGCACCCTCTCGCTCCCTCTCCTACACCGTCCCCACCTCAGATGAGGTCTACTCGCGACCTGCAAAGCCCGCGCTCACATCGCCACTATTGATCTTAAGCGGCCCTCTAGCCCGGGGCGAATCTGCCACCGAAAAAGCGCTCATTCCGTCACAGAACTGCGTTATTTCACATTATTGACGATCTTACTCCGAGTCACCGCGAGATCATGTACCTTGGAGTCTACGTGTGTACCGGTAGGAATGTATGACGATTCGACTTCATTGGTTTCCAGCTATTGCTCTGCTCTCTTTTGGCTGCGGCGACGACGGCAGCGGCGGTGACGGCTCTGCGACCGAAACTACGCTGACCGCCACCGACAGCAACACCATCACGGACAGCGACACGGCGACCGGCCCAGGAACGGCGACCGACACCACGGTCGGCACCGGCACCGATACCGTCGGCACTGGCAGCGACAGCAACACCGTCGGCGAAACTGGTACCGAGAGCGACGGCACCACCGGCATGACCACCGGCATGACCGACACCGATACCAGCACCACGGCAGGCGGTGACGGAACCGTGATCGAGGTCAAGATCGAACCCCTCGATCCAGTGGTCACCGTCGTCGACGGCCTGATCCCTCCAGCGCTCGGATTTACCGCGATCGGCATCACCGACCAAAACAAGGAAGTGCCTGTCGACGGCACCTGGACCTACGATCGCCTCGACCTCGCGAATGTCCAGAAGCTCGGCGGCTCCTTTACCGCGACCGGCTTTGCGGGCGGCGTCGGCACGATCACCTTCGACGCTGGCGGCGGCTTGACGGCGCAGACCAGCGCCACGGTTAAGCTCAAGTTCAGCGACGAGCCCGACCCCATCGATCCCGAAGACAAGATGGATTTTGACAACGCGGTCGACCTCGACCCGTCGATGGTGCTGCTCTACCCCTACGACAAAACCGTATTTCCCCGCGGTCTCAAGGGCCCGACCGTGCAGTGGGATGGTGGCGGCGCCAACGATACCTACTACGTGCATGCGGTCTCGGATTTCTTCGAGTTTGAGGGCTGGTACACCCTGCCACCGCCCTCGCGCTTTAACTGGCCGCTGGTGCCCGAAGAGGTCTGGACCAAGCTCACCGCCTCGACCGACGGCGACGTCGTTTTTGACATCCAGCGTCACGACGGCAACCAGGCCTACGTCGCCAAAACCCAGACCTGGACGGTCGCACCGGCCAACCTCACCGGCGCTGTCTACTACTGGGAGGTCAACAACGGCAACATCGTCCGCCTCACGGTCGGCGAGGATGCGCCCGAGGACTTCATCCAAAAGGACGGCAATACCCAATGTCTCGCCTGCCACTCCGTCTCTAAGGATGGCTCGCGGATCGCCGCGGCGGCCCAGGGCGGCTGGAGCCCGTGGACAACCATCGACCCCAGCGACGGCTCGATCCTCTACTACTCGGCCAAAAGCTCTGGCTTCCAGGCCATCTCCCCGGACGGCTCGCATGTGCTATCTGGCCAATCCGACAGCCAGGGTCCGCTCAAGCTCAGCACCTACGACTCCAACACGGTGCTCGCCCAGCTCGAAGTCCCGGGCGCCAAGTTTGTGCACCCCGCGTGGGCCGGCGACAGCACCCATGTCGCCTTCGCCCAGCGCCTCAACGGCAGCTGGCTCGACTTCACCGCCTCCCACCTGTGGATCACCGAAGTCGACCTCAATACCAACACGTTCTCGGGCACCAAAAAGATCGTCGACAGCGCGGGCGATCTGACGACGGTCTCCTTCCCGACATTTAGCCCCGACTCCGAATGGATCGCCTACATGCGGGCGAACCAGGTCCGGACCCGGGCCTCGACCGCCGAGATCTGGATGACCAATCTCGACGGCAGCACCCAGATCCGTCTCGACAACGCCAACGGCGTCGGCATGATCGAGGTCGGCCAAGACCAGTTGAGCTACGAGCCGACCTTCCTGCCGGTCGCGCTCGGCGGCTACTACTGGATGGTCATCGGCACCGAGCGCAAGTACGGTAATACCCTGACCAACACCGCGCAAAACAGCCGGCCCAAGCAACTCTGGGTGGTGGCTATCGATCCAAACCCGGAGCCCGGCAAGGATCCCTCGCATCCTGCCTTCTGGCTCCCGGGACAGGAGCTCAACAATACCAACATGCGCGGCGAACTCGCGCTCGGCCCCTGCCAAGAGAACGGCGCCGAGTGCAACGGCGGTTTTGAGTGCTGCGGTGGATTTTGCTACGACCCCGAGGGCGGCGACAACCCGGTCTGTAACGAGGGTTCGGGCGGCGATTGCTCGGAGATCGGCGACTCCTGCGAACTCGATGCGGCTTGCTGCGACGAGGCTGCCAAGTGCATCGGTGGCTTCTGCTCGGTGATCCCCGGCTGATCCCCGGCTGATCCAAACGTCTGCAGATCAGGCACTCTTAGGGGTCGCCTGATCTGTAGAATTTTGCCCCCCTAACCGCCCAGCCCATCGAGTGTTCTACGGCCTCACCTGGGGCTAGTCGAGCTGATCCAGATCCGCTCCTGCCCCATTCGGCTTCCACGCCAACGGGATCGCCGTTACAGACTGAGCGTGAGCCATTTCATACGCATGACATACGCTCCGCGACGCGCCCGGCGGACGTACAATGCTGTGAGATCTGGACGGCCCCATGGACGCTGACGCACTTATTCCCCTCGCGCTCTTTGTCCTCTCTTTCGGCCTGATCTCCCGTCGCCTCGAGTCGAGCGTCCTGACGGCGCCGATGATCTTCGTCGCCGTCGGCGCATTGATCTCGGCGGCAAGCCTCCTTACCGTCACGATCGAACCCTGGGTGATCGACCTCCTCGCGGAGACAACCCTGGTCTTGGTGCTCTTCTCCGACGCTGCTCGGATCGACGTGCACCAGCTCTGGCGCGAGCGCGGCCTGCCGCTGCGCCTGCTCCTGGTGAGTATGCCGCTAACGATCATTCTCGGCACCGCGATCGCAGTGCTGCTTTTTCCAGGTTTCAACCTCTGGGAGGCCGCTCTCCTGGCGTCGATCCTCGCCCCCACCGATGCCGCCCTGGGCCAGGCCGTCGTCAGCAATGAGCGAGTGCCGCTGCGGATCCGTCAGGCCCTCAACGTCGAGAGCGGGCTCAACGACGGCATTGTCCTCCCCCTCGTGATGGTCTGTGCCGCCCTCGCGAGCGTCGGCACCGTCGGCGGCGAAGAGAGTCGGAGTGCCAGCGAATGGCTGACCTACTGGGGCCTCCAGGTGACGATCGGTCCGCTCGTCGGCGGGCTCGTTGCCTACGTCGGCGGGCGCCTGATCACCCGCGCGGTCGCTCAAAAGTGGATGAGCTCGAGCTTCGAGCGTCTCGGCGGACTCTCGCTCGCGCTGCTCGCCTTTCTCTGCGCCGAAAAAGTCGGCGGCAACGGCTTCATCGCGGCCTTTGTCGCCGGCCTGACCCTCGGCCAAAGCGCCCAGGAGATCTGTCCGACGATCCACGAATTCATCGAGGCCGAGGGCCAGGCGCTGATGCTCCTCGTCTTCCTCCTCCTCGGAGGTGTTCTCGCCGGCCCCGCGATCGCCCAAGCGACACCGATGATGATCGTCTATGCGGTCCTCAGCCTGACCCTGATCCGAATCCTGCCGACCGCCGCGAGCATGATCGGCGCCCGCCTCAACCCCGTGACAACGCTCTTCCTCGGCTGGTTTGGCCCCCGCGGCCTGGCATCGATCCTCTTTGGCCTGCTGATCCTCGAAGAGTCGCAAGCGCCGCATCGCGAGGCGATCTTCGCGGTCGTCGTGCTCACCGTGCTCCTCTCGGTGCTCACCCACGGCCTGAGCGCCAACCCGATCGCCAAGCGCTACGGCGCCCGTCTCGACCGCGCCCGCGAGAACACTGATACATCTCTCGCAGAGCACGCCGAGGTCACAGCCCATCCGACCCGGACCGGAATGCAGATGCCTCGCCAGAGTGTCGCCAAAAAGCCCGAGTGAGCGATCCTAGAAGACCGTCCTAAGGGCCAGCACGCGGCGAAGTTCGCCGGCCCACGCGAGAACGATTGCATCCAAGACGCATGAGATCGCTCCGCGCGGACCCTTCGGCGCCGTGGTTTTGCGTGCGAGATGAATGATTGCGTCTCTCCGGTTCGTTAGATAGACTTTGAATCTCGATTCGGAATTCCGAATCGAGATTCGGATCATGGCAAGCTCTATCGCCCGAACCCTACGACAGCGCGCCTACAGAGAGGTCGTACTCGATGCCGCCGAGGCGATCTTCGCCGAACACGGCTTTGAAGGCGCGCGCATGCAGTCGATTTCAGCTCTCGCGGGGCTCTCTGTCGGTACCGTCTACGAGGTCGTGGGCAGCAAGGACGCGCTCTTCCAAGAGGTCCTGACCCGGCGGTTGCCGGCGATTTTAACGGCCGCAAGCACCGCGGGCGCCGACGCAGCCACCGCGGTCGAGCGCTTGGTCCTGGGCATGCACGCCTATGTCGACTTCATGCTCGCGCACCCCAATTGGATGCGCATCCACCTCAACGCCCACCCCTGGGGCATCGGTCCGACAAGCAGCGCACCAGAGCGATCCGCGTGGGAAGAGGGGCACGCGTTGCACTCGGCGGTGCTCGCTCTGGCCATGGATGAAGGGACCGTGAAACGAACCGACCCAACCCTGTTAGCGCGATCCTTAGCGGCAATCCAGCAAGTGCACCTCGCCCATTGGGTAGCGGGCGGAATGCAGGCACCCGCGAGCGATGTTCGAAAGGGCGTTGTCAAATTTTTTCGCGAGTCCTTTCTCTCCAACGCTGGGCGCAAAGCCACGGAGCCCACATGACAGTCAAAACGAGCAACCGCGAATTTTACGATACCCAGCGCAAAGAGACCTACCCGAACGCCTACCCCTCGGGCTGGTATCACCTCTTGGACTTGAAGCAGCTCGCCCCCGGATGCGTTCGAGAACTCAAGGTCCTGGGCAAGCGTCTGGTCGTCTTCCGCGGCCGCGACTCCCAGAAGATCTCCGTACTCGACGCCCACTGCCCACATCAGGGCGCCAATCTAGGCGTGGGCGGGCACGTCGTCGGCGATTGCATCCGCTGCCCCTTTCATCGTTGGTCCTTTAACGGAGACGGCGAACTCGCGTCGATCCCTGGGCTCGACAAAATCCCGCGGGCACGCATCAAATCGTACCCTGTGCGCGAGCACTACGGAATGCTCTGGATGTATCATGATATCTCGGGCGAGGTCGTCGAGCCTCCCTACGAGCCCCAAAAGATCGACGACATCGATGACGGGCGCCTCCGCTATCGGGGCCGCTACGCGCCAAATGACGTCAACATGCACATCTCCGAGTTCATCGAAAACTCGGTCGACTTCCAGCACTTCTCGGTCCTGCACGGCAGCATGACGATCCCCTGGACACAGATCAAAATCCCGGGCTTTGGAATCGAGCACGACGCCGGATGGGAACTCGACGCAGAGCGCAGTCATGTCGCTTACTTTACCAACTACGCCTACTTGAGGTTCCTCGGAAGGCACTATCGCAAGAGCGGCGCGCACGCGCACGTCACGCTTTTCGGGCCCGGTACGACCGTGTGGTTTCGCTTTTCGTTGCCCGAACTCGGTGACATCGTGATGTTCCAGACTCACCTCCCCACCGCGCCGCTCTACCAGCAGGTTCGCTTTCGCTGGTGGGCTGACACAAAGATTCCGCGTCTCTTGGTCTGGTACGTGATCGGCCACTGGATCAGCCAGTGGCGCGCGGATCTCGAGGTCTGGGAGAACAAAATCATGCGACCCCGACCCGTCCTAGTCTCGCTTGACGGGCCCGTGCACAAGATGCGCCGTTGGGTGAAGCAGTTCTACGAACAAACGACAACGCCGAGTTAGCATTCTCTGGCATACGCACAAAAATAGGCGCCTTGTGCATGCGCCGCAAATCCTCGCACTTCCTCGCGCTTCTCGACCTCGCCGCGTGTCCGGCATCGCGTCCGTTAATGGATCGGCGCGCCGCGGAGGGTCGCGGCCAGCTCTTGATAAACCGCGCGACGGGGATCATCGCGGCGATAGACCAGACGGAAGTGATCAGAGAGAAGCTCGATCTCCGGAAAAATCGGGACCAAGATCCCTCGATCGAGTTCGGTGAGAATCATGTGCAGGGGGAGCACTGCGATCCCGTGGCCGCCGATCACCCTGGCCTTGACAGCATCACCCAGGCCGAGAAAGCGGTAGCCAGCGAAGCGGAGCGGAGGCGGCGCATCGGGGGACTCGGCAAAGTAGCGGTAGAGGGGGAGCTTTTCGTCGATGTCGAGGAGGGTGTGCGAGAAGGCATCGGCGGCAGCCCGAATCGGGTGACGAGCGAGTGCCTCGGCCTCGCCGACCAGGACATAGGCCTCCTCGTGCAGATTGCAGGCATCGAGCGTCGGTGTCGACAGCCTGGCGGAGGTGATCACCGCATCGAGAGCGAGCACGCGGAGGCGATAGAGGAGTTCGGGCCCCGAGCCAAAGTAGAGGTTGAGGGTGATGTTCGGGTGCTGCTCTTCGAGGTGATCTAAGAGCGGCACCAGCCACGACATGCCGAGCTCAAAGCGTGTCCCTAGGGTCAGATCGATCGCGGGCTTGCCGTGCTCCCCCCTGGCCGCAGCGACGCAGGAGGAGGCGGCCTCGAGGCAATGACGAGCAGCCGGCAGGAGAGCAATACCGGCCTCGGTAAGGCGGACCGAGCGAGTGCTGCGCTCAAAGAGACGGACCTCGAGTTGCCCCTCGATCTGACGGATCCGCTGGCTAAACGCCGCAGGCGTGAGCGACACCGTGCGGGCGGCCGCGCGAAAATTCAGAAGGCGAGCGGCGGCCTCGAAGCAGCGGAGATTATCGATCGACGGCAGCGGTGAAGAGGGCACTGGCAACTCCTGAACCTATGCCGCCGATGCTCCGCGGCAGCGTGGATCTTCGCATATCGACGACATTCCCAAAACGTCAAAAAACGCCTCCTGAGGACTCTGGCCGCAGCACCAGGTCGACCCCCCCCGAGTGACAGCCGATGCATCCCTCAGCATCAGCCTCCGCGACGGTCGGCTGCGCGTCGTCGTCAAAGCTAAAGACTTCGTACCAAAACCAACCTCGATCCTCCTCGGCAGTGGCCTCGATTTTGACCATCAGTGCTAAGCCCTTCGGGGTCACTAGGTCCGCCTTGTAGAGTTCGCGGACAGCGGCGGCACCGAGCGCATGACTCTCGGCACCGGCGGCGTACGAGGCGACGAGCAGCGGATTGAAAAAGACCCGCGCTCCCCCGTACTCATCGGTCCTGTGCACCTGCGACTGCGACTGCCAATTGAGATAGCCACCGCCACGCAACCAGGCACCGAGCGCTCGCGGATCGCTCGGCGGGCGGTCGGTCCGCGCCACTCCCTCTATACGTTCGGGCACGTCATCAACGAGATCGCCGTCGGCGAGTTCGTCGGCAGCCTCATCGATGCTCGCACCAACCGGATCTCCTGCCTGCTCGTCGCAGCCTGCCGCGACTCCAAGCACCCCCAAAAGACCAAGACCAAGACCAAGACAAAGACCAAGACAAAGACCAAGACCCCGGGTGATGGAGTTCACTCTGGAGCTCCGCCGGCGATCCACGCGAGGAGGAGTTCACCGTCCGCCTCATCGAGACCGGTGCTGCCCTTCGGCATCTTGAGGGCGCAGGGCTCCATGCCCTCATCGAGAGCCATCGGCCGCGTGCGGTACCAGAGCACGCTTTCATCGGGCGACCCCGGCACCACTAGAATCGCGGCTCCGCACGTCGGCTGCGCCGCCTCCATTTCGACGAGGTTGGCGTAGCTCGTGGCCTCGTCGGTCATCATTAACCCACCAGCTCCCCCGCCGTGGCAATAGCCCGCGTTGCACCCCTGCGGGAGGATGATCTCCTCATAGATATCGGTGAACGATGGCGTGCCCTCGAAACCTGTACTCCCCGTGGTGTCTCCCGTGCTCCCCGTGGTGTCTCCTGTGCTCCCCGTGCTGTCTCCCGTGCTCCCCGTGCTGTCTCCTGTGCTCCCCGTGCTGTCTCCTGTGCTCCCCGATGACAAGGAGGTCTCGGGACCTGTTGCTGTCGGCTCTGTTGCTGTCGATTCTGTTGCTGTCGACTCTGTCGCTGTCGGCTCTGTCGTTGTCGACTCTGTCGTCGTCATCACCGCATCAGATTCACTCGCCGTCGAATCAACAGAACAAGCCGGCGCGACCACAAATACCGCCGACACCGCTACGTACACACGGACAGCCCGCATCGAGTTGAGAGATAGAATATTCATTATCGTAGGTTCTCCTAGGATCCGCAGAGTGACTACGGGCCTCTCAATCCTAGGAGGTCACATGATCACACGTCAAATCATATATTCAACACGCCGGTGCGTAGCTTTGCTTCACAATCAAGCAGCCGAGCCCTCCGCGGGGGCTCTGCGGCAAGATGGAAGGCAAGCCTCTTAGCTGCAGCCGCAGCGTCAAACGCCGAGATCATCACCGAACCCCTTGCCTCGATCGCAACATCGAGTTCACGGTGAAGCCTAGCCGAGACTACGGGGCCGCGCTCGACCGCTAAATATGCCTACACTTCGCCGATCCGGGATCGTCCCCCTGTGGATGGTCAGTCGATGGATTCTTGGCAAATGGTTATGGAAATCGAGTGGGCCACAACCGGTTCCAGTCCTGGAAAAGACGAAAATGAAAAATGAAAAAATGAAAAAATGAAAAAGCGCCCGTCCGCAGCTCGCGGTCGGGCGCTCTCTGTTGCTAGCCAAGACCCCTGCTAGGCGAGCCCAAGACCGCCAACATCATCCTCATCGAGGCCAAAGTAATGGCCGATCTCGTGCAGCACCGTGATCTTCACCTCTTCGGCGAGCTCTGCCGGCTCAGCAAACGAAGCCCCCAGATTCGCCGTATAAAGCACAATCCGCGGGGTCATCGGCGTCAGCTGCAATACTCGCTCTGCGAGATCATCGGGTCCTTCGAACATGCCGAGCGCACGCGGATCAAAACCCTCCTCGACAATGGCCCACGACGGTCGTTTTTCGACGACGATCGCGACGTTGCCCAGGCGCTCGCGGATCTCCTTGGGTAGGGAGACAAGCGCGGCCTCGGCTGCGACGATGACCTGCGACTCTTCGGCCTGGGTCGTCTCTTCGGGTGGATCTTCGACCGCGTCGAGAGCGAGCACGGCTAGCAGGTGACGCACGTTCAGCTCGGGCTCCTGCAGATCCTCGTAGACACCGGCGAGGGCGTAGTGAACCTCGGAGAAGCTCGGGTCCTCGATGATCAACTCTTTGAGTTGCGGCTCGGCCACTGCGGCGCCCTCGAGAAGCCACGTCGCAGCCGCACGCAGGTAGCGGACAAATCCGTCGTCGGGATCGACATCGAGGTCGTCCAGAGCCCGCATCGCCGCCTCTGGATCCTCGGCCAGCAGCTCCTCGATCTGGCCCAGGCGCTCTTCGATCACCTCTCGCGCCGTGTCCTCTCCGTTTTCCCCATTTTCCCCATTTTCCCCATTTGCAGGGACCATCTCTGTCTCGATTCCGTCGCTCACCGCCGGAGGCTAGAGCACTGCGCCGCCTCCGTCGAGCCTCGCCTGCAGAAAGGCCCACGCTTCGCTCAGCTCGGCTCGGCGCGGGCTCGGCTCAGCTCGGCGCCGGCTCGGGCGTGGCGACGCGACCGACGACCGTGACCTTGGTGATCCGCTCGATGAAAGCCGTACGCGACGAGCCCCGCCCGAGTTCCAGATCCGAGACCTGGACCCTATCGACATGCACAAGGCTCTCGCGCTCGCCGGCTGGCATCTCTGATGTGCGACCGGTACAGGGCACCAGGTACTCGGCAAAGGAGTGCAGCACCATCGGTACACCGCCAGCATCACGCCCTAAATACAGCATGATGTGGTTTGGAAAATGGAGGAGTACCAGGCCGCGACGATGGGCCCTGTCGATGATCCGCAGCCGCTCCTCCTCGGCGAGCCCGGGGCCTATCTCGATCACCGTGCCGGCGACCGCCTGATCGCTGCTGTGCCGCGGCAGGTCGACGCCAAAACCAGCGAAGAGATCCATCAAAAAGCGCGAACAATCACGGCCCTCGCGGTAGCCACCCCAGCCGTAGGGCTTGCCGCGGTAGGCAAAGGCGTCGGTCAAAAATTGTCGACGCGTGAGCGACCGACCGGTCGGCGCGAGAGCCTCGGATTCGATCGGCAATGCCTTGACCACACCGCGCTCCATCGCCGCCCAGACCTCGCCACGGCCCCTCACGACCCGCGGCACCCGGCCGCCAAAGGACAGGCGCAGGGTCTCACCGGACTCGCTGCGGAGTTCGGTGTCGCGAGAGGCGACCATCCAAGGCCCGCGGACAAAGGCCCGCTGCTCGGACTTCGAGCGCAGCTGTGGCGAAAGCGCAGACGACCGGGCGATCCAGCCGATCACATACCCACTGCGCACAAGCAAAAGATCATCGGACCACGGCATCAGTACCTGGATGGGCTCCTGAGCGCGGATCATCGAACAGAGATTGCGATCAAAGGCGAGGTCCAAACTCGTCGTGTAAAGACCCTGCAGCCGGGGACCGCAGAGCATGGGCAAGGGGGCCAGGGCGACGCGAAGTTCGGGGTGCAGGGTCGGCAGCTGCCCAACCGGCGCCAGCGCTTGGATCTCTTGGGTGCTGAGCGCCTTGCCCTCGGCGTTCACGTACTTGCCCGAGAGCACCCGCCCGTGCAGGAACGAGAGGCGCCGCTCAACCGCTTCGAGGATCGACTGCGGCTGGACCGGGGCGAGCAGATCGTGGCGCACATCACCGCTGGCCTCGCCCTGGATCACGCGGTTGTGCTCGGCGATCGCCCCGGGCTCGAGCACCGCCGTGTCGAGTTCGGCGACCTCGGCAGTGCGCCGAAGCCAGTACTCCAGAGTCCTGTGCTCGGCACGAACGCCCGGCAACGAAGGCGGTGCTGGCAACTCGGCTGGACAAACACCCGCAGCCTCGGGCGGCGCCGGTGCGATCGGCTCTACCGGGGCCAACACGATCGTCTGGGGCTCACGCGGCTCGGAGCAGGCACCCGCCAAGCCGGTCAACGCAAGGGCGACAAAGAGCACCGATCTGCGGATCTTGAAACGCCACAGCCCAGGAATCGGTCGGTCAATGGCGACCGTGTGGCGGGCTTTTTGAGGGGGGTTTTGCAAGGCGCGGGATCCAGTGTACGGGCTCATCGGCAGTCGGCGAAACCAATCACACACGCAGCGTGGTTCGCCGCCCACTTCGTCGCCACGCGCATGCCCCCGCTTCGCCGCCGAGCGCATGGGTCAGCTCAGCGATCCTGCGATCCTGCGATCCTGCGAAACGCGGACATCATCTGTGCTCACACGCCCGAGAGCGCCGTGTTATGCCCGTGATCATGCCCTGCCCCCGCAGCCAGGCGTCTGTGCAGCTCTCCGCGGTGCTGCTCGGCGTCGCTCTTGCCCTCGCGGCCTGCGTCGCCAGGCAGCCTGCATCGGAGGCCGAGCACGCCCCAAAGAGCACCCTCGCCGCGAATCCGAGCGAACTGCCACCGCCGGACCCAGCTCAACCCCCTTCATCGGCAAGCGAACCTGTACACATCCCCGCAGCCGAGCCGAGCGAACCCCAGGCAGCCCCGCAGGAGCCTCTGCCGCCGTTGCCAGACACCTACCTCGCCTTTGCCGGCGCCTGTGATCACCTGCCGATCGACAGCAAAACCAAAAGCGAAACCAAAAGCAAAGGTGCGAGTGAGACCGTCGTGATCGCCGCGGTCGGTGATGTTCTGCTGCACCACGAATTGCAGATCCAGGCCTTCGCCGCCGACGATCGCCACCGCAACATCTGGCGCTCGATCGAGGATCTCCTGCGCCGCGCCGACATCACCTACGCCAACCTCGAGGGCCCGATGGCGACCGGCATCGACAAGCACGGCGACGACGTTGGCGACCCCGGCGAGGTCTTCGACAAGGTCGTCTACACCGCCTACCCGCGCTTTAATTTCCACGCCAGCCTCGCCGTCGATCTCAAGCGCTCGGGCATCGATGTGGTCTCGACCGCGAACAACCACGCACTCGACCGGCAGGCGATCGGCGTCGACAGGACCATCGATGCACTGAGAACCGCCGGCCTCCGCTTCACCGGTACCCGAGCGAGCGACGATACCGACCCCAAGTGGCACACGGTGATCCGACGCAAGGGCTTGCGCATCGCCTTTCTCGCCTGCACCGGCCTGCTCAATGTACGCCCCGACAGCGGCAACCAGGTCCTGCGCTGCCGCGGCAAGGCCTTCGAGCGACGGGTCGCCGCGCTCGCCAAGAGCCGCATCATCGACGCGCTGATCGTCACCCCCCACTGGGGAAAAGAGTACGAACCAGCCCCACGAACGCGGGAGATCGAACTCGCCGAGCGCTGGGCCGAGGCCGGTGCGACGGCGATCATCGGCTCGCATCCCCACGTTCTCCAGCCCTGGAAAAACTACCGAACGAGCGACGGACGCGAGGTGTTGATCCACTACTCGCTCGGCAATTTTGCCAGCCATCAGCCCGAGCTGCCTAAACGCTCGACGATCCTGCTTTACGTCGGCATCGGCCGCGACGCCGACGGATTCACCCGGATCCGCGGCGTCCGCTACATGCCTCTACATGTCCGCCAGGACAGCGATACTTTTTTTGTCGAGTCGATCGACCGCGTCAACGGGCCCGCCGATGCCAGGGCGCTTATCGTCGACATGTACGGCAACGCCAACCTGCTCCGCCCCGACGAAAACCTCGACGTCACCCCCCATTGCGACCCGCGATGGCGACCTCCGGATCCGCTGAGCCCACCCGACTGACGCGAGCCATCGCTAGGCTCTCAGCCGATCCGACTCGCGATCCTTAGTCCTTAAGCCTTTATCCCTCAGCCGCCCGACGCAGACGATCCATGAGCGCTCGACCGATGCCGACCAGGGGCACCTCGGCCGCCAACATGCGCTCGACGCCCAGCTCATCTAGAGTGCGCAGGGCGGCGAAGAGCGCCCTCGCGTAGCCCTCTAGTCCGCCCCCGAGATGCAACCACGAGACACCTTGGATCTGGGCGTCGCCGGGCGAGTCGCGACCCCCTGCAATCACACCGACCCGCAGCCCCGAGCTAGAGAGTGCCCGCGCCCGCAGCTCGAGTTCGGCGGGCGCGATGATCTCGAGCGGGGCCCGTGGCGCGTAATGACGGTGCCGCAGACCCGGGGAGCGAGATGCCGCTGCGCCCGCGCCCTCGCGAAGCTCACCTATCTGAGCGAGCAAAACCTCCCGGGTGAGTGCGCCCTGACGGAGCAGGAGCGGCACCTCTTCGCCCCGGCCTAGCTCGCTGAGATCCAACACCGTCGACTCGATGCCGTACTCGGTCGATCCACCGTCGACGATAAGATCGATACGACCGTCGAGATCCGCCGCGACATGGGCCGCGCAGGTCGGGCTCGGGCGACCGGATCGATTGGCCGAGGGCGCCGCCAGGGGTCGCCCGCAGGCCTCGAGGATCGCCCGCGCCACCGGATGTGCCGGCATCCTGACGGCGACCGTCGGCAGGCCCGCGCTGACGATCGTCGGCACCCTCGGTTGTCGCCTCAGCACCATCGTCAGCGGCCCCGGCCAAAACAATTCGGCGAGTTTAAAGGCGAGCGCAGGCGGCTCGACAACGATGTGTCCGAGATCGCCGAGCTTGGCGATGTGGAGGATCAACGGGTTGTCTGCGGGTCGACCCTTCGCGGCAAAAATGCCCGCGACCGCAGCGGCCGAGAGCCCATCGGCCGCGAGTCCGTAGACAGTCTCGGTCGGCAGCGCCACCAGTCCGCCACGGCTCAGGATCTCTGCCGCGCGGGCGATCGTCTGCGGGTCGGCCTGGCACAGGGGCGTGATCACGGCGGCACGATAGATCAACCACAACAACGCGCACGGCCGAGTGAGATCCGAGCCAAGCTCTGCCCGCGACCCCCGCAGGACTCCGCCTGCCGCGATCACACCGACAAAGAACGTCGTTCAAGGGCAACTTGGGAGCTTTTTTTTCAACTTCGATTGATAGCGCCCCTCAGTGCGAGTATGAACGGCGCCCGCGCACAGTCGCGCAGTTTTTGAGGTGAGCATGACAAGTCGCACCATCGTCCTCTCTTTCCCCCTCCTCCTGATCGCCGCCTGTGCAGGACCCGAGGATGGCAGCTCCGGCAACTTCAGCGCCTCTGCGGTGACAAGCCCCTCCGGCGGTTCGATCGGCCTCGCCACTTCAAACTCGGCGTCGGCCTCGGGTTCCGAGAGCAACTCCAACTCCAACTCCAACTCCAACTCCAACTCCGACTCCGACTCCGACTCCGACTCCGACTCCGACTCCGATAGCAACAGCGGCACCGACTCCGATACCGGCGTGCAAGACACAGAGACCGGCACCGGCAGCACCGGCAGCACCGGCAGCACTGGCGACTCCGACAGCACCGACGGCACCGACAGCAGCACCGGCAGCACTGGCGACTCCGACGGCAGCACCGGCAGCACCGGCGATACCGGCGATACCGGTGTCGAGTTCCCGGACGACGCGATCTTCGTGCACGCAGGCGAGGGGCTCGACTCCAACCCCGGCACCGCAGGCGAGCCCAAGCGCACGATCCAAGCGGGCATCGCCGCCGCCGCAAAACTTCCCGAAGGCGCGGTCTATGTCGCCGAGGGCACCTACGAACTCGACTACCAAAACAACAAGTACATCACCCTTGTCGACGGTGTCTCGATCTTCGGCGGTTTCAAGAATAACGACTGGGACATGCGTGACATCGAGGCCTACCCCTCGAAGATCATCGACAAGAGCAGCTCAGGCGGCACCAGCTTAGAGCCCAACCGAGCGATCGACGCTGGCAACGTCGGCTCGGACACGGTCGTCGACGGTTTTTACATCGAGGGCGGCACCGGGAACGTCTCGGCGGTCATTGTCATCCGCGTCTCCGACCCGACCTTCAGCCGCAATACAATTCAAGGCGGAACCGCTCCGGGCATGCAGTCGTTCGGCATCTGGATCATCAACGGCGAGCCAACGCTCACCGAAAACACGATCACCACAGGCTCTTCGAACGACCTCAACCGGGGCGTGGGCATCAACTGCAACACGTGCGAAGCGCTCATCGACAGCAACCATATCAGCGCCGGCGCAGGCTCTCACTCCACTGCCATCACCACCTACAACTCAAATTCGCAGATCTACAACAATGTTCTCAATGCGGGCTCCGGCAAAAACCTGGCCAGCGGCATCGTGGTCAACGGGGCGAGCCCATCGATCTACAACAACACGATCTACAGCGACAAGCCGGCTTCTGCCCGAGGCATCTCCATCAACAGCAATTCGACCCCCAAGATCGAAAACAACATCATCACCCTCGCCCAGACCTGCATCTACGAGGCCTCAAATTCGGCCAAATCCTCCTCGGTCCGCAACAACGACCTCTCCTGCACCCAATATGCGGCCAGGATCGGCTGGAACAGCATGTACTACGCAGAGCTCGCGCCGATGGAGAGCGACTGGAAAAAGGGCGGCGCCATGGCCTCGGGCAACATCAACATCGACCCCAGCTTCGTCGACATCGACAAGGGCGATGCTCACCTCTTGGGCAACGGCGATACCTTTTGCGACCTCAGCCAGGGCGGCCTTGACCTGTCGATGAGCTTCAGCGTCGATTGCGACCGCGAGGAGCGCAGTGATCCCTGGAGCATCGGCGCCTTTGAGCTCGACGGCGCCTGCAAGTGATCCTCGTGGATCTTGGCGGCTGATCGCAAAAAAGCCTGCACTCAATTTTTTGAGCGCAGGCCTTTTTTCCAAAGAAAGAATTGCGACGGCTAGCTCAGGTCACGCTCGTCGTCATGCCGCCGCCCATGCCGACGCTCTGGATCAGCTTGGACAGCTCGGTCATCGCGGCCTTCATCTCGGAAGCGTCCTTAAAACGGCCCTGAACCTGCTTCGAGCAGGCCTTGAAGAAGAACACATCGATCGCATCGCGAAGCGACGCCGGCACATCCTGCGACATGTACTGGCTGACCGGCACCGGCTCGCGCTCGCGATGCGCCAAGAGCAGGTTGCGCGGGTGCAAGTCAAAGAGATCCTCGAAGGGATGGCGACCCCCCGTCACAAGCTCGAAGAAGGTCATGCCGAGAGCGTAAAGATCGGCGCGGTGATCGATATACCCGCCGGCGATCGTCTGCTCGGGGGCGATGTACCGCGGGTCCCCCATCACGTGGGCCTTGCTTTGCGGCGTCAGATCGCTGAGGTCGCGGGCGACTCCGAAGTCGAGCAGCTTGACCACCCGGAGCAGCGGATCGTGCGAGTCGCGGGTGACAAAGATGTTGGACGGCTTGATGTCGCAGTGCACGATCCGTCGGAGATGCACGTAGCGCAGCGCCTCTAGGACCTGCAAAAAGATCTCGGCGATCACCGGCACCGGCACCGGCGTGCCGTTGTCGATAAACCAGCCGACGTCCTTGCCGCGCAGGTACTCCATCGCGAACCAGAGCAGGCCAAAGTCCTCGGCGGTACCGACCTGCATGACCCGCACGAGGTTGTTGTGCATGAAGTTCGCGCACATCCTCGCCTCGCGGCGAAAGTGGCGATGCGCCCACTCGGGCACGTCGTTCTTCATCACTTTAAGCGCGACGTAGCGGTTCATCAGGCGGTCGAAGGCCTTGTAGACCTTGCTCATGCCGCCCTCGCCGAGACGCTGAACGATCTCAAACTGGCTGCCGCACTTGACGACGGTACCGGTCGGCAGATCAGCCCCCTGGTACCCGTAGTACCCGGAGGCGCTCGTCGCTGTTCCACTGCCGCTGACGGGGGTGCGGGTCTCGTTACTCATCGAGCTGTGGATCCTGGTGTGAACACCCTGTGTCGGTGAACTCGAAGGCAGAGCTACCGCATTGGCGACGGTGTGCCAAGTTACGCGGGCTACAGTACCTAGTACCCCGCTTGAACGTCACCCGAGAATGCCACCGCAAACAAAATTTGAGTTTGTTATCGCACAATTACTGCGCGCTGCGACACAGGCTAACGGACCCCACCTGGTGCTCCCCGCCCCCATACCGCAACGACGCTGCCCTGGACATCAGTCGACATGCGCGCCGAGCAGAGCGTCGAGAGCCCGGCCCATCACCGCTCCCGCCTTGCGCTCGACGATCTCGCCGCCGCTGTAGACCACCAGCGTTGGGATCGCCTGAATGGCGAGGCGCGCAGCGGTCTCGCGGGCGACCTCTGTGTTGATCTTCACGACGATCGCCTTGCCCGCGTAGCGCTTCGCGAGCTCGATGATATGCGGCGTCAGCATCCGGCAGGGCCCGCACCAGGGCGCCCAAAAGTCGACGAACACTGGCACCGGCGAGCTTTTGATCAACCGCTGCAGGGCGGCGTCGTCGATGTCGGCGGGGCTCGCCGCCGGATCCACGGGAGCGTGACAACGACCGCAGACTGGACCCTCCGCCAGGCGCTCTGCGGGCACGCGATTGATACCGCCACACTTCTGGCAGCGAAGATAAGAAGACGTTGAGTCGGACACAGATCTGACCTCCGAGCAGCAGACTTAAGCCCCCGCGCCAGAGAAACAAGGCCCGCGACCGAACGCGCAGGCTATCGTCGGCACATGCGGATCGCGGCGCTCTCGGACCTGCACATCGGCGCCCGCCCGTGGATGGACGAATTTCGCCACTCTGAGGGCCACTTTCTCCGCTTTCTCGACCGCTTGGAGGCCGAGTTTGAGGCGATCGTCCTGGTCGGCGACGTCTATCAGACCGATCACTGCTGGCTGCCCGGGCGACACGGCCGGGTCCGCCAGTTTCGGCTCGCCAGACGTCGCCTGCCCGCCCTCGCCGAGCGCTTCCAAGAGGCGCCCTATCACTACATCTACGGCAACCACGACGCGATCGCCGACGAGCTGCTCGCCGCCCCCGAAACCCTCGAGATCGAGGCCGACGGCCTCCGGGTCTTCTTTGTGCACGGACACCAGTACGATCCCCTCTTCCGCCGAGTAGAGACCCTGACCCGGGCGGCCTCGTGGTTCACCGGCCGCCTGCGTTTTGTCGGCCTGCGAGCGCTCGCCCAAGAGATCGAGGGCCACGACATCCGCATCAAACACAGGCGATTCCACCGCGATGACGGCCCCTACCTCAGCGCCGGCCGTCGCCTCCTCCGGGAGCAGCGCGCAGATGTCGTCGTCATGGGCCATACACACATGCCAGTGCGCGTCGAGGTGCCAGAGGGCATCGTCGTCAACAGCGGCTCCTGTAGCGTCGGCCAGTTCAGCTACGTGGCCATCGACACGCGACAGCGCTCCGTCGAGCTGCGCGGCGACCAATTGCCCATGTAGAGGCCCGCCCCGAAACCTGCCGAGGCTGCGCCCAGAGAGATTCTCGCTATCGCGACCTTTGGCCCGCCGGCTAAATGCGCTATAGCGAACAAATGAAGCGCACGAGCGCCCCCGGTTTCCCTCTCGTTGCACTGATCACGCAGCTATGTGCTTGCTCCGGCGACGACAGCCACGGCAGCGCCGACGGCAGCGCTGGCCTCAGCGATGGCGTGTCGATCACCCTCACCGGCGCCGCGACTGCGACGGACAGCACCGGCACCAGCAACAGCGGCAGCGACAGCGACAGCGGCCCAGAAAAGCTCGACCTGGGCGATGACGCCACCCTGCCCGGCGGCGGCGACTGCAGCGATGTTCTGCCCCAACCCGGCGACGAGGATTACAGCATCATCTGGATCGCCAATACCGGCCAACACACCGTCTCGAAGATCGACACGGCAAGCGCGACCGAACTCGCCCGCTACCGCACCGGACCGGGCGAGACAGATCCCTCGCGCACCTCGGTCAACCTCCGCGGCGACGTCGCGATCGCCAACCGCTCGGGCAGCGTTGTCAAGATCGCCAACCGCATCAGCAACTGCGTCGACAAAAACGTCAACGGCGTCATCGATACCTCCACCGGACCCAACGACGTGCGCGACTGGGGCAGCGACGAGTGCGTACTTTGGTTCCACGACCTCGCGTTCCCCAAGGGACTGCCCTCGAATCAAGGCGGCCCGCGGGCGATCGCCTGGGATGGCGGCGCCGCCAGCAACTGCTTCGCGACCGCGATGGTCTGGGTTGGCTGGCGCGATCAGCCGACAAATAACGTGAAGATCCGGCGGATCAATGGGGTCAACGGCGAGACCGACACCGAGGTGCTCGCCGAGAACTGGGAGGGCAATTGGGGCCACGGGACCTACGGCGGCGCGGCGACCAAAAGCGGTTCTTTTTGGGGCCTCGGCACCCGCGCCAACCTGGTTCACGTCGACGCCCTCAGCCTCGAAGTAAAGCGCTACAAGGGCCCCGATGTGGTGCTCTACGGGCTCACACTCGACGCCCAGGGAGAACCCTGGCTCGCCGGCTACGACGACGGCCATCTCTGGCGCTTTCACTCGGGCACCGCTGAGTTCCAGGACATGGGCAAGGTCGGCGGCCCCGCCCACCTGCGCGGGCTCGCGATCGACAAGCAGGGCTTCGCCTGGATCGCCGGCAACGATCCCTGCGCGCTCATCCAGTACGACACCAGCACCGAGAGCATCGTCAACAGCGAGATCGCCCTGCCCGGCTGCATCGAGCCGGTCGGCATCAGCATCGATCGCTCCGGCCAGATCTGGGTCGTCGATCGCGACGCCAACCGAGCCTACAAAGTCGACCCCGAGACCTACGAAACGGTAACCGTCGACGGCCTGGTCAAGCCCTACACCTACTCGGACATGACCGGCGAGGGCCTAGGCCTGGTCGTCAACCCACCGGAGGGTTGAGTCTATCTTGTATTCCGGCCTGTGGCATGGACCTCGAGCTGCGGAGCATCTCACCGGTCCCTCCCGCGGGCCCATTCCCGCGGGCGAACGACAGCGTACGCGACATTTTCGACGATGGCCGGAGGCTGTTTGCTCCGACGATGGTGTCGCGCATAAGCGCGATCTAAACGACATGCTCGAACGAACAGCTGTCTCGAAGAGGACTATTCTCTGACCCGTGAAGTTCAGCCATCTTTCGATCGCCCCGACCGCGGCAGAGGACCTGCTCTCCATCAATTTTTCCAGCGACAGCCGCTACCTCTCCTTCTCGGCGCGGGGCTTCGGCGGAATGGTGGACATGCCCTCCGCCACGTTGGTCGCCAGCCGCAAGGTCCCGGGCGCCGGGGCCGATGCAACCCTGCCGCTGCTCTCTGGGACCGGCTCAATCATGGGAAAGCACGGGTATTTTCCCTTGCCCAAGGGCAAACGGGTCGCGTTCAAGGCCAAGCTCAAGAAGGGCGTGAATCACCTGGGGATCAACGCCGCGCAGACTCATGTAGTCTCGAGCGAAGGATTTTGTACGCAGGGCTGTCGCGTCCGATTGCACGAGATCGCCACGGGTGCCACGGTCGCCCAGTTCACCGAACGCGGAGCGCATCCCTTTCGTTACTGTGTCTTTGACTCCCCCGACACAATCACTGCTCTCGACGCTGTCTATACCGTGCGGCGCTGGAATATCAAAAGCGGACAGCTCCTGCACAGGCAGACAATCGAGAGCACTCCGCTACCGGAGTACTCCTGGATAGGAGGAGGCAACTACGGCATGTTGTCTGCCGACGGCCGTCTGGCACTCAATCTCCTAGACGGGCTCGTTCTCTGGAATACCAGCGATGGTTCGGTCGTCTTCAGCCACCCTGGGGCTCTTGACGTATTGATGGATGACAAGGCTGATCGGCTCGTGACCTCGGTAAATTACGGGAGTGAATACGATCAAGACAGGCGCCTCACGCTCATCGATCGCAAAAAAAACACCGACGAGCCGATCCCCAAGGAGTTCTACTCGAATCGACTGCTCACGCTATCTCCCAACGGGCGCTATATGGTTACCGCGGGCTGGGAGAGCGCTGGTTCTGATCTGTACATCATTGATTTTGATGTGTAATTCGGTCGATTCGCGGCCGGCAAAGAGGATACTGGCGTCGTTGACGATCGGGCAGTCTCGTCATCGAGTACTGCGCGTGCTCAACGAAAATAGTCACCTAGAATTCGCATGACGGCGGTAATCCGCGCCCGGCCCTGAAGTTCCGGGTGTGTGAGCAGCCACGCTGTGCGCTGCAGCTCGCTGCTAGCCGTACTAAAAGCCTCAACCTCGACCAGTTGGGGATGCAGGGCCGCGAGCTTGCGCGGCAGAAGACCAATACCGATACCGGCAACGACAAGATCGACAAATGCTCGCCGCGACGGAGTCGCCACGGCGATCGCCTCGCGGGGAACATGGGCCCGCTCCCACCGCGCCTCGCAGGTCGACTGCAACGGCCAACCAAGAACTATCCATCGCGCCTGCCCTGCATCTGTCGCGATCCCAGGGGCCCCAAAAACGCCAAAATCGATCGGGAAAAGACGGCGACCAATGAGATGGGGACTGGGCTGGCGGTGAACGGAGAGGGCAATGTCTGCGTGACGTCGACGCAGACTCAGGCCCCGGTCTGAAATGTGAAGGTTGATGGTCAGCGTGGGGCAAGCACCGGCGAGGATGGCGATGGGCCGAAGCAGCAGCGGAGCGAAGCCCTCGATCGTCGTGATCGTCACCGAACCGCTGATTTCTGGTGGCTCTTCTTGGGCCTGGCGACTGATCTCGAGGAGCTTGTCGCCGGTGCGCCGGGCCAGCTCCGCAAGTCGGCGGGCGACAGGCGTCACTCCCTCGCCGCGCACCAGGCAGCGGACGTCGAGTGCCGCCTCAAGGGAACCGATCCGGCGGTACACGGTTGACGCGGCGACTCCAAGCTCACGGCCAGCGGCAGTCGCCGATCCGAGGCGGACAAAAGCCTCGAGATGACGAAGATCGTCCAGAGAATGGCCTTCTTTGGCACGAAGACGAATCATTCTCGATTATGCGAATGCATCTCGCAAATTTGCAACTCCGCAAATGCCGAACCAAGCCTAAGCTCCGCCGATGCCCCTGCCCCGTTCGCTGACCCACCGGACCTCGCCCTTGCTCATCGGCGCTCTCTCAGCACTCGTCGCCTGCACAGCAGCGCCTGATGGGTCCTCAGAGGGCACCGCCAGTGGGGACGAGAGCAGCTCCTCCACGAGCTCCGCGAGCACAGACGAAACGACGTCGACAGGCTCCGCTAGCGACACCACGGACAGCTCTAGCTCCACAGGCACCACCGAAGACCCAACGACAGGAACAACCGGAACAACCGGAACAACCGGAACAACCGGAACAACCGGCGACCCCCCCGAACCTGTCGACTACCAGGACGTCTACCCCTTGGAGGGTACCTACCCAGAGGGCGGCGCCTTCGATCCGATCGATGAACTCTTCTTTGTGGGAACCCTGGAGGGTGGCAATGTCTACAGAATTGACCCCCGCGACGGAGCGAGTGAACTCTTCTTCGAGGGATCCAAGCCCGGTATGTGGATGACCCTGGGCATGGCCGTCGACGCAAAACGGCGACGTCTCTGGGTTTGCGCTGCGGATCGCAATGAGGACCCGTATACCGGTGAAATTTGGGTCTTCGATTTGGACGCCGGCTCCCGTGATCATGTGATCCCACTGATGGCTGGGGACGAGGCCGCCTGGTGCGAGGATCTCGCGGTCGCCGGGGACGGCCAGGCCTACGCGACCGACCGCGAGCATCCAAACATCTACAGAATCGACCAGAGCTGGCAGGCATCACTCTTCGCCAGCGACGACGCGCTCGGCTCCAACCTTATCGGCCAAAATGGCATTGTTGTTCTGCCCGGTGATGACATCTTGATCGCCGCCGTCCACCTGCCGTCACGCCTAAACCGTGTCTCTCTGGCAGACGGGACCGTCACCGAGATCGAGATCGAGGGCGACTTTGCCGACGCCGGAATTGGCAGCGGCGCCGACGGTATGATCTATGTCGATGGCGGGCTCTATGTCATCTTTGACGGCGAGCTGGCCCGTGTGGAGCCGACCTTGGGCGACTGGTCCGCGGTCTACTCAACTGCGGTCGATCTTCCGCGGGGCCTCACGGACGTCGTCCAGACCCCAGCTGGCCTCTATCTCATCAACGGTCAGGCGATCCGCTTTGCCTTCGGTCAGAGACCCAACGGGCCCTTCCAGCTCGTTCGTTACACCGGTAATTTGTAGAAAAA
>CAYYUP010000062.1:0-13927 GCA_964474905.1 uncultured Nannocystis sp. | reverse complement strand
GAAAAAAGAAAAAAACGTTGATCTGTCGCGAGCTGATGAAGCCACCATAAGGAGCATGTGTGAACACCATCAATGCCTCATTTCGCATCGCCCTCCTTCCCCTCGTCGTCGCCGCAGTATGGGGCTGCGCTAAAAACGACAGCGAACGCATCCATCCACCTCATCCCGACACCAGCCACGTCGTGGCAAAGCCTGAAAAGCCCCGCACCAGTTGCCCGGGAGCCCCAGGTGAAGACCTCACCCTCAGCATTGTCACCGTCCAGGCCGCCGACATTGAGCGCGAAGACCCCCCCCCGACCCAGCTCCTCCGCACCCCACAAGAGCTCCAAGCCGCCATCTCCACCTGGACTGCATCACAGGGCCAAGACTTCGCCTCAGACCCCGGATTTAGCCTGGATCTAAAGAGCCACCCCGTGCTGATGGTCCCCTGGCAAACGCGCGGCCACGAACACGTTTACCAGTTCGCCGCCCAGACAGACCACGCCATCGTGGTTGGGCTCAGGACCGACCACGACTGCCGGCAGGGGGGCATGATCCAGGTCGTCCACTTTATCAAGTTGCGCTCCGATCCCGGTGATCTCCCCGTCGAGGTTCAAGGGTGTGCCCTACAGGCCGAATGCCCCCAGTAGCACGGAGAGACAACAATGTCGGCCCCAGATGACTCATCCCTTCGGGGAACTCACAGGTGCGTACGACAGACCACCCAATTGATCGGTCACGGATCGGTGACGGAGCGGTCGTTCGCAAAGTGATCCCCCCGACACTCGGCTCCACACTACCCCTGCGAATTTGCCATGCCTTTCTTAAACGACGGGTCGGGAGACCCGTGAAAGCAGCGAATCAGCCACGGGTAGGTATCCGTGACGTAGTATCCGTATTGACCGTCAATGGTCATACCATTGCACGCATCGAGGTCTCCTGCATCGGTAAATTCGTAATCGTCGATATAGGCGCCATCGTAGGCTCCCCCTGGGCCGTCGGCCCCGCTGGGCCGCATGCCTTGCCTGAGCGCGTAGCCCGAGATCGCCTTGCGCAGTGAGTTGCCGTCGTGAAAATATCCACCGTAGATAGGGAAACCATCGGCGGCAAAACCGATAACCGGGGAACCTGCGGCTTCCGGCTCATCATTCCACATCGCCACAGGATCGCCGTGATAGTGGTAGGTGCCGTCGGGTTGGGTGTGTGCGTGGTGCATGTCGGCGCCGAAGGTATTGCCGGCATGCATCGGATCTTTGCGCCACAGGGCGTTGAGGTCAAAGCAACCGATAGACCCGTCACCAACGCCCCAACAACCCGCCGAAAAAATGTCGACCACCACACCATTGAGCATAATTGCATCATAGGAGCTGAGCGTCAGAGGTGAGGTGGACGCTGCGCCGCTCGGGTTGCGGGGAATCGTAAGCATTCGCTCGACCTCGGAGACCTGCGTGGCAAAACTCGCCGTCACGTCGTTGAAGTCGTGATTTGGAATCGTGTTGGATTCGAATATGCAATGTGTTTGATCTAGAGAGACCTGCAGAGCCCCCTCAAAGAGTTGATCGCGCTGAAGATCCAGAGCTGTTGCAACGTACGAGCGAGCGTAGTCAGCACAGTCGGCGCTTCGATTTGAAAACACCACCCCTGTGATGTCTGCGGGCTTATTCGCCGTGTCCGCCGTGTCCGTCGTGTCCGTCGTGTCCGTCGTGTCCGTCGTGTCCGTCGTGTCCGAGCCGCTACTGCTGGGTCCGCTTGCCTCGGATGAAGTGTTGCTCCCCGTGGCGCTGCAACCGACAAGCAGGGTGCTCACGAGCAACATTGAACCACGCGCGGGTCCAAAACGACTAGGTCTGACTCGGGTCTCTGGCATTTCTTGTTCCTTCGCTGAGCCCGGAGTGTCTCAGCACCGGGCTCGAAAATGCGGTTCTTTTCACCATATTTACGCGGCGGTGTCGGCGGCTTTGCAAACTGGCCTCGGAGCGAATTATTTTCAGCTCAAACCGGGCGGACCTGGCAAATCTACGGGGAAAGCTAGGAGCAGCCATAGAAGCCGTGGCCCTCGCACGGGAAGGGGCTTCGCTTCGCGAACTCCCTCCCTGCTGGATCACGTGGGTAAGTTCGTGGGCCAGCAGTTTTTGCCCGCTGGAAGTGTCCGGTGAATAGGCCTGGCGGCGAAAGAAAATATCTCGGCCAGTCGTAAATGCTTTGGCCTGCAAACTCTCGCTCAGGCATTGGCACGGCTACCTGTGTGAATGCGAACACCTCGAAAGTCTGCTCCCAAAGACTTTCCCATTTTGGTTTGCAGGGCCGATGGCAGAGACGCACCTCGACCCTTCGCGCGATGGATCGAACTCTCGACCTCGGGACGAACCTGCAATGTCGGACCGCGTACCGATGGAGTAAATCTCGATACTGTCCGGCCAGCGCTTGCTTCGTTTGCAGCCCGATCGGTCGACGGACTCATATCATTATGACCGTGAGTCTCTTGCGGCTGCGTCCTCGAAGCCTCTCCTGCCATCGGCTGCTTGATTCGTTGATTGCGAATCCTACCCCCTATCCAGATCCGTCCAAACCTCGCGAATCTCAACTCAAAGTGTATATCACCTCCAATGACGATATCGAGCAAAGAGGCGTCAGCTCTGTAAAGATCTGTAAAGCTTCGGCGGGCAGTCCTGAGCCGCTGCGCTTGCTCTCTACCGCTTCCCTCTTTCCGCAGCTCCGCTCGTGGTGCTCGAAGGTTCAAACCAGCGCAGTCGTTCGATATGCCCGGCATCCGGTCGACCGACCGACCGACAATGGCGTTCTCCTCGAGTGCGCCCTCAGACTACTCAGCTCCGCAGGCCAACTAGTCGCCCAAGAGTCCCTATCACGAAGACTCGCGCAAGGAGCTTCGCCGAGCCGCTCCTTTGCGTAGGTCACGGTCGCCTCGCGGAGGCCGTCGGCAAGGGCTGGGACGCGACAGGGCGAGGACGGTGTCGGGGCCAGCGGCATCGGCGAGAACGGTCATGTAAGCGCTCAGCTGCCGAGCCGAGCGGTGTCGACCTCAGCGCCAATTTAGAGCGAGGGGATTCTGTCGTACATCTCCTGGACGATCGTGGCGCAGGGCGTGCCCGGGTAGATCGTCGAATACTCGATCGCTCCGAGGTCCGCTTCTTCGCCGCGCGGGTAGCCGCAAAAATCATGCGCGACCGCGTCATCGCTCGCGACCTGCTCGGTGATGTCCCTGCCTTGGAGCAGAGAGAAATCGCCGTCGAGGGGCGCGGCAAAGATCAAATTCATCTCGCTCAACGTCGGCATCAGGTTGTCAGCCTCGTTTAGGGGACGCTTTGCGTAATCGATGTTAAAGCCATTCTCCAGGATGCTGTAGCGCCAGAGCGTGTCATGGTCGGGATGGCCGATGTAAAACGCAGCACTCCTCGGCTCGGCGTTGTAAACGGTGTTGTGGTAGATCTTTGACGCTCGATCGCTGCTCACCATGATCCCGGCCGCGCTACCGCCATTGTTGCAGCTCATGACGATGTTGTTCCTGACCGTGGCCTCTTGGCTTTGCCCATTCTCAACGCAGTCGCCCAGGCCGTCCTGATCGGGGTCACCGTCACAGATCGACGCCGGCGCTCCATCGCCGAGCTGGATGCCCCTAGCCGTCTCTCCGGCGGTCCTCGCCTTCTCGCAGACAATGAGATTTTGCTCGATCAAGACCCGAATCGCCGATGCCTTGGGATAGACGGCTGAAGCCGACTTTGGCAACCATTCGGGGGTGTTGAAATCGGCAAATATGTTGCCTCGAATGACGTGCTCCCTGCCGCCGTCGAGGTTTAGGATGTTGTGCGGTGCATTGTTAGCGACATACTTGGTGTTGTGCCAAAAATTGTTGATGAACATGATCCGATCGGGGAAGCTCTGGCCCGGGCCATCGCCGACGACGAGGCCGTTCAACTTCACGTGGGAGGCAAAATTGACGATCTCATTGTCTCTAAAAATGACGTCGTCAGCGTCGCCGACGATGTGAAATGCGTGCTCGCAGTCGTTCTCAGAGACGCAGTTGCCGAAGAAATGGATGTTCTCGAAAATCCAGAACTTACCGCTGATCTTGAAGTTCTCGATATGCGAGAGGTTAAAGGTCACGGTGCCGAATTCCTCAGCCCGCAAGAAGATCCGCGACGACGCCTGCCCGTCGTTTTGTACGTCGATGAGCTGGTTGAAGTCGAAGGTGCCAGGACACACGGTGATGACATCCCCAGGCGAAGCGTTGGCGATGGCGCTGAGGATTTCCTCCTTTGAGCAAACACCTACAATCGTCCCATTTTCATGCGTTGGCCCGTTGTCAGGGGAGTAGAGGCCATCGTCCCCACCAGTCGAGGTCCCAGTGGGTTCGCCCGTGGAACCTCCCGTCGAAGTGCCGGTGTCGCCCGTAGAGCCTCCGTCAGAGGTCCCGGTGCTGTCGCCTGAACTCGCGGTGCTGCTCGAGCTTCCGGCGCTGCTGGCCGAGGTGGCGGTGGAGGTGGAGACGGTCGCGCTGGGGTCACTGGCAGCCTGATCGCCGCCACAGCAGCACAATGCCAACATCGCAATGTTCGCGGTAACGGCCAACAAACCTGTGGCATGAGCGGTTGATCTCAGAGGTCGGCAATGCACCTCAATCGTCTACCATGTTTGCTAGGACAAAGGGACTGACTCTGACCTCACGCCCTGCTCACATGCAAGGCCTCGAGTGGAGGCTCGAGCCTCCGCCGACGGGATCGGAGCACTCGCTCAGCTACGGCCGATCTCTTCGCAGAGATTATTAGCCCAGCCTCTGAGATCGCCTCTCGTCGACTCGCCGCGCGGCTGAGGTTGCCGGCGCGGCGAGGGCCTCGCGAGTGTGCGCGAGACCGATCTCGTCCTAAATGACGCAGTCGGGGTTGCGGGTCCAGATCAACGAACCCAGATCGTCCACCGCGACTTGGCGTTGTTCTGGTTCGCCTGCTTGCAACAGGTGCTCGATTGGTTGACGATCGGGCCCTGAGCGCCACCGCAACTCCGGCACCAGGCGGTGCCCTCGTTCTGGTAGTTGCCGTAGGAGGCATAACTCGAGTACTGCGACGGAAAATGCATCTCATTCCACAGGTTCTGCGACCAAGCCCCATTGTTGGACGTGTTCTTGTAATGCGTACCGTAATGGCAGACCTTGCTGCCCGAACAAGCCCCCCACCCAAGCGATGCTGCACATTGATAGGCGGTCCCCGTCATGCCTGCACTCGGCCCGACGAGCTTCTTCGCGTTTAAGCCGGTTGAGGAGCCAGCACAGGTCGGCGAATAGGCGTCGATATTCGGCTTACTGACCCTGATCGCCGAGTCGTAGCCTGAAATCTCGCAGTCGTCGCAGTCGTTATTCTCGCGATCCGCGAAGACAACCTCGGTGGCGTCACTCCAGAAGAGATCGACGTCGAAGTTCCAGTTGTTCGCCCGGGTATTGTCGAAGGTGCCGTTGACAACGTTGATATCCGGCTGCCCCGTGTTGTCCGAGTTGACGTTGCGATTGAGGATCAATGTCCAGCCACCGGAGTCTGTGACCATGTCACAATAGACATCAAAGGCCGGATTGGGCCCGTTCAGATCGGGATCGATGACAAAGAGCCCGCTGACAGCCTGCGGATTGGCAGCTTTGATCTCCTTGCAATTCGCGAGCACGGACAGTTCGCACGCGTTGCTGCAAGCGTCGTCGTCAACGTCGTTGCCGTCGTCGCAATCCTCGACCCCCTCCTGAACCACTCCGTCGCCACAGACCGCGTCGACGCAGGCGATGCAGGCATCGGTGTCGTCATCGTTTCCGTCGTCGCAATCCTCGACACCGACCTGGACGACCTGGTCGCCGCAGACCGCCGCGATACAACCGACGAGGCAGGCGTCTGTGTCGTCATCATTGCCATCATCGCACTCCTCGACCCCCTCCAGGATCGCTCCGTCGCCGCAGATCGCCGCAGCGCAGGCGACACACTCATCGGTATCGTCGTTGTTGCCGTCGTCACAGTCCTCGACACCCTCTTGGACGTAGCTATCACCACAGGCCGCGAGCAAGCAGCTCTCCAGGCAAGAGTCGGTGTTGTCGGCGTTGCCGTCGTCGCACTCTTCACCACCACTCATCACGCCGTCACCGCAACTCACCTGCGCACAGCTATTGGTGCACTCATCGTCGTCGACGTCATTGCCGTCATCACAAGCCTCGCCCGGACCGACGATTCCGTCGCCGCAAGCTGCGATCGTACAAAGGTTGGTACAGGCATCGCCATCCTCGGCATTGCCATCGTCACACTCCTCGCCGTCATCGACCATGCCGTCACCGCAAATCGCCGGCGTACCGGTCGTCTCCCCGCCCGTCGTCTCCCCGCCCGTCGTCTCTCCGCCCGTCGTCTCCGTCGTCGATCCAGTCGTCGCCGTCGTCGATCCAGTCGTCGTCGTCGTCATCGACTCGGTCGTCATGCCGGTCGCAGTCGTCCCGGTAAAACTGTCCATCGCTCCATCGTCGCCGCTACAACCACCGAGGAGCGAAATGCCCAACCCAAGCGCAGCCACGACAACGCTCCGAACCCCGAACCCACAGTCAATTCCAAATGCCACCATGGCTCCCTTGTAAACGACGGCCCACGGGCACACAAGCCGCGGCCAGCGACCTACAGGCGAACATGCCTCGCAGAAATGATGGCCGCATGAACTCGGGCGAAAATAGCGATAGGCTGCTCGGTGGCCGGCAGCGGCGCAGCTCCGCATGGGAGGTCGCCCGTGCTGCTCAAGCGCGCCGTCAGTCATGACGGCCATGCAGGTTCCGCTCTGCTCCGCACTTCTCGCTACCCCAGCCGAGTCTTTGTGAAATTTACGGTCGCACAGGGGGCACGACTCACGTTATAGAGGGCATGTGTCTAAGGGCCAATTACGGATCGGTGCAACTCTCCTCATGACGATGTTCGCGGGCTGTTCGACCTCTTCCAGCTCCAGCACGAAGTACACCCAGCTGAGCGCTGGAGACTTTCACACCTGTGGCCTCACGACCGCGGGCCAGGTGAAGTGCTGGGGCAGTAACGACAAGGGCCAGTGCAACGTGCCGAGTGGCACTTTCACAGCGGTCACCGCTGGCTACCAGCACACCTGCGCGCTGAGGACCGACCACACGATTGTCTGCTGGGGCAAGCAAGCATCCGGCAAAAGCGCGCCGCCAGAGGGCGAGTTCGTTCAGATTGGCGCAGGAGATTTGCACACCTGTGCCGTCGCCAAGGGGCCGACCGGAGGGACAAGCGGACCGCTTCAGTGTTGGGGCGCTCCATCCTATATGGGCGACCCTCCCAAGGGTTCCTTCTCTCAGGTGAGTGCCGGCCACCACCACAGCTGCGCCCTCCAGGCCGATGCTTCGATCCTCTGTTGGGGCGAGAATAAGGAGGGCTGCACCGACCCGCCGAGCGGAAGCTTCGTCGACGTCATCGCCGGCGATCGTATCAGCTGCGCACTCACGGCGAGCGGCGAGCACAGATGCTGGGGTCTCGGCGCAGACGACCCCGAGAGCAGACCAGACGGGAGCTTTAGCGACCTCGCGGTCGGGCTTAAGCAGGCCTGCGGCGTCAACCTTGAGGGTCACATCAAGTGTGCAGGAATCCGCGGCTCAGATGCCCCAAGTGGCACTTTTTCCCAAGTTGTCGTCGGCATGGATCACAACTGCGGACTCAAGACCGACAAAACGGTCGTCTGCTGGGGCGACGACCTCTACGGGCAAACAACACCGCTTTGATCATATCTTGGGTAATCGTATCCAAGTTCACCTGATCATATCCATCGCCTATTATTGACGCGTTCGCAGCACCGACAGAAGAGCTATCGATCTCTTCGCCGTCGGCCTGGCCCGCAAGCGACCCTGAGCACGCGGAATGCCCTTCGCGGGCGAACGATCACACAAACGGTGAAATCGTTTTGGCGAGCCCCGGCACCGCCAGGCGGACGTGCTCAAGGGCGGTGCCGCGGAGCTTTTTGTAGGTCTTGAGCAGTGGCCCGCTCGCCCGCTCGGCACGGCGATCCGTGACCTGCAACAGCGCCTCGGCGACACCCACATCGTCGCTGGTCAAGCGCTCGGCAAAAACCCGCGCGAGTGGCCGCGACTCAGCGGTGGCCACCTCCAGGCTCGCCTCGTAAAAGGGCTCCATCGCCCCAGCAAACTCCGGCAGCAACCTGCCGACGACATCGCTGACCATCGTCGGTTTGACCGCCCGAACCAGGCGGTAACCGGCCTTGACCGCAAGGCCAGAGATCCCTCGCTTGGAGGCAACCTCGGCATCGATAAGATCCGCGCAAGCACGGACGACCCGCGGACGGGTCTCAGACGTGGTGAGAATCTCGACCAAAGAGGCCATAATCCGGCACTTATGGCCGATTTGCCCGAGCAGCGCAAGCCCGACCGTGCACATCGAGGGGGCGGAGAAGACAGGGAAGGGCGCGATGCTGCGGCTCGGCAAGCAGTAACTTGGCACCTAGACAGACTATAGAATCGGGAGCAAACAGCAGCTCCCGGACCGATTGCCCTTGCGGCAACCCCGAGCAGCTCTCCGACAGAGCCCTGTGGATCTCTTATCATGTCCGCATGCACGCCCTGTGGAGCTCCCTCCAGATGCAGCTCATAGTGGCGGACCATCGCCGGCTCGCTCGCCTGCGTCTCACCGCACATGCTCGCCGCCGCAGCCACGACCACAGCCACGGGTTCGCCGAGCCCCTCGCGGGAGACGAGCGACTCTGAGACGGAGAGTGCTTTCCGAATACGCTCGCCCTACCTCCACATCGCCCCGGTTGGCATCGGCTCTCTCGGCGATCCGGCCGTCTTCTGGGGGCTCGGCGCTGGGATCATGCTGCCGCGCAGACGTCGGGGCGTGCTCACGATCGGCGGCTTTGCCGAGTACGTTCTCGTTCTCAGCGCTCGCAACTTCCCGGAGGATCGGCGGACTCAACTCCTTCGCTTCGGCCCGGAGCTGCGAATCGGCGGTGGTCGGCGGCTCTTTGTCTACGGCCATGCCCGCCTGGGTCTTGAACTCCTGATCCTAGACGGAAGACCCGAAGCGGGAGTGATGGCGACGCTCGGCGGCGGCCTGCAAGGCTTGCTGACCAAGCGCCTTCTGATCGGCACCGAGATCGGCGCCGACGTTTTGTTTTTCGGCGTCAACGGGTTCGGACTTATCCCGCGACTGCGTGTATTCACCGGCTTCAAATTCTAGCTGCGCAACCCTGCCGGAACTCGCGAGATTTCGAGTTTTTCGAGTTTTCGAGTTTTTCGAATTCATCGAGGTTTTCGAATTCATCGAGCGTGTCGACGGCGACCGAGGTGGTGAAGATCTCAAACAGAGGAGGCTGTGGGCCTGCACCCGCCGATTTATGCCACCCATGCAAGCCCGGGCGTGGACAGCATTGCCTGGCGCTGCGACCATCATCGCCATGCATGCGCCTAGGCCCTGGCCGCTGCCCCTCACCGCCGCTCGCTCGATCTCTGCGATCTCCGCGATCGTCGTGTCGCTCGCAGTCGCCTGCCTGCCGCCGGACAAAACGCCAAAGCGCAGCTCTGCAGACCCAACAATCGACGCGCCGCAGAACCACGCATCGATGGACGAGCCGATGAACGAGCCAAAAAACAACGACAACGCGACCCCGCAAGCGAGTCCCGAGGAACTGCCGGGCGCCCTAAAGACCGAGGACGTCGCTCGCTATCCGCAGCCGGGCATGCTGCAGCCGAGCCGGCTCGCGTTCTCGACCGACGATCGCCTGATCACCTACCTGCGCAGCGCCGACGCCAGCCTCAGCACCGAGCTCTACGCGTTTGATCCCGAGACTGGCGCCGAACGCCTACTCGCCCACCCGCCCGGCGGCGGCGAAACCGAGGAGAACCTCTCGCGCGAGCAGAAACTGCGGCGCGAACGTCAGCGGATCCGCGGCCTCGGCATCACCCGCTACGCCTGGGCCCATCACGACGCCAAAACACCGCGCATGTTGGTACCGGTCGGCGGCGGCATTTTTGTTCTCGACCCATCGGAGGCCGAGGCCGAGGCCGATGCCGATGGCGACGGTGACGGCGACGGCTCGACGCTCCGTGAACTGGTCGCACCCGGCGAAAAACCAGCACTCGATGCCCGCCTCTCCCGCGACGGCGAACAAGTCGCCTACGTCTACGACGACGAACTCTATGTAGTGCCAACCGTTGGCGGCACCGCGCGGCAACTCTCCCATGGCGCCCGCGGCAGCGGCCGCAGCCACGGTCTGGCCGAGTACATCGCCCAGGAGGAGATGGGCCGTAATCACGGCTATTGGTGGTCGCGCAGCGGCGATCGCATCGCCTACACCGAGGTGGACGAGACCCACATCCCGGGCTACCAAATCGTCCACCAGGGCAAGGAGACAACCGGGCCCGAGGCCATCGAGGAGCACCGCTACCCCTTTGCCGGAGCGACAAACGCGATCGTTCGCCTGGGAGTCGTCGCTTCTCGTGGCGGCTCGACGCGCTGGCTCGATCTTCGCGGCGACGCCCCCGGCGATGATGAGTACCTCGCACGCGTGCACTGGCTAGAAGACGGCCGGCTGCTCGCCGAGGTCGAAAACCGCGAGCAAAGCCTGCTCCGCCTACTCGCCTTCGACCCAAAAACCGGGGCCCGCAGCGAACTCTTGCGCGAGACATCTGCGGTCTGGATCAACCTGCACCACAGCTTTCGCGCCCTCAAAAAAGGCGGCTTCCTCTGGGCCTCCGAGCGCTCGGGTTTCCTCCACCTCTATCTCTATGACAACACCGGCAAGCTCGTCCGCCAGCTCACCTCCGGCGAGTGGCCGGTCGACGGCGTCGCCGGTGTCGACGAGCCGCGCGGCCTCGTCTACTTCGTCGCCGGCCGCGAGCATGCGACCGAGCGGCACCTCTACAGCGTGCCGCTCACGGGTGGCGAACCCCGGCGAATCACCGAGGCCGCAGGCACCCACAGCGTCAAACTCGACCACGGTTTGAATCGCTTCATCGACTCGTTTAGCGCCCCCGACACGCCGCCGACGATCACCCTGCGCAAGCTCGCGGACGGCACGGCGATCCGCCAACTTCCGGTGCCCGAAGACCCGCGTCTTAAAACCATGAAGCTGCCGCCGCCAAAGCTCGTCGAACTCGACACTCGCGACGGCGTTCGCCTGCACGGAGCGATCTATCGGCCCCCAGAGCGCTTTGGCAACGGCCCCTTCCCGACCCTGGTCTCGGTCTACGGCGGACCGCACGCTCAGCGGGTCACCAAATCCTGGGGCCTGACGGTCGACATGCGAGCGCAGCTCCTGGCCTCCCAGGGCTACCTCGTCTTTAAGCTCGACAACCGCGGCTCGGCCCGGCGCGGCCTCGCCTTTGAGGGCGCGCTTCGCCACGACATGGGCAACATCGAGGTCCAGGACCAGGTCGACGGCGTGCGCTGGCTGGTAAACCAAGGCCTCGCCGACAGCGGCCGAGTCGGCATCTACGGCTGGAGCTACGGCGGCTACATGGCCGCGATGGCCCTCGCGCGTGCCCCCGAAACCTTTCGCCTGGCGATCGCCGGTGCGCCCGTCACTCAATGGGACGGCTACGACACCCACTACACCGAGCGCTACATGGGCACGCCCCAGGCAAACCCCAAGGGGTACGCGAGCAGCAGCGTCCTTCAGCACGTCGATACGATCGTCGGCGACCTGATGATCGTGCACGGGCTCATCGACGAAAACGTGCACTTCCGCCACGCCGCTCGCCTGATCAATGCCCTCGTGCGCGCCCGGATCCCCTACGAGCTGCTGCTCTTTCCCGACGAGCGACACATGCCGCGTCGCCTCGAGGATCGCGTCTACATGGAGGAGCAACTGCTCGGCTTTATCCGCGCCAACATCGACGCCACCGATCGTCGCAGCCGATGAAATACGTCATCAAGACAACGGCGCCGAGGCGGGTGCCCTTTGATCTCAGCACCGATCTCAACCCCCAGCAGCGAGCGGTCGTCGACGCGCCCAAGGGCGAGATCCTGGTGCTCGCCGGGGCCGGCACCGGCAAAACACGCACCCTTACCTATCGCGTCGCCCGCCTGGTCGCCGGTGGCGTGCACCCCGAGCGGATCCTCCTGGTCACCTTTACCAACCGAGCCGCCCGCGAGATGACCGCGCGGGTCGAGGAGCTGCTCGGCATCGACATGCGGCGCTCGGCCGCCGGTACTTTTCACCATGTCGGCAACCGAATCCTGCGCAAGCACGGCCACGCCCTGGGGCTCTCCCAAAGCTTCGGCATCCTCGACCCCGAAGACGCGCGCACGCTGCTCGCCGGGGTCATCGCAGAGCAGGGCCTGGCCGCTCTCAGCCGCCGACGATTCCCGACGCCAAAGGTCCTGAGCAACCTGATCTCGCTGGCCCAGGGCACCCGCAGGCCACTGCGCAAGGTCGTCGAAGAGCGCAAGCTCCAGCTCCTCGACCGGGCGCCGATGATGGAGGATGTCGCAAAGGCCTACGCCGCCCGCAAGCGCTCGATGAACCTCGTCGACTTCGACGATCTTCTCGGGCTCTGGGCCGACCTCCTCGAAAACCCCGACCACCAGGCGATCGCTGGCGAGCTTCGGGGCAGCTACGACCACGTGCTCGTCGACGAGTACCAAGACATCAACGCCCTCCAGGGATCGATCTGCGATCTGATGGCCGCCGATCACGGCTCCTTGGTCTGCGTCGGCGACGACGCCCAATCGATCTACTCGTTTCGGGGCGCTGACTTCCGCCAGATCTCCCACTTCACGGTCCGACACCCCAAGGCGACGATCCTAAAGCTGACGATCAATTACCGATCGACCCCCGAGATTCTCGCGCTCTCCAACCGCAGCATCGCCCACAACAAAAACCAGCACAAAAAGGAACTGCGAGCGGTCAAGCCCGAGGGGGCCGTGCCCGCGGTGATCCCCCTGCGCGACGTCTACCAGCAGGCCGAATTAATCGCCCAGCGGGTCCTAGAGCTACACCACGAGCAAAACCTGCCGCTCGCCAAAATCGCCGTTCTCTACCGTAATCACAGCCACAGCCTCGAGCTGCAGGTCGAACTCACCAAGCGCCAGATCCCCTTCTCGATTCGCAGTGGCCTCCGCTTCTTTGAGCAGGCCCATATCAAAGATGTGCTCGCCTACCTGCGGGCGACACAAAACCCCCAAGACACACTCGCCTGGGTGCGACTGCTCCGACTCTGGCCCGGCATCGGCAGTCAGACCGCCGAGCGCGTAGCCACAGCACTCGCCGAGTCACCGGCCGGCATCGGCTCCGAGTCGATCTTTCGCGAGCAGGCAAAGCGGGCCCGCGGCCGCGGCAAGACAGCGCTCGGTCGCCTGGGCGATCTCTGGCGCCTGCTCGATCAGCCCGAGCTGCAAAGCCCCGGCGCGGCGATCCGCAAGGTCGTCGAAGAGCACTATGCGGAGTACGCCGAGCGCACCTTCCCCAACGCCTCGACCCGCAGAGAGGACCTCGAGCAGCTCGCCAATTACGCCGAGCGCTACGACCATACCGACGAGTTTCTCGGCGAACTCTCGCTTATCCAGGGCATGACCGCCGAAACGGTGCTCGGCGCCAACGACCCGGACGACATGCTGGTGCTGTCGACGATTCACCAGGCCAAGGGACTCGAGTGGCCGATCGCCTTCGTGCTCTGGCTCAGCGAGGGCCGCTTTCCGATGGCCGCGGCACTGCGCCTGCCCAAGGACGAAGAGGAGGAGCGACGCCTCTTTTACGTCGCTTCGACCCGCGCCGCCGACGAACTCTACCTCTGCTATCCGGTGATCGAAGAGGCCCACGACGGGCCCTCTAAAATCCTCCGTCCAAGCCGCTTTCTCTCAGAGATCGATCACTCACCGGCGGTCTTTGAGCGCTGGGAGATCGAAGAGCAACCGCTGCCCGATCCGCCACCAGAGACGGATCTTTAAAGAGCGAAGAGAGAAGA
>CAYYUP010000061.1:29168-40419 GCA_964474905.1 uncultured Nannocystis sp. | reverse complement strand
GGCTCTGTCCGGGCTGAGCTGTCTGCGTTTGCAACTCGCGCTCCCTGGAGCTTTGCGAGGCCGCCATTTCAGAGCCGACGGGAAAAGCCAACGTCGTCCAAAATCAAGTTGACCTTCTCTCGCAGTGTTTCTCCGCCAAAAACGAAGTGATAGGAAATCATTACGCGCCCGCGACTACTCAAGCTAAGAGGCTTGGACCCGGACTCCTCGGTCCTCGGCCATGCGCTGCTTGACACTGCAAAACAATCCTGATGCGTCATTTACACAGCGGGCGGCTACTGCACGCGGCGGACTCAGAAAGTCGTATCGCGCTAGATATCGCGCAAATACGCACGCTTCGCTTGGACAGCGCTCGCCGACTACGAGATGACCACCTTCGGCGTCGAGCTCGATCCCGCATGGGCGCTCTTTGAGCTCCTAGAGCTCACTGCGACCCCGACGTTTGTGATCCTCGGCGGACCCAAGGTCGGGGCAAAGCTGCAGGGATTCGGATGTCATGCGGGGCTGACATGGGTGTCACGGCTGTGCCGGAGATCCGTTCTTAATGCACTCCCAGAGGGTTTCAACGCTGGTCCGAGTTCGTGCGCGAGAAGACCCATATTTTCGTCGAGAAACGATGACCGAGGCAGGAGGGGATTTCTCCCTCGACCGACTCGTCGCGGGGATCGACTATGACGTCGATGTCCAGGGCCCCGACGGCCGAACAACGAGCGCGAAGAGTCTCCGCCCAGGAGCGCAGTTGGTCTTGAGTCTTCCTCCGGCCAAGCGCGTGTGCGGTGAAGTTGTTGACGCGAAGGGGGTCGCGATTCGAGATTTCGAGATCACTCTCTTCGAGGGACGCAGCACCCGAAGCTTTCGCTTCTCCAACGAAGAAGGGAGCTGGTGTCTCCCCGAAGTTGGGCGCGCCCACAAGCTACTGGTGACGGCGCGAGGAGGAATGGTCACATGCGCCGGTCGAGGGCACTTGGTCAACGAGTTTGCCGACGAGGTTGGCGTCCGTGGGCTCATCTTAGACTCGGAGGGGGAGGGCCTTCCGGGGGCGATGCTGTGGCTCGTCGACCCCGCCAGTAAGCGTCGCGTGGGAGGTGTCGCGACGAGCGGAGCCAACGGATCCTTCGACCTGACGGCGCCTTCGGACACGCTGCTCTTACACGTCGCGCCACCAGCTGGTCTACCGAACGTTCTTTCTCACGCGAGACTCGTGCAGCTCGCCCGCCTTCGAATTTGCCCACCTAATCGTGCGGCGAACAAGCTCCACGGGGCAGGCAGTCCCCTGTGGAGCCTTCGGCTTTGGGGCGCTGTAGTACAAGCCAACTCCGAGACTCGACATCAAACTCGACGACCCCCCTCTCCTTCGAATAACGCCAGGAACTCGGCACATTGTAGGTCCTAGCTCGCGGCGGTCCGTCCCCATGCGCACCGGACTCACTGTGGATCGATTCGTCAAAATAGGATTCAAGGGGCTTGCCATCGACGGTGATCGAGGGAGCTACAAGGATCTCAAACTCGAAGGAGTCGGGCGTGGGCCATGCTGCGCCGGTAAAGGAAGTTCTATAGGAAGCACGACTCAGTGCGAGTGTCCCGTGGCCAGGCAGGTGTACGGCCCAAAAATCGGATCCGCCACCCCTGATCGCGACGGCACGTGGCTCGGATGAGAGCATCGTCATCGAGAGAGAGGAGAGCTGGCCATTCCCCGGCCTGGTGCTAAAAGCGGCGTCCCGAGGGCTGTCGCTATGATTAATTGCCCAGATAAGCCACCGTGGCTCGGCGGCTGTGTTCTGGAGCTGAAGATCCATCATGTAAGTTAGCACTCGAGGCTTTCCACGAAATGAATCGGTGATACAGGCATTCACCAGTGGCCGTGTATTCCTGGCTTGCTCGGCGATGTCCTTCATCGAAAAGCCCGTTGATGTGCTGCATGCGAGCAGCAGAGCCGAGAGCACGAGCAGACGCCCGGCAACAAGCATGGGCACGTACATATGCATCATGGCGCCCCTCAGCGATTACCGACGCCCGGATCCGCGTTGCGCAGAGTGGTGACATTGAGCCTTCGTACAGTCGTCCAGCCTGAGTGAGAATTTAGGCCGACGATTTCGTCTTTGATTGGTGGCGGGCCTGTGGATACAGATCGCTGGTAGGCGATCTCGGCTTCATCCTGAAGAACCTTGATGATTTCGTCGTGGGTAATCACCTGCGAATCGCCATTGTACAACCCGAACCCCGAGAACTTCCCGTCTCCCACGTACAGGGCGTTCTCCCCCCGCCAAGCACCATTTCGATCCCACTTATCGTACTTCGGATGCCCGGCGAAGTAGACCCAGTCGCCAGGGACGAGGTCATCGGTCTCCTTACCAGGTGACACCCGCACTCGAACGCTCTCGTAGAAGCGCTCGATCAGCGGGTGGTCGTTGCGGCCACTGCTGAGTTTCTCGGCGGGAGCGATGGCGACATCTTGGGCCGAGAAGATTCGATTGAAGGTCTCCTCTCCGAGCGCGTCGAGGATCCCCTTGTATTGAATCGCCACCATCATGCTGTTGCACTCGAGGCTCGTCTTTGCCTCCTTCTCAAGGACGGCGTTGATGGCGTCTGATGGCTTGACACCAGGTCGTCTTACGAAGGCGGGCAGGGTCGCGTCTCCGGGGTCGAGGGTGGCCTGCTCAAGCACTCCTGAAGTATGAGGAGGGTAAAGAGACCGCCAGGACCTCGCGTCAAGGTGGTAGAGAACACCACCACCACCGTAGGAGCAGCAGCTCTCATCCTTCTCGATCCCCAGCATCGCCCGCTGGGATGCGACGCGCTGGCGAATATCTATCAAGAACTCGATAGGCTCCGCGTAGAGAAATGGGCCGCGATTCTCACGCAGCATCTCTCGATAGACCCGAGCGCCCTCTCCCGAAGTGTCTGGATCTGCGCCCTCGAGCGAGGTCTTCCAGGTCTCTCCAGGAATAATCTCATCGCTCATTCTCGGGAAAAAATTCTCCCCTCTGACGTAGACTGTTCGCCGCAAGACTCCATCCGACTCGGCAGTGTGGCGGAGTTCGTGGGCGAGCAAGTGATCGCCCTCCGAACATCCAGGACGGAAGGCTCCATCGCGGAAGAAGATATGCTGACGGATCGTAAACGCTTCGGCCCCGAGTGCCCTCGTTAGGGTGTTGGCCCGGCGTCCTGTGTGAACTGCGACGCCTGAGAGATCTCTTCCCAGCGAGATTTCCAGGGGCATACGTACGATAGGATCGAGGTGCCGTCCCCCCTCGCGCTGGCTGGCCTCTACGCCAGACTGCACCCAACCGGGGATCGTCGCCTTGAGAGCCGCGCCAGGGGCTGCGTTTGTCGCGTCGACGGGGGAAGGAGCGAAGTCTCTAGCGAAGGTCTCTGCGCGACGCTCTTGACGATCGGTGGTGCGCCCGAGAGGGATCGCCGGACCCCGAAGGCGGACCGCCGTGTATCTGGAGCATGTCTGCTTGGGTCCCTGAGCCCCACGAGGAGCGAGGGTCCCAGGTTTCGGGTTTGCGTAGGTCACAGCATCACACACTAGCACTTCACAACGGCGGCGGCTCCTGCGTTGGCTGACGGGCAAAGCGGCCCTAGGGACGAAGCATCCCTCGAACTTGTAGGTTGAGCCTTGATCCACACGATACGGCAACACACCCTCGACCTCGCCTACGCACAGCATCCCGAGCGATTCGTCTCAGGTCCACCAGTCGCCAAGCGGCCACCGAAGTGTGTCTACATCAATCGACCGACGAAGGAGGCCAATGCGAGCGATTCGACGAATACCCGCAGCTTAAACTCGTGATGTCTGTGTCTTCCTGGAGACGATGGATCCCGATCAGGGCGTCGACGAGGCGACGGTCGTGTGCGAGGCGGCGACCACCAAGCTGCTGATGCCGGGCGATTGCGAGGTCGTCATGTGCACCGCGGATTTGGGCGGCACGGGCAATATCTATGTCGATGTCGACCCGGAGGATTTGATCGCAGATTGCCACCCAGGCAACAATCTCGGCGCGGACGCCTTCGGGCTCTGTCCGGGCTGAGCTGTCTGCGTTTGCAACTCGCGCTCCCTGGAGCTTTGGGGGCGCGGGCTGTCGGCGGCTTTGCGATGTTCGCTCAGGGTGCAGGAGTGCCTTTCGGAGACGAGGTGAGTTCGGCTATTCTCTGTCGGTGAATGATCGAGGGATTTCTGGTGGCCAATCTTGCAAGTCGATTCCGAGGCATCGTCGGGGTCTGCCAATGATCGGAAACGCCCTTGGCGTGATGCGCAATCCGATCCGGTTTCAACGCCGCGGGCACGGGCGTTACGGGCCTATTTTTACGGCCAGGATCTTTCGCCAGGAGTTGGCCTTTGTCGATCCGCTCGGCGCACCAGAACTCTTCGAAGAGATCGTGCGGGCGCCGGTCGAAGACTTGAGCATGATCGAGGCGTACAAGCAGATGCTGGGCCGCATCATCGGTCCAGAACTCTTTATCGAGGTCGACAAGGCGCTGCGCCACGGGCTCTCGCTTAAATACATTCGCCGCCACCTGGAGCCGACAGCGAAATTTGTCCCCGAGGCATTGCGTGGGTTTCTGAGCGGAGAAGGGGGCGAGATTGACGGGTTGATGTTCACCAACGACCTGGTCTTTCATGTGACCTCGCACTACATCCTCGGACCCGCGGCGACAGCTCGTAGTGGTCCCGAACTCGCCCGTCTCATGCACCTGTTGGAGAGCGACTTTAGCGTCTTTGGCATGATGTTTCCGGTCGAAACCCCCTCTGCGCGTCGGCGGACCCAGGCCTTCGCTCGGCTGGTCGAAATCGTCGATACCGAGGTCCGCCTTCGGCTTGCCGAGCCTGGGGATCACGATGACTTCCTGAACTACGCGATCCAAAGTCTGCTCGCAGATCCGGCGCGAGTCTCCCCCGCGGAGATGCGGTTGCTCGTACTCCGCTGCTTGGGGGTTATGTTCGGCGCCCATACCAATACGGCGATGTCGATCGCGGCAGGGCTCGTGGATCTACTCGATCATCCACAAGAGCTCGCAGCTGTGAGGGCCGAGGTCGATGCTTTGCCAACCGGTGTGCCCCTCGATGTCGGGGCTCTGCGCGGTCTTGATCGGCTCTACGCGGCGCTCAACGAGACCCTGCGCCGACGCAGCACGGGTGGGATCTGGCGTCGGGCACAGCGAGACCTTCGCGTTGGCCCTTATAAGCTCTCTGCTGGTAGTTTGATCGGTGCGAGCATGGGTCTGGTCAATCTCGATCCGCGGCGCTACCCAGAGCCGATGGCCTTCCGACCCGGCCGCTATGCACAGATGGATCTGGACAGCTATCAAAGTCCCCCGGTCAATACGACGCCCCTACAATTCGGCGCCTTTGGAACCGGGCGTGGGCTCTGCTCCGGGCGTCCCCTTGCCTATACCCTGCTCGGCCTGATCATGGTCGAGCTGTTGCGGACGTACGAGTGGCGCGTTGTGGTGCGGCCTAAACGCTGGTTTAACGTCCTTACGGGTGGCCTGAGCCGACCGGTGGGTAAGTTGCGCCTCCATTACCGCCGTCGCGCGAATGTTTGAGGTGCCGGCGGATCCTAGGGCGCGGGGCTGGCTGCATCGTCGCGCCTTGCGACCTCGGCGATGTGGGCCTCGAGTGCCCGCAGTGAGCGGGTGGACTCGATGATCAGGAGCACGGCGGCTGCGATCACAGCGACGATGGCGGAGCAGGTGAGCATGATCGAATAGAGGGGGGTTTGCGGCCAGATGATCGCCAGCCCACCCGCGAAACCGGCGGCGCTCAGGAGTACGATCGCGAGATAGAGCAGGCGCAGGGCGTTGCGAAAGTAGCGGCCGCGGAGCAGCACCATGCGTCCGGCGATCTGGCGCTCCTCGGGGAAGGGGCTGCCAGAGACCCGGAGCACCTCGTCGTGCAGCTGCCCCATGCGCGTGGAGGTGGACATCACGAGCAGTGCGACGCCCGGCAAGAGCACCAGCGGCTGGATCGAGAAAGAGGTGTCCATGGCTCGAGTCTAGGAGACTCTGGCGAAAGTCGACACGAAGCGTCGGCCCCTAGCGGAGCCAGGAGCGGGTGGCCTTGACGTGGGGATGGTCGCGACCGAGCAGCTCTTCTAGGGCTTCGGCGGCGGACTCCATCTCTTCGGTGCCAAAGGGATCGCCCAGTTCGCGCATCGCCGTGCCGCAGTTAAATCGCGAGGTGATCGTTTGTGGGTGCATCGCCCCGAGCACACGCTGCCGGATCTCGAGGGCTTGGTGGTAGCGATCGAGCGCGGCGTCGTACTTGCCCTGGGCGTAAAGTACCTGGCCCATCGCGTTGAGGGCGGTGGCGGTGCCGGTGTGCTCACTGCCGACCGAAGCCTGGTAGCCGATGAGCGCCCGTTCGAAGGTCTGGAGTGCCCGCTCGCTCTCGCCCTGGCGGTGGTAGGCGCGGCCGAGATCGTGCAGCACGCTGAGCACGTCGGGGTGGGTGTCTGGGAGATCCGCGAGCTCTGAGAGGGCCTGCTGAAAGTGTCCGATCGCGACGTCGAGATCGCCCTGGTGGTAGACGATCTGGCCGAGCGTGGCATAGGCGACACCTATCTCGGAGGCGTTGCCCAGGCCGTACATCTCGCTCGCGAGCACCTTGTCGATGTGCTCTTTGGCCGCGTCGAGTTGGCCCGTGGGTGCGAGCAAGCGGCCGATGGCGAGGTGGCAGGAGATTGTTTTGGGGTTGAGCGCGCCCAGGCGGCGGTCGAGGATCGGGATCGCCTTGCGATAGGACTCTAGGGCCTCGGCCGGCTGGTTGTTGGCGACATAGGCGGCGCCGAGATCCATCAGCGAGAAGGCGGTAAAGGGGTGGCTCTGGCTTATCGCGTCGCGCTTGCCCCGAAGCCCCGCGCGCAGGTGTTGGATCGCCTCGGCGGCCACTCCCTGGGCGAGCAGGATTTGGCCCATCGCGGTCATCACCGAGGGGATGTGGGGATGCGAACTCGGCAAGCCGGCGATCGCCTCGCGGTAGTGGGCCAGGGCCGGGGCGAGCTTGCCGTGTTGGACCAGCTCTTGGCCGACGGCGTGCACGACGATCGCGGTGTTAGGCAGCGCCAAAACTACGCCGATCCTACGCCGCTCCTGCGGGCTCTTCAACCAGCCAAGCGAGCAATTTCGGGTCGGGTCGAGCCGGCCATCGATCGCCCTCGCTCGCGGTGTGCGGGAGCGAGTGGAAGGGCTCAGACCAGGATCGCGCCGAGCGGGGTCGTCGACAGACCAAGACCGCCGCCGACCTCGGTGATCTCGGGGGAGAGGGTCTTCATGCAGGCGAGCAGCATGTCGCTGGCGTTCGCCGATTGGGCGTCGTGGTGGATCCCTGGGTGGGTCAGGGCTCCACCGCCGCGACCTGCGACGATGCAGGGTTGGTTGTAGTCAGTGTGCCGCAGTCCGGAGGCGACGTCGCTGCTGACCAGCAGGCAGGAATTATCGAGCAGGTTGCCGTCGCCCTCGGGAGTGTCTTTGAGGCGCTGCAAAAGGTAGGCGAAGGCACCCATGGTCTCGACCGTCGCCGCGTCGACCTGGGCGTTGGCGTTGGCGTCGTGGGTGAGATCGTGGTGCCCCTGCGACTGGCCGAGCATGTGGAAGACCGTGTAGCCGACCGAGCCGGTGTACTGGAAACTCGCGACCCGGGTGATGTCGCATTGAAAGGCGAGCACGAGCAGATCGGCCATCACTTGGTTGACCGCGGTCAGTGGCTCTTTGCCCTCTTGGTCGATGTTTTGCTCGCTGGGCATCGGCGGCGCGGTGCACTCGGGGGCGAGCGCGTCGATCTGTTTTTGTAGCTGGGCGATCGAGGCGATGTGGGCCTCCAAGCGTTGGCGGTCGTTTTGGCCGACGCGCATCTGCAGGCGCTTGGCGTCTTCGGCGACCGCATCCAGGGCGTTGAGGCGCAGCGGCTTGCTCGGGTCATCCTCGGGCACAAAGCCCTGGAACAGCTTGTTGAAGGCCTCTTGCGGGTTGTGGATCGGTACCAGGGGCTGATCGGGGCCCTTGTGCGAGAGGTAGTTGAGGGTCGGGCCCTCGCCGGTGACGATGCGCTTGGAGACCCGGAGCTGGATCGACGGCAGGAAGGTTTGCTGGCCGACGAGCGCGGCGGCGACCTGATCGATCGAAGGCCCGCCAAACTTGGACGAGTAGTTGGCGCCCATCGGATCGAGTTTGATGTAGGGGTAGCCCGAGAAAAAACCCGAGACGCCGGTGTGATGGCCGCGGACCTCGGGATGCTTGGCCTTGACCTCGAGGTTGGAAAGCACCGTGACGTACGCCTTGACGGCGGCTAAGGGCGCGAGCTGGGGCGAGAGCGTGTAGTCGGGCCCCTGATCCTGCGGCGTCCACAGCAGGTTGTGGTTGTTGCCGTCCGAGGGGTTTTCGAGGGCGACGCCGTTGCCAAAGAACCAGGTGGCAAAGCGGCGCGGCAGTGGCTGACCACCGGCGAGCGCGTCGCCATTGTTGTTGAGCATGGCCTCGAGCGGGGGCAGGGCGAGGGCGATCGCGCTGCCGCCCAGCATGCCGCGGAGCATCGTGCGTCGATTGAGTGTGAAGCGCTTCATCGGCTTTTTTCCTGGTGTTGGAACCGGGTCTACTCGGGGGTTCCGACCGTGCGGAACAGGGGGTTGGCGACGAGTTCGACGAGCAGATCGTGGAGGTGGTAGCCGCGTTTTGCGAAGGTCTCTTCGAGTGCGTAGATCGTCGGCAACTCGCCGGTTGTCTCGATGTGGCCGACGCTGTGGCGGAAGAGGTTGCGGATCACACAGGCCGAGGCACTGCGCTGATTTTTGAGGATTGCGCCGAGCTCCCGGGCGCCGTCAAAACTCTCGCCGCTAAGCTCGGAGAGGGTGTCGATCGTGACGCCGTTTTCGGCGGTCCTGAAGATGCCGATGCCGTCGTAATTTTCGAGGCCAAAACCGATCGGGTCCATCGCCAGGTGGCAGCCGGCGCAGACCGGATCGGTGAGGTGCTGCTCTAGGCGCTCGCGCATGGTCGGTGCCGCGTCGCCGGCCGGTGGGATGACGGTGGCGACGTCGCCGGGTGGCGCCGGGATCGACTCGCAGAGGATCGTCTCGCGGACGAATTTTCCGCGCAGCGTCGGTGAGGTGCTCGAGATGTGGGCGAGCACGGACAGCAGCGCGCCCTGGCCAAGGAGACCGCCGCGCTTGCTCTCGGCCGGAAGCGGGGTCTTGATGAAGGCCTCGCTCCAGACACCGCCACCCGGTGGCGTCAGCCCGTAATGCGGACCTGTGAGCTCGTTTGCGAAGGTATAGGGGGCATCAAAAACCTCGCGAAAGTCGGCATCGCGCTGCCAGATGATGTCTTGAAGAAGGAGCAGCGTCTCCTGTCGCATCGCGTTGGCGAGCTCCGGTGACCACTGCGGCCAGACGGCGGGATCCTTGGCGAGCCCGTCGAGCTGGCGGAGCCGCAGTACCTCCGAGAAGTAGTTGTCGAGCGCGACCACGGCTCGGGGATCCGCGAGCAGCTCGGTCGCCGCCTCGCGGATGCCCTCGGGAGTGTCGAGCAGGCCCTGCTCGGCGGCATCGAGCAGCCAAGGCGGCGGTGTTGAGTCGCGCAAAAAGAAGGCGAGGCGAGTCGCCATTTCGAAGCCCGTGAGCTCGCGGCGGCTGGCGTCGTTGGGGTCGGGCACGCCGACTTCGACCATGTAAAGGAAGTAGGGCGATTGCAGCAGGGTGGCGATCGCGTTCTCGAGGCCCTGGTAAAAATCGCCGCTGTCGAGCGCGGCCTCCAGGGCGACCTCGACGTAGCGGTTGACCTCGTCGTCCTCTAGGGGTCGGCGCCAGGCGAGGCGGCCGAAGTTGCGGATAAAGGAGGCGTAACAGACCGCGTCGTCGGGGCCGCTGGGGGAGCAGTCGAGCAGGGCGGCGATGCGCTCGGAGTCGGCGATACCGGCCGCCGCGGCAGTTCTTGCGGAGGTCTCGTAGGCGGCGACAGAGGCGTCAGAGAGCGCGAATTGGGCTGCACCGACCGCATCAAAGCCGTTGATCGGCGTGTCGACGGGCGGCACCACATCGGTGGCCGCAGCCTCGCCCAAGAGGTCGGCGATGGCGTTGCGGTAGTGACGGTTTAAAAGGAGACGGAGGCTGGCGGGAGCAGGCTCGAACTCCGGGGCCTGGGTATCGCCGTCGGAGTCGCCTTCGGAGTCGGAGTCGCTTTCGGAATCGGAGCCCGAATTGCTGTCGCCGGTGTCGCTCTGGGTGGGTCCAGATAGGGACGCCTCGGAGGCGGAGGCCCGTTGATCTTCGTCGATGCCGACGTAACAGCCGGTGCTCGCCAGAGTGAGCGCAAGGGCGGCGCCGGAGAGCGGGCGAGTCAAGCGGTATCGAAGCATGGGTACGACCTCGATTCACGCTATCAAAAGCTCGCCACCTCTGCATCAGAGGGCCACAGGCCCCTGTTTGGGCGGGGGCGTCGGCGCGTGAATGGGGCCTCTGGCACCCATCCCCGGCTCGCGATCCCTGTATCGGCAACTAACGTCGAGATCGTGGCGATCGACTCCGAACCCGGCTCGCGGACCTGCGCTCGATCATGCACCCCGTGTGAGGATCGCCAGGGCAGACTGCTCGGTTGTATAGTAATCCGCAGCGGCTCTCTGTAGGAGACTCTCGCAACGCACGCTGGTCCGGGTCTATGAACCTGCGCAACCCAACATATATCTGCCTGGATATCCCGGATCCCTTTCGTGAAAAGGTTCGGGCGATCCGCGAAGCCTTTTGCGATCGCCTGCCAAACTTCCCGGTCGAGATCACGATCGCCGGATCGAGCGGCATCGGAGCCATCGCCAGCGATGCGGATTGGGAAAGCGTCGAGACCAAGCTTCTCTCGGTGTGCTCGAAGACAGCGCCCGTCGTCACCCGTTTTGGCGGTGTTGTGCGCTTCCCTGGCACCGATACCTTTGTCTTGAGCCTCGGGGATCCGGTGCCCTTTGTCTCGATCCACGAGTCGCTGAAGTTCGCCGGCATCCCCTTCGAGCCGACCAACTTCCCCTTCTTTCCCCACTGCTCGCTGCGCATGAGCGGCGAGCTCTCGCCCGAGGACATCAGCCGGCTTTTCTCGCTGCGGATCGAGGGCGAGTTTGAGATCCAGTTGCTCGCGCTCCAAGCCCGTGATGCAAACGGACAGGTCGGGCGAGTCTGGCAGCATCAGCTGACCGGGCGCCCGACCTGAGATCTTGTTATCTTGTTAACTTGTTAACTTGTTAACTTGTTAGCTTGTTAGCTTGTTAGCT
>CAYYUP010000061.1:19296-29068 GCA_964474905.1 uncultured Nannocystis sp. | reverse complement strand
CTTGTTAGCTTGTTAGCTTGTTAGCTAGTTCGCGAATCCGCTGCTCGCGCGGGTTCGCTACGGGGCTCAGTCACCGTCCGGGCAGTAGCACTTGGGATCGCCCCCTTCGTTGCCACAGACGACGCGATTTTCGACCTTGAGCGTGTCGAGCTGGGCGTTGCCGAGCGGCTTGGCGGCGCCGTTGGCCGCCAACGCATCAAATAGAGGATCTGCGGAAAGCAGTGCCTCATTACCGCTGAGATCGAGCCAGTCGATCGTCGTGATTCCCGAGAAACCGGCGAGGTCGACGAGGCCGAAGTGGTGGCCTGTTGCCTCGGATGCGAGACAGCGACCGATCTCCATGATGCTGACACTCGTCAGTGTGTCTAGGTGGATTTCGTTGAGCATCGGGTTGTTCGAAATCCTGAGGGCGAAGAGATCGTCGATCTGTGTGAAGCCCGTGATCACCTGCAGCTTTGGGTTGCCAGAGATCTGGAGTTCGCCCAGGGAGTGGAGGTTGGTTAGCCCCTCGGTCGAGGTTAAATGGGCATTGTCGATGACCTGAAGCCCCTTGTCGACAGTATGTAGGCAGCTGAGGAACGACAAATCGGTCTGGTCGAACTCATCCATCGTTATATGTAGATACCCCGTGACGTGCCCGAGGTAGGCCAGGGACTCGAGGTCGGTGTCCTCTGTGATATAGAGGTCGCCCTCATGCACATCTGTGCAGAGATCTCCGTCGGTGCTGCCAGTGGTGGAGCTGGTGCTGCCAGTGGTGGAGCTGGTGGAGCTGGTGGAGCTGGTGCCGCTGGTGCCGGTCGTATCATCGCCACATGCGGGTAGAATGAGCGCTGCGGCGATCGCGACCTGTGTCGTTGTAAATAGAAACACGGAGTTGAATGAGGTTATTGTACAGTCTTTGCAGGGGGAAATAAGCGGATCATCCGAGACGGGACATGATGCTCATACTCTCGTTGTGAGCGAAAACGCAAATGATATCTCGACGTCTCGATCAAATTAGTATTTATACGATCGTACGGTTCCGGCTCATCTTGGTAAATCCACGGACGGTCTGTGGTATCGATGAAAAATGATCGGCGTTCGGCTCCCTACCACCCTGCTCCTCGGCTCCTGTGTGTTCTTGGTCGCTGCTTGTCCGTCGCCGAGCGTGACGACCGCAACCGCAACCGCTGGCGAGACAGAGACCGAGAGCGAGGGGTCGACGACGATGATGTCGTCGACGACACTTGGCGAGAGCGAGAGCGACTCCGGGGAGAGCGAGAGCGAGGGGGCGGGCTGCGAGCCCTGTGCGGACGACCAGGCCTGCATCGACGGGCTCTGTGTCGATGTCGACCGGCAGGCGATCGAGCGCGGCTGCCATCCGCTCTCTCAGGGCATCTGCATGTACCCGTGGCCCTCTAACTTTGCGACTTACGGGGATGCCCAGAGTCCCACGGGCCTGCGCGTCGACTACGACGCCGAGCTGCTGCCAAAAAACAACATGGGTCAGGTGGTCGATGTCGCCGAGATCATCAACGAGCGCTCGGGTTTCTCGCCCAATTCGCAGATCCGCTTTGTCACCCCCAAGGGCGTGATGAGCGAGGATCTCGCGGGGATCGACGATATCGCCGGATCGCTGGCGGAGAAGGCGACGATCGTGCTCCTGCGGGCGGATGGCGAGCGTTGGCCGACCTTTGCCGAGGTCGACGCTCGCGTGGTCGGTGAGCCGTCGCGGCAGGCGGTGTTTATCCGGCCGATGCGTCGCCTGGACTTTGGCACCCGCTACATCGTCGCTGTTCGCGGGCTGCGGGATGCCGAGGGGGCCGCGATCGAGGCCTCGCCGATCTTCCGAGCGCTGCGCGACGGCCTAGCCACCGATATGCCCGAGGTCGAGGCATTGCGTCCGGGTTACGAGGATCTCTTTGCCGATCTCGAGGCTGCAGACATCGCTCGCGAGGAGCTCCTGCTCGCCTGGGACTTCACGACGATCGACGAAGACTCCCTCAAGCGCGATGCCCGGGCGATGCTGCCGCAGGTCAAGGCGGCCGCCAGCGCTGGAGATCTCGGCTACACCATCAACTCGGTCGAAGAGGTCGACGAGGGGCCGGTCGCTCGGATCATCGAGGGGGTCTTTAATACGCCCAATTGCATGGTGGGTGACGCGGGTCCTGGCAGCCTCTTGCAGCGCGACAAGGACGGCCTGCCGCTCTGCGAGGGCACGGTAGAGGCGCCCTTTGTCGCTGCGATTCCCCGTTCGGTGCTCGACGGCGCGGTGCCAGCTCCGATCGCGGTCTACGGTCATGGCCTCCTGGGAAATGCGAGTGAGACCGTTTCGGTCGCCGGTAAAACGGGTGATATCATTCTTGTGGGTACCGATTGGTGGGGTATGTCCGAGGATGATATCGCCAATGTCGCGACTGTGGTCACCTCGAGCTTTGTCAACGGCCGCTCGATGCCCGAGCGTCTCCTGCAGTCGAGCGTAAATTTCTCGACTCTCGCGTACCTGGTGGCTGGCGATCTGGCCGCAGATCCCGCGTTTAAAGCGGGCGAGATGCCGCTCGTAGATACCAGTGTTGTGCATTACCTGGGGGGCTCGCAGGGCGGCATTATGGGGGGTACGGCGGTCGCTTTCGCGCCTAACCTTAACCGCGGTGTACTGGTTGTCGGCGGTGCGAACTACTCGCTGATGATCTGGCGCTCGACAGCCTTTGGCGCCGTGGATCAGCTTTGGTCTGACTATCACGCAGATGCGATGGAGCGTGAATTCCTCTTTGCCCTCTATCAGTCGACCTTTGATCTCTCCGATCCGGTGGTGTACGGCGAGCAGCTCCGCGAGCAGCCCTTCGCCGGCAATGAGCCGAAGTCGCTGCTGCTCATCGAGTCGATAGGCGACACTCAGGTGCCAAATATTTCGAGCGAGATGATGGCCCGGTCCTACGGGATGCAGATGGCCGGGCCGCCGGTGTACGAGGTCTACGGGGTGCCGAGCACCGAGGCGCCGATCGAGGCCCTGGCCCTGCTGCAGGTCGACACCCAAAGCCCACCGCTGCCGCCTGCGAGCAATCTTCCCGCATCAGAGGATAACGGCGCCCATGGGTCGTCGGCGGACGGCGAGGGCGTGCAGGCGACGATCGCCGAATTCTTGCTAAACGGGGTGTTGCAGAGCCAATGCGAGGGGCCCTGCGATCCGAGCTAGTTCGGGAAGTAACGCTCTTGCATCCGGGCCTCGTAATCGACGAGGTTGCCTAGGTCCCGGGCGATCGTGTTGGCTTCGGTCTCCCAGGGGGTGTGATAGATCTGGGCGAGGAAGCCGTACATGATGGCGTCGAGAGAGGTCGGCGCTTCGCCGAAAAAATAGGGGTTGTCGCCGAGCTCGAGCGAGAAAACCTCGAGATCGCGGCGGACGGAGGTGACGATTTCGGCATGTGTATGCCGGGCGATGCCCTGCGCGTAGGCGGCCTTGCGCACGCTTCGGCCGATCAGTTTGACGATGAGGCCGCCGCCGATGGGTGGCAGGACCGGCGCGAGAGCCTCCTTGAGGTGAGGCCTGCCGGCCTTGGCCGACCAGCGCAGGTAGGCGAGCGCGAAGTACGTATGATCCTCGATAGTGCACTGCAGCAGGTGCAGACGGCTGCGCTCGAGTGGGCTGAGCTTGCCGTCGAGGGGGTCTCCGTGCTTTTCTTTGAGGTAGTCGAGGATCGCGCTCGAGTCCCCGAGGATGACTCCATCGTCGTCGATCCAGGGTATTTTTCCCTTGGGCGCACGGCGCATATCTGCAGCCCGCACTTCGTAGGGGATCTTTGCCATGCGCAGGTAGGTCTCGACTTTGAGACAGAAGGGACTCAAGCTCGGTATGCCCCAGGCTGGCGGGGTCGAGAAGAGGGTCAGCATCGGGGCATGATGCGCGACTCGGCCGGCGCTGACAATGGTGCGCGGATTCGGTTGGTGCCGTGCTTGCTGGGGTGTCGATTGCCGAGCACCGAACGCCGCCAAATAGGGCTTCGCCATGCATCTGCGCGGTGAGCTGCCGGTGCTGAATTCGCGGGCTCAAGCTCAATCATGATCACGTTGAGTGCGGGTGATTGGGTCAGCACGCCGTCGGAGCTTGTGCTAATTCTGATTGCATTATGGTATCGCGACTCTCCTCCTCGTGCCTGCGTTTCTCTCTCATAATTGCTTTTCCGGGGCTCGCAGGCTGCAGCGGAGATGATTCCGCGACCGGCCAGACGACCCGCGATAGCGCGACAACGACTGCGACCTCCTCTGCCAGCGAAACCGATACCACCTCGATGACCGGGTCCACAGGCCCAACGACAGGTCCGACGACAGGTCCGACGACAGGCCCGACAACAGGCTCGACAACAGGCCCGACCACAGGCCCGACCACAGGACCCGAGAGTACGGGACCTATGACCACAGGGCCGACGAGCACAGGGCCGACGAGCACAGGGCCGATGACCACGGATCCAACAACCACCACGGATGGTACGACCACTGGAGATTTTTGTGAGGAGGGCACCGTTATCTGCGAAGACGGCAATGCCAAAGTATGCGACGGAATGGGTGGATATACCTCCGAAGAGGCCTGTGATAACGAATGTGCGGCTGATCTCGGCTGTGTGCTGTGTATCCCAGGGCAGGGCCAATGCGATGGCGACAACATTCTGACTTGTAATGAAAACGGCGATGCCTGGGAGCCCGGCGAGACCTGCGACGGGCTCCAGGGTCTCAGCTGCGACCCCGATCTCGAGCAATGCGTGGGCGCCTGCGCGGGGCTCGGGCTGAGCTATGTCGGCTGTGATTACTACGCGGTGGTCACCCAGCAACACGACGGTTATAACACCGCTCCCCAGAACGAGTTTGCGGTCGCCGTTGCCAATACAGCCGATCAAGTCGCGACCGTGACCGTGACCCGAGGGGGCAATGTGGTGACAACTGTCGATGTCGCGGCCAACTCTGTCGGGATCGTAAAAATGCCTTGGATCAACGAATTGACGAAGGGGCTCGGACCCTCTGTGATGGTCGCTGACGGCGCGTATCGTCTACGCTCGAATAATCCGGTCACTGTATACCAGTTCAATCCCATCGGTGCGACCGTGACCAATGATGCATCGCTGCTGTTGCCGGTCAATACTTGGGGTCTCGAGGCTATGGCCGTGAGCTGGCCACACTGGGATGCCGTCAATTATCCCGCCTGGTACGCTCTTGTCGCCAGCGAAGACGGTACTTCCATTACTCTCCATCCCTCCGCAACCGGTACCAAAATCCAGGCGGGGGGCGGCGTTGCGGCCGACGGCACCGGTGTGATCATGCTCGACAAGGGAGATGTTCTCGAGGTGCTGACGAGCAAGGGGGGGGATGTCACCGGGACCATTGCCGTTGCCGACAAGCCGATCTCGATGCTTGCCGGCCACTCCTGTACAAACGTGCCCTTTGAAGAGTCCGCCTGCGACCATCTCGAGGAGGCGATGTTCCCGATCGATGCTCTCGCCAAAGAGTACATTATTGTTCCTCCGGTCCAGATCCCGAATAACAACCTGGCCAAGGGGCAGATCATCAAAATCGTCGCTAGCGAGGACGATACAACCCTGACCTTTGAGCCCGACATGCCGGGCAACAAGAACCTCGCCAAGGCCGGTGATTTCAGGATGATCACCGACAGCACGACGCTCTTTAAGGTTAGCTCGGACAAGAAAATTTTGGTGGCCCAGTTCATGGTCGGCCAGACCGCTGGCTACGGGTCCTCGGACCCCGCGATGGTGCTAACTGTGCCTGCCGAGCAATACCGCGACGAATATACCTTCTTTGCCGAGACAAATTGGATCGCCAACTTTGTCGATATCATTGCCCCCACGGGCTCCTCCGTCGAGGTCGACCAGGTCGCCGTCGGTGCATGGACGAATATCGGTAATACTGGATTCCAGGTCGCGCATATCTCCCTCGCGAATGGGGGAGACGGCAGTCATCAGGTCACCTCGGACAATAAGGTTGGGATCAGCGTGTACGGAGTCGTTAATTCTGGGTCGTACTGGTTTCCAGGGGGCCTAGACCTCGAGGTTGTGCCCCAGTAGCGCCGGTGCGAGCCGTGACGCGCGAGGGATTCTGGCCCGTTGCGTGTGTTTATGGGCGCCACCTCGAGGTGGCAAGGGCGCTCGCATGTAGACAGGGATGGGCGGCTCTGGCGAGCGCTGCTTGCCGGGCGTTGTTCGCCATCGCCCGCCCATCGTCCGGCCGCGCGGCGAGGAGCGCAGCCGAACTCGACTCCATCTAGAGTGCGCAGGGTTCCAGTGATTGGGCCCGCGAGCCCGTAACGTCATATGCTATTTATATCCATAGAATGGACCCCCGACGTTCCTCCTCGTGTCTGTGTATCGCGCTCTTAATTGCCCACCCAGGGCTCGCTGGTTGTAGCGGAGATGACTCCGCAACGAGCGATAGCGCAACAACCACAGCGAACTCTTCGGCCAGCGAATCCAGCTCTACCTCGGCGACAGGCCCAACAGTAGGCCCGACAACAGGCCCCGAGACCACGGGGCAGACGAGCACGGGGCAGACGAGCACGGGCTCGAGCACGGGGCAGACGAGCACGGGGCCGACGAGTTCGGACCCGACGAGTACGGGGCCGACGAGCACAGGATCGACGAGCACAGGGCCTACCACGACCGACCCAACAACAACCACAGAGGGCACGACCACAGGAGGTTTTTGTGAAGAGGGTAGCGTCATCTGCGAAGACGGCAATGCCAAGGTATGCGACGGTATGGGCGGATATACCTCTGAAGAGGTCTGTGATAACGAGTGTGCGGCCGTTCTTGGCTGTGTGCTCTGCGTCCCGGGCGAGGGACAATGCGATGGCGACGATGTCCTGGTGTGTACTGAAAATGGTGACGCTTGGGTTCCTGACGGGACCTGCGACGGGGTCCAAGGTCTCAGCTGCGACCCTGACGTAGGCCAATGCGTCGGCGCCTGTGCTGGGCTCGGATTGAGCTATGTAGGCTGTGACTACTACGTTGTTGTTACCCAGCAACACGATGATTTTAACACTGCACCACTGCGCGAATTCGCAGCCGCGGTTGCCAATACAGCCGATCAAGTTGCGACAATTACCGTGATGCGAGGAGTAAAGATAGTGAAGACGGTCGATGTCGCGGCCAACTCCGTCGGCGTCATCAAGCTCCCCTGGGTCAACGACCTGACAAAGGGACTCGGCCCCTCTACGAAGGCCATTGACGGCGCTTACCGTCTGCGCTCGAATCAACCGGTTACCGTCTATCAGTTCAACCCCATCGGCGCTGCTGCTACCAATGATGCGTCGCTGCTGCTTCCGGTCAATACTTGGGGCAACGAGGCGATGGCCGTGAGCTGGCCGCATTGGGATCCCTACAATTTTCCAGCTTGGTACGCCGTCGTCGCCAGCGAAGACAATACCACCGTCACCCTCCACCCCTCCGCGACAGGTACCAAGATTCAAGGCGGTGGTGGCGTTTCGTTCGACGGTACCGGTGTGATCCTACTCAATAGCGGAGATGTGGTCGAGGTCATGACGAGCAAGGGAGGGGATGTCACCGGGACCATCGCCGTCGCCGACAAGCCGATCTCGATGCTCGCCGGTCACACGTGCACAAACGTGCCGTCTGATGTGGCCGCCTGCGATCATCTCGAGGAGGCAATGTTTCCGATCGATGTCCTCGCCAAGGAGTACATCGTCGTGCCGCCGGTGCAGGTCCCGAACAACAATCTGGCCAAGGCTCAAATGGTCAAAATCGTCGCCAGTGAGGATAATACAACCCTGACCTTTGAACCCGATATTCCGGGCAATAAAACCCTGGCCAAGGCCGGCGATTTCAGGTTGATCACCAATAGCACGGCGAGCTTTAAGGTCAGCTCGAACAAGAAGATCCTGGTCGCACAGTTTATGGTCGGCCAGGATGCTGGCTACGGGACCTCGGATCCCGCGATGCTGCTCACCGTGCCCGCCGAGCAGTACCGCGACGAATACACCTTCTTTGCCGAGACGAATTGGGTCGCCAATTTTGTCGACATCATCGCCCCCTCGGGCTCAAAGGTCCAAGTCGACCAGGTGGCTGTCGGGGGTTGGACAAATATCGGTAATACTGGATTCCAGGTCGCACACGTCTCCCTCTCAAACAGTGGCGATGGCAGTCACCAGGTCACCGCAGACGATAAGGTCGGGATCAGCGTGTACGGAGTCATCAATTCCGGGTCGTACTGGTTTCCAGGGGGCCTAGACCTCGATATCGTGCCTCAGTAGCGCGGGCCTTCGCCTGTGCTTGTGGTCGGCGAGGGGGCCCGGAGGTGGACAGCGTGCGCGGAAGTGGCTAGCGCCGCTTGCCGGCGAGAACCACCAGCGAGATCGCGATGACAGCCGGTATGGTCTGGATAAAGAGGATCGAAAACTTGGCCGTGGCGGAGCCGTAGATGCCCGCGACTGCGACGCAGCCGAGGAAGAAGAGCTGGAGATGTTGGCCGACCTGGCGATCGCGGTAGATAAGCCCCCAGGCGAGTCCCGCCGCGAGGAAGCCGTTGTAGAGCCCTTGGTTGGCGGCGAGCACTGCCGTTGACGAGGCAAACTCGGGCGTCATGGCGAAGGCTTTGAGACCCCGCTCTGTCTCCCAGAGGAACATCTCGAGCACGAGGATGTACACGTGCAGGAGAGCGATGAAGCCGACCGCGATGCGAGCTGCGCGTTGCATGGCCCGGAGGGTACCAGAGAGCGATGGCACCCGCGGGCCTCACTTTTGGCGATGACTCCGGTCGTGTCACGGCGAGCGACCGTTTATTGGCAGTAGAGGTCCGCAGGGTCTTTGGAGCTGCAGGTGCTGAGCACCGCCGGCTGGCCCTTGGCGACCGAGGCGGTCTCGATGTGGATGTGCGGACCCGTTGAGCAGCCCGAGTTACCGCTGTAGGCGAGCAGCTGCCCCTGATCGACGTGCACACCTTGGGCGATGCCGCCGGGCACACCGTCGATATGTAGATAGTACACATGGAGGTCTTGGGCCTGGTCGCTGGGGTCGCCACAATCGGATTTGAGCTTAATGTAGTTGAATGAATTCCAACAGGACTGGCTGCAACTCATGGTTTGGGCGTTGTAGCAATTGGCATAGCCGAGCGCGATGCCGACGACCGTACCGCTGATGCCGGCGTAGATCGGGGTGCCGGTCGCAGTGCCGAGATCGATGCCGTAATGGGCCCCTCCACCGCCACAGGCGCTGTAGCTCTGGGTTAGGGTGCCGGGCGGTGTTCCCAGGCAGCACTCATCGCCGCCCTGCTGTGGGGCGCAGACATCGGGCTCGCCCGGCGGCATCATGGTACAGCCCTCAGAGCAAGTCTGTTGGTTTTGGGTCTTTTTGTCGACACATTGAAAGAGCACGTCGTCGGCGATGCCCGGCTTTAGCGATGACCCGCAATAGGCACCGTTGCCGCTTTCGGCGTATTGGCATAGATCCGCGGCGTTACAGGTATCTGCGGTGCCCGGGGGGTTGACCTGGCAGCCCTGCTGGCAAGGCTTTGTCGCGCTCGTTGTGCCGTCGATACAGGTGTAGAGCGTATCTGCGTCGCCGTCTGGCAGGGTGCCGCCGCAATACTCGCCGTTGCCGTTTTTGGCTCCGTCGCAGGGATCATTGTCCTTGGGCGGCTTGTTGCACAGGTTGTTCGCGCAGCCGTAATCGCAGACCCCGGCGCTGTCGGTCTTGCCGTCTATGCATTGATAGAGGCTCTGGTGATTTGCGAGGCCACCGAGGGTGCTGCCGCAGTGAAGGCCGTCCGAGGCCTC
>CAYYUP010000061.1:0-19196 GCA_964474905.1 uncultured Nannocystis sp. | reverse complement strand
CCGGGCCTAGCGGATCGGATCGCGGAGGACCAGGAGACGGAGTTCGCTCATCGATTCGATCGCGTAGCGGATGCCCTCGCGGCCGGTGCCGCTGGCTTTTACACCGCCGTAGGGCATGTGATCGACGCGCCAGGAGGGCACGTCGCCGATCACCACGCCGCCGACTTCGAGGCTGTCCCAGGCGCGGTGGATCCTGCGGATGTCGTGGGTGAAGACGCCTGCCTGCAGGCCGTAGCGCGAGTCGTTGACCTCGGTGAGCGCCGCCTCAAAATCGTCGAAGCGGCTGAGACAGACGACCGGACCGAAGACTTCGTCGCGGTAGACCTTGGCCTCGCGCGGCACCTGCTCGAGGATGGTCGCGGGGACCAGCGCGCCGTCGCGGCTGCCTCCGCAGAGAAGTTTGGCCCCGAGCGAACGGGCCTCGTCGATCCACTCGCTGACGCGGGTCGCTTCGCTCTCGGAGATCATCGGCCCGATAAAGGTCGACTCGTAGCGCGGGTTGCCGACCTTTAAGGTCTTGGCTTTGGCGACCAAGCGCGCGCGCAGCTCGTCGTAGATCGAAGAGTGGGCGATGATCCGCTGGACGCTGACGCAGCTCTGCCCCGATTGATAAAAGGCGCCGATAGTCAGGCGTTCGGTGGCGTCTTCGAGATCAGTGTCGGCATCGATGATGCAGGCCGCGTTGCCGCCGAGTTCGAGGCTGACCTTTTTTTGGCCGGCGCGGGATTTCATCGCCCAGCCGACGCGCCCGGAGCCGGTGAAGGAGAGATAGCGCAGGCGGGCGTCGGTGACCAGCGGATCGGCGACGGCATGGTCCATCGGCATGACTGAGAAGGCGCCCGCGGGCAGGTCTGTCTCGGCCAGGATCTCGGCGATGATCAGGGCACCGATCGGTGTTGTGGAAGCTGGTTTGAGGACAAAGGGGCAGCCTATCGCCAGCGCCGGCGCGACCTTGTGGGCGACCAGGTTGAGGGGAAAATTAAAGGGTGTGATCAGGGCACAGGGGCCGATCGGCACCCGTTTGGTCATGCCTCGGTAACCGCTGGCACGGGCTGATATCTCGAGGTTGAGCACCTCGCCGCCGATGCGAATGGCCTCGCCTGCAGCGTAGCGAAAGGTGTCGATCAGGCGAGTGACTTCGCCGCGGGCGTCGCGGATCGGTTTGCCGGCTTCGAGGCAGAGCGTAGCTGCGAGCTCGTCGCGACGGGCCTCAAAACGGTCGACGCAGTGGTCGAGAATCCGGCGGCGATCGTAGGCACGCATCGCCTGCATCGCCGGCCTGGCCGCAACCGCAGCCGTGATCGCCTGCTCGACCGCCGCCGCATCGGCACTCGCGACCCGAGTGATGACCTCGCCGCGGTACTTGTCACGGACCTCGATGGAGGTGTTGCCGCGAACGGGCTTGTTGCTGAGGTAGTAGGGGTAGGAGTCGGCGAGCACGGTTCTTTATCGCCGATTCAGGCGCGGCGAGGGGGGGGCGTTTTTGCCGGGGTGCGTTCGGGGTTGTGAGCCCGCGGAAGCAACGTCGACCTGGGACTTTGTGCGTAGATGCAGACTCCAGGTTGTCGTAGGGTCCCGTTCTTCGGGCTTACGAGCCTCGGGTTTCAAATTTGCCCACACATCCACGCGCGATCAGTTGATCTCCAGACTGCATCTTGATCACCAAACCCTGTTCAGGATCGCCGTCTAGGTAGACCATAGACATAATCGATGAACTTCGTCCCCAATCTTCGCGCCTTGGGATTGTGAGATCCCTGCACTCCGAGATCGAAATACAGACTTCACCTTCATTGCCAGTTCGAATGAAAAATGTGGTTAAACCGTCTCTCCAAGAGAAGTGAAGGGTCTGAAGTGTTGCGTCATGCATATCATGAATTGAGAGAGTCACTAGTGATTTCCGACAGGTAGGTGAGCCTCAGGGGACTCAGAGGCCGTAACGGTACCATTGATTAGTCCGACCTCTCGGATGAGGCGGTCGATTTCAGTCGAAGTCTTTCCTGCGAAATCTTTGGGATCCAATGCCCCGAGAATCTTCGGGTTAGTGCCGCCTTCTGAGATCCGCAGGCGGCCGTTCGCGTGGCGCTCGGTTCCTGACGGTTCTACTCAAAAACCTGATACCTCAATTCTTACGGGCTGACCATCTCTCCCGGAAGCTTGAAGCGAATCTCTCGCCATGATGCTCTCTTTGTCGCCACCGAGTTACTCCTGGGTCCCTCAAGTCTACTGAGACGCGGAGAGGCTCAGGATTGCGTCTCTTTGTCTGGGGGAGGGGGCGAGGTCATGTCTGCACGGAGAATTTCTCCGACCGTCGCGGATTCAATGTGTCCGTTTTCAACCCAAAGGGTAAGCCCGAGATTCTCTGCTTCGTACATCGATGTACCATCATCCCATCGCTCCTCTAGTGTTAGCGCCCCTTCAAAAATTGCATTTGCCGTATCCACATGAAGGCCCAATAGCTCACCATGTCCTTGATAATGCAATGAGTGGACGCACTCAACCGTTACAATGATACCATTTTCGACACAAATTCGAGCCTCCTCGTCACCAACGCGGTAGGTTTGCCAATCGGCGCCATCGTAGGATGGATCTAGCAAAGTTATGGGGAGATCCGTCAACTTTGGAAGAGCGTGGCCGAAGAGGAAGGGCCCACATCTATTGCCAGGAACCCAGTGCCAATTCATCGCTTGTCTTTCGTCGAATGATTTTCACCTGTGAAGTCCATTTTGCGCTTCCAGTGATCAATTTTCTTTTGGAGCGTCCGTTTCACTCTCTTTGTGGCGCCCGACACCTTGGCTGCTTGGAGTTCGGCCTTTGCAGCTTGCCATTTTTTTTCGGCCACTCTACGAGCATCGACATTCGCATGCTTATCGTTTTTGCCGCCGCCGCGTGTGTTCTTCTTTGTCTCCGGGCAATCTTCGGTTTTGTGGTCATTCGAGTCACACTCGTCACACTTGAGCCCGCGAGGGTCGAAGTCCACCAGGGGGCTGGACGTGTAGCTATAGAGACCCAGGCCTCCGCTGACTCCGGCGGGGTCTTCTTCGAGGAAGCGGCCGAGTACGGGGCTGTAGTAGCGGAATCGGTGGTAATAGAGGCCGGTTTCGAGGTCACAATGCTGGCCGGCGAGGCGCTGCGGTAAGGCCAGGTCGCCGCGGGTTGTGGCCGAGCCGTAGGGGCTGTAGCTGGCGGACCAAATCCGTGTTCCTGTGCTGTCGAGGGCAGCGATCGGCGCCCCCCGTGGGTCGCTGAGGATCGTGTGCACGCGGCCGTCGGTGGGCTCAGCATGCTCTGAAGAGTAGTCGAGAACGAGCCAAGGCACGAGGGAAAAATCGTCGGCCCGGACGAAGATCCGCAGGCGGCCGTCGGCGTGGCGCTCGGCTGTGAGAAAATCGGTGTCCCAAAAATACTCAGTCGAATCGCTGCCGTAGGTCTTGCGGATCCGTCGCCCCAGTGGATCGTACTCGGCGGTCCAGGGCCGATCGAGTCCCTCGATCACACGCAGACGATCGAGGGAGTCGCGAATAAAGTGCAGTGTTCGCTCGTCGCTCTCCCAGGTGCTGAGGTTGTTGCGCCCGTCGTAGGTAAATCGATCCCCGTTGGCCGTCAGCAGTTGGTTGCCGTGGCCAATTGCCACATCACTGAGACCTGGCGCTTGGACCAGGTTACCGGCGAGGTCGTAGGCGTAGGCCCCTGCGCGGCCCTCGGGCCCAAGCTCGCCGACGAGTTGATGCGCGGCATCGTAGGAATAGAGGGTGGTGCCGAGTTCGCTGTCGTCGACGGCGACCAGATCACCCTCGGCGGAATACTCGAAACGGCGGCGCCAGACGGCATTTTTGGGGTCCGGTGGGAAGAGATGTTTGCCCAGGCAGCGCCCCAAGCTGTTGAAATGCGAGAGTTCAGTGTGGCCGCAGGCGAAGTGACGATAGACGGATCCATCGGTTCCGAACTCCACAAGATGACGACCGCCGGTCGGGTCGATGATCGTGAATCGGCCCTCGTCCGTGTGCTCGTAACGGATCGTGAAGCGATCGAGGATCGTCGTCTCGAGCCGCTCTTCGAAGGAAAATCGATGACGGATGCCGCGTCCGCCCCTGAGATCCTGCCGACGCCGACCTTCGCCGGTGTAGGCAAATTCGTAGAGTCTTTGACTGTCGTTGATCGCGGCGATTTGCCCCGCCGGTGTGTATTGATATCGGTAGTCTTCGCCACTGGCGAGCTGCTGCCGCGATTTGAGGTTGCTCGCGCCGTACTCGTAGGTGATCAATCGCTTGCCGGCGGCGTCACGTTTTTCGATCAACCGACCTGCTTGGTCGCGGAAGTAGGTCTCGACGCGCTCCCCTGCGTGGTCGACGGAGGTCAGCTCGCCGGTGAGATCGTAGCCGTACTCGTGCCGGTTGCCCGCCGGATCTGTGATCGAGGCGATTTTTTCGGTCGGGGTATATTCGTAGCGGATCGTCCGCCCCAGCGGGTCGCCAGCGGCGATCCGGTGGTTCCACGAACTGTACTTAAACTCGTAGCGTCCACCATCATGATCACGGTAGCGCTCGACCCAGCCATTGGCGGTGTAGCCCCAAACCCGTGCGTGCCCACGACGCTCGGCGTCTTGGTCGTCCTCACGGAGCAACAGCCCGGTGATATCGCGATGGCAGGAGTGTTCGCCCCGCGGGTCTGGGGTTGCGAAGAGTCGCGACCAGATCGATCCTCCCTGGAGAAAGAGCGAGCGGATCGAGGCCGAGGCGCAGGGCGCATTTGAGGTTACCTGGGCGGCATGATGCCCGACCTCGAGTTCGCAGTGGGTACGCGGTACGCGGTGTGGCAGCGGACCGCTTGGCGAACTCGCGGGACGCAGTGCGCCGGCAGAATTTCGCCAGCCGATAAGCTCACCTGTAGGACCGTAGAGGGCCCTGCGGGTCTCGCTGCTGGCGTCGGTCTCGGTGTCTAGGCGGCCGTCTTCGTGGTACGAGAAGGAGCGCTTTCCCCCGAGCGGATTGATGATCTCGGTGATCGAGGCCGATTCATCGTAGCGGTAGAGCCACTCGCCCCCGTCGGCCAGGGTGACCAGGGTCGCCTGCGCTTCGGGCATGTAGCGGAGCTGGACCGCGGCGACACCGTCGTGACCGCGAGCGCTGATACAGCGCCCCTCGTCGTCGTAGGCGTACTCAAAACGGTAGCCGCTGCGATCGCTGCGCTCGACCAGTCGGTGGGCGCCGTCGTAGTTAAAGGTTTGCCGCGCCCCGTAACGATCGAGGATTTCGCGGAGCCTGTGGTGCTCGTCATATGTGTAGTGGATGAGAGTGAGAGGTTTGCTCGCCGAGGTCGGCGCTGTCCAGAGGCGCTCGACTTGGTCGCCATGCCATTCGATATGTAGGGCCCGGGTGTCGCCTGCGGTGATCCGAATAACGTGCCCGCGAGCATCGTAGTGCAGGCCCAAGTGACCGGTGTTGTCGACGATTTTCGAGAGGCGCGACGACGGCGGATCCTCCGGCATCGGCGTAAACTCGTCGACGGCGCCTTCGGGCCCTGTGACGCGTGAGAGCCCCTGTGGCGAGAACTCAAGCCTGTGCCCGCGTTGGCGAAAGTAGGCCTGCCCGCTCAGCGGATAGGGGAACATGAGATCCTGCGAGCACGGCCTTGTGTAGAGAATGCCGTCGACCGTAATCCGCAGACTTCGGGCGAGCCCTAGGTCGCTGCCGCGGCCGAAGGGCCCCTTTTGGTCGATGAGCGCGCTGCTGTAGCGGCGTTGCCAAAGGATTGGTGGGTCCGCGGCAAGGGTGACGTCGACCACCGTGTCCGCGAGCATGCCGGTGACAACATCGACCGGATCGCCGACCCAACGGAGCTGGTGAGCCTCGGCGGAGTAGGGGGGTAGGATGCAGATCGATGCCATCAGTAGTCATCCTGTCAACGTGAGCAGGCGCTCGGTCCCACGTCGTTCTCGCCTTTGTCGGGCTTCTTGCGGCTTGCGCTGGCGAGCTTGCGGCTGGCGAGTTGCATGCCGCTCGGCATCGGAAAGCCGCCGATCAAGACCTTTGGGTTTCCATGAACGAGCGCGCCAATGGGTGGGGTTCCGGGTTGTTTCCCGATAAGCGCGCTTGCAGCCGCCGCAACCGCATCTGCGGCCATTTGTGCGGCCCCCATGCCGGCGGATAGCGCGTAGGCCGAGGCGAGTGCTCGATCGCCTTCAACCGCGCTGAGCACAGCATCACCGGCATCGGCCGCGATACCGACAACCTGCATCGCCTCACCGGCCTTACCCATCACTTTTTGGGCCACAGTTGCGGCTTTGACCAGGGCAGCGATCGCACCGCGCGCATACCATGCCTTGGGCGGCCAGCAGTGCATGGTCACATCAAGGAGCCGGGCCGCACGGGCGCCGCCGATGAACACCTTCGAGGATCCCGTGAAGATCTCGTATCCAGTCAAGCCCCCAAGACAGGTCGGGCTCAGTCCGATATCCCCGCATCGCGCCGCCGGTAGACCGCCAATCAGTACAGAGATGCAGCAGCCAAAGAGCGTAGGGCCGATCGGCGGCAGAGGAAAGAAGGGCGGAGTCGGAGGCACATGCACATGGGGGCAACCGATCGCGAGCGAGCCCAGGGTTGCCGCCGGAAATGAGGGCAGCGCCTTCGAGATTCCTGCGGTTGCCGTGGCGATCCCCATATTGATCGCGTCCATCGGTTTGTTGAGGGTCGTCATGACCTTGCCCATGCCTACCTGTAGCGTGCGGATTGGCGTCTCTGGTCGTGCGGGCAGGGGCGAGGCCTTAACAGAAGGGAGCATCGACTTTGACTTTGCCATCAGGCTCGCGCTCCTGACCCGAGCAACTCTTCGCGTTCTGTCATTTGCTCAGGCGTCAGACCTTCGCACGAGGCCGCTTGCAGGCGACTTCGCAGTTGATCAAATACCTCGAGTTCGTTGTCCCGGGCGACCCGGGCACCCTCGAGAAAGCTCAGCGCGGCGGCTTTTGTGGCCCCGCGAAGCTCCTGGAGCTCGCCTCGCGACTCGAGCGAGAGCGCCTGGGTTTGGGGCTCGGGCAACGCCCCCGCGAGCTGCTGAGCCCCGTCAAAGAAGGCCTCTGCTTCCTCGTTTTGATTTTTTTCCAAGTAGAGCTGAGCGAGCTTGTTGGTGACATTGAGCAGGATGATCGGCGCAGCTGTGTTGCCAGCAGGCTCGAGCGCACGTTCGTACCATTCGAGTGCCGCCTGGGCATCGCCGCGCCGATGCTCGACATCGCCTAGGCCGATCAGGGCCATCGCCAGGAATACCGGATCCTCGGTGAGCTGGGCACGAGTGAGCAGTTCGTGAAAGCGTGCGGAGGAGGACTTGTAGGACTTGCGACCGAACAACACGGTCGCGTCTTGCAGCAATGAGATCGAGCGCTCACGATCGGCAAGCTCGGGATCCTCGGCATCGGCGGCGGCTCCGGCCGCTAGCGCCTCTGTCGACAGGTCGACAGTGATCGACCGCGCAAAGTGCCCGAGGCGCCACGATCGCGTCACCTTTATCGGCGCCGAGAAGATGATCCGCATGCGGTGAAACCACGGCGGAAAGCCGACCTCAGCCTCGATGATCGAGCGAACAAGCTCGAGGTACTCGCCCTTTTTTTTACCGGCGATTGTCAGCGGGACGAGGGTGCAGACCAAGCGCGGGCTGTCCGATCCGCGGGGCAGCAGATCCCGGGCATAGGTAAGGATCGCGATCAGACGTTCTGTAGGCGAACGATTCGCAGCAGAGCAGGACGCGGGTAGATCGAGGCTCGCCTCGCCGAGGGCCTCACGGGCACTGGCGACCACGCAATTCGCCACGATATCTACATAATTTGAAGCTGACTCGAAGGTGTGCGGAAAAGGGAGATGAACATCGGCGGACCGAGCGTCGATTTCGGAGAGGACCATATAGATATAGCCAGTGTGCTCGAATTCGATATTGAGCAGTAAGAGCCCGTGTGCACTTCCTTCGAGGAAGTGCGATAGATCTCCGCGAAAATGACGAATTGCCCGCATGGTCGAGGTCGAAGAATAAGATCAGTTGATCTTGATGAGAGCGCCGGAGATCTCGTGCATGCCGATCGCTGTGCTCGTGATCTTGGGGCCGGATATAGTGACCCCGTCGGCCTTGATCGAGATCACGCTCGCGCCGACGGAGAGGTTGATCTCGGTGGTGGCGATGACATTGACGACTCCGCCGGTGGCCTGGACCAGGGCTCCACCATTTATACTCACGGCTAAGGGCGCCGTGATTTCGACGGCATCATCCGAGTGCAGCGTTGCCACACCGAGGGCGTTGAGGCCGAGGGTCGCTCCCTTGGACTCGAGCCTGACAGCCTCCTGTCCTGAGAGATCGAGTGTGCTCGTGAGCGAGGCGAGCGAGGCTGCGAGCTTGGAGCTTATCGACAGATCCGCATCGATCGACTTTACTGTGACCGAGCTTTGCGCGCTGGCGGTCAGGCTGGCGGTCTCGGCCTTCAGGGCCATCGAGGTGTGCGCGGTGAGGTCAATATTTGCGCTCCGTGAGGTCTCGCAGATCGATTTCTCGACCTCGACTTTACGAGCGCCAGTATCCACCGTTAGGGAGCTGTCGCCGAGCTCGACGGTGACGCTGCGATCTTGCTTGATCGTGGTTGTACTCTTGCCCTCGACGACCGTGAGCGACTCATCACCTTCGCTGACGGTAACGCTGCGATCTTTGGTGATCGTGAAGGTTTGGTTGCCGCCGACGCTGAAGGTTTGATCCGCCGTGACCGAGCGGGAGTTGTTGTTGAGAACGACTTCGTTGAGATCTTTTTGGGCGTGGAGAAAGACCTCTTCGCCGCCTTTGCGGTCCTCGAAGCGCAACTCATTAAACCCGCCGCCGCCGATCGAGGAGTCGGATTTGATAGTGCTCTTGGTTTTTTCGGCCGGCAGCGGGTAGGGGAGTGTATTTTTGCCGTGATAGACGCGTCCGGTGATGATCGGCCGGTCTGGGTCGCCTTCGATAAAGTCGACCAGGACCTCGTGGCCGATTCTGGGGATGAACATGGCTCCCCAACCCTTGCCGGCCCAGGCCTGGGAGACCCGCACCCAGGAGGAGCTATCCTCGTTAAACTCGCCCTCGCGGTCCCAGTGGAACTGGACCTTCACGCGGCCCTGGTCATCTGTATAGACCTCTTCGCTCGCAGGGCCGACGACCCGCGCTGACTGGACACCACGGACGACCGGGCGTGGGGTGACCCTTGGCGGCCGAAAGGGCACGTCCTTGTCGATGCAGGTAAAGTCCGAGCTGTAGTGGAAAGCACCCTGGCCGTCTTCGTCGAGGGACTGGGGTTGGCTGCCGCTGTGCACAACTCGCGTCAGGAGATAGCTGGCATTGAGGCCATGGCGGGGGTGCCCCGCGAGGGTAAAGATGAAGCCGGGTGTGAGCCGCGGACAATCACCTTCGCCGCTGCCCTGGCGCTTTGCGACTTGGAGCGACTCTAGGCGGATCTTTGCCATCGTCTTACCGAAATGCGGCGCTCCCTCGCTCGGATCTTGGAACTCGCCCGGGTACTCATAGACCTCCAAATCGATGTCGCGATCCGCCTGGACTTCGACGTCCATCGACTCGTCGGGGGTGTGAAAGTTAAAGTCCCGAAGCGACAGCTTACCGGGCCGGATGGCCTCTGTGAAGTGCATGTGGGTGACGTGTTCGTCGTTGCGTACACGACCACCTTCGTCGAACCAGAGAACGGGGTTGCCATGAATCGGCGCATGCACTCCCGGATGATCGGCGAGGACCAGGGTCGGTGTCGCCTTGTCGGCATCGTGCTCAAAGAAGTAGAAAATGCCATCCTCCTCCATCAGCCGAGAGACAAAGGCGAAATCACTTTCCCGGTATTGAACACAGTAATTTCGTTCGCCGTAGGTCGCACTGAGCGCAAAACGGAGATCTTTGGCGTCGATGCCTGCGTCTTTGAGGACCTTTTTGAGGATCTCTGGGGTGCTGCCAGGCTGAAACACTCGAGAGTTGGTCCGATGCAAGAGTTTCCAGAGTGGCGGTACAAGAGTCAGCCTGTAGAGGTTGTAGCGACGGGACTGTCCTGAATACTGGACTTCTGCGAGGATGCCGTGGATGAAGCGTGGGAACTCGATGCCGTCGATGGTCAGGGTTGCTTTTTTGCCGATCATCGCCCCTAAGTCGATGTCGTCGCCGGCTACGTCGATTTGAAACTCGTAGAGGGATGAGAGTTCCTCGTGTCCACTAAATCGGACAACTCGAGTTAGCCCCAAAATACCATCGACTTTCAGACGAAAGAGAGCCGAACTGCCGAGGAGGGCGTTTGTCGTGGAGACCTTCATTGCCGTGAACCGAAGCATATGCTGGCACGGGTGCGCATGAGTGTCAACCAGGGCGGAGTTTCTCTGGGACACTACCGCGAATGGTCACTGGTGGGGTGGACGGATGATGGTCATTGTCACCTAACCTGCGCGTCGACGATTGGTATGCTTGGGAGGTTGTGTTGATAATTGTGTGAGGTCGCCATAGTAGTTGCTGCCTTTTCTGGAAGTTGCAGAACTCCGATCATTAGGAGTCGTGTGAACTCGTCAGTGTTATGGTGCGCGGGAATGGTGGCCTCTGCGGATGAGGCCAGGGTCGGAAAAGGGTAGCGCTTTGCCGCGAGAGTGCCGATACTGGGGGACGTTTGGCAGCGTCGGATATGCCCATCGTCGACAGAGGCCAGAAACAGGTGTCCACAGGGGAGGAGCTTGGATGGTTCTTCAGGCGGGTCGACCGCGCCATCCCTGTTGAACTCCTCGAATACAGCACTGTACGGGTCCGAGCGCGTGTTTTGGTCGTCTCTTGCGTGGGCTGCGGCGTGCTTACCGCGATCGCTCAGATCGTCCGCGGTCTGACGCTGCCGCTCGATTTTGGCTTCTGGGCGGGGCTTGTGGTCCTCGTCGTTATCCTCACCCTGCCGATTGTTCAGCACGTCACTCGCTCGGAGCGTTTTGCAGGTGGGCTCTTCTCGTTGCTCTTGATGGTGGCGTTGCCGGTGATTCACAGCCACGCGGGCTATTTCCCGGCACCAGTGCTTGGGTGGTTCGCCTGCTTTCCGGTCTTTGTGACCTTCTTCCTCGGCGTGCGCTTTGGGTTTGCGAGTGCGTTGACGACCGCCGCTTCGGTGCTCTACCTCGCGAATACGTTGCCCTTGGCGACGACTGAGAGCTTCGCCGCTTTCTTCCCGACCTTTGTCGCTACATTTTCGGTCAGTCCGCTGCTCGCCTTCTTTTTGGCGATGGTTTACGAGCGCAATCGATCGATCAACGAACAGAGCTTGCACCAGCTAAACCTCGATCTCGGGTGTGCACGCGCTGACGCCGAGCGGGCAGACACGCGCAAGACCGAGTATTTGCGACAGATGAGCCATGAGTTTCGGACGCCGCTGAATGCGATCATTGGCTACAGCGAATTGCTTGTCGAAGAGCTCGAGGAGGTGCGTGAGCGTGATCTATGCAAGGACGCACAGCGGATTACGGATGCCAGTCACCACCTTCTTCGACTGATCAATGGGCTCTTGGATATCTCGAGGATCGAGGCTGGTGCGATCGAGTTGGTCTTCGAAGAAATCGAGCTGGAGAGTGTGGTCAATTCGCTCCGGGATACGCTTGAGCCGCTCGTCGACGTCAACAACAACCGTCTGGAGATCGTTGTGGCCTCCGGTATCAAGCTCGTCAGCGACCGTCAGCGGCTCCACCAAATCCTGATCAACCTCGCGGGAAACGCCGCGAAATTCACCGACGATGGTACGATTACTCTCACGGCCGAGGTCGTCGACAGAGGAGAGCGCGAGTGGGTGCGAATCGGTGTTTGCGACACCGGTGTCGGCATCGCTGCCGAGGAGCTGGAGCAGGTGTTTGAGGCCTTTGTTCAGGTGAGTGAAGCCGCGAGCTTGCGCCGTAAGGGCACGGGCTTGGGTCTGGCGATCTCCGAAAAGTTGGTCGCTGCCCTGGGCGGATCGATCTCGGTCACGAGTACCCTGGGTGTCGGCTCGACCTTCACCATCGAGTTGCCGACGACCCGGGATCGATGATGTCGATCGGCCAGCGTCGTCTTCTTTACCGCGCGTGGGGGGTGTACCTGCGGAGGGCATTCTTGCGCCGCGCCGCGTGGCCGACCCTGGGCGAGCCGCCGGAGCGAACCTGTGCAGCATGCACTGCTGCCGGGGTTCGCGCGTTGCGCATGGCTGGCGACAAAAGTCGGAGAAGAGCGGCAGGGCGGGCCCGGTCGTGGCACTGTTGGCGGAGAGACATGATGCGCGGCGGATCGACAATATTATTAGTAGTAGTCGCCCTGACGGTGAACGCTGGTTGTGGAGATGACAGCATGGTGGCGACCGGCTTCACCGCGTCAGCGACCGGGACCACCTCCCCAAGCGGAACTAGCAGCGGCACAACAACTGCGACGACGACCGGCTCGACGACGATGAGCAGCGACCCGAGTACGAGCACGGGGACCGCCAGCTCGACGGGCAGCACGGGCAGCACGAGCACGGGCAGCACGAGTACGAGCCAGAGCGGCACCAGCAGTACCAGCGTGGGCGAGACCAGCGGCAGCACCGGCGAGCCTGCCTGTGAGGCGCCGGGCAACTTGGTGGTCTGCGATATCGATCTCGACGGATCCGCGTCTGATCACGCGTTTGCGGCACTCGGCGTCGGCTGCAAGGGCGCGGTCGAGAATACCGTGCCGATTTCGGGCAAGGCCTTTAAAAAGTTCAAGCAGTGGAAAAATCCTGAGTCCTGGCGGGTTGCGGCGGTCTTTGGTAGCGCCGACGATCCCAACAAGCCCGATGAGAAGCTCTTTCGTCCGCGCGAGGGGGAGCGCTTTTTGATCGTCAGCAGCGGTCGCCTGAGCAAGCCCGATGAAGAGGGCGTGCTTGTCGAGCCGCCGGGTTCGCAGTTTAGCAATAACAACAATGCAAATGACGATACCGACGCCTTAGCGCCGCCGCTCTCCGCCGAACTCGGCAGTAACGGTGGCGCCGGTGGCACGCCCTTTGAGGGCTGCGACGGCGTCGGCGATTGCTCCGACAGTATTTGGAGCAACTGGAATCTCGGCAACGCAAACCCCAACGATCAGCTGTCGCTCGCGTTTGATGTGCAGGTGCCGGTCGGGGTGCACGGCTTCCTTTTTGACTTTGTGTTCTTCTCTTCGGAGTACCCGGATTTTGTCGGCGCTCAGTACAACGACATGTTGATCGCCTGGTCGACGAGCGAGGCCTACACCGGCAACGTCACCTTCTTTGAGGGCGAGCCGCTGACCGTGACCTCGCTGGCGGAGGCGATGGAGAATTCGGGCTACATCTTTGACGATCCAGCGCTCGCCGACACCGGCTTTGAGGGTCACGCGTCGACCGGTTGGGCGACCGTCGAGGCGCCAGTGCTGCCCCTCGAACAATTTACCTTTGCGCTCGCGATCATGGACATGGGCGACAGCAACAAGGCGAGCGCGGCGATCATCGACAACTGGCGCTGGGACTGCGTCGGCTGTGTGCTCAAGGAGAACGATCCTGAGTGCGGCAGCGAGGGGCATCCGCCTTGCTGCGGTATCTGCATCGAGATCGAGGATGACCCCGAATGTGGCGTAGAGGGGCATCCGCCCTGCTGCCCTGAGCCGAAGTAGGTCGCTGCCGATCAAAGCTGCGAGCTTGCCGGAGGTGAGGCGGTCGGCTATGAGGCGGCATGCTTGTCGCGCCTGAGATGAACGTCCGCCCTTGGACTCGGCCGCCTGTGCGACTGGGTGTTCTCGCCTCGGGCTCGGGTTCGAATTTTGCGGCGATCGCCGACGCTGCGGCGGCGGCTTCGATGCCCTACGAGGTCGTCGGTCTGGTGCACAACAAACGTCGGGCCCACGCGGCGAAGCGGGCGGTGAAACGGGGAATCCAGGCGACGCTAGTGGAGCACCGCGGTAAGAGTCGCGAGTTCTTTGACGCTCAAGTCGTCGCCGCTCTGCGGGCGATGGAGGTCGAGTGGGTGGCGATGGCCGGCTGGATGCGCATTGTTACGCCGGTATTGCTCGATGCCTTTCCGGACAGGGTGCTCAACCTGCACCCGAGCCTCTTGCCCAGCTTTCGCGGGATGCGGGCGGTCGAGCAGGCATTGGAGCTGGGCGTGAAGATCACCGGATGCAGTGTGCATATTGTTCGACCGGCGGTCGATGACGGGCCGATCATCGCCCAGGCCGCCGTTCCCGTGGTCGCGGGGGACACCTCAGAGTCGTTGCATCAGCGGATCCATGAGGCCGAGCACGTGCTCTACCCGCAAGCGATCGCTCAGGCCATCATGGGTGCAGGATGAACGAAATGCCGGGTTGGAATCATCGTAGTAAAGAACACGAAGTTCATGCATCGGCGTCGTCGAGCCGGTGCCAGGCTCCATTTTCGAGGCGGAGCTCAAAGGTCGGGAAGTAGTCGAGGTCCAGCCGGATGGTGATGAGGTCGGCCTTGCCGTCGATGTCGAGACTTTTGAGGCGCAGGGCGTCGCCGCTCTCGCGGCCGGCGACGGCGGCTAGGAAGGCGTCCAGGTCGGGCGTCGGTTGTGAATCGACCTCGGTGATCACCCGGGCTGCGCGCAACTTGGAGCGGCTTGCGGGCGATCCGTACCAGTAGAGCGAGATGTAGACGCCACTGTCGGTGACGCCGCGCTGGACTCGAACGCCGCGCGGCACCTCTTGGATGAGCGCGCCTGCCCAGTGCACGATGCGTTCGCTGCCGCGGCCAGAGATCGGCGCCAGCGAGGCCTCGAAGGTATGGACCTGACGATCGCGCAGCACAGTCGCCTGGATCGTCGGCGCTAATACCTGGTTGAAGCTGCTGAGGTCGCTGATGATGGTGCCGTCGATCTCTAGGAGTACGTCGCCGCTTCGCCAGCCCGACTGCATGCCCGAGACTCGATCGACGATCAGCACCTGACGGCTGCGCGGGTCGTGGGCCTCGATGCGGTGGGCCCAGGTTTCGTCGAGGCCGTGGTTGCGAGCGGCGGCCAGGCTGAGGTCGCGCAGTTCGATGCCCGGCTCCCAGAGCGAGGGCATTTCGCCGCGTCGCAAAGCTTCGACCGTAGGCCGCCAAAGTTCGACCGGGAGACCGAGCGAGACGGTCTTGTTCTCTTTTTGACTTTGGTAGTTAAAGGTTGCCCAGAGCGCTAGGACGGCGCCCTGATCGTCTGTGAGCGCGCCACCGAGGGTCGAGCGCACGTTGTGGGTGAGCAGAATTTTGTCGAGGTTGGCGGCGCGGTAGCGCGGCGGTCGGGGCAGAGGTAGCTCTAAGGGGCTGACGGTGGCGACCTCGTTGCGCTGGGCGAAGAGCTGGCCGTCGCGCCGAAGACCGACCACCCAGAGGCTCTCGCCGGGGCTCGGATCGTGATCGCCGAGGGCGACTGAACGCAGCGGTGTGTCACCTAGGCGCGTTGGATCGTAGGAGAGGATCGCGTAGTTGTGAAAGGGGTGGAGGAAGGCGATCGTCGCGGGGATCTCGAGGGCACCGGCGAAGGTCAGGCGCACGTCGGCGAGGGCCACAGGCACCGCGGCACGGTCGCTGAGTACGAGCCCAAGGGTTGCGTCGACGATCAGGCCGACGCCGCGGAAGCGAGCCGCGTGCACGCCATCGACCTTGTGCGGGATGCTCGATTCGACGGTGACCAGCGATGCCGCGAGTGCGCTCGCCCGAGGATCATCGGCGATCGGCAGCGTCGTCGAGCGGGTCTCGGGAGCGGGGCTTTCGGGCGCCGGCGGGGCGGCGAGTGCTGGCCAAAGCCCGTTGCTGTCGTCACGGGTGCGCCTCGCCATCGGAAAAAAGCGGCGATCGACGGTGATCACCGCGACCCGCTCACGCCTGGGAGCGTCGACCTCGAAATAGCGGACGGAGGTGCGCTCGCCGTGCGAAAGCCCCTGTAGGAGGGGCTCTAGGGTCGCGAGATCAGGGGTTTGCACGCCGCCGATCGCAGTGATCACGGCGCCTCGATCGAGGCCGAGAGGGGCGAAGACATAGCCGGCGCTGGCGAGATAGACGCCCCGCAGAGGGATCTGGAATTGGCGGGCGATTTGGTAGGAGAGATCGTGCAGCAGGCCGCCGCCGAATTCGATGCAGGTCGCCGGTGTGATCGCGTGCAGATCGGCGACCGTGACTTCGGCGACGAGCGCCTGACCGCCGCGCTCGATCCCCAGGCTGAGCTGGGCACCGACATGGGTGTCGAGGATTTCCTCCATGCGAATGAAGTCTTGGATCGGCTCGCCGGCGATCGTCAGCAGGATGTCACCGAGTTCGAGGGCCCCACCGGTCACGCCTCCTGGGAGGATCTTCTCGACGACGAGCAGGCTTTTCGAGTGCGGGAAGGCGGCGCGCATCGTCTCTTCGGTGGTGGGTCGCAGGCCCAGACGGCGGAGCTCATCAAACGCGCGCAGGCCGAAGGTCGTCGTCAAGGTGCCGCGGCTGACGGCCTCGCCGCGTTGGATGCACTTGAGCGCCCGCACGACACGCGGCAGCGGCAGGAAAAAGCTCGAAGCGGCGTGGTTGCGGCTGCCGGCATTAAGCGCGACGACGTCGCCGTGCACGTTGAGAACCGGCGATCCCGAGGAGCCCCCAGAGGTGCTTGAGGCGGCCTGGATGTAGCAGGTGTTGAAGTCGTTGTAGCGACGCAGGCCGTAGTTGGGTGTCGGCCGGTCGAGCCTGGCGATCGTGCCGGCGAGGATCGACAACTTCTCGCCGGCATCGTTGCCGATCACCCGGATTTCGGCACCGATCTGGGCCTGGTCGGGCCGCAAGCGGAGGGCGCGGATCTCCATGAAGCGCAGGGCTTTTGGATCGAATCGAAAGAAGCCGAAGTCGTGCACCGGGTCGCGGTAGACCGATCGCAGAGGCGCCTCTTCGTGGTTTAAGAAGACGCCCTCGGCGACCGCGGGTCCCGGGCGCACGACGTGGCGATTGGTCAGCAGCAGGCCGGCTTCGGCGTCGACGACAAAGGCAGTGGCCTGGGCGGACTCGTTCCAGTTGGTATCAAAGGGCCGGGGCGCATCGATCCGCACCGAGACCACCGCTTGGGCGGCTCCCTCGAGGCAGCGTCGCCAGGCGTCGGCGACCGTTTCGGGGGTGTTGGAGACGTCATCGTTCATGGCGAAGGCCCGAGTATACGGGAGCTGGGATGCACGCTGACGTCCTCAGAGAGTATTAGCGCCTACTTGACCCGCCGGCCGGAACGCGCGAAAAGAACGTATGCTGCGCAGCGCCCTTAACGTCATCGGTCTTACGGCTTGCCTCGCGATCGCTTGTGGCGATGACGAGGGAACCAGCGGTCTCAGTGGCGGTCACGGTTCGTCGGCGACGGCGAGTTCAAGCTCGTCAAGCTCGGGCGACAGTAGTAGCGGCAGTCACGGCAGCGACTCCGGCAGTGACTCCGACTCCGACTCGGGCGCCTCGAGTTCGTCCTCGTCGACGGGTCATGGCAGCACCACCTCGGACACAAATCCGACGAGCAGCACCGGCAGCACTGGCAGCACCGGCAGCTCGACCACCTCACAACCGGCGGACTGCAACAACGGTGTGCTCGACCCCGGCGAGCAATGCGATGGCGGCAATCTCGGTGGCTTCGACTGTGCGGGGCTCGGCTACGAGGGCGGCGTACTCTCTTGCGATCCTGTGATGTGCATCCTCGACACTTCGATGTGCGAGATGGGCGGCGACTCGACGGGTAGCACCGGCGGCTGAGCCTAGGCCCCTGATGATCCCAAGGCGAATTCTACGGCGGCTTCAGGTCGCCGTAGCTGTGCAAGCGACGGCGATCTACCTGCTCACGGCGCCCGGGCGGATCCCCTTTCCAGACGATGAGATCGTCGTGCAGACGACGATCTCGATCGCTGAGGGGCACAGCTTCGCGATCCCTGGGATCGAGCGGCGCTCGGGCGAGGTTCGCGGACAAAAGAGGGGGACCTTCGGCTGGGCTGCGGGCAGGGACGGGCGGCGCTACGGTTTTTTCGGTCACGGCCTCTCGCTGGCGGCTTTGCCTGCCTACTATCTCGCGAAGCTCACCTACCCGTGGGTACCTGAGACCTGGCGCTACGCGGTGCGCTCCGATCACATGGTCTTTCACCGCCGCGGGCCCTTTGCGGATTGGGTTCGGCTCGTGATCTCGCTGACCAATTGCGCCGTGACGGGATGGACCGCTGCGCTGCTGCTCGGCTGGCTTGCACTGCTCGGCTTTGGTGCGCGGGCGTCGACCCTGACTGCGCTCGCCTACGCTCTGGGGACCGCCGCATGGCCCTTTAGCCGGACCTTCCTCAGCGAACCCCTGTCGGCATTCTGCTTGCTGCTAGCAGCGTTCTGGATCACCCGCTACCACCGGCAAAGAGGCGAAGCTGTGGGCGCTCGATGGCTGTGGTTGGCAGCGGCGCTCACAGGTCTCTTGGCACAGGTTCATGTGCTCAACCTGAGCGCACTGCCCGGTCTCATTGTCTACGCGCTCGGGCCGAGCTGGCGGCAGGGGGGGGCGGCGCGCCTCTGGATCGAGCGTCGGCTTTGGGGGGTCGCATTGCTCATCGGTCTCGTCGCGCTCGGGTCCCTCGGTCTCTCCCATTACCTGCGCTTTGGGTCACCTTGGGAGACCGGTCGCTTCGGGATTTACAGTCACTCTGTGGCCCCGTGGATCGGTCTCGCCGCGCTCTTCGTCGCACCTGGACGCAGTCTTTTTCTCTACGCGCCGGCGGTCACCCTGGGTCTCGCCGGCGCGGCGGCCCTGCGACGGCGCCTTCCACATGTCGCCTGCTTTGCGCTGGCGATGGTCGTGATCCGGGCGCTGGTGATCGCGACCCGGAGCGACTGGTACGGCGGCTGGGCGCTCGGTCCCCGTCATTTGATCCCGGTTTTGCCCTTCGCGATCCTGCCCCTGGCGGCGCTCTGGGAGGCCTGGCCGCGCTGGCGCCGAGCCCCGAAGGTGGCGCTCGCGGGCCTGCAAGTGGGCGCGGTCGCGGTCACGTTGTACCTAAGCCTGTTCTCGATTTTTGAGTGGATGTTTCACCTCAGCCGCGATCCGGCGATCCGCTCGCAGGTGCCCTACATGCAGGCCTCGCACTGGTGGCTGAGCGCCTCGCCGCTCGCGGGTTTTTATACGCTGAAGGTCGACATGCTCTCGGTCGGCGCCTGGCGTCTGGCGGAGCGCGGACACTGGGGGCTTTTGGTGATCTTCGCTGGCATTGCGACG
>CAYYUP010000060.1:39306-41695 GCA_964474905.1 uncultured Nannocystis sp. | reverse complement strand
CGTGCCCGCTGTCGTGCCCGCTGTCGTGCCCGCTGTCGTGCCCGCTGTCGTGCCCGCTGTCGTGCCCACTGTTGTGCCCGCTGTCGTCGGACCGGTCTCGGTGCTGACGCCCGTCTCGCTGCCTCCGCTCGTATTCGTAGTTGTGCCCGACCCGCTGGTACCGTTCGCCGTCGCGTTGGTGAAACCGGTATCGGCTTCGGTCTCGCTGGCCGTCGGCGGACAGGCCATCAAGCAGAGCGCAACGGCGCCTGCAGCCATGCCCACGGGACCCGGCCGGCACGCGAATTCGCCGCGGCCAATATCGCACACATTCGCTTGATCTTGCTTTGAACCCATCGCAGATGACGATATCTCAGGGTTCTCCAGCCCTCAACCCTCCTCATGGGACCTCTGCGGGCATCGTCGGCAACTATCGACATTTTAGTCGTCGAATCATCAAAGCGACCAACTGTGCAACTGAAACTCGATAGGTCGTGAGTCGTCCTCGATAGCTCTGCATCGCCGCCCTTTGTTCCTCACAATGCGACCCCGCCCTCCATTCGAGGTCGCACCTGCCACCTCGCGGGTGGTTGACAGCCGATCGTAGCCGCGTACCCTGGCGCCTCTCAGGAGCGAGCATGGCCCACGCGATCGGAATTGACCTCGGCACCACAGAGCTCCGCGCGGCGATTTACGAGGCCAGCGGCGGCGCAGAGGCGTGCGCTTCGCTACTCCGCCTCGGAAAACATGAGCTGAAAATGTCCGCCGCTGTCGGCATCGACGCCGATGGTGAACTTGTCGCAGGCGACCGTGCCCGCCGCCTGCAGATCACCCGGCCGCGCTCGATCGTCACCACGCCGCTAGCGCTCCTCGGCGCCCGTTTTGACGACCTCAATCTCGACTCCTGGGCACCGCTTCACCTGGTCCGTGACGCCCGCGGAGATGCCCGCGTGCGCTTTGGTGAGCGAACGTTGGCACCGGTGCAACTGGTCGCAGCCCAACTTTTGGCCCTCCGCCAGCGCATCGAAGAAGCGAGCGCGGAGCCGCTACCACCGGTCACTCTGACGGTGCCCGCCGGCCTCGGCAACAACGCGCGCCGCGGCCTGCTCGACGCCTGCACGATCGCCGGAGTGCACCTCCAACGGTTGCTGTCGGCGACCACCGCAGCAGCGATCGAGATCCACGCCCGTGGTAATTTCGTGGACGAGCCCAACATCGCGATCTGTGACCTCGGCGGCGGCTCCTTCTCGGCCGCGATCGTCGAGTTCCATGGGGGCGGCATCACCGTCCTGGGCAGCGCTAGCGCGGTCGATGCCGGCGCCCGCGACATCGACCGGCGCCTCGCCGAACGACTCGCTGAAGAGGCCGCGATCGCCTGCGAAAATCCGACGATCAGCGACAATCCTGTGGCCCTCGCCCGCCTCCTCGATGCCAGCGAAAAGGTCAAGATCGGCCTCTCCGACGCCCGCGAACGCGCCGTGTACCTGCCCTTCTTGAGCGCCGATGCCTCCGGCACCAAACACCTAGAGACGCTGCTCGCCCAGGGCGAACTCGAGGAGAGGATCGAAGATCTGATCCAACAGTGGATCGCCGTCGTTCATAGGGCTCTTGCCGACAGCAATCGAACGCCCGCCGAGCTCGACGATGTGCTGCTTATCGGCCGCGGAAGTCACCTACCGCTACTCCAAGATCGCCTCGAAGCAGCCCTTGAGCGCAGCCCCAACCTGCGCTGGCAGGATGCATCTGGCGGCCAAGATACTGCCCCCAAAGTCAGCAAGGTTAATCGCACAGGTAAAGCCGGCAAAGCTGGCAAAGCCAAAAAGGCCGCGCCCGAGGACAACTCGGAGGACCACTCCGACTCCGAAGACAAGCCCGAGAACGACCCCGAGTTCGACCTACCGAGTGACTCGCAGGAGGTGATGAGCCGCGCCGGAGACCGCGGGCGAAGCCGTTACCCCGTCGCGTTTGGTGCGGCGCGCATGGCCGCGATGTTAGCTGGAGACCCGACGATCGATGTCCTGGAGATCGACGACGTTCTCGGCAGGCCGATCACGCTCGAGCGCGGAGTCGGAGAGCCACCCGCCCCGCCAAGTACAGCTCCTAAGCCCAGCTCCGAATGCAGCGACAACGACCTCAGTGCAGCCAAGGGCCTCCATGCTGGGGGCATCACCTCGACACCAACGCCAACGCCAACGCCGACGCCAACGCCAACAAAGAGCGAACACGACTCCGCTGACGAGACCGCAGATACCGAGCGAACGAGCGCGAGCGACGGTCACAGCGAGAGCGAGCCAGCCGACGATGCCGAGCGGCATGAGGGTTCAATCGGCAACCCAGATCTATCCGCCAGCAGCGACTCCTCCGCCAGCAGCGACCCGTCGAGCACACACACGAACGATGAGGACGATGA
>CAYYUP010000060.1:10909-39206 GCA_964474905.1 uncultured Nannocystis sp. | reverse complement strand
ATGACCGCCGCACCGCCGTTTCGAATGCAGAGTCTGCGGATCAGCTGACCGGCGAGCCAAAAGATGAACCCGACGACAACGCCGAGTTCGACCTCGAAGATCGGCCCGATCCGGAGCTGCTCTTCGCCGCCACGACGGCCGTGCCTACCCGTCACAGCGAACTCTTTGAGGCCGAAGGCGAAGGCGCCACCGGCCACTTTCACCTGCGAGAAGGCCTCCGTGATCGCCACGCCCTGGGCGAGCACGTGCTGCGCGGCCGTCCGATGATCGATGTGACTTTTAATGTCGACATCAACGGCATTCTCAGCCTCTCCTTCCGGCAAAATTTCCGCGGCAAAGAGGCCCAGCTCTACGTACTCGGCGGCGGCGGCATGAGCCCCGAGGAGGTCCGAGCACTCGCCGCTCAAGAGCGGGCCAAGGAGGAGGTCCTTCGCAAAAAACGTCGGACCCAAGAGCTGACTCTGCGCCTCAAGGGGCTGCACGAGCGGGGATCCAAAGTGCTTGATGAACTCCAAGCCGGAATCCCAGAGGGAAATCGCATCCAGCTGCAAGCGACCCTGCAGGCGATGCACGACGCAGTCGTCACCGGTTCCCTGGAGGCACTGGAGGCCGCGAATACACGGCTAAGCGAACTTTTGGGAGAGCTGCCCCGGGCGATCCAAGAGGCTATCTCCACACCTGTGGCGCCAGAGAACCAACCGGTGTCGGCTGCCTCCGCGTAATCTGTCCTCTTGGTCAGCACTAAAACTAAAAAAACGGGTGACGGCCTCTGTGGCCATCACCCGTTGATCCGTCGCAAGGCTGCGACCTAGAACCGAACCGTCACGATCAGACCCTGCTGAGGTGCCGTGAAGCGCTCAAAGGTCGACTTCTGGAGTTCGTTCGCCACACAGGCCCCGAGCTCTGTGCCAGCGGCGGAGCCCTGAGCTGCCGCCCCGATCACCGCCCCGCTCTCACCGCGAATCGACAGCTTGACCTGAACTTTGGCATCCGCATCTGCGAGCCGTTCACAGATCCGCTTTGCCCGGTCCTTGGTGCCAGAGATGCCCGCCTTCAGGGCCACCGACGTCAGCTTTGAGGGCAACACGACCGCAGGCAGCGAGGGCTCGCGAAGGACCGGTGCAACCTCTGGACCCCTGCACTTCGCCGGGTTCAGGAGGCAGTCCGCTGACATCAAATCGGGACCCTCGGATGTCGCCACCGTCGCAGGTGTGGCCGGCTCGGTACTCTGCTCCAAGACCGACGGTTCCGTTGTATCTCCCGCCCGAGTCTCACTTTGTGCCCTGTTCTTCGCTCTGTTCTTCGCTCTGTTCTTAGGGCGCCTCGTACGCTGCACCTTCGCGCGACTCCGCGGTGTAGTCGGCTCTTGCCGTTTCTTCGCCTGCGTCGTTTCGATCTCCTCCGCCTCGAGTGGAGAAACCTCCCGCGACGGCTGCTCAAGCACCCTCTCATCGTCGGCGAGCAGGATCATGCCGCCCTCGAAGCGATCCTCCAAGAGCGACTCCTCGGAGTCTTCGACACCAAAACCTTCGATCGCAACAGCCCGCATGGGCGAGGCGATCGCTGTCAGCGAAGAGGCGAAGGCGAGGCCCAGCGCAGCGACCATCACGTAGAGCCCACCCCTGCGAAACCTGCTCTTATGAGCATGTCTTGAATGCATCGGTGCGATCATCGAATGCATGCTGGCGCTCGACATCGCAGCGATCGATGCGACGTCGATGATGCACGAGCTAGCGCTAGATGCCAGCACAGCGGTTGTTCGACGAAGACCCTCGGAGTTCGCCGAACTCGCCGAACTCGCCGAACTCGCCGAACTCGCGGGGCGCGAAGATCCCGAGAAAAGCGCGGACTCGTGGCTGCGGGCTCCGTAGAGGGACTCGGTGGCGGTCGTGCGGGTCATGATGATCTCCTTGAGGATTGAAGTGGTCTGTGTCAGCCGCGGGCACCTCGCTCGCGCTCACACCCACTTCGACGGCGACCCGCCCCCGCTATTGCCCCGCTTTACGGCTGGCTTACAGAGTCACGTGTTCGTAAAACACCCGAAATAGCGGCGTCAATCGCATTTAGCGGCCTGTTTTGTCGACACCGAAGCGTTATACGGGCCGCCAATTTCATGCCCGTTATCAACGCTGCGTTAGCAATGATGCCCGCCTACATCGCGCCCAAGCTACGCGTAGAACGTACAGTCGCCATCGCCCTTGGAACTCCTCGCGGAGCACCCAACAAACCCCCAAACGTGTGCCAGGGGGGGACCTCAAACCTCTACTTGCAACCGCGGTCGCCCTTCGGGCATTTGTAGCGGATGTGCAGATGATCATCGTGGGCGGCGACATGCTGGATAAGCGTGCCCCCGTGGCCCCGACCGTGCGGGTACTGAAAAACCTCCGAGAGCAGCTTGCGCTTGGCCCCGTGCTTCTTCGCGTACTTATAAAGCAGCCCCTGCAACGTGTAGTCGAGGAAGATGTGCTCGACACCGCCGGCGAGCTTACGCGTGGCCAGTAGAGCGTCGATCAGCGTCCAGGTAGCGGCGAGGTCGAGGTTCTTTGCCGTGCCCGCTGCGAACTCCTTGGGGTAGCCGGCAGGCCTTCGCTTGGTTTTGTAGTAGAGACCAACATCGACGTCGCGGCCCGATTGATGGGAGCGATGCCCAGGCAAGGCCCCCCCCTCAGAATGCGAGAGGTCACCGATCGCCAGGCGATGGACCTTGGGGTAACGACTGCGCACGCTGGCGATCGCCTGCCGGAGATAGGCAACCGTATGCGAGGCCCCGTACGCGCGGGCGGTTCGTCGCCGGTAGTAGGCCCGATCAAAGGGCAGCTGCACCCCCTCGTGCAAGCTGCCACGATGGGGCTTGCCTACGCTCTGACCCTTCTTGAGCTCGACCGCCAAAGCCTTAGCGCGAGCGCTCGGCACCACCAAGTCCATGCCCGGGTAGATCATGTTGCCGCGGATCCTGTTGCGAGCGCGGATCTCAGCTGGAGTGCAACCGTAACGCTTGGCGATCCGGCTCAGGCTCTCGCCCTTGCTCACCCGATGATGAACAAAACGCGGCACCTTTTTCTTCTTTTCCTTCGTTTTCTTCGTTTTCTTCTTTGTCTTTTCCTTCGTTTTCTTCTTGGCCGTGCCCTCGTCGCATGCCGGAATGACCAGGCGCTGGCCGGGGTAGATCACGGTTTTGCGACCAAGATCATTGGCCGACTGGATCTGCGCAATCGTGCAGCCGTTGTTCCGGGAAATCCGACTGAGACTCTCGCCCTTGCCAACCCGGTGCACGGCCGCCGCCGCCTCTCCAGGGACCGACAGGCCGACACCAAGACCGACAAACGTGTAGACCGCAAACCCCAGCAAGAGTCGATGCACGACTCCGGCCGGCTTCCGTCGCCGACGTGAGCGCGACAATGCTCTGCGATCGCCCTGCACCTGTCAAAGTGATAGCTACCGGCCCCCTCGCGGGCAAATTTCCAACCCGAAGCCGGACCCAACGCGGCGAATTGTCAATTACGCGCAACGAGCCGCTACCATCGCCCATATGCGTCGTCAGCCGACCTCTGCAGCCCCCCGTACGCTCATCGCGAGCGCTTTTATACTCGGCATCGCCTGCACCCCCACGAAGCCGGCATCAAGGCCCCCAGAGCCGCTCTCTGCGGTGCCCGGACCTGCGCCGAGCGCTGCCCTAAAACCCATCGCCGATACCCGCGAGGCCGTCGATTGGGCCGGCGACATCGCTCTGCCCGGGTCGGCGATGCGAATGATCGTGCACCTCGAGCCCGACGCCGACAGTACCTGGAAAGGCACGCTCGACCTCCCACAATCGGGGCTCAAAGGGCATGCGATCCGCGACCTCGACGTCAGCGAAGAGGGTTTTGATTTTGTACTCGCCCCAGCCGGCACACCCGAAGCGCGCTGGGTCTACATCGCGATCGAACACGAGATCGATGCCGACGTTGGCAGCGGCACCTTCGAGCAAGCGGGGCAGTCGTTCCCGGTCGAAGTCCACCGCCTCGCCGCCGGAGAAGAGTACCGCCCACCGCGACCACAAACCCCGGTGGCGCCTTTTCCCTACGTGACCCGCGACCTCGAAATCACTCAGGGGGAGATCCAGCTCGCCTGCACCATGGTCGTGCCCAAGGGCGATGTCACCTACCCCGCGGTTGCGCTGCTCTCAGGTTCTGGGCCCCAAGATCGCGACTCTACGATCTTCGACCACAAGCCCTTCGCCTTGCTCGCCGACCACCTCGCTCGCGCCTCGATCGCGAGCCTTCGCTGTGACGATCGAGGCGTCGGCGGTTCGACCGGAACCTACCGCGACGCAACCCATCAGATGCTCACAAAGGACGCACTCGCGATGGTCAATGCCCTCGCCGGCGACGCCCGAATCAACCCGCACTCGATCGGCATCATCGGCCACAGCGAGGGCGGAATGCTCGCTCCACTAGCCGCAGCGGCCGCGCCAACATCGGTGGCGTTCATCGTCCTACTCGCCGGTCCCGGCTTCTCCGGCGCCGAGATCTTGAGCCAACAAAGCCACGATATCGGTGTCGCCATGGGCAAGGATCCCGCCGCCGTCGAGCGCGAAGACCGGGCCCACCGAGCCTTCGTCAAGGCGCTGCTAAACGGTGCCAAGAAGGACGTGATCGTCGACAAGCTGCAGGCGCTCATCGAACTCCAGCTCGCCGGTCGCGAGATCGATGACGCCACCAAAACCGCAGCTCTCAACCAAGCGCTCGATCAGATGACCTCGCCCTGGTTCACCTCGTTCATCGCCAGCGATCCACAACCCGCACTGCGCAAGCTAAAAAAGACCCCCGTACTCGCGCTCGGCGGCGATCTCGACTTGCAGGTCCGGGCAAAGGACAACCTCGACGCGATCCAGCGGGGCCTCAAACGCGCTCGCAACAGAGACGTGACAACGAAGATCTTGCCGGGGCTGAACCATCTCTTCCAACCAGCGCTCACCGGCACGGTCGAGGAGTACGCGACCATCGAAACGACTCTCGCACCGGCGATGCTCGAGCTAGTGAGTTCGTGGATCAACGCACGCTTTCACAGCAACTCCTAAACCGTCGTTTTTTTCTTCGTTTTTTCCTCGTTTTTTCTTCGTTTTTTTCTTCCTTCTTCTTTCAATTGTGCTCCTTGGCCCTTTCGGTTTTTGCCTGGATGCAGCCGAATACGGGATCACAAACGCTCCAAGATGACTCTTCCGCTACTTCGGGCGACCTCGGTTACGATCACGCCGTGTTCATCGCACCCCTGCTAGCTTCGTTGCGCCTCGAGACGCCCAAATAGGCCCCCTTCGCGAGCTACTTCGCGACAACGCGCACAAGCACCGTAACTCCAGGGGGCCGACTGGCGTTGTTAGTCATCATCATTCTGCACCCGGCCCCCCGGGCGCAGTCGGCCGATGACCTGACGATGCAAGACCTCGTTCCACGAAGCTTAGGAGCAACCGCGAATGCTGCGACCGCGCTCCCATGCACGATCGACGGCACACTTTTTCATGCCGAGCATCACTTAGAAACCACGAACATCGACCCGCGAGCGCTCACAGATACCGCCCGCGAGCGGCTACTCGGCGAACTCATCTCGGCTCACCAGCGCCAGGTCGACGGTGCCGATCCCGAGCGCATCAGAGCCGTGCTCCTGCCCGCGAACTCCCGACGTACGGTCCTCTGTGTCTACCGCAACAGGGCTGGCATGGCCGTCGGCTACCTCGCCGCTCATACCTTCATCTCGTGCATCGACGGTGTGCCAACAACCCTGCTGCGAACGGCGATCTGCCTGCCCGCCGCAGCGCCAAGAGCCGCGGTCTCGGCGTTCTTTCTCCGACAAGCGGCACGGGCTCTCCTCCGCGGACGCAGCCGTCCCCTCTATATGGTCGAGGCGCTCTCCGATCCAGCCTCCTACGCCTGGCTCTACCGGATCGCCGATCGGGTCTGGCCCAGCCCCGCCCGCGAAACCCCGCCCGCGATAGAACGCCTGCGAACCCTGGCCCTCCGCGATCTCGATATGCCACAGAGCGACAAAAACGATGTGGTGATCCGCGACCTCGGTTGCTCGTCGATGAGCCCACGTACAGCCCACCGCTGGCGTCGTCACCCTCGCCCCGAGGTCCACTACTTCGTGCGCCGAAACCCCGAGTTTGATCGCGGCCACGGGCTGCTCACGGTGGTCCCCATTAACGCTGCAGGGCTCCTTCGTGGGCTCCTCCGCCTCGCTCTCAGAGGCCTCCGTGATCTCCTTCCAGGGCGAGCGCAAGTCCTGCCCCAAGCCCTACCTCCCGCCCCCGCGAGCGGTCGCTACGGGAGCGGCCGATACCGCCGATAGCCGCGGTCGAGGGCCCGGCAAGCGAGCGCTCCGAGAGCGGCCAAGACCGCCCGTAGCGACGGATCACAGCTTCGCTCCTCGGACTTCAGGTCGGCTGCGGGCCGCATCGCGCTCCGGTCTCGCAGCCCCGTCTCACAGGCTGGTATCGTCAGCCGCGAGATGGGCGATTCGGAAGAGTTCCCCCGGAGCGGCGGCCTCGTCCGTTCGTCGGCGATCGTCGCCCTCTGGTCGGCGGTGCTCGGAGTCCTCGTCGCGGTCATCGCGATCGCCAGCGCGGTTGTCAGCGAACTCGACGCTGCAGAGCCCTGGCGCTCGGCGACACCTGCCCAACTCAGTAGTCAGCCACCGGCACTGGGCACGACCAGCACGATCAACATCACCGGTGTGTTCGGTGAGCGCGAGATCGATGCGGCCCGCAGCAAAACGCTCCGACTCGCCGGCTCTGGCTCCAATCTGCCGTTGACGCGCGAGCTCGCCGAGGCCTTTATGCGTCGCTCGCCGGACCGCCGAGTGATCGTCTTTGAGAGCGTCGGCTCGACCGGCGGGATCCGGGCAGCCAGCGATGGCGCGGTGGATCTCGGGCTGGTCTCGCGACCACTGCGAGCAGCCGAGGATCCCCTCGGCCTGGTCGTGATCCCCTACGCCCGGGTCGCTGTGGCCGCAGTTACCAACCTCGACGTCAGCGACCGTGAACTCAGCCGCAAAAGGCTCATCGAGATCTACGCCGGCAAGCAGCGACGCTGGAGCGACGGCGAATCGATCATCGTTCTCCAGCGCGAACGCGGCGACTCTAGCCACGCGGCTGTCGACCGAGCGCTGCCCGAGTTCGCAGCTGTCAACGATGCCGCCTATCGCGAGCAGCGCTGGCGAGTGCTCTACAACGACCGTGCGATGTACGAAGCATTGGTCAGCACACCCGGCTCGATCGGCCTGCTCGACGTCGGCGCCACCCAAACTCAAGCGCTCGCACTCCGCGTCCTGAAGCTCGACGGTGTCGCCCCAAGCGAGACCAACCTGCGCTCGGGCAGCTATCCCCTCGCCAAGGTTCTCGCCTTTGTCAGCGGAGCCCAACCCGAGGGCATCGCTCGCGAGTTTGTCGACTTTACCCACTCGAGCAACGGTCAAGCGCTGATCCGACAACGCGGCTATGTACCGCTCGAATCTTCGGACAAGGGGGCCGGTGCCGAGTGACAAGCCCTAACAAGCCAAACACCGCACACACCTCACCAAAACTGGCGCTGCGGCGAACCCTGAGGGCTCGTTTGCTGCCCTTGGCGGTACTCCTGGCACTCGTCGTGTCGACCGCAGCGCCCCTCGCCTACCTCGCGCTCACCCTCGAAGGAGTGCGTGTCACCGCCGAGGCCAGGGCCCATGAGATCGCCCGCGAACTCCGGCGAGAGGTCGAGGAGCGCCCCGTCCTCTGGCGCTACGGCTCGGCCAAACTCATCACCCACATGAACAACATCGCCACCTCCGCGGGGCTCCTGACCATCGCGATCGTCGATCGCCAGGGCCGGTCGATCGATCTCGATCTGAACCTCGAAACTCAGACATCACCAGAGATCCCGGCGCTCTGGGTCTCGGCGCCGCTCACTCTGCACGGTGACTCAGTCGCTGACGTCTGGGTCGCCGCCGACCCGCGACCGGCGCTCGGCGGCGCACTCGAGCTGCTCCTCGGTTTCGGCGTTCTTGGCCTCGCCCTTGGCGGCCTGGTCTACTGGCTGCCGATGCGAGCGATCGGCCGCGCCGAGTCGCGGATCGGCGCCCTCATCGATCGCCTGGGTCGAGCCCGCACCGCCCTCGAAGAGCTAAACGCGACCCTCGAGCTGCAGGTGGCCGAACGTTCGCACGAACTTCTCGCGGCCTACGAAGCGCTGCGACGCAAAGAGGAGCACCTGCGGGCGCTCTCCGGCCGAGCTGTCGCGCTCCAAGAGGCGGAACGCCGGGTCATCGCCCGCGAGCTGCACGACTCCGCCGGCCAAGCGCTCACTGCGATTCGCATCCACCTGCAGCTGATCGCCCAAAGCAGCGAGAGCCCCGAGGTCGTCGCTCGTCTCGCCGAAAAAACCCAGACGATCACCGACGCAACCCTCGAGGAGATCCGCCGAGCGGTGACGATGCTAGGGCCCGCGATCCTCGATGACGTCGGCCTGGAGGCGGCCATCGAGCGCCTCTGCGACGACCTCCGCGACGACGATCACCTCGAGATCCTCGCCGACGTCGACCTCGGCAGCTCGCGCCCGTTGACACCCGCACTCGAGAGCACGATCTATCGCCTGGTCCAAGAGTCACTTACAAACATCGCTCGGCACGCAAATGCCCACGAGGCCCGCGTCGAGATCGTGCCCGCGCCCGGGGGCCTGTTGCTGACGATCCGCGACGACGGCCGCGGTTTCTCCGTCGACGACGCGATCGCCAAGAGCCGCAGCCACGGTCTCACCGGCATGCGCGAGCGGGCCGAGCTACTCGGCGGTGAGTTCGAGATCAACTCGGAGCCCGGCGCCGGCACAGTCGTCACGGCTCGACTGCCCCATATCTCGGTCGCCAGTGACGGCGACGACTCGGCGCTGATCATCGCCTGATCATGCAAACACTCGAGTCCATTCAACTTATCGAATCTTCGGTCATTCGCTTATTCGATCACCGAGTCCGTCACCTGCGGGTCACCGTTCGCGAGCACAAACATCCCGGGATAGCCGGCGGTCTCGAAGCCGTCGCTCGCGTTGCGGCGGAGCGTTGAACGGTCGATGATCAGGGAGCCGCTACGATCGTTGCTGACGAAGAAGATCGCACCTCCTCCCTCATTGGCGTGACCGTCGGTGATCTCAACCCCGCAAAGACGCAGCGAGAAGGTATTGCCGTCGTTGTAGATCGCACCGCCACTGCCTCCCCCTGGGGTACCTGAGGCGGCTGGATTGGCCCCCTCACCGAGCGCTTTATTTTTCACAAAAAGACTGTTGATCACGCTGTAAGAGACACCGATGCTGCTCAGGGCGCCGCCGTTGGAGCAGGCATTGCCGAGCCCCTCCTCGGCGCCGCCAAAGGTGCTGTTGACGATGTACACCGGTTGACCGGCGTGCTGATCGAGCACTCGGATCGCACCGCCGCCGACGTCGGCTCCAACCTCGTCGCAGCGGTTCCCAAAGAAGCGCGAGTTCAAGACCTTCAGACGACCGCCGCGGACAAAGATCGCGCCTCCCCCTCCGTGTTGCTCACCCGCCGCCTGACCGTCGACAAAGGTCAGGTTTTGGATCGTCAAGCGCGGGTGGTCCTGATCATCGCAGTTGGGCGTTGTCCACACCTGATCCTGATCACAGGTATTTTGGTAGAGGATTCGCACCGAACCGCCGCCCGAAAGCGTGATCTTGCCGCCACCGTCGATGACGATCTCGGGCCCGCTGTCGTTGAAGACCTTCGCCGTGCGATCGAGAACGATGGTCATCGGCTCGGCTCCGCAGGAAAATGTGATCACACCGCCCGCTGCGACCGCCTCGACAAAGGCATCGCTCGTACAGCTGCTCGGCGTGCCATCACCGACGACCGTGCGAGGCTCCGAGGTATCGACGAGCGCCGCCTCCATCGGCACCTCGCAGGTACCCTCGGGGTTGCCTGCCGGCGGGCCCTCATCGGGATTTGTCATCGGCTCAGAGCCCGCACAGGCACCGCCCAAGGCCGCACTTGTGACAACTACACGCGCCAGCGAGCGACGTGCAAAATCCCAAAATTCCCCAAAATTCCAAAAAATCGCTGCAACCACAGATCGACGATACGCCGACTCTCGCCGCCTGTTCCATGGGGATCGATCGCTCGAGATTGCGAGCACAGGACACGACAGCGAGCCCCGAAGCGCGCGCACGCCCGTGTTACCCTGCGTCCGCGATGACTGCCAAGAACGCCACCGGCACCGCACACAGTGCGACCGCGACCGATTCCAGGGATACGGACAACGCCTTGACCCGAGCGAAGCGGGTGATCCGAGTGATCCTCGCCGAAGATCACACCATCGTCCGCGAAGGCCTGCGCGCCCTGCTGGATGCCCGGGACGAGATCGAGGTTGTCGCCGAGGTCGGTAACGGCCGTGCCGCCGTCGAAGCGGTCGCGAGCCATCGTCCCGATGTCATCGTGATGGACCTCGGCATGCCCTTGTTAAATGGCGTTGATGCCACCCGGCTTATCCGTGAGCGCTTCACCGATACCCAGGTGTTGATCCTGTCGATGCACTCCTCGGAGGAGTACGTGCGCCCTGCCATCCGCGCCGGTGCCAACGGTTATCTGGTCAAGGGATCCGGCCTCAGCGATCTGGTCTCGGCGATCGCCGCGCTCGCCGACGGCGAGGCCTTCTTCAGCCCCACGATCGCCAAGATACTCCTGCAAGAGAGCCGGCGAGCGGCAGCTCCAAAGCGTTCACAGCCGAGCGATGGCCTGACAAATCGCGAGCGTCAAGTGCTCAAGTTGGTCGCTGAAGGCAAGTCTAGCCCCGATATCGCCCAGCTCCTGAGCCTCAGCGTCAAGACCGTCGAGGGACACCGCTCGCGGATCATGGCCAAAATCGAGACCCATAACGTCGCCGGCATGGTCCGACACGCGATCCGCATCGGCCTGGTGTCCGCCTAGGATTGAGCGATCGATTTTTCATCTCCTTGGATCTGTTTATATAGAACTCGTAACTCGATATAGCTTAGGTACGAATCAGCCCCTCGCGAGCATAATTGAATCCTCGACGAATGCGAACGGCTCATTGAGCACTGCACGTCTACTCATAACAATCCGCCGATCGTCTGGCTGACCGCGCGTACTTTGGCGGCCCAGTAGCGATCGAACGGCCGCCAGCACACACGAGCCCGCGAAGCCAGGTCCATGCCGACCCTCCTGGGCCTGAGCTGCAAAGCTCGCGACGATCGCCGCTCAGGTCGGGACTGTAGGCGGACGAGACTCCGCTGATGTCTGCGCTAGATGTTGAAGTACTTCGCGTCGTTATGGTGGACGATGATCGCGCTCGTCGACTGTTCAGGCACCAGCTGAAAGCCCTCTGACAGCTGCACACCGATCCGCTCGGGCCTCAGCAGATCGAAAATCGCCTGCTGGTCTTCGAGGCGCGGGCAAGCGGGATAGCCAAAGGAATACCGCGACCCCTGATAGCGCTGTTTAAAGAGCCCCTTGATATCGGTCGCATCACTATGTGCAATGTCGAGTTCGCGGCGCACTCGCTTGTGCCAGAGTTCAGCGAGGCCTTCGGCAGCTTCGACGCCGAGACCGTAAAAATGGAGGTAATCGTCGTAGCGATCGGCGGCGAAGAGTTCCTGGCAGAGTTCGGTCGCCCGCGCACCCATCGTCACCACGGTCATCGCGATCACGTCTCGCTCTTTTGAGCGCACGGAGCGAAAGAAATCCGAAATACAGAGATTTTTGTGGCCGAGCTGGCGGGGAAAAGTGATGCGCAGGGGCTCCCGTCGATGCTCAGGATCGTAGATGATCAGATCGTTGTGGTCGCTCTGGCAGGGAAAATACCCGTAGACAACCCGCGGCCTCAGCATTTCGTCGGCGATCGCCCGCTCGCACCAACGACGGTACTTGACCTCGGCCTCACGCTTGATCAGCTCGTGGTACTCGGCCTCACCAAGGCTGCCCCTACGGTATTGCCATTGGCCGACAAAGAGCGCCTTTTTATTGATATAGCGAAAAATTTCGCCGAGGTTGAGTTCGGCGGCACCGACCACACGGGCCCCCCAAAACGGCGGTTGTGGTACCCGCGGCGCCCGCTCGATCTTCGAGCGCACATACGTGGTCATCGACTTGCGCAGGTGCTCGTCCCACTCCGCACGGGTGTGGTGACGATAGGCTTTTCGTCGTTTTGGCGCCGTTAGCTTGATCTTGTCGGGCGGAACATGACCGCAGATCTCATCCATCAGCCCGAGCCCCTCGAAGGCGTCCTTGGCGTAGTAGACCCGCGCTTGGGGCCTCACCGCCGGAGCCTGTCGCTGCTCCGCATCGTCGCTCGGTACCTCCTTGCTCGCGCTCTCTTCCTTGCTCGCGCTCTCCTCCTTGGTCGCACCTGAGTAGGCGGCCTGCAGATCAAAATCGACATAGCCCCGGGTCAGCGCCGCACCGCCGCAGAGCACCGCGGTTGTCATGCCCAACTCGCGCATGCGCTGGAGATTCTCTTTCATCACCACCGTCGACTTGACCAAAAGCCCCGACATGCCGATCACCTCCGGCTTGTGCTCCTGGGCGGCGGTGATGATCGCGTCGATCGGCTGCTTGATCCCGAGATTCACGACCTGATAGCCGTTATTCGAGAGGATAATGTCGACCAGGTTTTTACCGATATCGTGGACATCACCCTTGACCGTCGCCAGCACCATGCAGCCCTTGCGCGGACCGGCGGTCTTGGAGAGATGCGGCTCTAAATGGCGGACCGCAGCCTTCATCGTCTCGGCCGACTGCAGGACAAAAGGAAGCTGCATTTTGCCGGAGCCAAAAAGCTGGCCGACGGTCTTCATGCCGTCGAGCAAAAAACGATTGATGATCTCCAGCGCTTCGTACGAGCCCAATGCCTCGTCGAGCAGGGGCGCAAACTTGACCCGATTACCGTCGATGATCCGCCGCCGGATCCGCTCGGGCAGGGGCAATGCAGCCTCCTCGTCAGCATTGGCTTCGTGCCTGCGGACCCCCGTAAAACGCTCGATAAAGGCAAATAGAGGGTCGTAGCCGTCGGCGAGACGTCGGCGGTCGTAGATCAGATCACTGGTGACCTCGAGGTCGTCATCGTCGAGTTTGTGGGTCGGGATGATCTTTTTAGCGTTCAGGATCGCCGCATCGAGGCCGCGCTCGCGAGCCTCGCCGAGGTACACAGAATTCAGGATCTGCCGGGGATAGGGACGCAGACCGAAGGAGATGTTGGAGAGACCGAGGATCGTCCAGGCCTCGGGCAGCTCGCGCTTGATCGCCGCGATGCCGTGCAAGGTCTCGAGGCCGAGCTTGCGACTGTCCTCCTCCCCCTGGGCGATCGTGAAGGTCAGCGGATCAAAAACCAGATCCGCCTCGCGCAGGCCATGGCGATCGACAGCTAGATCGCGGATCCGCTTGGCGAGCGCCAGCTTGCCGGCGGCGTCCTTGGCCATGCCCTCCTCATCGATCGTCAGCGCGACCAGAGCAGCGCCGTACTCACGGGCAAGGCGGGCGATCGCATCGAACTTCTCTTCGCCGTCCTCGAGGTTGATCGAGTTGATGATCGGTCGCCCACCCAGCAGCTTGAGCGCAGCCTCGAGAACGTCGATCTGGGTGGTATCGATCATGATCGGGATGGTCACCGCCTTGACCAGGCGGCTGAGCACCTCGCTCATGTCGCGCACCTCGTCGCGACCGACGTAGGCGACGCACACATCGAGCACATGGGCCCCCTCGGCGACTTGCCCCTTGGCGAGTTCGACGATGCCGTCCCAATCCTCCTTGAGCAGGAGCTTGCGGAACTTTTTAGAGCCGTTGGCGTTGGTGCGCTCGCCGACTAACAGGGGCCCCGTCTCCTGTGCAATGGGACAGGCGGAATAGAGGCTGGCGAGGTGCGCCGGATAACGCTCAGGTCGCGGCGGCGGCGGCCCGAGTTCGGCTGCGAGAGTCGCGAGTTCACGGGTATGCTCGGGCGTCGTGCCGCAGCAACCACCGATCAGCGAGGCCCCGAACTCGCCGGCAAAACGCCGGTGGTAGTTGCTGAGTTCGCGCGGCGTCAGGTGATAGACAGCCTTGCCGCCGACGTTTTCTGGCAGGCCGGCGTTGGGCTGAACCGAGATCAAACGCGTCGTCGTCTGGCCGAGCAGGCGCACGTGCTCGACCATCAGGTCCGGTCCGGTCGCACAATTGAGGCCGATCACATCGACTGGCAACGACTCTAGGGTTGCGATCGCTGCCCCCAGATCGCTGCCCACGAGCATCGTGCCGGTGGTCTCGAGGGTCACCTGGACCAGCAACGGCAGCTCCTTGCGGCGCTCCGCCAGGGCCCGACCCGCCGCGATCACGGCGCACTTAACCTGCAGGATATCTTGGGCCGTCTCGATCAGAATCCCGTCGGCACCGCCGTCGATGAGGCCGCCTATCTGCTCCTGAAAGCTGGCGAGCAGGTCGTCAAAACTGATGTGGCCAAGCGACACCAAGCGGGTCCCCGGGCCGACCGCGCCGAGCACAAAGCGCGGACGCTCTGGAGTGCTGAATTCATCGGCGACCTCGCGAGCGAGCAAAACAGCTGTCTTGTTGAGCTCGTAGGCGCGATCACCGACGTCGTACTCGTCGAGAACGATCCGAGCGCCGCCAAAGGTGTCGGTCTCGACGCAATCCGCACCGGCCTCGAAGTAGGCCCGGTGGATCGCCCGCACGACGTCCGGACGGGTCGCCACCAGCAGTTCATTGCATCCCTCTTCGCCTGCAAAATCTTCGGCCGTGAGATCGTAGCCCTGGAGCATGGTGCCCATCGCTCCGTCGCAGACGAGCACTCGCTCACACATGGCTCTGAGAAGTGGCAAGCGGTGGCGGCGATCGACAGGATCGAAGCGGGGAATCGGCGAGACTGGCATGGGCCGGATCGCTAGTAGCAGGGGGCGGTCATAAGCGCAATTGCACCGGCTCATGAGCAGGTGCAACCGATCACAATTCACCGTTTTGGATCGTTCTTGAACCGCCTACGGACGATTTTGATCGAATCCCCTGTGTTATCTTCACGCCGCCAAAAGGGAAGAACTGACCATGACCACTCGCCTCATATTTGTTTCAATCGCCACCTCTGCATTGCTGATCGGCTGCGCCGGACCTGTCGGCTCTGAGGATGATGCTCGCAGTGGTTGGGCCCAAACAAACGCGTCCCTCCAGCAGGGCGGCAATTCGGCCCAAAGCGCCGGTGCCCCAGCTCCCTCCGGGGAGAACCCGGTGTTCCGTGCGACCATCGCCAACACCGTCAACTACGACTACAGCTGCTCCGAGTCGGGCTCGATCAACTACAACGGCAACTACTACGTCAATACCGACGATGTCGGCGCAACCATCGAGTTTGACTACCAAGCGAGCTTCAAGGACTGCTCGGACGGCAGTCTAACAGTCGACGGCGACGTCGATTACGCACTCGCCGTCGAGAACTCCGACACCGGCAGCCGGATCAGCTACTCGTACGACGGCAATCTCGTCTGGTCGGGCAGCGTCGAAGGATCCTGCGACGTGTCGATGTCCGCCTTGGTCGAGACCAGCACCGAGGGCGTGAGCATCGATTACAAGGGCTCGATCTGCGGCTACGATGCCGCCGCAACCCTCAACGTCGCCGGTTAAAACGGCGCAGCACCGCCTGTACAGGCCTCTACGACCCTCCTCCTGTGTTCACGGGGCGAGGGTCGTGTCGTTCTCTACGCGCGCTTTGTAGAGACGAAAGACGATGCTCTCGTCGTCGACTAGGCCCATGCTCAGGTTTTCGTCGTAGGGCCGTGAAGTCCGTCGGCTCTCGGCGACGACCTCGAGATCGAGGCGTGAACGCAGGCCCACGCAGGCCTCTGCGAGCGCCTGACCCGGCCGCGTATATGCGACGCAAGTCAGCCCCTCGTAGATGTAGAGACAGGCAGGAGGCGCCCGCAGGATCGAGGCGAGGAGCGGCTCTTCGAGATCCCGAGCGCGCTCGTAGGTGAGGCTTCGCCAGCGGCTCTTACCGGCACCTGCGGAGGCATAGGCCCCCACCCTCGCAAAACGAGAGCCGAAGCCTCCCGGCGTGAATTCGACGATCGTGCAGCCGGCGGGTACGGCCTCGCGCAGCCCGTGTACAAAGCGCCACTCCTGCACTTCGTTGAGATCTACATCGGTGATGAAGTTCGCGTGCAACGCAGGCGCAGCCGCCAGCGAGAGTCCGCCAACCAGCAAGAGCGGTCGCCAACGCCGACCAGAACCACAGGCGCTCGCATCCAAGAGCACCACCATGCCGATGCTCGCCAGGTACATCAAGGGCACGATCAGATGCAGGTGATAGCGAGCCTGCATCAGCGGCTCGCGCGGGAGCACGTAGGCGTGGGCAGCCAAAAAAGCGACGAGCCAACCACCGAGGAACGCGAGCAACCGACGTCGACGCCGAAACCAAAGCCCGAGAGCGCCGAGCAATGCGAGCATCGGCAGCAACGGCGGCGTCATGCTCGGGTTTAGCAGGGCGTTGTCGCGAACGCTAAACAGGACCCCCACGGCCCTCTCGATGGTTGCAAAGCTGAGGCCTTCGCTCAGCTGCGCCGAGTAATCCTCGAGCAGCGCCGGCACCCCAACCGTCGCGCTCACGCCGAGCACCAGCGCCGCCACGGCTAGCCGCCGCCGCCGACTCGTCGGATCCTTAACTCGCTCGCCGATGCCCTCGTCGAGCATCAATGCGAGCAGCAGGAGCGGCGCGTAGATGATGTTGAGCGGTCGCACCAAGAAGGTGAGCGCGAGCGGAGGTGCCAGCGACACAAATGCCAACAGCGAGGGCAAACGAGCGCGCTCGCGGGCAGCGATGTGCAGGAGAGCGAAGGAAAGCGACGAGATCGTGATCGAAGCGATGAAGACGACATCACTGTGGGAGAAACGGATGTGCAGCGGCAGCAGGGCGCAGAGGCCCGCGGCCAGCAGTGCCGCCCGGCGATCGGCAAGCAGGTGGTAGGCGTGGAGAAAAATCGCCAGCGGAGCGATGCACGCGAGTACCAAGGTCGTGCCGGTGATCGCATCGCTTAACCAAAGCGGCCCGAGCCCGAGTGCGGGCCACAGCGGCCCCTCGTAGACCCGCTCCGCCGCGAAAGGGACCCGAACAAAGGGCCAGGCAGTGAGACCCACGGCCGGCGAAAGCAGCGAGCGCAGCAGCACACCGACCGCCGTGATCACAGCGAGCGTCGCGGCGACAAAGAGGCGAGCACGCACGCTTGTGATCCCCCTGAGCACCCGCCCGAGCATCAGCAAAAGGGCCGTCCCAAGGGCGACGAGCAGCACAATGCCGTCGCTGAAAAAAGCCCAAGGCCCCGCGGCGTAGCGGCCTCGATCGCGATCATCCTCGACGGCGAGCACCGCCGGAGTTCCGCCTTCGAGTCCCTCTGTACGGCGCCAAAACGTGCCGTCATCGGCGGCGACGACCGCCGCACGCAACGCGACGATCGCCTGCTCGCTACCCGCCGGCGCCTCGACCACGGTCCAGGCCAATGCACCCAGGAGCTCCGCCTCAGAGGGCGCGTAGTCGGGATGATCGAGGGTGGCGTGCGCCAGAGCGCCGCCTGGACCGGAGAGCCAGAGGTGAATCGTCGACACCTCGGTGTTGATCGACCGCAGCTTCCACGACTCGGTCACAGATTCCCCCGGTCGGTAGGGCTCGACCAGAGCGAGCAATGCGGCCTCGCGCCCGGGTGGAATCGCCGGCCTCGCGTGCACCGGTGACGCCGCACTCAGGAGAACAAAAAATAGCGACGCCGATATCACCGACATCACCAACTGCGATCGCGACCGCATCGAACGAAACACGCCGATCCTGCCCGGACGGCAGAGCGCGTCGATCGAAACTCGCCCGCCCATCAACTCGGCCCAGGTCTTGCCCCTGGTCCCAGATCAAAGGGTCCGGCGAAGCAACACAGCAGAGATATTGTCGGGCCCGCCCTGATCATTGGCCGCAGCGACCAGCTCGCGAACCGCATTCTCGGCGCTGTGCTGGGCGATGATCTCGTGGATCTCGGGGGGATCGACGACATCGCTGAGACCGTCGCTGCAGAGCAGGATGTTGTCACCGATCGCGATGAGGCCGGCGTTAATGTCGGGCACGCCCTTGGACTTGCCGTGCCCAAGGCAACGGGAGATCCGTCCGCGGTAGGGGTGCACGGCCGCCTGCTCCTTGGTGATCACGCCCTTGGTGACCAGCTCCTGGACCATCGTGTGGTCGAGGGTGATCGCCGTCGCCGCACGCTTGTCGACGAGGTAGGCCCTTGAGTCGCCGGAGTGCGCGACCCACATCTTCTCGCGCACGCCCATCACCATCACCGCCGTGCAGCCCATGCCGTGGGTATCGGGGTCCGCTTCGGTGTGCTGGGTGATCCGCTGGGAGGCGAGAACAAAGGCGTGATAGAGGAGCTCGCGCGGCCCGAGGATGCGGAAGTTCGCGTCGATGTAGTTGGTCACCGTATCGACCGCGATCGCCGATGCGATCTCGCCCGCGTTGTGTCCACCCATGCCGTCGCAAACGATCGCCAGGTAGTAACCGCGACCATCGTCGGGCACCAGCGCGATCGCATCCTCGTTGTGCTCGCGCGACATCCCCGTGTCACAGGCCCCGGCCATATGAACCTCAAAATTCCCGGGATAGTGGGAACGCCTGAAGAGCTTGTACATGGACGAGAGGCGGCGGTTAGGGCGCTAGGTGCGCGAAACTCCGTCATCGTTACATGGGCGGTACGGCTGTCGCAAGCCCGATGGTGCGCTGGGGCAAGATGCGCGATTTTGGTACAGTCAACGCCAAATAAAGAAGCCCGAGCGCACATTTTGGCGTCTCGGGCTCTGGAGCGGTGATCGCGCGATCACACAATCCTGTTTTTTATTGGTGTGGAGCTGAGGGGGATCGAACCCCTGACCTGTGCATTGCGAACGCACCGCTCTCCCAGCTGAGCTACAGCCCCTGATGATTGGGCCCGGCAAGCTACCGGATCTATGAAAGGTGCGCAAGCGCCAAGCCGAGCCGTGTTGCTAGGCAGCAACCTCATCTTCGGTGAGGAGACCCACGGTCGCTGCTTCGGCGGATCTGCTGGGCGGCTAGCAAGGCCCAGGACTGGGCCCGCCCCATCTGCGCCAGGCGACACCGGCCAACGCCGCTGCCGCGCAGAGAGCGATGAGCAGGCGGAGCTGTGCATCGCCGGCCACCGCAAACCACGCGAGTGCCGCCTCGATCTCTGAGGGAGGTGGACCCGTGAGCGCGGCAAGCATCGCCTGAGGGTAACGCGGCTTTGACGGGCGCGGACGAGCGCCGGACACTGCGGTCGATGGCTGGTGACGGTTCGAAGAAGCAACAGAAACAACAGAAACAGCGCCTCGACCGGCTGCTGGTGGAGCGCGGGCTCTGCGAGACCCGGAGCCGAGCCCAGGCACTCTGCGTCGCCGGTCGCGTCATCGTCGGCGACCACAGCGAGAGCAAACCCGGCACCGCGGTCTCGGTCGACGCACTGCTGCGCATCAAGGGCAACGAACACGACTACGCCTCCCGTGGCGGCCTCAAGCTCCGCGGCGCCCTCGATAATTTTTCAGATCTCGACGTGCACGGCCGGGTAGCGATGGACGTCGGCGCGTCGACAGGCGGCTTCACCGATTGCCTGCTGCGGGCCGGGGTCGTCCGGGTCTACGCGGTCGACGTCGGCTATGGCCAGCTCGCGTGGCGCCTCGCCAAAGACTCTCGGGTGATCAATATCGAGCGCCAAAATATCCGAACGCTGGCTCGTAAGTCGATTCCAGAGACCATCGAACTCGTGGTCATCGACTGTTCTTTTATCTCTTTGACCAAGGTCCTGCCCGCACTGCCGCCCTTCCTCGCCGCGGCCGCGAACGTCGTGGCCCTGATAAAGCCGCAATTTGAGGTCGGTCGCGGCGGCGTCGGCAAAGGGGGCATCGTCCGCGATCCGGCCCTTCGACGCTCCGCCCAAACCACCGTCGAGGTGGCCGCGCGGCGCCTGGGCTTCACCGTGCGCCAGGTCTGCGACTCGCCGATCACCGGACAAAAAGGAAACCACGAGCTGCTGATCTGGCTCGCCTGGTCGGGAGCCAACGAAGGAGATCTAGCTTCGCCCGCGAATTGATGTACAGTCACCGGGAATGCGCGCACTCGCCCGCGATCCCCAGGGCCCCGACGATCCAGCAAACGATCGAGGAGCCCCCCAAGACCCGGGCATGCACCCGCAGGGCACTTCATTGGCTCTCTCGGCCTCCAACATCGTCGCCTACCTCGTCGAGCGCGGTGTTGTGCCGCCAAAATCCGCGGCGGCCCTGGTCGTCAATCCCTCGGTTCGCCGCAACCGCAACTTCAAGATCCTCCGGGCCAACCACCCCGGCTACTTCGTCAAGCAGGCGAAGGAGGAGGACGGCGACAAAACCCTGCGCCGCGAGGCCCTCTGTTATTGGCGGGCCCACGACGACCCCCAGCTCGCCGCCCTCGCCCGCCTGATGCCTCGCTTCGTCGACTACGATGCCGAGCGCCGGGTCTTGGTCGTCGAGCTAGCCGGCGAGGCCGAGACCCTCTACCAGCATTTTCTCCGGGATCGCGCCTTTACCCCCGAGATCGGCGAACTCCTTGCCGACGGCCTCGCGGTGTATCAATCCGAACTCGGCCGTCGCCTCCGCGGCGAGGTCGACGACGAAACCTTCCCCGGAAAACTGCCCTGGCTCTTCACCGCCACCGACGAGCCCGAGTGGTTCCGCGGCTGGTTTGGAGAGGCCGGCGCCAAGCTCCTCAGCTGGTTCTGCAAGCACGACGATTTTAAGGCAACTGTGCGCCGCGTCGCCGGTCGTTGGCGTCGCGATACGCTGGTCCACGGCGACCTCAAGTGGGACAATTGCCTGCTCGTTCGCGATCGCGACAACCGACAGAGCCTGCGCCTAGTCGACTGGGAACTCGCCGACGTCGGTGATGCGCGCTGGGACATCGGCGGTGTGATCCAGGCGTTCCTGGTCTCTTGGTCATCCTGGTCGGCCTACGGTGTCGTGCTCGACGCAGTGCGGCCGGCAATCCAGGGTTTCTGGAAACGCACGGTCGACGCTCGTTCGATCCCCCGCGACCAGGTCGCGACCCTGCTCGGGCAATGCATCGAATGCGCCGGCCTGCGCATGGCCCAAAGCGCACTCGAGCAGGTCTACGGCAGTGTCGAGCTGCACGCCTCTGCCCTCGAGACCGCCCGTCTGGCGATCCGCATGATCGAGGCACCGAGCACCGCGATCGCCGAGCAGCTCGGCCTCCTCGACAACGCGACCTGGTCACCCCCCCCAAGCCCCGTCGCCAACGCCCAACGCTACGCCGCGACTCCGTGAGCGAGCCCTGTGCCCGTTTGGGTCACGGACACTAGTTTGGGTCACGGACTAGCTCGCCGGCGGCTCGCTGTGCTCATCGTCCGGCGGGGCTTCTCGCGACCTGCCCCCAAGCGTAAAGCGCTGGAGCACGATCCGCAGATCGCGAAGCCGAAAGGGCTTGCTCAGGTAATCATCCATGCCCGCGTCGCGACACGCGGTGTGATCTTGCACGGTCGCATTGGCGGTGAGCGCAGCGATATACGGTTGCCGGATGCGGGTATTTGCGCGGATCTTTCGCGTCGCCTCGAGACCATCAAGCTCCGGCATGTGCACGTCCATAAAGACGATGTCGTAGTCGACGGTCTCGACGGCCTCGATCGCCTCGAGACCGTTTCCTACCACATCGGCGCGGTACCCAAGACGCTCGAGGGAGAGCCGCGCGACCCGCTGGTTGATGCTGTTGTCCTCGGCGATGAGCACCCGAAGACTCGGCGGCAGACCGCCGGCCGGCAGCTTGAGCATCGACGAACTCTCATCGGCGAGAGCCTCCGCAGAATCGGTGCCAAATGGCCCTAACATGCCAACTAGCACGTTGTAGAGCTGCGACGCCCGCACCGGCTTGGCCAAAAAGAGCGCGTTCACCTCCTCGCCCTCACAGGCCTCTCGGGGACCCAGCGAGGTCAGGACGAGCATCGGCAGATCGGCTCCTGCCGGCAATGCTCGCGCCCTGTTGGCAAACTCGAGCCCATCCATCACCGGCATGTGCATGTCGAGCACGGCGCAGTCAAAGCGGTTATCGCCTCGCAATACCGCCAGCGCCTCATCACCGCTGTTGACCAGGGTCGGCCGCATGCCCCAAGACTCGAGCTGAATCCTGAGAATACGCCGATTGGTCTGATTGTCATCGACGACCAGTACCCGCGCACCGGCGAGAAGTGGTTGTTCTTCGCCGAGATAGTCGGGCCGCACGTAGGGCGCCAAGGCTCCCCTCACCGTGAAGAAGAAGGTCGAGCCCTCACCCTGTTCACTCTCGATCCAGATCCGACCGCCCATCGCCTCGGTCAGCCGCTTGCAGATCGTGAGCCCCAGGCCGCTGCCACCAAAGCGCCGGGTTGTCGACGCATCCTCCTGAACAAAGGCCTCAAAGAGCCCCGGCAACTTGTCTGCGGCGATACCGATGCCGGTATCACATACCGAAAATTGCACCTCGTGCGGCTGATGCTCGCCCAGATCGCGAGAGCTGACACTGACCGAGACCTCCCCCTTCTCCGTAAATTTAATGGCGTTACTTATGAGATTGACCAGAGTCTGCTGGACACGCGTACTATCGCCATAGATCGCCAAAGGCACCTCGGGGTCGATGAGTGAGGTCAACTCGATACCCTTTTTGACCGCCGCAACGGCGAGCACCTGCACGGCGTCCTCGACACTCTCACGAATTCCCATGGGCGCCCGCTCGACCACGAGCTCACCGGCCTCGATCTTTGAGAAGTCGAGGATATCGTTGATCAGCGCGAGCAAACTCTCGCCGCTGCCTCTGACGATCTCGGCAAAGCTGCGTTGCTGGGCGTTCAATTTTGTCTCTAAGAGCAGGCCCGTCATGCCGATGACAGCGTTCATCGGTGTGCGGATTTCGTGGCTCATGTTGGCGAGAAACCGGCCTTTGGCGATGTTCGCCAGCTCGGCTCGCCGCCGGGCAGCCTCGACCTCGGCGTAGGCTCGCACGCGCCCAGTCTCAAAGGCGACCGACGCCGCGGTCACGATCATCAAAAAGATGCCGAGCGCGATCAGTTTTTGCTGGATGCCCTCGGGATCGCCGGTCATCTGGGAACCGAGCCAGATGTAATTCACGAACACGATCGGCGCGAAGACCCAACCGAAGCGCGTGCCGACCGTAAATACCGCCACCAAAGGCGCGAGCAGCAGGGCTAAGACCGGCGGACTATCAAGCCCACCAAGACTATGCGACGCGCCGGCCAGCGAAACGAGCATGACGACGCTGTGCACGGATCCGATCAGTTTTACCGAGACGCCAAGCCGCACGAGCACGAGCAGGATGATGCTCGTCACCCATATGCTCGCGACGAATCCGGCCCGCAAAATGTCGCCGCCGACCGCGAAGTCGATCACCGACACCGGCGCCAACAGGAAGAGCATCAGCAACACCGTGAGCACGATTCGATAGCGCCGGAGACTCTCGCCGCCCTCCTCTAGGGCGCGCGGATGCAAGAGTAAATTGAACAGTCTCGCCGCCCCTGACCTCAAACTCCAAGGGCGCTCTGGCCCCCTGTCGTCGCCGACCTGCACCCGGCGAGCTTAGCCAATCAAGAGCCTCCGCTCGATCAATCCGTCGCGAACATAAACGCGCTAGGGCCGGGCACTCTTGCTCCAGCACGCCTCCGCGAGCACAACGAGCACAACGAGCCCAGGCGCAAGGAGCGCTGATCGTCCCTCCGGCAGATCATCGCGACGCTTGTATTTTGACACCCAGAGCGTTCGACTTACGCGACCAAGTCCCAGATCACCGAGTAGTGGAGGGCCGCGCCGGCGAAGACAAAGAGATGAAAGATCTCGTGATAGCCAAAGACAAAGGGGTTTGGGTTCGGCCAACGGCGGGCGTAGACAACACCGCCGGTGATAAAAAATGCGCCACCCAGGGCGAGCATGCGGAGAGCCTCGCTACCGACCACATCGCCGATCTGCCAGGCAAAGGGCACTGGAATACAGCCGATCAGCGTATAGATGGCCGAGTTGAGCTGACGGGGCGCTCGCGGCCATACAAACGTTTTGAGGATACCGACAGCTGCCGCCACCCACATCGCGATCAGGAGCCCGCGCCCGGGGCCGGGGATCAGGGTGGCGACGATCGGCGTCGCCGATCCCGCGATCATCAAATAGATGTTCGCGTGATCGATCTTTCGCAGCCAAAGCCCGACCCTCAAGGACCAACCGTCGCGGTGGTAGATCGCGCTACCAACCAGGAGGATCACCAGCGACGCTCCGTACACCGCGGCGATCAGAGTGGGACGACCGGGACCGGCATGAGCGACCAGCATCAGAATCGCCGGGATCGAAACCGCAGCCGCAAAAATATCGGCAACACCCCGTAGACGCGGACGGATCAGCGAAGAGGTCGGCGACCGGAGCTCGGTCTCAGGCATCACGACGGGCACGGCCGGCGAGTGTAGCCGCAGTACAGACGCAAGGCGATGCCCCGAGCGGACGGCGCAGACACAGGGCGCAACGCCCCCTAGTGGCAAGATGCGGCATATCTCGCGTGGCTCTGACCGCTGCCCGATCGAGACTTCGCCCCCTCCAACCCGAGGATCAGCCGAGCGGCACCGCGGCTTGGCTCGCACCCACTGGGGCGAGCGGAGCAACCAGCACCGCGGCGAGCGGCACAGCGACAACAGCCGGCCGGCCGCCGCTTGCTCGATCCCTGCCCCGCCCCCTGATCTTCGGAGCACTTCGGAGCACTCCGGGGCTGAGCAGATCGTCACCTTAGCCGGGCACACACAGAGACGCGATTTCATCGGCGACGTCAGCGAGCGCCATCGGCAGCTCCCCCTTGCCCGCCTTTAGGTAGAGCGGCATGACTGCATCGGGATCCGTGGCGATCCAACCATTTTCGGTGGTCTCACAGGGCAGCGGGAAGTCCTTCGCGGTTTGGCCCGCGCAGGCGAGACTATTTAGATAGCCGGCGGCGATCTGCTCCTCCTCACCAAAGAAGCCGACGACATAGGTCTTGATGCCCGCACTCGCCAGTTTCTGCACAACGGCCAGGGGGTCCGGGGTCGGACAACTCTTATCCCAATCGGCGCCGTCGGTGACGAGCACAACGTATTGATCGCGCCCAGGGGTCGCATTGCTGACGTGCCAATCGTAGGCGGTGAGCAGGCCATTGCCGGTCGGCGTGCTCTGGCAGAGCTTGGTGGTCGCCGGATCGATCGCCGGCTCGATCATCTTTCCTGCCTTGAGCTGCGGCGGCACCAGGATTTCGCCAGACTCACACCATACGTTGGCCGCATCCTTTGAGTCGGTAACCCGCTCCGACAGGGTGATGCAGCCTGCGCTGTCCTTTGGCCAAAGTTCGAGGCCAAAACGCAGCTTAGAGTCGAGCCCGGCGGAGGTTGTGACCTCTTCGATCGCGGTGATCGCCTGGTACCACTTCGAACTCTCGTATTGCGGCGCATCGATCGGAGTGCCACCGTCGGTCGTCTTGTGCATGCTCAGGGTTCGGTCGAGCGAGAAGAGCACCTCGGGGGCGTCACAGCCCTTGGAGCAACCGCAGCACACATCATCGGTGATCGCCTTGAGCGCAGAAGTCAGGTCCTCGGCGTTGTCCGCCTGCAAATAGACCGGCGCGGGTTCCTCTACATCAAAGGCCGTCCAGCCATCAGGCCCCTCGTAGCAGGGCCCGGGAAACGCGTTCGCGGTCTTGCCAGCGCAGGCCAGCTGGTTCAAGAAAGCCGTCGCACCAGCCTCCGACTCCTCGCCATTAAAGCCGACAACATAGGTCTTGATGCCCGCCTTCTCGAGATCCTGGACGACCTTTAACGGGGCAGGATCGGGGCAGGATTTGTCCCAATCAGAGCCATCCGTAATAAGCGTGATGTACTGCCCTCGCATGGGCTCCTTGATACCATCTAGGTACGCGCCAGCCTCGACGAGCGCGGTGCCGGTTGGAGTGTACTTGCAGAGCGTCGTCGTCGTCGGATCCAGGAGATCCGTAATCGCCAAGCCTGTACCCAATTCATTGTCGACTACGATCTCAGGGCCATCACAGAGGGCATTTGTGGTCTGCTTGGAGTCCGTGATCCGTTCCGCAAGGGTGATGCAACCGCCGTCGTCGCGCGGCCACAATTCGAGCCCAAAGCGCACTGTGTTATCTGTGGGCGGCTCTACCAGCCCTTCGACCGCGGTGATCGCCTGGCTCCACTTCGAACTGGCGTAGTCGGGCCCGTCCATCGGAGTGGAACCATCGGGGGTCCTGTGCATGCTCAACGTGCGGTCGAGAGCAATGAGCATATCAGGGGGCAAGCAATCAACGCCGCCGCTATCTGTCCCAGTATCGGTTTCCGTATCGGTTTCCGTATCGGTCTCACCGACGCTCGTCGTCGCCATCGTCGTCGCGCTTGTTGTGCTGCTGCCTGTGCTCGTGCCCGTGCTCGTGCTCGTGCCCGTGCCCGTCTCGGTACCCGTGCTCGACGTCATCGTCCCGCTAGTGCTCGGTGTCGTCAGCCCAGAGCTCTGCGAGCCGGCTTCGCTAGTGTCCTCGTCGCCGCCCTTGCATGCGGCCAGAGTGAACAAGCTGAGCACGAACAGCGAGGCGAATCTTTGATCTGAAAACATGTCATAATTTTACGAAATCCATAGTGCTGCTGCTACATCGATGACGAGCGCGCCGACGACTCCGTCAGTTCGATGTCGACCCTCCCGATCGCGAGCACGGGCAGCTCGAGAGCGCACAGACCATGCCCGCGCGTTCGTGGCAAGATGCGGCATGCCTCGTGTGCTCTGCCCGTTGCCCGATCAAGACTTCGACCTCACAGAAATCGCCGTGCCCTGGAGGCTCATGCGCGATGCCGGCTGCGAGGTCATCTTCACAACTGAGCAGGGCCAGACCGCTGCCACCGATCCAACGCTGATCAGCGGAGTGATTTTCGGCCAGCTCGGGGCCCTGCCCGAGCCCATCGCCTACTACCGAGAGATGCAGCGCGATCCGGCCTTCCTGCGCCCGACTCCATGGGCAGACCTCGACATCGAGGCCTTCGACGGGCTTTGGCTCGCGGGCGGCCACGCCCCGGGCATGCGGCAGGTTCTCGGCAGCGCGCTCCTCCAAAAGCAGGTCGCCGCCTTCTGGTCGCTGGCTCGACCGGTCGCCGCGATTTGCCACGGCGTGCTCGTGCTCGCCCGGGCAAACGACCCCTCCACCGGAAGCTCGCTGCTTCACGCAAGAGCGACCACCTGCCTGCCCAAGTACATGGAGCGCATCGCCTATTTTTTGACCGCCTGGAAACACGGTCGCCGCTATCGAACCTACCCCGAGTACGTCCAAGACGAGGTCTCGCGGCTCGGTGCAAGGGTCGTGCGCGGGCCGATTTCGCTGGTCGCAAAGGGCAGCCGCAACGACGACAAGCCTGCGTTTATCGTCGAGGACGGCAACTACCTCTCGGGCCGCTGGCCGGGCGACGCCTACCTCTTAGCGCGGCGTTTCGTCGAGCAGCTGCGAACGTACGAGCGCTGAGCTGCACCGCTGCGAGCGCGACAACAACTGCAAGTCTCGCCTGCGATCTCAGGGCCCCAGCAGATCGTCAGGAGCGCTCCTTCTTGATAAAGTCCGCGCCGTGCAAGCCAGCGATCCGCAGACACAACGCGTCCGAAAAGTCTTCGACGAATGGGCCATCGGTGGCCGCGCCGAGGGCATGGAGCGTCGCCACGGCCCCTTTGCCCGCCGCGCCTTCGACTGGCTCGCGCTCAGCCCCAACGAGCGTTACCTCGATGTCGGTTGCGGCAACGGTTATTCGGTTCGCTGGGCAGCGGCGATCGATGCCAGCGTCGACGCGCTCGGCCTGGACGTCGCCCCGGCGATGATCGAACTCGCAACACGCATGTCCGCGGGGCTGCCAAACGCCCATTTTACCTGCGACGGCTTCCCGAGCGCATCGCTAAAACCCGCTTCCTTCGCGGCGATCTTCTCCATGGAGGCGCTCTACTACCTGCCCGACCTCGACGGCGCACTCGCCGAGATCTGCCGCCTCCTAAGCCCCGAGGGGCGCTTCGCCTGCGTCGTCGATTTTTTCGAAGAGCACGAAGAGAGCCGCCAATGGCCGACCGATCTTGGGGTGGCGATGACCCGCCTATCGATGGCCGAATGGCGCGACGCCTTTGTCCGCGCAGGCCTAGAGGTCTGTCAGCAGGAGCGGGTAGAGAACAGCCTGATCACCTGCGGCCGCCCACGCCCCTAATC
>CAYYUP010000060.1:0-10809 GCA_964474905.1 uncultured Nannocystis sp. | reverse complement strand
TTCCTTCGCTTTTGCCTTGGCCTCGTAGATCAACAGATCGATCAGCATCGGGTACCAGAGCGCATGCATGCCCGCGTGCAAAAGCCCTGGCAAACCGTCACGCCAGGCGCCCTTGACCAGCGCGCGGCTGTGAAAGAGCAACGGGCGCACAAACAACGGCAGGCGGTTGTAGGCCCACCAGAGCCCGACTCGGCGACCCGCACGGGTTCGCACCGAAAAGTCCTCGAGCGTCGCCGCTTTGCTGGCGTCAAAGTAGTGCTGGGCCTCGCGCTCGGCGTAGCCTAAATGTTTGCGAAAAAGCTCGATCAGCGGCTTTGCATCGCGGTGAATCAGGCGCTGCTCGAGGACTCGGACCCGCATCTCGCGATCGTCGACACGCTCGTTGCTGGAGCGCTTAAAACGGGCGAGACGCGGGCGCATCAGCCGGAGCACCATCGCGTCGGAGTACTCACCGTGAGTGAGCCGATGGCCGAGCACCCAGAGCTCTAGGCGCACATAGGCGCCGTCGAGGGTCGCATCGGCAGTCGCCTCAATGATCTCAGCCCAGAGCGCCGGGCTCAGCTCCTCGTCCGCATCGAGAAAGAAGATCCACTCAAATCGATCCGCCAGCAACGAAAGAGCGAAATTGCGCTGATTCGCATAATCGACAAATGCATGCTCGATAAGCTCCGCCCCGGCCTCTCTGGCCAGCTCTTGGGTCCTGTCAGCGGAGCCCGAATCGACGACGATCACCGGCGCTCGGCCGCCGACCGAAGCCAGCGCCTTGGGCAGGTTGAGTTCCTCATCAAGCGTGAGAACGACGACCGCGAGCGCTTGCACCCGCACAGAGTACCCCACCAGTAGAGCGGCACCTGAGCCAAATTTTCCCCCGTTCGCCGATACGCCGATACGCCGACACGCCCGCGCGCCAATACCCGCCCCCCGCAGTCCTAGGTTCCTCCGGCCCACCATCCCGTCGCTGCCCGTCGACAACCAACATTCGACACTCTGATATCATCCGCGGATGCATAGCTTACCTCGCTGCTCGCACACTGTCGTCGCTCTGGCCCTCTTGGGACTCCCGCTCGCCCTCGTGCCCGGCGAAGCTAAGGCCTGTGGCGGCACCTTTTGCGACCAAGGACAAAACAACATGCCGGTCGATCAGAGCGGCGAGACTATCGTCTTTGTTCTCGCCGACGATCATACCGAGGCCCACATTCAGATCCAGTACGACCCCGACACCGATGCCGAAAAATTCGGCTGGATCGTGCCGATGACCGACATCCCCGAGTTCGAAGTCGCGTCGCAACAATTTTTTATCAACCTTCTCAACGGCACGGTGCCGGCCTACGGCTTCACCAACCAATTTGAGTCCTGCGGCTACGGTGACGACTACGGCGGCGAAACCTGCTCCACCAGCGGCGGTGGCAGCAGCGACAGCGGCTTCGAGACCGGCACCGGCACCGGTGGCTCCGGCGACATCCCCAAGCCGCCAGAGATCCTGCTCCGCGATACCGTCGGCGCCTTCGATGTCGTCGTGCTCAAGGGGGAGAGTGCCGAAGTCGTCATGACCTGGCTCGGCGAGGCCGGCTATTATCAAGATCCCGCGGCCGAGCCGATCCTCCAGGAGTACATCGACGACGGCTATATCTTCGCCGCCTTCAAGCTAACCCAGGGCGTCGGTGTGGACGAGATTCACCCCGTAAGCCTGCGTTACCCGGGCAACGAGCCCTGCGTGCCGATCAAACTGACGCGTATCGCCGCCCAGGATAATATGGACATTCGCACGCTCTTTCTCGGCGCAAAGGGTCGGGTCGCCCCGACCAACTACCACCACGTGATCCTCAACGATGTGCAACTTGATTGGCCCGCACTGGTCGCCAACTACAAAGAGGTGGTCAGCCTGGCGGTCGACAGCGCGCCAGCGGAGGGCCACGCGTTTATCACCGAGTTCGCGGGATCCAGCGATATCGTCACACAGGACGGGCTCTACAGCGACAAATGGGATCACAGCGTCTTTGCGGAGATCAAGCCGGTCGCGGTTGTCGATGCGCTCACGACTCAGGGCCTTGTCGAATGCGCTCAAAACATCTGCACCTACAATCACCCGCTGATCGAGGGCCTCCTCCACCAATACGTACCTGTGCCAGAGGGCATTATGGACGGCGAATTTTACTCTTGTCTCGAGTGTTACGAGGATCTGATCGACACCGAGGCCTACGTGCCCATCCTCTTCGCCGAGGCAATCCTGGAGCGAGTGATCGAACCCGGCATGCACGCGGTCGACCTGCTCGAGACTTGGCCCTACCTGACCCGTCTCTACACGACGATGTCGCCCGAGGAAATGACCGTCGATCCGATTTTTCACGAAAACCCAGATCTTCCGGGAGTCGACAATAGCCAGGTGCTGGCGACCCAATGGTTCCCCTGCAGCGGCGCCCCCTCGTGGAACCTGCCGAGCGGCTTTACAGTGCCCGGCAACTTCCAGCAGCAGTGGCCCGAGCTGCCGCCCGAGATGCCCTGGGCCCAGCGCATCGAGATGATCCCGCCGGTCGGCGCCCCCCAGGTCGCGATCGACAATACCCAGCTCATCTACATGCTGCTGGGTGCGCTCAAGGTCGATCCCGGTGTCAAGGAGACACGCGACTGCCACGACGACAGCGGGTCCGACAGCAGCGGATCCGAGACGACGACCGGGGGCCTCGATGACGACGGAGCCTGCGCCTGCCGCAACAACGATAACAGCCCCGTCGGCGCCGGACTCATCGCCCTAGGCGCGCTGGGCTTCCTCAGACGGCGACGTCGGGCCTAACCGAGTTTGCCTTAACTTAAGTTAACTGGCCTGGGCATCGATGGGCTCGGTGCGGCTGTACGTCCGCGCCGGTGCCCGCGGGATCGATGCGACGATCGACAGGATCGCCCCGCAGGCTAGACCGACCATCGGCACCAAGAAATAGCTCTTGTAGGAGGCCGCAGTCACCAAATAGAGGCCAATGCTGACGGCGCCGCCGATGATCGTCGGCCGCAGGTTTGGCGGTGCCCGCAGAGCCCCGCGGAGCAACGGAATAAAGGGCATCGTCAACAAACCAGAGCCCAGCAGGCCGAACTTCCACAGATGATACGCGACTAAATTATGCACATAAGACACGTAAAAACCGTCGACCAAAATATCATCACCAAGGCCAGCCCCTAGTGCCGGGACCTCGACAAAGACCTCGAGACAAAGGCTGATCTCGCGGACCCGACCGTCGACTGTCGCCGATGAGCCTAGGCGCAGGTAATGCTCGCCGAGTTCCCAAAATGTGCCGGCAAAGGCAGCTCCCACTAAAACCGCGAAGATGCTGAGGCTGAGGCCGCCGATCGGCCGCCGGAGGTAGACAGCCGTCACCAAGCCGAGCGCCAAACCCAGCAACATGCCGCGGCTAACAGTCGCGACCACCGCAACGATCAACAACAGCGCAGCGACAGCGAGTAACGACCGCGTGATCGCACGCCGCCGCGGCATTAAAGCCCGCAGCAAGGCGGCGAGCGTGATGCCGACGAGCAGATGGCCGACGATCACCTTGTGCGAGGTATACGTCGAGCGCACAACGCTGAGGTCAAAGCTCGGCATGCGCCACAGCGAGACCGCACCGTCGATGCAGGCGACCCCGAGGATCGCCCACAGGATGATCCTCGGCGAGGCCGCCCCGCGACCGGCCGTCAACCCGAGCACAAAAAGCACATAGGGCAGCCCGTCCTCGAGGGCCTGGATCATCGGCGCACCCCGAAGCACGCCGACAAAAACTGCGATGACGAGCGCCAACAACCAGGGCAAGAAAAACACCAGCTGGTTCCGAGCCGCGCGCGAGCGCAGGGCAGCGCTGATCCCCGCGAGCCCGATCATGCCGAGAAAAACAAGGATCGCCGGGCTGAGTCCATCCGGGAAGGTCGGCAGGGCCAGCGTCAGGACCACAGCCGCAGCGGCGAGGAGAGCGGTGAACATCAGGGCATCGCTTGCCCGAGCAGTCTGCCGCCGCCGCGTCCCCAGGTCATCCGAATCATGTCGTGCAAGTCTCGACGTGAGCACCCACCGCGACGCCGTGCACAGGTCCCTCAGACGGTGAACTCGCGCGCCAAGATCGCCGGCGCGCAGGCCCTCAGGCGCGAATGATCGATTCGTGATCGACCTCGCCCATCGATCACTCGCCGCGGCGAAAACACCGCGATTCGGGGACCCAGAGCCGCGAAAAACACGATCGGGCCCTTGCGCGCACGCGGGCGATTGCATAGCGTAACCGTCTTCCGGGGCGAATTCGCGGCGCCGGGAGCAACCGGATAGGCGCAGGACAAGCGCGTGAAGAAGCGCGGAAGAAACGCGGAAGAAACGACGATGCGACGGCGATGGCTCGATTGGCAACGGCCGCTGCTGCCGGCGGCTGCAGACTGGCTGGTCTCGCGACACGTCGTCGATGATCGCTGTGACCTGCGCACGGTCAGGTGTGTGCTGCCCGGTGGCCGAGCCGGACGCCTGCTCCTGCGCACCCTGATCGCCGCCTGCAACCGACAAAAGATCCGACTGATCCCGCCGCAGGTGATGACACCGGGCTCGATGGTCGACGTGATCATGCCGCCGACAGCGAATACCGCCGCCGAGCTCGAGTGCTCGCTCGCCTGGATGCACGTGCTGCGCGAGACCAACTCCACGCTCATCCGGCCGCTGATCCCAAGCCTACCCGACTACTACGACTGGCCGGCATGGCACGAGCTCGCCCTCCAGATCGGTAAAATTTCCGAGGAGTTGGCCGGCGAGCTGCTCTCGTTTAGCGAGGTCGCGGTGGCGGCGATGCGGCTTCAGCTCGAGCACGAAGCCGATCGTTGGCAGGTGCTCGCCCAGCTCTACGGTCGCTACCGCGATCGCCTCGCTGGCGTCGACAAGATCGACCCGCACGAGCGCCGCGCCCAGGTGCTCCACGAAATCGAAATCGAGGACGACGAGGAGTTGGTGCTCATCGGTGTCGCCGATCTAAACCAACTCCAACAAAAGATCGTCGCCGCCTACGGAGATCGGGCCCATCCCCTGGTGCACGCCCCCGAGTCGCTCTCTGAGGGCTTTGACGAATACGGCTGCGTCGAGGTCAGTTATTGGCAAGACCACGAGATCTCGATCGCCGATGATCGCATCATCATCTGCGACCGACCGGCGGATCAGGCCCAGGCAGTGGTCGAGCAGATCGCCGACTTCGCCGGGGCCTTCCCGCCCGAGGAGATCTCGATCGGCCTGGGCGACGAGAGCCTCGGCGAAGCCATGACCCAAGCCGGCGAATGGGCGGACCTCGTAGTCCACGATCCGCGCGGCAAACCAGTGCTGCGTTCACGACCCTATCGGTTGCTCTCCGCCGGCATCGAGTGGCTGCGCGAGCCTCGATTCTCGAACTTCGCAGCCCTCGTCCGCCACCCCGACGTCGAGGCCTGGATCGAGCGATTCGTCCGAAACGCGCGCTCCGAAGCTGCCGCTGCCGCCGCTGCACAAGTTAGCGAGACCCCAAACACCCCTGATGAGGCCCACAAGCCCCCTAGTGAGCCGCCAGGGCCTTCTAGCGAGACGCGAGGGATCGACGACACCGCAAATCCGCCCCGCATCGAACTCTGGCCCGAAGGACAGGCTCACGCCGATCTCCAGAGCGACGCCCACACAGAGAACATTTCGCCGCCGATCGAACTCTGGCCCGAAGGACAGGATCACCAAAGCGCGGCAAATGACGAACAAAGCCCAGTGCAAGCCGAGTCGCAGGGGCCCGAATCCGCCGCCAACGACACGGCCGCAGAGGAGACTGCGGAAAATTCCGCCGAAATCTCCGCCGAAATCTCCACCGAAATCTCCGCCGAAATCTCCGCCGAAAACACCGCCGCAGAGCCTGAGCCCGTCGACAACTCCAGGATCGAATGGCTGACGCTGCTCGACAAGTACTACGCCGAGCACCTCTCCGAGGGCGCATCGGGTCCCTGGCTCGGCGATGCCAAGACCCGTCGACGGCTGCAGCTGCTCTACGAGGCGGTGCATCACCTCTTTGTTCCGCTAGCCGGGGCTAGGCGTGCGCTCACCGATTGGTTCGAGCCGATCCTCGAGGTCCTGCGTACGGCCTACGGAGCGATCGAGACCAATACCGTGCATCTCTCCGAGGCCCGAGCCGCTGCGGCCTGCCTCGAGATCGCCCGCGCCCTGGGCTCCTTCACCAGCGCCGCCGAAAAGCTCCAACCCGAGGTCGACGGCACAACTGCAGTGCGCCTGGTGCTCGCCCAAGCGGCCGGCATGCGCATCGCCGACGACCCTCGAAGCGGCCAGGTCGAGATGCTCGGCTGGCTCGAGCTGCACCACGATCCGGCGCCCGCCCTGGTGATCGCTGGTTTTAACGACGGCGCGATCCCCCAGGCTGTACTCGCCGATGCGTTCCTCCCTGACGGCCTGCGCAGCGCACTCGGCCTGCTCTCCAATACCCGCCGGTACGCCCGCGACGCCTACCTGCTCGAGGCCATCCGCCGCTCTCGCACACACTGCACCCTCGTCGCGGGGCGGGCCGCTGCAGACGGCGAACCGCTGACCCCGAGCCGCCTGCTTCTCGCCGGCAAACGAAGCGAGCTGCCCTCGCGGATCCTTCGCCTCTGCGATCACGAGCGCGCCCGTCGCTGGGCCCTGCCCCGGGGGGCCCCGCCCGCCAGCTCGATCTCCCGCTTCAAGGTGCCCGAGCCGCCCCTGCTGCCGCCACCGCGCGAGGCCATGTCAGTCACCGAATTCGGCTGGTACCTGCGCTGTCCCTACCGCTACTACCTCAAATACATCAAGCGCCTACGGGTCGTCGAAGACGCTGGCGTCGAACTCAACGCGATCCAATTCGGCAACATGGCCCACGAAGTGCTGCAGCACTTCGGCGAAGATCCAAGCATCGCCGACAGCGACAGTGCCGAAGAGATCGCGCTCTACTTGGACGGTGCCCTCGAGCGCTCGGCGGCCGCCGCCTTCGGCCGCAAACCGCTGCCGGCGATCCGCATCCAACTCGCCCGCCTCCGCACCCGCCTGCACGCCTTCTCCCGCCACCAGGCGCGCCATCGGGCCGACGGCTGGACGATCGAACACTGCGAATGGGAGCTGCCCGAGGCCTCCTTCATCCAGGTGCCCGGCGAAATACAGATGCGGATCAAAGGAAAAATCGACCGCATCGATCGCAACAGCCGCACCGGCGCCTGGATGATCGTCGACTACAAAACCAGCGAGTCGGGCAAGCGCCCCGAGGCCACACACCAGGCCAGCGGCGCCCGCAAGCGCGACTCAGGTCGGACTTGGGATGACCTCCAGCTGCCGCTCTACCGCCACCTCGCCGCCCAACACGGCTACGGCGGCGACGTCAAACTCGCCTACATGAACCTGCCCAAAAAGCCAGAAGATGTCGCGATCCACGTCGCTCGCTGGACCGAGTTTGATCTCGAAGAGGCGATCAACGTCGCCCGCGGAATCGTCCGGGACGTCCGCGCCGGACGCTTTGAGATGGCCGACGACTACCCCGGGCACTTTCAAGACGATTTCTCAAACATCTGCCAGACCGGGGTCTTCGGCGGCAGCGACGAAGATGGCGACGATCAACAAAGCGGTGCGGGGTTTAGCGGATGAGCGCCGTCGACAACAAGCGCAAGGCGATGCCGCTGACCCACGTCAGCATCCTCGCCTCCGCCGGCTCTGGAAAAACTTTCCAGCTCACCAACCGCTACATCAAAATCCTCGCCCGCGGGGCTGCGCCCTCGTCGATCCTCGCCTCGACCTTCACCCGTGCCGCCGCCGGCGAGATCCGTGATCGCATCCTCAAGCGCCTCGCCGAGGGCGCGCTCAGCCGCAAGATGCGTCTAGAGCTCGGCCAGCACACCGAACTCTATTCCCTGTCAAAAAACCGCGTTCTCGACCTCCTGGCGATCCTCGCCCACAACCTGCACCGCCTGCAGATCCGCACCCTCGACTCCTTCTTCGGCACTATCGTCCGCTGCTTTGCCTTCGAACTCGGCCTGCCCGCGGATGCTCGCATCGCCGACCAAGACGAGGACGTTCGCCTGCGCCGCGAGGCGATCCGCATGATGCTCGACGAGGGCGACCAAGAGTCGATCATCGAGATCCTCGCCTCGCTCACCGAGGGCTCCTCCGAACGCGCCGTCACCGAGACCATCGACGGCACCGTTGGCGGCCTCTACGAACTCTACCGCGAGGCCGACCCCAACGCCTGGACGGCCATTCCGCCCTCGCGCATGCTCAGCGACGACGAACTCGACGCGGCGATCGCCAACCTGCGAGCGGCGGTCCCAAGCGGTCCCAAACGCACCATAAATGGGCACACCGCCGACTGTGATCGCGTCGATCGCTGTCGCTCCAACTCCTCCGACGACTGGAAAGAGTTCTTCTCCAAGGGGCTCGCAAAGGCGGTCGCCAAGGGCACGCTCTCCTACTACCGCAACCAGATCGAAGACCACACCGTCGCCGCCTACCGCGACCTCTTGCGCCACGCCCACGCGGTCTTCCGCATGCGCATCATCACCCAAACTAGCGCCACCTACGAGCTGCTCCAGCTCTTTGATAGCTGCTATCGCCGGACCAAACACCGCAACAAGGTCGTCACCTTTGCCGACCTCACCTGCGCCCTTGCCCAGGCCGAGTTCACCGGTCAACTCGACGACATCTGCTTCCGCATCGACGCCCGCCTCCAGCACGTGCTGCTCGACGAGATGCAGGACACCAACATCCAGCAATGGAATGCACTACGGCCGATCGTCGACGAGGTCGTCTCGTACCAGGCCGACGAGCGCTCCTTCTTCTGCGTCGGCGACGTCAAGCAGTCGATCTACGGCTGGCGCGATGCCTGCCCCGAGGTGCTCTCGCGGATAGGTGAGCTGCTCGCTCGGCCAGGTGGCATCTCGGTGATCGAGCGGCAGACCCTATCAACCTCCTACCGCTCGGCGCCCGCGGTGATCGAGACCGTCAACCGAGTTTTTCAGGGCCTGCCGCAAAACGCCGCCCTCGAGCGCTTTGTCGATGCCGCGCAAAACTGGGTCAGCGAGTTTGAGACCCACTCCACCGCCAAGTCCGAGCTGCCGGGCTACGTCGAGCTGCGCACTGTCGACCGGGCCGACGACGGTGCCAAGCGCAAGACCCTGCGCCTGCAACGGGCCGCCGATTTGGTCTCGGATCTCTACCTCCGCCACCGCGAAAATAAACGCATCGGCGTGCTCTGTCGGACCAACGCGGCGGTCTCGCGAGTGCTCTACGAACTCGGCCCGACCCGCCGGCGAATCCCCGCCACCGGTAGAGGCGGCGGCCCCCTCACCGACGCCCCTGCCGTCAACGCGATCCTCGACCTTCTGCGAACCGTCGATCACCCCGACCACACCGTCGCCGCCTTCAACGTCGAGGCCTCACCGCTCGGGCCGGCCGTCGGCCTAGTCGAAAAAGAGACGCCGGCGCAGACCGTCGGCAACCGGCGGGCGATCGCCGGTCGAATCCGCCGCAGAATCGCCGACGACGGCCTCGCCCGAACGATCCAGGGGTGGGTCGGTTCGATCGCCAGCGCCACCGACGAACGCCAGTACCGACGCTGCATGCAGCTGATCCACTTGGCCCAGCTCTTCGACGCCCGTCCCTACTCGCGGATCGACGAGTTTGTCGGCATGGTCGAGTCGCGGGCTGTCGCCGACCCGGCCGAGTCAACCGTGCAGGTGATGACCGTGCACCAATCCAAGGGGCTCGAGTTCGACATCGTCATTCTTCCCGAGTTAGAGGCCGAAATCGCCGCCACCCGCAGCCTCAAAGTCGTCTACCAGCGCGACGGCGACGCGGGCCCAATTTCGCGGATCGCAAGACATGTCTCCAAGGACATGTGGGAGACATTCCCCGACCTGGCGCCGATGTTCGAGCAGCATATCAACCGCCTCGCCTTTGAGAGCCTCTGCCTGCTCTACGTCGCCCTCACACGCGCCCGCCAGGGCCTCTACATGCTCGTCGACCCGCCCTCAGAGCGCGCTCGCAAGACCCCTGCACGGCTCTCTGCTCTGCTTCTGAGCGCCCTGGGCGACGGCGAGATCGAGCCCGATCAGCTGGTCTACAGCCACGGTGAGAGCGCTTGGCTGACCCCACTTAAGGTCGTTTCGGGCGACCCGATGGCGGCCACGCCCACCGAGCTCGGCCTCAACATGCCGATCGCCTTCGCGCCGACCGACGGCCCTCTGCTCCGTCTCGCCAATCTGATGGGCGACGACAAAAAGACCGTCGGCGAAGCGCTCACTCTTTCCGAAAGCACTGCCGGTCTTTGGGGCGCGGCCTTCCGCGCGCTCCTCCAAGAGATCGATTTTTACGAAGACTTCGCTCCCGACCGCGAGGCCCTCATCGACATCGCCGCGCGGGCCGTACCCAGCCGAGACGATGGTTTTGCCGCCGCCCGCGTCGAAGAATTCCTGCGCATGCTGGCCGACCACAAAGGCTTGCGAAATGCCCTCAGCCGCGGCTCCAGGCCCAACACAACCCGCGTCGAGCACGAACTCCCCTTCGCCCGCCTAGTCGACGGCGAACTCCAGCAGGGCATTCTTCAACGCGTCATCATCGACGACAGCCAGGGACCCGCCCGCAACATCGAAGTCATCGGCTTCTCCCACGACAAACCCGCCACCCTCGAAGCCGCCGAAGAACGCACCCGCAATCTCCGCGCCCTCGCCAAAGCCTGGCGAGCCGCCACCGCCGAACTCTTCGCCCTCAGCGAAGACCGCGTGAGTGTGAGCCTTGTGTTTATTGCGGTTGGGTTTGTGGTTCCGGTTGTTTGAGTT
>CAYYUP010000059.1:0-42100 GCA_964474905.1 uncultured Nannocystis sp. | reverse complement strand
ACGTGCATCGACCCCTTTAGGGGTCGACGCGCGATCCGACCTGTCTGAGAGAGTGGGGCCCTCCTTGTCCGGCCACCGCCACGGCCACCGCTGCTCCCCCCTCCCAATTGACGGATGAACGACGCGAGTACTCAGGGCGAATGCGAAGGCACGGGTTCATCGCTCGGCTGTACCGGGAAGCGGATGCGAAACGTCGTCCCAGAGCTGGGCTCTGAGCTAACGCTGATCGCCCCGCCGAGCACCTCCGTCACCAAATTATGCACAATATGCAACCCGAGGCCGCTGCCACCAGAGCCCCGACGGGTCGTAAAGAAAGGCTCAAACAACCGCTTTCTCGCCGATTCGCTGAGGCCGACGCCGTTATCGGAAAAGGAGAGTTCGATCTCGGCATCGCCGAAGCGTTGCAGGCAGATTGTCATCAGTCCGGGGTGCTCGTCCCTAAATGCGTGCAAAAGTGCATTCTGAACCAGATTTGTCAGGATTTGGGAGAGCGCGCCGGCGTCGAGCTTGGCCACGAGGGAGTCATCGATCACCAGGTCTAGGCGATGTGGCGTGCGCTTGTAGAGCGGCCTCAGGCTGGCGATGACTTCGCGGAGGTAGGGCCCGAGCACGACCCTCCGGTGCATGGCGTGGGACTGGTCGACGGCGATATTTTTGAAACTCGTCACCAGGTCGGCGGCTCGGCGGAGGTTGCCTAGGGTGAGTTCGGCGGCTTCGTTGGCATCGCCGATGAAGGATTCGAGTGCCCGCTTGCGCAGCTGGCCCGACTCTAGGTCGCGCTCGATGCCGCGGACCCTGTCGCGGAGCAGCGAGGCTGCGGTCACGGCGACACCCATTGGTGTGTTGATCTCGTGGGCGACACCGGCGACTAGTCCCCCGAGTGCCGCCAATTTCTCTCGTTGCATCAGCCGGTGCTGGGTCTGTTTGAGGGTTGTTAGGAGCTTGTCGGCGTAGACGTCGACCATCTCGATAGCTGCTTCGAAGTAGAGTTCGTCGAGTATGCGAATGATCTCGAGGCAGTGCTTCGGTCCTAGATCGCTGACTGCGATCACCTCTTCGACGCCGCGCTTAAAGCAGAGGAAGCCGAGGAGTAGCGTTGAAATTTTGAACTCTGAGGTGGCTCTAAAGGACGTCGTGAACTCGATAAAGTCGTTTTGAGAATCCGAGCTGTCATTGACGAGGCGGTCGCGGTAGGCGTCAAATTCGCGTTCGACGAGCATCCAGGTCTCGGCCCGCGGGCGTTTGCCCCTAAGGTCAGGGCTCGTGCGAATGATCCAATCCGTACCCGCATCGACGATCGCCACCCGTTCGCGCAGCAGTAGGTCGAGCAGGAGGAGGCGGGCCTCGCTAAAGCCCTCGGTAGTACGCTTCACGGACCAGTGCCTGACAATGTGGCGTCGCTGGCGAGCAGGAGTCGACGCCTGCACTGCTGATCGAGGGTGCTGAGCGTGCGGTCTTCGGGGTAGCGGTTGCGGAGCGCTGCGAGGTCATCGCGTGCGTCTTGCCAGCGTCGCTCTCGGATCGCTTTGGCGATGGTTGCGAGTGCGTCTTTGGTCGCAGCCTTGCGCGTGCGCTGGTCGGGCATGTCGGCGGCGAACACCTCGTATACCTCGACGCCTCGGTCTTTCCCGCGGATTTCGGCCTCGCCAAGCGGCCGGCTTTGAGCCTGCAAATCCGTCGGCAGGGCGTTGTAGATCGCCTGGGAGATCAGCATGTCCGCCGACAAAACCCGGGTCAGGCGTTCGACTCTCGCGGCGATGTTGACCCCATCCGAGATGCCTGTGAACTCGAGCCTATCGGCGGCCCCGACCAGGCCGAGGATGATCGGCCCGGTGTGCACACCAACACCGATTTTGGGGGGTTCAGGCAGGTTGTAGCGGTGCTCATTGGCGAAGCGGCGGGTCGCGTCGAGCATCGCCAAGCCGGCCCGTACAGCGTGCCCTGCGGAGTTTGAAAAAAGCGCCATCAGGCCGTCGCCCATGTACTTGTCGACGACCCCGCCGTGCTCTTGGATCGCCGGTACGATGGCGCCGAAGAAGTCATTGATAAAGGCGAAGGTATCGCTGGGACTGAGTGCTTCGGCGAGGCTGGTGAACGATCGCAGGTCGGCGAAGACCACAGAGACGTCACGTTGGATATGATCGCCGACGCGGGCATCGGTGACGTCCTCGATCTCGGCGAGTTCGAGGAGCTGCGTCGGCACAAAGCGCTCGAAGGCGGCGAGCAGATCGAGCTGCCGGTGATGGAGGCGGAGGTTGTCGAGGGCGACCGCTGCGTTGTGACAAAAGACCTCGAGCAGACGGTTTTCCCAGCTCGAGAGAGTGCTTGTGGTTTCGACGTAGAGCGCGGCCCAGGAGGACTCGCGGTAGGAGAGCCCAAAGATGCTGTAGCCCGGTCGGTGCAGCGCCTGTTTGCTGTGGACTGCGGTGGCGATGTCGAGTTGCGTGGTCTCGCTTAGGAGGTCCGACATCGCTTTGCCGACGGAGTCGTGAAAGCGGCCGGTGCCAGCGAGGATGGTGGGCTGGTCGCCGACGCCAAAAAAAGGCCCGCGCACCTGGACAAAGATCGCGCTGCGTCGGGGTTGCAGCATCGCCGAGATCTGGTCGAGCAGGCCGCGGATAAACTCCTCAAAGGGCAGGCGTTGGAAGAGGGTCGCGGAGGCGTCGACGACCCGCTGGAGGCCTCGTTTTTGGGCGTTGATGACGCAGAGATCGCGGTACGAACGGATCGCCCCGAGCACGGTGGTGACCAGGCGTTGGGCGGTGAGTTCGGTCTTTGGCCGGTAGTCGTTGATGTCGTACTCGAGCATCACCTGTTGCTCGGGTGCGGTGCCGGGTTGTCCGGTTCGCAGCACTAGGCGGATCAGGTGGTCGCCAAGCGTTTCGCGGATCCAGCGGGCGAGGGAGAGGCCTGCACGCTCGTTCTCCATGACCACGTCTAGGAGCACGAGGGCGATGTTGTCGATGCGCAGGAGGACTTGGCGGGCCTCCTCGCCGGTGTAGGCGCTGATCAACTCTAGCGGGTGCCCGTCGACCTCTAGGTTGGCGACGGCGAGGCGTGTGATTGCGTGCACCTCGGGCTCGTCGTCGACGACCAAGACTCGCCACGGTTCGAGGGGCACCGAGGGGGCCTCAATGCTCTCGTGCGGCGCGTTGTCCTCGTCGTTTGAGAAGAGCAGGGGGTCGTCGGATTTGTGCATCGGAAGGCCTACAATGTAGCAGGACGCGGGCTCTGCTTGGCGCCTGCGTGCGGTGTTGAGCAGGTCTAGCGCGGCATCTTTCGCAGCGGAGGGGGGGCTCGTCGGCGGAGGAGTTCGACGCCGTCAAAGCTGTCGATGAGCTCGAATCGCCTGTGTTTTAGCGTCTCGACCCGTCGCTTTTCGCTCTTGCCGAATCTCCATACTCCGAGCAGTAGATACTCGGCGTCCCGGAGATCGGGCCAGCGATAGAGCTTCTCGCGGTTGGAGAGCTGCGGTCCGATCTCGCTCGATGCAGACACCGCTGCGTCTGCCGGGATCGCGGCGACCATCTCGCGCACGCGATCAGAGCGCAGCCGCAGGCGCTTGTCGGGTGAGCGGGTGAACGGCTGCCAGCCGGCCATAAAGGCGTCGTTTGGAATAAAGACGCCGAACTTCCACGACGTTAGGGATGAGGCCACGAGCATGCTCATGAGCAGTGCCGGTCGCAGGCGTGAGGGGGCGACGCCGAGCGCCCGCAGATGTTTGCTCTCGCCGAGTCGAGCGAGCGCTTCGGGGGTCGCGATGAAGAGCATCGGGAAGAGCAGCGTCGAGTACTGGAAGTTCAGCGCGAACATGTTGGGTCGCGAGGCGAGGCCGATAAAGACGAGGCCGTAGAGCCAGAGCATGCGGGCCCGGCCGGCGAAGAGGGGCACAAAGAGCAGGGGCAGCAGCAGCTGGACGAAGAAGCGGAGCTTGGCCTCTTTGCAGAGCATCTGCAGGGCGTGCACTGGGTTTGAGATCAGGTTGAGCACGAGCCCGCGCACGCCCTCCTCGGGTCGGGGGATCATCTCGCTGTAAAATTTGGCGTAGCTGTAGACCTTGTCGCCGGACATCATGAGTCCGGAGTCGGGCATGATCACGAGCTTGACGAAGGCGAGGTAGCTGAGGGAGATGCCGATGATCGCGAGGCCAGTTCGCGGTCGCCGTTCGAGTATCGCGTAGGCGCCGATGAAGCAGGCGAGCAGGGCCATGTCTTCGCGGCAGGCGAGCAGCAGCGCCAGCGTCGGCCACAGCCACGGGCTTTTGCGGGCGACAAAATAGACCGCCCACATCATCAGCGGGATCGCCAGGGCGACCGAGTGGAAGTCGAACATGTTGACCCCGTGCAGCGCGGGGTGGAGAGCGTAGAGCAGCGCCAGCAGCACCCCGGCAAAGGGGCTGCCGAGGCGGTGTTTGGTCATCAGATAGATCGGGAAGACGCCGGTGCCGAGCCAAAAAGACTGGGTGATGAGGAGCGTCTCGGCGTCGGGGGCGAGCGCGTAGATCGGCACCAAAAGCCCGAGTATCGGGTCAAAGTGGGCCGCCCAATGTTTGCCAAAGGGGATCACCGACGAGCCGAGGAAGTCGCCGTGCAGCGTCCGCCAGAGCAGGTTGTCGTAGATCCCGAGGTCGAAGACCTGAGTCCAGATGTTGCGATGATCGATGAGCGCGAAGCGGCTGAGGGCAGCGCTGTAGCTGAGGTAGATGGTCGTTACCAGGATCATCGGCAGCCATTTTGATGGCCTGCCCAAGCGACGTTGGAGGGCGGTCTTTATGGCTGGGCCGTGGCGGCTGAGGTGGTAGCCGCCGAACAGGCAGATGACTGCCGCGATTGCGGCGTAGAGCAGCGTGAGGTTGGGGTGTTCGGTCTCGATTTTGGCGGCCTGCAGGGCGCCGACAAAAGGGAGCGCCAGCAGCAGCGAGAGGTCGCGATTGAGGCCCGTTGCGGACTCAGCGAAGGAGAGGTTTTTCTTATGGTGTCGGTGTCGGTGTCGGTGTCGGTGTCGTCGCCGACGCCAGACCAGCAGGTAGACAGCTGCGATCACCAGCGTCGACAGCATCATCGTCGTCATCAGGCTCGCGCGCTGCGGCGGGCCCAGGTTGTTGCGGAAGACGAAGCTGGCGAAGCGCGGGTATACAAAGGCCCAGATGCAGAGCCCTGGGCTCGCCGCGATCGCCAGGCTCATCGGCAGCCAGCGGAGCAGGCGAGCGAGTGGCTCGTCGTCGGTAGGCGCGGACGCAGAGGTATTTGCGGAGCTCGGAGGGCTCGGAGTTTCGCACTCTGGGGGCTCTGGTGGCTCTGAAATTGGGTCGGACATGCGCCGGGGGCCGAGGGTACGGCAAAAATGCGGCGATCGGCAGCGAAAAACGCTCGTTGGTGGCGGCCTACGACCCTCGCGGGCCCGTTGCCGGGCCCGTTACCGGGTGTGGCCGATCAGCGATCGCCCTCCGGTGCTGGCAGCAACTTTAGGATCCGTGGGTACCAGGAGCGTGCTTGCACGTCAGCACGCTCTCGGCGGTCGCAATCGAGTCATCGGTATCGATTGTAGTAATCGCATGGGCGGACTCAGGGATTAGGGAAGGGTGGACAAATACGCAACAATGCGAAGGTCGCTTTAGCTCTATTTACGGTTGTTGGTGTTGAATGTGCATAACAAAGGGCGTTCGGGCTCTTTGTTCCGTTGCATTGCGGGGATGCGAGATTATACCGGAAAACAAAATGGATCCGTCCTTACGCGCGGAGAGAACGTCGACGCGATTGCGGCCCGGCTCTCTAGAGAAGCTGGGCCAAGGCGTGCTCCGGTGATGACTCGGCGACGAGTGGTTTTACGGCCTCGGCGACCCAGACCTCGACTGATCCGACGACGACGACGACAACCGGAATGACGTCGACGGGCGACGATTCTACGAGCACGACGACGGTGACGACTGACATGACGACGACGGTCGGCGAGACCGACGCGAGCACGACCACCACAGGTGTCGATTTCTACTGTGGTGATGGTATTGTCAATGGTGATGAAGAGTGCGATGATGGTAACGAAGTCGACACAGATGCCTGCACCAGTAGTTGCCTACACGCGATTTGCGGTGATGGTAGTGTGCAGGAAAGCGTCGAGACCTGCGATGACGGGAATATGGTTGATACCGATGAGTCCTTGAACGACTGCACGGCCGCGGCCTGTGGCGACGGAGTCGTGCAGGAGGGCGTAGAAGACTGCGACGACGCCAATATGGATGACACCGACGAGTGCGTCGGCGAGTGTGTGAAGGCGGCCTGCGGAGACGGGTTTGTCCTGGATGGCGTAGAGGTATGTGACGACGGCAACGATATTGATGATGACAAGTGCAGCAACCAATGCGAGAGCAACGCCCAGACCTTCTCGGCGATGTTTACCCAGGGGAAGGGCGGCGAGGATCATTGCCCGGTGTGGAATGTCTACCGAATGAGTCTGAATCCGGGTACCTTTAGGTCACACTGCGCGGCTCGAATGATATGATCGGCGTCTCATGCACTGGCGAAAGAGACAATATGATCTGTAGCAACCTCAAGAGCGGTACCGCGATGAGCATTGTCTGCGATGGGCGGACCTGGCGGATCGGCAGCTGCAATGGTGGTATCGCGATCAACGCCAACGGAAGCCTTTGCAACTGCCCCGATCCAGGTTACACGGTTCGACCCTGCCAGGGCAATAACAATCCTAACTGGGGTGGTATCAACACGGCAACCTGCGGTGGACCGAGCCAGACCCTTGAGGTCAGCTGCGAGTAGCCGAACGGTGTTTCGTCGCGCGGTTCTTGTTAAAACTGCGCCGGCGATGGCCGCTACGAGAAACATCGGGGTCTTCGCGAATTTCCACGGGGTTGGACGGCGCAGAATATGACGATACATCAGCGCTGATTCGCTCGGGTCCCTCATCCCGCGGCATTGCGGGAGGCAGGGCCAAGCGGCCGGTGGGTGTGGATTCTTCATCTTTCTGGCCGCGCCCACATCGCGATTATATGCGCGCAGGTTTAGTTTTCGAGCATGTAATTGTATTAACGAAGTTGTTCAAGGAGCGAAAAGGTTGCGATAGGGGCTCGTAGAGGTGAATCGTTGCGGAATCGCCAGAGTCGGGGCTCGTGTGGGGAGACAGCGAAATTGTAGACGTTGCAGAGCGCGCTGAAACAGGTCAAAGGTCTCGCCATGTAGCGGGTTGCGCCGTAGTGCCGAGAGGGTGCATTCTGGGCACATGTTTGTCTGTCGGCCATCCTTTCGTTTTGCTTCCTGCGCTGTGTTCTCCGCGCTCCTGTTCACGGCGTGCTCCGGCGATGACTCGGCGACGAGTGGGTTTACGGCTTCCGCCACGACGACCGAGACCTCGACGGGTTCGACGGGTTCGACGACCGGCATGACGGCGACGGGCGAGGATTCTACGAGCACAACGACGGCGACGGCGACGGCTACCACGGACATGACGACGACGGTCGGGGAGACCGACGCGACGACGTCGACGACGACGAGCACCACGACGGGTGTCGATCCCCTCTGCGGCGACGGTGTCGTCAACGGCGATGAAGAGTGTGATGACGGCAACGAAGTCGACACGGATGCCTGCACCAGTATCTGCCTCAACGCGGTTTGCGGTGATGGCAGTGTGCAGGAGGGCGTAGAGGCCTGCGACGACGGCAATGACGATGATACCGACGCCTGCTTGAGCACCTGCGAGATGGCGACCTGCGGTGATGCAATTGTCCAGGCGGGCGTCGAAGAGTGTGATGACGGAAATGACGACGACACAGACTCGTGCACGAATACTTGCATCAATGCGATTTGTGGTGATGGTCTGCTACAAGAGGGTGTCGAGGAGTGTGATGACGGCAATATGGACGACACCGATGAGTGTCCGGGATCGTGTGTACCCGCGGTCTGCGGTGACGGATTTGTGCAGGAGGGCGTCGACGAGTGCGATGACGGCAATATGGTCGATACCGATGAGTGCCTAAACGGCTGCACGCTCGCGGCCTGTGGCGACGGAGTCGTGCAGGAGGGCGTAGAGGACTGCGACGACGGCAATATGGACGACACCGACGAGTGCGTCGGCGAGTGTGTGGTGGCGGTCTGCGGTGACGGCTTTGTCCAAGAAGGCGTAGAGGCGTGTGACGACGGTAACGATATCGATGATGATCAGTGCAGCAATCAGTGCGAGAACAACGCCCAGTCCTTCTCGGCCATGTTTAACGCGGGGCAGGACGGTGAGGCACATTGTCCAACGTGGAACAGCTACCGAATGGGTTTGAACCCGGGGGCCTTTACCAAGATCACACTGCGCGGCTCAAATGATCTGACCGGCGTTTCATGTACTGGCGCCAGCGCCGATACGATCTGTGCCAACCTCAAGTCTGGCACCGCGACGAGCATTGCCTGCGACGGGCGGACCTGGCGGATCGGCAACTGTGGTAGTGGTATCGAGATCAACGCCAACGGAGGCCTGTGCAGCTGCACAAATCCCGGCTATACGGTTCGACCCTGCATCAACAATAACAACCCGAACTGGGGCGGTATGAACTCGGCGACCTGCAACGGACCGAGCCAGACCCTTGAGGTCATCTGCGAGTAGCGAACGGCGCTTCGCAGCAAACGAGCGAAATCGAGATTCCTCTAAAATTCGCATGGCGATGACCGCTACGCGGAAAATCGCGGTCTTCGCTAACCTCTGAGGGGCTCTGGGCGTGTCGTCTGTATGCAGACTTCACGCGCTTTCCGGAGCCCCTCGCATCGTCCTGGAGATCCTGAAGATCCTGGAGATCCTGGAGATCCTGGAGATCCTGGAGAACTCCTGAAGCCGGCCAGGGTGAGTGGGCGGGCATGGCCGAGCGAGCGGGCGCTTGTGCGGATCCAGGCTGGGTCGGGGTTTGTTTTTGCGCTTTTTCTCGGTCTTCATCTCGCCAATACCCTGCTCGCACCGCTCGGACCCGAGACCTACGACGGGGTTCAGCGCTGGCTCCGGATCGCCTACCAGCAGCCGTTTATTGAGTTTGGGTTCGTGCTTGCGCCATTCCTCGTGCACATCGCCAGTGGTGTCGCGCGTGCGCGTCGGAGACCCAAGGGAAAGACAGGAAAAAAGGCTAAAAGTGTCCGTTGGCAGCGTCGGGCGGGTTGGTTTTTGGCCGTGGTGGTGGTCATGCACACAATCGCAGTGCGCGGCCCTTCGCTTCTGTACGGGGTATGGCTGGGCTTTGAGGGTGTTGCCTATTCGCTCCAGTGGGTGCCCGGCTATTTTTATCCCTATTATTTTATCTTCGGGCTCGCGGCCGCTTATCACGGAGGAGCGGGTCTTGTCCGGGTTTTTCGGATTTTTCGGATTTTTGTTCGGCGTTCCTCTGGGTTTCGGCACAGGTCTGCCGTTTGGCGCTTGGTCGGGCGGCTTTTACTGTTCGCATATGGGCTGCTGCTAGGGCTCGCGTTGCTCGCCTTTGGCGGACAGATCTTTGCCGTCGAAGATCCGTCGACAGGCGACTATGCTCGCCTCATCCGCGGAGAGAACCTGTGAGCACAACTGCCTCCGACAAGGCCACGACGCCCTCTTGGTCGGCGATTCTCGCGACGGCCTTTGATCGAGAATCCAGCTACCTCTGGGGGCTCGGGTACCGTTTGACCGGGTCGGCGGCGCTCGCCGAGGATCTGGTCCAAGAGACATTTATTCGAGCGCTGCGGCGACCACCCAAGGATCGCAAGGCGCCGCTGCGGCCGTGGTTGCGGCGGGTCGCCACGAACCTCGGCATTGACGCCCTCCGTCGCCGTAAGCGGCGGCCCTACGACGGGCCTTGGTTGCCCGATCCAATCGACACCGCACAGCTCAGCGATCCGGGTGCGGATGTCGAGAGTGCGAGCATTCATCGCGAGGGGCTGACGCTCGGATTTGTCGCGTTATTAGAGGTCTTGAGTCCACAGCAGCGGGCGGTGGTTGTGCTTCGCGATGTGCTTGGCCTCAGCGTCGCCGAGACAGCGGCCGCCCTCGAGGTTGGCGCAAACAATGTCAAGGTCGCTCATCACCGAGCAAAAGAGCGGCTCGCGAGGGCGACGATCGAAGCACCGGATGCTCTCCGCGTCGATCATCATCGCCAGCGCCTAGGCGAGCTTTTTGCAGCGATTGCCGCGGGCGATGAGGATCGCGTGCTCGCCCTTCTGGATACCGATGTGCGGGTGGTCTCCGATGGCGGTGGTGTGGTCCGAGCGGCGCGTCGGGTGGTCATTGGCGCAGGCGATGTAAGCCGTCTGCTCATCGGTCTCGCCCGCAAGGGTGCGCCGCCGGTGGGCATCAACCTGCGCGAGATCAACTGCCTGCCGGCTTTTGATATTACCTACGCACCCGGGCATGCGCGGGCGGCTCGACGGGCGATCGTGCAGGGAGTGCTTGACGTCGCAGGGCAGCGATTTGTCCGGCTCGATATGGTGCTCTCGCCGCATAAGGTGGTGGCGGTCGAGCGAGTGCCGTGGCTGCGCTCGCTGACCCGCCCGCCGGCGCTTGTGGATTGAGATCGGCCTCCGGTCCCGAAATGGCGAGCTCCTGGCTGGTTTAAGGCCAGGAGCCCGCCGTTACGAGGGCCGCGGCGGGCCCATCTCCCCATTGTGATCTAGAGGCAGTTGGTCTTGAACTGGGAGAAGCAGGTGTTCTGTTGCGAGTAGGCGTAAAAGCCGACCTGGCCGTTTGGATAGGTATCGTCGATGAACTCCTTCTCGGCGATGACCACCATGTTGTCCTCACGGATGATCTTGATTGTGAAGCCGGTCGGCGTGTGTGTCAGGTCGAAGATGTAGGCGACGTTGTCGAGCCAACCAGTCTGAGTGAAGTTCATCTCGTCGGCGAGCAGCGTTGAGTTTGTCGTGTTGGAGGGCTCGTGGAAGTCTTGGCAGGTAAGCGGGGCGTTGTTCGCGTCCTTGACATCGATCCGCTTGACGATGATGCCGGCGCGCCCGGATTGGCCGCCGCCGCAGAAGCCGAGCTGATTGCCTTGCTTCCAACCCATGTAATAGAATTGCTCGGGCTCCATCGTCATCTGATCGAAGGGCTGGATGCCCCAAAGGAAGCCGACATAATCATCGTCCGCGCCGGTCTTGATCTGGAAGCGCCCCTGGATGTTGGCGTTGTCGAGGGACCAGCCGCAAAAACGAGCCGTTGGCGTTGAGTTGCTCTGCTGGCAGAGCTCGACCAGATCCGGGTTCCAGTTCCAGTTGACATTTGGTGCCCCGCCCCACGCAAAATTGGTGATCTTGCAGGAGACATCGTCGAGTACGAGGCTCGCGTCTTTGATAAAGACCGAGACGCTGTCGCTAGCCATTGCGTTCTTGCCGTCGGTGACGGTGACGGTGTAGGTCGTCGCGTCGGGGGGGGTTGCGAGCGGGTTCTCGAGCGTCGGGTCGTTTAGCGTGTCTGCGGGTGTCCAGTCCCACACGTAGTTGCCGTCGCCGCCGATGGTCATCGCTTGCAGCTGCGCCATCGCTCCCTTATCGATACACACGGACTCACCGGCATCGATGGCGAGAAGCTCGAAGCAGGCGAGGTTCTCCATATCGCAGCCAAACTCGCAAACCTCCTGGAGCTCTGAGCCGGTCCCGTTCATGTTGCAGAGGTGCAGCTCGTCGCCCTCGCAAAAGAGCATGTCAGGCTCACAATCGGCGCAATTGAGCACGACCATCGCGTCCGTATCGTTGCAGTCGGTTCCCGAGACAACGCCGTCGGGCGGATCGTCATCGCCAAAGCCGTCCTCGTCGACGTCGCGCCTGCACTCCTCTGGGTCGACCTCGTTCTCGGCCGCGCCTGGGAAGGTGAATTCATTGCTATCATCACAGTCTGAGCCGGGGATCACGCCGTCGGGCGGGTCGACATCGCCCCAATCATCGTCGTCCGCATCTTTCATACAGGCGAGCGGATCGTCGTTGGGCGAGGAGCCCGGGAATGTGAATATCTCGCCATCGTCGCAATCGGTGCCGGGCGTGGAACCTGGGCGAGGGTCGTTGTCGCCGTAGCCGTCGCCGTCTTCGTCGGTCATGCAGGTATCGGGATCGTCCTTCTCGGCCGCTCCCGGGTAGGTATTGGGATCCGTATCGACACAGTCCTGGCCTGGATCGATGCCGGGCCCGGGCATTGTGTCGCCCCAGCCGTCGTCGTCTTCGTCCTCCATGCAGGCCTTTGGATCCTCGATCTCGGCAGCGCCGGGGAAGGCGAATACGTTGTTATCATCGCAATCGGTACCGGGGATGACGCCGGGAGCGGGCATGGGCTCACCCCAGCCGTCGTCATCGACGTCGGTCATGCAGGCGGTTGGATCTTCGATCTCTGCCGCACCTGTGTAGGTATTCTCATCGTCATCGTCGCAGTCGAGATCGTTTGGTACATAGCCCGGGGGCGGATTGTCGGCATCCCCTTGCATGCAATCGTCGGGATCGCCCTGTCCGTCCATATCTGCGTCCTTGCAGAACAAGGTAGTACCGCCTGTGCTCGTGGAGGTATCGGTCTCGCCGCTGGTGGCGGTTGTCGTCGAGGTGTCGGTCTCCGTGTTTGTGTTGGAGTTAGAGTTAGAGTTGGAGTTGGAGTCAGAGTCGGAGCTGGAGTCGGTGGCGCTCTCCATGGCGACGCACTCCTCCTGGCTCTGAGACCAGGCGAAGCCGTCATCGATACATTGTGCGGTACATGCGGAGGTCAGCGCGAGAAGCGTTGCGAGGCCGATGAAACCCAAGGGAATCGATAACGTGGAACGGTTTGTGTGATTATCTAGTGTCGCCATAGCAGTGCTCTGTGTTTTCTGTGTCTCGCTCTTAATTCGTTTTCGATTGGCGCGAACTCGCCCTAATCACTACGGCGGTTTCGCGTCAAAGGGCGCTTTGACGCGAGGCCGTAGGTCGACTCTTTGTCCCCCCTTTGAAGTGCGAGCCAACTATGTTTGGTTCCAATAAAAATGGGTTCGTGAGAAATCTGCGCCCGGGGAGGGTGGAGCGATGTCAGCGCGACGGCGACGACGGCGACGAAGGATCGATAGTATCGCTCGTAGCGTTCGTTTGTACGCCCACTCGAAGCGCGAATGCGAAGATCGCGTCCCCGGCTCTGGGGAGGGCGTGTGCGAGCGGGCAGGTCAAGGGTCCTTCGTAGGCAGATCCGTGACTCCGTGATCCGACTCCGTTTCGCTAAACAATATGCACTAACGAACCAAAGTATGACGATTGTAATGGCCCCGGTCGTCAGGGCTCGCGACTGGCGACCTACGGAGTTGGCGTCGCGCCGGTCGGTGCCACTGCGGTCGGCTCTGCGTTGCGGGCCCGCTCGAGCGCTCGCTCTTCGCGGCGGATGGATGCACGGATCTGAGGCCCGGCGATGTCGATCATGACGACTGCGCGGGCGAGGCTTTCCTCGGCCTCATCGAGGTGCTGCTGGCCTCTTTGCGCCCTCGCGAGGCTGAGCAGGTCACCTGCGAGTTCGGGGCTTGGGTCACCCACAAGTTGCTGGCGCAGCTTGACCGCGCGCGTCAGGATGACCGCGGCGCGCTCGAATTGTGCCTGGCGACCGAGAGCATTGCCTAGATTTCGCATGATGCTGGGTGTGCGTGGGTGGAACTCGCCGATCGCCGAGAGTTGCTGCTCTAATGCTAGCTCGAGGATGGTGATCGCTTCGGGCCTCTGCAGCATGCTTTGGACGACACCGAGGTTTGCGCGGGCGGCGATGGTCTCCGGTGCAGATTCTCCGAGTGTCTGCTGTAAAAGGGTATAGGCGTTGAGATAGCCGGCGTTGGCCTTGTCGAGCTGACGGTGGGCGCGGTGGACCCTGGCCAGGTTATTGGCGAGGTAGGCGGCGAGCAGCGGCGGCTCGCCGATCGCGAAGTTAAGCGCGGCCGCCTCGCTGGCGAGGGCCTCCGCGTCGGCGAGGTCGCCTAGGCCGACACCGACGATATCGATGAGTTGAATCAGGATTCGGAGTTCGATCGCCCGCTGCTCTGGATCGCTGCGGACAAGTTCGCGGGCCCGTTCGAGGCTGGCTCTCGCCGCTTGAATCTCGTGATCCGCGCGTTCTGCACGGCTGAGTGCGAGCAGGGATTCTGCCTCCAGCGGGATTGCAGAACGCTCACGGGCGACCTTGATGATGCCCTTGAGGGTGCTGCGGGCGGCGCTGAGGCGGTGGAATTCGATGTCGACGTTGGCACGCGCGAGCTGCCGGCGGGCGGCGAGCAGGTGTATACGGGGTAGCTCGGCGAGCGCGGCCTTGCTCGCCAGTAGCGCAGTGCTCGGGGGTGCCTGCCGGCAGAGCTCGGGCGAGGGCAGGCCGGTCGCAGCGAGCACTGCTGTCTCGATGTCCGGCATGGCAGCACTGCCCAGCTGAGTGACCAGCTCGGTGAGTCTCATCTTATGCTCTTTAAGACATGTTGATACCCGCCGGGCGACGGCTGCAATCTCGGGGTCGACGGAGTGGCGGAGCTGACAGGCTCGCGTGTATTCGATCGCCCAGCGATCGCTGTAAAGGGTGAGCGCCGTGTCGATTGTCCGCCAGGCGCGGGCCCTGTTGGTAGCGTCACCCTCGGCGAGGTAACGCGCCCTAAGAGGATCCCGAGCAGAGGGGCTCCAGACAGTCATGAGCGCTTCTTCGGTCGAGCAGGGCTCCACTGTAGGGGCCCTAGCATTGGGTAATGCGGCCAGCGTCCCGAGGGCGGCGAGGCCGGTGAATGCAAGGGCGATCGCCGGTAGCGGGAGGCGCCTCCTTCGCTTCTGGCGAAGGGCTGTGAGCAGCTCTGGCAACGAGCGCCAGCGTCTTTCGGGCTGTGGCTCGAGCCCGCGGAGGATGATGCTTCGGAGCCACTGCGGCACCTTGACACCGGACTTGGCTGGGCGGACCCTGCCGCTGTGCACGAGTTGACGGTAGAGGACTGCGGATGTTGCATCGAAGGGTAAATGGCCGTAGAGCGCCTGGTAGAGCGCTGCGCAGTAGGAAAATAGATCCGCGGCGACCGTCGGAGTCTCGCTGCGGTATTGTTCGGGGGCCATGAAAGCGAGGGTGCCAAGGATGGTCCCGGTCTTGGTTTGGTGAGCGATGAGATCGTCTGCGCTGAGCTCTGCCGCTTTCTCGTTGTCGGTGGGCAAGGTTTGCTCAGTGCGTTCGTTGTCGGCCATCGTCATACGATAGGTCCACGCCAGGCCGAAGTCCGCGACTCGCACTCGACCGTCCTCACCGACGAGGATATTCGCGGGTTTAAAGTCCCGGTGGATGACGCCGGCCGCGTGGGCTGCTGCGAGGCCTTCGCCGGCCTGCAGAAAAATCTGGAGGATCTCGCGCCAGGATCGCGGGTGAATGTCGAGCCATTGGCGGAGACAGAGGCCCTTGACGTACTCCATCGCGATATAGAGTTGGCCCTCGTGTTCGCCGACCTCGTGGATTGTGACCGCATTTGGGTGCGAGAGCCGGGCCATTGCCCGAGCCTCGAGGCGGAGACGAGTCCCGTGCTCGGGGGCGGCATCACGGGGCGCTTTGTCGAGCAGCTTGATCGCCAGTTTACGATCTAATGTATGATCATATCCGAGGTAGACGATGCCCATACCACCGCGCCCAAGGAGGGCCAGAATCGAGTAGCGGCCGACGCGCTCCGGGGTAGACGCGGGGAAGTCTCGGCTGATGTTGTATTCCTGCGAGGTGCTGATGTTGGTGATATCAACGTCGAGAATGCGGGCCCGTAGATCCTCGCGAATGGCGTCGAAGTTCCCGACCACAGGGCGCGGACCCAGCGGTGAATCGTCGGCCTGCGGGCTCGCTTGGCGCGGCATTGGCGGGTGCGGCTCGGCCGACGGATCGTCAGTGTCGTACATGGACATCGGGGCGCTCGGATTGTGCCATGGCAGTCGGTGCACGGGGGGCGCTTGCGATCCCGCAGCGTTCCCCCGTCTATGAAGTAGCGATACGCGCGCCGGGGTTCCCGATTTTTTGCGGTCGTCGGGTGGGGGCGATGTGAGGAGAATATCGCGAAGAAGAGGGCGGCACTTGGGCGTCTGTTGAGGCCTTGTTCGGTGCTATGGTTTTGGGGAATGCGCAGCGATCTTGAGCTTCTTGAGGCCTGGCGAGCGGGCGATCGGGTCGCGGCCGGGGAGCTCTTCGATCGACACGCCGCGAGCGTTTATCGATTTTTCGCGAATAAGGTCGATCGAGACGTGGAGGACCTTGTTCAGGCGACGTTCTTGGGTTGTGTCGCGGGGCGTGATCGAGTGCGCGATGGTGGGCAATTTCGCGCATATCTCTTTGGTGTCGCTCGCAACGTCTTCAAGACCTATCTGCGTCGGCGTGGGCGCGGAGGAGAGATCGATATTACGGCCTCCTCGGTGATCGATCTAGGGCTCGGCCCGTCGATGCTCGTTTTGCAGCGGCAGGAGCATCGTCTCCTTCTCGAGGCGCTGCGCAGTGTGCCGGTCGAGTCACAGCTGCTCCTCGAACTCCGCTATTGGGAGGAACTCTCGACCGAAGAGTTAGCGCAGGTGTTTGGGGTCGCGGCAGGCACCATCAAGAGTCGTCTGAGCCGGGCGCGGGTGCGACTTCGCGATAAGCTGAGTGAGTTGGCCGCGTTTCGCGGGCCAGAGCGGCTGCTCAAGACAACGAGCACCGACCTCCAGACATGGGCCGCCGAACTTCGCGAGCAAATCAGCGTGATCGTCAGGCCTCGCTGACGAGCGGCGGCGGGCGCTAGGGCGGGCGCTAGGCGGGGCCCCCAGTCTATACGTTAGCGACACGCGGTGCGGCGTGCCTTGTGGCGGGGCGCCCACGGGCGCCCATGGGCGCCCCACTCTCGGGGCAACTCGAAAGAGCACAGCTGTGTGCAGCAGAGCGCCTTGAGTCGCTTTGCAGGGGCGAAATTCGTTGGAACGCTTCTTGCTGTACCAGAGGGGGTCACATGGTACGAGCATTTGAGAGTCCCGCGATCATTCGGTGACTCTCTAGATATTGCGTGAATGCTTGCCCTGTGCTCGAAGGAGTCGTGCACGATGGATAATTGTAAGTATAAACGAAGCCCCTGGATCGGGAGAGTCGCGAATTGTGTGGTCGTGAAACAGGGAAGTGCATTGGTATTAGTCGTCGCAGTCGCGGTGTCTATCCTTGTAGCGAGTGCCTGCACCGGTGGCGAGGAATTCTCGGCAGATTCGGAGCGCGAATCTACGAATGACAGCTTTGTTGATGACGATTTTCCGATCGGCCGGGCGCTACTCCTGTCCTGTGAAGATGATGAGCTGCTCGAAGAGTGCGAAGGGGACGAAGAGTACGAAGAGTACGAAGAGTACGAAGAGAGCGAAGAGTACGAAGAGTACGAAGAGTACGAAGAGTACGAAGAGAGCGAAGGAAAAGATCGTGTCGATGGAACGCGCGAGGGGCTACGACGAGGTGATCGCGAACTTCTTGAGTAGCCGCCTCAATTGGTAGCGACTTCGCAGGCCGAGGGCGCGCCAGGCCCTCTCCTGGACCCCTCCAGCGGCAGCGAGGGCCTGCTCGACCTCTTTGCGGGTGATCGCATGGATATCGGCACACCCCCGCGAACTTTGGTGATCGTCTGCGGCTGCAGGGTCGAGCGGCCCTTGGGGTAGCAGGATTTGGCCACTGCTTGCCCCTGCGGAACTCCAGAGCAGCTCCATCAACTCGCGGGTATGTGTCGAGTAGGGATGTCTGAGGAGCGCTTCCATCAGAGCTGCGCTGAGCCGCGGCTCTGTGCCCTCAAAGAAGCGAGCGCCGAGGTCGGGGTTGTCGCGGGCGATGCCCCGGAGCAGGTGGCGGACGAGCAGCGGGATGTCCTCCCGGCGGTTGTTGAGTCCCTCGACCTCAATGCGGTGGAAAAAGCGTGCGAGCACATCGTGCTTGAGGCTGGCGAGTTCGCGATTGGTCGCGCCGAGCACTCGCGCGTTGGTCCTGCGGGTGCGAGCTTCGCCTAGGCGCTGGTATTCGCCTAGGTCCATGACTCGGAGGAGGTGGGCTTGCATGGCGAAGGGCAGTTCGCCGATCTCGTCGAGAAAGAGCGATGAGTCCTTAGCCTGTCCGAAAAGACCTGGCCGATCAGGCATGCCTGGGTTCGGAAAGTTTTTTAGGTTGCCGAAGAGTTCGGCGTCGAGTAGGCCCTCGGGGATCGTCGAGGCGTTGCGCGAGACCAGCGGTGCTACGCCTCGCTCGGAGCCGCGGTGGATCGCGAGAACTGCGAGCTCTTTGCCGCTACCGCTGGGTCCGTGCACGAGTACGTGACCGCCCCGGGGGGAGACAAAGGCGATCCGTCGCCGCAGCTCCCAGACCACCGGAGACTCACCGACGAGGCCGTCGCGATCGGGTTCGCCGAAGGTAAAATCATCGCCCACAAGCGCCTCGTTGGGCCAGCTCGGCGGTCTCGTGGAGACCAGCAAGGTGAACCTGCGTTCGACCTCGACCAGGTCGCCGGGCGAGAGGGCCGCGCGGTCGACCGGCCGTCCATTGACGAGGAGCCGGGTCCGGGCGATGCGCTCGACCGATACGCTGCCGTGGGCGTCGATTGAAAGCAGCAGTTGCCGCCTCGAGATGTGCGCAGCCCTAAAGGGTCCGGTTGTGCGGATCCCGTGGGGGCGGAGTTGGCAGAGTATGAGCGCCTCTCGGCCGTCCTTGTCAGCGCGATCGGTGCGACCGATGGTGAACGAGCGGAGCCCTGTTGAGACCGGCAGCGAGATGAGTTCGCCGATGCGCTTTGCCTCGTCCCGGGACCAGACGAGCACGAGCACGAGCCTAGGTCGGCGAGCCTGGGGGACGCCGATCTCGGAGACGCTGACCTGTGTCGACGCATCCCTGTTGTCTTGCTCTGGACGGATGCCCAAACCTACCTGGATTTGGGCGGTCGCGGTTCGTGGGTCTTGATCCAATCGGCGATCGCGCGTGCACGGGCGTGACTGTGATCATCAACCTCAGAGAGTCGCTTGTAGGCCCCGTGTGCGAGGCTTAGGGCCCGATCGCGGCTGAGCTGATCGCCCTTTGCACGGGTCGTCCAGGTCGCCTTCGCAAGCGAGAAGTCGATCTCGGCGCGAGTCGTTGCATCTGCCGATTCGCCGGCGGAGGCGATGCTCTTGGCGCGCGTTAAGGTGGTGATACTGGCCTCGATCAGGCCCTCAGAGCCATAGGCGCGGGCCAGCGAGATGAGGCCGCCCAACAGCGCGGGATCCTGCTCAGAGTTCGCCGCGAGGGTTTCGATGCCGGTCAGTAGATGTTGGATGCTCACCTGCCCGCGGCCGAGTTCCAACGAGAGTTCGCCGAGTGTCAGCTCGATCATCGCGCTCTCCGGGTTTCTGTCGCCGGAGAGCGCCAGATGGATCGAGAGCGCGTGTTCGTAGGTGTCACTCGCCTCTTGGATGCGACCCATGGCTCGCTGGGTCGTGGCGATGCTCTGCAAGGAGAGCGCGATGTCGGGGTGGTTGGGGACGAAATGCGCCTGGCGAATCTGCAGGCTTTGCTCGAAGTGGTCGAGCGCCTGGGCGTATTTTCCCAGCCCGCGGAGCGCTACGCCGACGTTGCCGAGTGAGTCGGCGACATCAATATGGTCGTCACCCAGTGCCGCCCTGCGGATTTCGAGCGAGTGTTCGAGGGGCTCGAGAGCCTCCCGAGGCTCGCCTTTTTGCATGTACCACGTGCCGATGTTGTTCTCGGCGGTCGCGGTGTCCGGGTGTTTGTCGCCGACGGTGTTTATGGCGATCTCGAGCGCCTCTTTGTAGGACTCGAATGACGCTTGGCTGCGACCGAGCGCCTCCTGCATGACGCCGAGGTTATTGTTGGCACCTGCGACGTTGGGATGATCTGGGCCGAGCTTGGCCTTAAGGATCTCGAGCGCTTGCTCGCTGTGTTCGAGAGCTTGCTCAAAGGATCCGGTGGTCATCAGTGTGAACGCCATGTGGTTGTGGTAATCCGCGCTTATTGTATCTCTCTCGAGGTCGAGGTAGCCGAGCCACATCGCGGCATCTCGCGCCCACCTCATCGCCTCTTGGGGCTTGGCGAGGTGGTAGCCGAGGAGCGATATCAGGGTCACTGCGGCCTCGGCAGCGACGCGCGGGTGGCCGATTTCTCCGGCGAGGTAGTAGGCCTCGATCAAGGCGTCCCGGGCCGGCTCGAACTTTCCGGCGGATAAGCGGAGGTCGCCAGCCGTGTGCAGGGTCTCGGCGATGAGGGCGTCATTTTTGGTCGCACGTGCCAGCCCCAGCGCCTCTTCGGCGGAGGTGAGACCACGGTCAATAGAACCGAGTGCAGCGTTGGACTCGGCGATAAAGATGAGTGCCCGGACAGCTTCAAACTCAGCTGCCTTCTCGGGATCGAGGGCTGTACGGATCTCGGTTGAGAGCCGCTTTGGATCATCGCATCGATCGATGCTTGGCAGGTGTTCGGCGGCGCGGACGACGTACTGGGCGACGGAAGTTCCGGCGGTCGCGAGTAGCGGCACGAGGCTGTTGAGACGAGCGGCTTCGCGGTCGAGGCAGAGTGCTCGCTCCTTCGCGAAGGGGTCGCCTTCGTCGGCGCTCATGCAGGCCGCCGAACGGGCCTGTTGCCACTCCTGGGTCCACGCGTCGAGTACGGTTTCAACACGCTCTGCGCTCTTCTCTGCGAAGGGCAGCTCGGTGGCCAGCAACGCCTTGCGCACGTCATCTCGGTGTGCGCTCCAAGGTGTCGTGGCAGCCTCGGCGAGTGCGAGACAGCGGTCCCTCTGCCGACCTTCGTAGACGCTCGGAGCTGCCAGAACTCCGAGCAGGGCCGTGGCTCCGAGCGCGAGTGTCCAGCGGCGTCGGCGTGCCCTTCGAGGGTCTTGCGCGAGCGCTTGTAAGAGAGCCTGCATCGACGGCCATCGCTGGTCGGGTTCGACCGCGAGCCCGCGATCGATCGCGCTTTGCACCCATGCCGGTACGGCTCGATTTTGCTCGGTGTCAGCCCGTTTGCCCTGCGAGACGTTTGCACGTAGGTCGCTGAAGTTGGCGCCGCGATGGGGGCGCGACCGGTGCAGAGCTTCGTGCAGAGCGACGCAAAAGCTGAATTGATCGGAGAGCGCAGAGACCGGCAGGCCCGCCAATTGCTCCGGTGACATATAGGCGGTTGTGCCCATCACCGCTCCCGCCTGGGTGAGGTCGCGGTCTAATATGTCCATATGCCGGGTGACGGACGAGAGGTCGCTTTGCGAGTCATCGAAGTCGGAGGGGGTTTGGGTGCTGGTCACGACCAGGCCAAAATCGACGACATAGACCCGGCCACTGTCACCAACGAGCACGTTTTCTGGTTTAAAATCCCGGTGCACGAGGCCGACGTTGTGGGCCGCGGCGAGCCCACGGCCGGCTTGCTCGAAGCAGGCGATGATGTCCCCGATAGTGCTGATGTCGGGTGCAGGGCGCTCTGTGGTTTTTGAGCTATCGGCGCGGGGCCGCTCTTGACCGCGGCTTTCCAGCCATTGGCGGAGTGTCTTGCCCTGCACGAGCTCCATCGCCAGGTAGATCCGAGCACCAAAGGTTCCAGCCTCGTAGATCTGGACGACATTGGGGTGAGAGAGGCGCGCCAGTGCCTTCGCTTCGCGGAGCATGCGGGCTTGCCAGCGGATATCGGCCCGCCGCTCGTGCACGAGTTTAAGCGCGACCTGGCGATCCAGGATGTCATCATAGGCGGTGAAGACCACGCCCATGCCGCCCTCGCCGAGCAGGCCCAGGATCGTAAATCGGCCGACTCGGTCGCCGCGCGTTAGCCCTGATTGGTGGGCCCCGGTAGTTGTGATGCTGCCTCGCTCGGCGCTCCGAGTTGCGAGCGCATCGGGTGATTCGGGTGCGTGACGCTCGGGCTCGTCTCGCTCGGTAGAGTAGAGAGTCTCCGCTGACGGGTCGGCAATGTTTGGGCCCGAATTCATCGTGATCGTTTCCTGGAGTCGCCAGGCTGATCTCGTGACAAGGTGGCCTGCGAGACCGACAAGAGGGCTCCGTGACTATCCGGAGATCGGCGGCTTGCGATCGGCCCAGGGCCGCGCCTGCTCGAGCTGTCCCGCGAGGCGAAAGAGCGTCGCTTCGTCGGCGACTCGGCCGACAAAATGGCTGCCGATAGGCGTTCCGTCCCGGCCCCAATGCAGAGGCACGTTCATTGCCGGTTGCCCGGTGACGTTAAAAACCGGCGTATAGGGGCTGAAGGCGAAGGCTTTGCTGGCACTCTTGGGTAGGGCGCCCATGAGGTTGAGTAGCTTGCCGGCGCGCAGGCGGCCGGTGATCTGAAGCATACGCAGCTCGGCACCCTTGGGTAACAGCTCGCCGAGCAGGGGTGGCGGGATCGCGAGCGTCGGGCTCAGGAGAACGTCAACGTCCTCGAAGAGGCGGGCGATCCGGCGGGAGCTGGCCTGTAGATAGTCGAGTGCTGCGCTTAGATCAGAGGCTCGCATGGTGCGCCCGAGCAGGCCGATGACCCACGTTGCGGCCTCGAAGTCGCGCGGTCGCGGGCGCCGGCCCAGACGACGGGCACCGGCCTCGATCACGTTGCGCACCTCGGCGCAGACGACGGTGAGAAAGGCCTGGGAAAAGCGCTCTGCATCGATCTCGGGGCGCGCTTCGACGACATCATGACCTAGCTCTTGGAGCAGCTTTGCGCTGTCTTCGGTGGCGCTCTTGCACTCGGGGTCGAGCACGCCGCCGAGCAGGGGTTCGGTGCAGAGGGCGATGCGCAGACGGCCGGGGGGGCTGCTGACTTCGCTGAGATAATCACCTTCGGGCGCTCTCACGTGGTGAAGCGCGCCGATCTCGGGGCCGTGGGTGGCGTCGAGCATCGCCGCTGAATCGCGAACGGATCGGCTGAGCACATGCTCGACCGCGAGGCCGCGCCAGTGCTCGCTGGCCTTGGGGCCCGCGGGCGTGCGACCGCGGCTGGGCTTGAGACCGAAGACGCCGCAACACGAGGCGGGGATCCGGATCGAGCCCCCGCCGTCGCCCCCGGAGGCGATCGGCACGATGCCAGCGGCGACCGCAGCAGCTGAGCCCCCGCTGGATCCACCGGTGGTTCGGCTGGTATCCCAGGGGTTGCGGGCGGGTCCTAAGTGCGACGATTCGGTGGTCGGCTGCAGGCCGAATTCGGGGGTATTGGTTTTGCCGGCGATCACGAGCCCAGCCCTGCGCCAGCGACAGACGAGTTCGGAATCCTGGTCGGCGATGTCGCTGGCGAAGAAGCGCGAGCCCTGGGAGGTTGGCAAGCCCTTGATGTCGGCGAGCAAGTCCTTGACCAGGAAAGGCACGCCTTTAAAAGGCCCCTCTGGCAGCTCGCTCTGGGCGGTCTTGCGGGCGAGTTGGTCGATGCGAAAGACCACGGCGCCGAGCTCGGGGTTGAGCCGATCGATGCGCTCGAGGCAGGCCTCCAGGAGTTCGCTCGGGTGGACTTCCCCTGCGCGGACTAACGCCGCGAGTCCGAGGGCATCGTAGTCGTTGTACTCGCTAAAACTGGCCATTCTTGGGTTATCTCCTATCTCTGCTCGGCGGTCGACTATCCGCCCGGCGTTGCCCGCAGAGCGGCTCAGAGCGGAGCACAGAAGTCTTAGATCCGGTGGAAAATGGCGTTCGCCCGCGCTACACATGGGCGCATCGCCGCGCGATGCATACGAGGAGTCCGCGCGCGGCCTATGAGCGCCCGGAGACGATGCGCAGGAGAGAGCGGAGAGAGCGGATGAATCAGGACTGGCACGAAGAAAATTATCGAGATCTCATGTGCGTAGGCCTTCGGGTCCAGAGGTGGTTGTACCGCGGCCAGAGCGAGTTTCAGCGCATCGATATCTTTGACAGCGAGATCTTCGGACGGGTGCTCAGCCTCGACGGCGTGCTCAACACCTCGGAGGCTGACGAGGCTTTCTATCATGAGCAGCTGGTGCACCCAGCGATGGTCAGCGCGAAGCATGCGAAGCGCGTGCTGGTGATCGGCGGCGGTGATGGGGGCAGCGTTCGTGAGGTGCTGCGCCACAGCTCGGTCGAGTCGCTGGTGATGGTCGAGATCGACGGCGAGGTCATCGATGCCTGCAAGCTCCATCTGCGAAGCATCGGCTCGGCTTGGGACGACGCCCGCTTGCAGCTTGTGATCGGCGACGGCGCGGCCTATGTCGCTCGCGACGACCTCGATCCTTTTGATGTGATCCTGCTCGACGGCACTGATCCAGAGGGTCCTGGGGAGGTGCTTTACAGCGCCGAGTTTTATGCCAACTGCCGCGCGCGCTTGGCCGAGGGCGGCGTCTTTGCCCTGCAAAGTGCATCACCCTTCATTCAGCGGGACGTCTTTTTTCGCATTCAGCAGCGGCTGCGCGCCGCGTTTTCGACGGTGCATCCCTACTTTGGTCCGGCGCCGCTCTACTGCTCGGGGGTTTGGAGTTGGACGCACGCGAGCGAGGGCCAGGACCCGCTCGAGGTCAACCTGGCGCGCCTGGCCGCGATCGAAGCCGACTGTTTTTATTACAATCGGCAGATCCACAGGGCGGCGTTTGTCCAGCCAAACTTCGTGCGCAAGGGCCTGGCCGCATTACCGACGGGCTAGGCGGTTTTTTTGAGGTTGACTGCTGATCAGCGACCAGGGTGGCGAGAGGCGACGAGCCGCACCGAGAGAGGCCCAGCCCTTAGTGGCACCTCGAAGTTGATTTCGTAGCGCCCTGCCGCCAGATGGTCGGTCCCGAAAAGCTCCAGCTCGCCAACGGATCCAAATTTTGCGGGTGCTTCGGGGTCGAACTCGTCGGGGCCCGCACAGCGTCTGGCGATGAGCTTGACCGGGTTGCCCTCTTCGTCCTCGGCGAGAAAGCTGTAGATAGCGTCGTCGCTGAGTTCGACGACAATTTTTGCTGACATCATGCCGAGCCTGTGGAATGGACCAAAGGTGGTCTCGTTGCTGCAGTCGAGCACGATCGTGTGATCGAGGGCGCCGTCGCCGTTCCATGCAAGAGGATCGCTGGTACACATGCTGTGGCCGGGATAGGCGTAGGCTGCGGTCGCTCGGTACTGCGAAATCAGCTCTTCTTCGGAGAGACCCAAGACCTCTTCGAGGACTTCGCTGAAGGTCTCGCTATCGGCATTTTTGGGCATCGCGGCGTAAAGCTCGATGAACGTGGCGGGTGAGTAGGCCTGGGCAAGCCAACGAATAAAATGGGGATAGCTGTAAGGGTGTCCATGGATCAGGAAACCCGGAGGGGTCTCGACCCCGAGGTAGAGGATTGCTCGGTCGCCGGCAAATCCCCTGGCAGTGCTCTCGACCATCGTTGACAACGGGTGATTGACCGAAGCCAAGACGGCGTGCACGATCTCGTGCGGGGCGGAGATCGGTGCTGTGTAGACAGAGGCCGTGGAGCCCGAATAGCAGGCAGCCACACCACTCGGGCAGTACGGAGTGAGACCGATCGAGTCAAGGTCGTTGTCCCCCGACAATAGGTAGATTGGAATTGGTCTAGGCAGTTCGATATCCCAAAGATCAACTAAGTAGGCGGCTTGCGCCTCCCATTGAGCGATCGTACCAGCGCAAAGTGGACCGTCGTAGGCTGGAGCGATATCCAGGTGGGCCGTGTGTACGGTGACCTCGATGTCCGGTCCAGGCTTTGGCTCCGGCTCCGGCTGGATCGGGGGGTCGCCACAACTGACTGTGTTCATGAGGAGCGCGAACACGAGTGCACGCTCAAGACTGTCGCGCGCAGACACGTGGTCAGTATCGCCATTTTTGTCGGCCTCTGCAAGCCCCAAAAAGAATCGTCCATTATCGCCCGTTTTCCTCATATATCTGATACTGTACGAGAAATGCATCGAAGCCGACATTTGACCACATATCCCTACGCGGGCTTGTGCGCGCGGCATTTACGAGCAGTGGCTGTGTGCTCGCTGGCCGTTCTCACTCTTGCTTGCGGGGACGAAACCGAAGAGTCCGCGACGGAGGGCACGACGACCGGTCCCGTTGGTTCGACTGGGGAGTCCGAGGGGGAAGTGCTGTGTGCATCGCCCGACTTCATGGGCAAACTACCGATAGACCCAAAGCTCTATCAATGCATCGGCGAAGAGATCGGCGCGTTCAAATTTAGTGTGTGTGCACCGCCGTTTGGGTGTAGCTTCAAGCAAACCATCCCCCTGGGTCTCGATGCCAATCAAGACGATGAGTTTGAGCCGATCCCGTTTCCGGGTAATGAGTTTGGCCTCAATGTTGCGACCTGCTGCTCGGGCAATGTCGAGGTCGTTCCAGGGGCGGAGAAATTTGCCGATAATGCGTGCGTTGCGGATTGTGCCCGCGCGACCTGTAATCTGGCGCTCGATGTGTTTAACGCAAATCTCGACTCAGAGATAATCTATGAGAACTGTGTAGCCCCAAAGAAGCAGGAGTGCATCGACACTGTCACCCAGTCGCTCACGCACTTTCGCAACCAGCTCCAGGCAAACATGGAGACATGTGTGGCGACGGCAAAGAAGCTATCTCCTGCGAACGTCATGACGTTGGACGACCCTCCGTGCGCAGTTGCCATTATCAATCCCAAGGGCTGCCTCGTTGATGCCAGGATCATTTTGGGCAGTGGTGAGGATGATGCTAGCTTGGTCTCCTGTGCTTTGACAGTCGCGGACATCTCGTCGCCGATCGAGTCAACTTGTGAGATGTCGCTCAATGAACTTTCGAGGGATTCCACGCGGGGTCTGGCAGCATTTGCGGGCGAGCTGGTGCATGTCACCGGACCTTCGCAGGAGCAGGTCGATGCGCTTATTGTTGGCCAGTCGATTCGCACAGCCGAGTACGACTGCGAGGTCTCGCCCTGTGCATTTGTGCTCGAGGAGTTGTCCGTGGATGTGGAAGAATTTAACCTCGGGCCGGTTTCGTTTCAGGACGTGCACGCAGAACTCCTGCGGCCGGCGGTGGGTAGCATCGAAGGAGCAGAGGCGACATTCGCGGCGGGTTCGATCGAAGTGCGGCTCACGGGCATGATCGGAGGGCCTCTCGGGGGGGGTGCGAAGCCCTTTGAGCTCTTCGCAGAGAGTGACGCGGCGGCCTCTTTCTGGCATGATCCGACGACGAGCAGGCTCGACAACATCTTTTTCGATCTCGGGCTTTTTACGGCGAGCATCGCGAGCGACCCCTCTTTTTAGTTAGTGTTAGTGTGCCTGTGTCGTGAGGCAAAGTGAGAGCACGGTATGAAACTCACACGAGGCACAAGAGCGACTGCGGGGGGGTGGACGCAGGGCCTCGTGGCAGTCCTGCTGGTGGCCTGTGCGGGCGGCGGGGGAGGCACGCAAGGCGACACAGAGACGAGCGCGGGCACGGATACGGGTGGCGAGCGGTATCTCGACGGGGAGCCCTGCCTCGATCCCGGCTCTGAGTGCGATGGTTTTGGGGTCCTCTGGCAGTGTGCCGAGCGGAGCTGGAGTCGTATCGATTGCGAAGAGGTCTGTGCGCCCCGGGGGGGTCTTCTGGGTTGTCTCACGATCAAAGACAAAAGTGCATTGTGTCGCTGTCAGGAGCCCCCAGCTGCGGATGCGTGCGCTCCTGTGGGCAACAAAGAATGCATCTCGCTCGAGGAGGTCGCCCTGTGCGAGATGCAACCTGCGGGCGAACTGGTGTGGACAGTCCAGAGCTGCGAAAGTTGGTGTCTTGCACTCGATCCGCCACAACTGTCAGGTGGTTGTAGCAGTGATACCTGTGAGTGCACTTGGGAGGGAACAGAGTGTGACGAGGAGGTCGATGTCCCGACCTGCTGGCTTACCCAAAGTATCACGTATTGTAACAGTGGTATTTGGACATTTGAGAGCTGCTGGGAGCAGTGCGGTACAAGCTCCGTCTGTGATCCTTTTGCGGAGGGAGGTCCTGCTTGTGACTGTGACGGATCATAACGACGACCATCTGTTCAAAATCGCCCGTCCAGGGGCCCGGTTTGGGCTCTGGAAGTGCAGGTGCGCCGCGCTCATCGTTGCTGTGGCCATATCCGCCTGCGAGGGAGCCGAGAGCGGGGACTCCGAATCGACCAGCTCGGGTTCAGGAAGCTCATCAACGGGCACAGATTCGCCAGAAGAGGGGGCTGCCTGCGGGCAGCAAGGCCCGCAGTGTGCAGTGGATGACGATGAGTTATTTGTCTGCGAATCGAATGTATGGAGTGCGCAATCCTGTCAGTCGATGTGCCGAGACTTGATGCCTTCGATGTGTTCGCTAGGTTGCCTTCACGGACAGGAGGGCGATGAGTGTCTCTGTGTGCCCGAGGGGCCCGAGTGTGTGGGCTCGCAGTGTGACGGTCTTTTTCTTCGCCTCTTTCCCGAGGGCACCAAAGAATCCTGTGCGAGCATCTGTGCGGAGCAAGGTTTTGAAATCGTTTTGGGCTGCGGTTTTGATCTGAAGGAGGGCAGCGATCGATGTCGATGCCTCGACGCTGCCACAGCTTGCGAAGTCGGCGTGCAGTCGATTTGCACCGGGGAGCCCATCGTGCCCTCATTCGGATCGAGCGAGGAGATCGCGTCCTGCGTGGGCGGTCAGTGGGTGATTGAGCCCTGTGTCGAGGTCTGCGGATTCGAGGGCGCAGGCTGTCTCAGTTCTCCTGAGATAGGCGCGCTCTGCCTCTGTGAGTGACGACTCGGCGGCGGTGCTCCGACCTTGTCGCGAGCCACGGTCTGGGGGCGCTCGGCGTCGCCCTGGGGGTTCCTCTTGGTGCGGTTTTTGTCGTCGACTCGGGCAACGCGGGGGTCCATGACTTGACCCAGGGGGGGCGATTGCGGAGACTGCTCGCAAGCCGCGAACCCCTCCATGAACCCGACGCTTCTCCTCGTCGTGCTGGTCGTCTTCTCGTTCGCGATCAGCCGCCTCCTCTCGCGCTATGCCTCGCGGTTTGCGGTCTCGGGGATCGAGTACATCTTCTTGGGCATCATTCTCGGTCCGCAGCTGCGACCGGTGATCCTCTCGGCGGAGGCGCTCGAAGGTTTTGCACCGCTGATCAACCTTCTGCTCGGGCTTGTAGGCTTTGTCTTGGGTCTGCGGGCGCGCAGCTCGTTGCGGCCGGCAAACGTCGCCCTGGGCGGTGGTATCGCATCGATGGCCCTGATCGCGATGGTCGGCGCGGCGGCCTTTGGGGTCCTCGAGATGCTGATCGGCGCAGCGCCGGGCGCCGAGCGCTTTGAGTTTTACACGGTGCTCGTCGGCGAGAATTTTTTGGTGCTGTCGGGCAGCGTCGACAACGTTTGGTTGGCGCTGGCGATCGGCTGCGCGGCTGCAGTCTCGTCACCGGCATTGATCGGTCGGGTGGCGTTGCTACACCGCGCGCGCGGTCCGGTGCTCGATCTTTTGCTCGGCTACGCCAAGGTCAGCCAGCTCTGCGCGATCGCCATTTTCGGCGGCACTTTGGTCTGGGCTCGTGCGGCCGAATCCGCCAATCACGCGCACCTGCCGATCACCATCTGGGTGGCGGTTACGGCCGGTGTCGGCATCCTCATCGGCCTGCTCTTTAATATTTTCATCGGTCGTGAGCGCGACGAGCTGCGGATCTACCTCGCTGCTCTCGGCACTGTGACGTTTGCATCGGGCACCGGCTCTGCGCTCGGCGTTTCGCCACTGGTGATCAACCTGACCGCGGGTTTTGTCGTCTCTTTCACCTCCAGGCACGCGACCCGCCTCGAGACCACCTTGATGCCGATCCGGCATCCGATCCTGGTGATGTTGCGGATCTTCGCCGGTGCGCTTTGGGCCCCGGTATCGGGTCTCAGCTGGCTCCTGGCGCCGACCTACGTCGGCGTGCGTGTGGTCGTGCGCTGGTTTACCTCGTGGTCGAGCACCTGGATGGTGCCGAAGTTACCGGTGGTGCCGCGCCTGGGGGTGGGGCTGGTGGGTCAGGGGGGGCTCGCGGTTGCGATCGGTCTTTCCTTTGCCCAGCGCTTCCCCGAACAGGCACCGATCGCGCTGACGACGATCCTCGGCGGTATCGTTCTCAGCGATCTCTGGAGCTACGGGGCGGTCCGGCGGATCTTAGCCGATGCGGGCGAAACCGACGCTGTCGCCCCCTCTGAAGATCTTTCGACCAAGAGTAGAGGTGTCTCTTGAGACAGCTCATTGTGCTCGTTTTCTTGCTCCTGATCATGCGGGGCCTGGCGTTTTTGCAGGACGTGCCGGAGGTCGAGAGCGCCAACGCCCACGACTCGCTGACCCTGGCAGCGATCGGCTTTGTGCTGCTGGCGGCCTTTGCCGTCGCCGAACTCGGTTCTCGCCTGCGTCTCCCCAAGGTCACCGGTTACATCGTCACCGGCATCGTGCTCGGTCCCTTCGTCGCCGACATTCTCTCGTCGTCCGTGGTCAGCGACATGGGCATGTTCAAGACCCTGGCGCTGGGGTTGATCGCGACCAGTGCGGGGCTCGAGCTCGACGCGAAGGCGATGGGTCGAATGTGGCGCTCGCTGTCGGCGACCACCGGCCTCAAGGTGCTGCTGTTGCCGATATTTGTCGGCGGCACCTTTTTTGGTCTCGAGACGACCTTTCATTTCTTGGGTGTCGACTCGTCGCCGGCGGTGATCGGCATGGCAATCATCTTCTCGGCGCTGGCCGTCGGCACCTCGCCGGCGATCTCGCTGGCGGTGCTCTCCGAGACCAAGGCCAAGGGGCGTCTCAGCGATCTGGTGCTCGGCATCTCGGTGCTCAAGGATGTGGTCGTCGTCATCTGTTTGGCGATCGCGATCGCGATTGCCCGGTCGTTGACCTCGCCCGATGCTGCCCTCGACGCCAGCGTCTTTGTGCACGTCGGCGAGGAACTCGGCGCCAGTGTGCTTGGCGGTCTTGTGCTCGCGGGGCTGCTCTATCTCTATATCCGCTTCGTCAAGGCAGAGATGCTGCTCTTTGTCGCGGCGATGATCCTGGTGGTTGCCGAGCTTAGCGCGGCTCTGCACCTGGAGCTGCTGCTGGTCTTTATCGTCGCCGGCTTTGTGATCCGCAACTTCACGTCCTACGAGCACGATCTGCTGCACCCGCTCGAGGTGGTCGCGCTGCCGGTGTTTGTCGTGTTCTTCGCCAACGCCGGCGCCCAGGTAAACCTCGAAGTAACGCTGGCGATCCTGCCCTTCGCGATCGCTCTCTGCGTCGCTCGTGCGGTCGCATTTGTGATCGCTGGACGCGTCGGATCGAAATTTGGCGGTGATCCACAGCCGGTTCGCAAGCTCGCGTGGTTGGCCTATCTGCCGCAGGCGGGGGTGACCCTGGGCCTTGTCGGTCTGGCCTCCGAGCAGTTGCCGGATCTCGCCGAGCCGATCACCAATGCCGGCATGGCGGTGGTCGCATTAAATCTGCTGATCGGGCCGATCACCCTGCGCATCGCTCTGCGCAAGGTCGGCGAAATTCCGGACGCAGTGGACAGCGCGGAGCCGGATGCGGCCGAGAGCACCCAGGCTGCACGGACGGGGGGCACAGGCGGCTCGCCGCAGGTTCTCGTCAACGTCAACGTCGACGTCGACGTCGACGCCGAGGTAGCGCCGCCGGGGCGAATCACGCTGGCATCGGCAGAGCTCGAGCGCCGGCTTGGCGCGATCGAAGCGGCGCTGCGAAGCCGCATCGAGGTATTGATCGACGACGAGGTCAGGCCCTGGGCGGAGGCCTACAAGGAGAGCATCGCCGATCTCTTTTGGGATACCGATGAGCGTGAGCAGGCGCTCGGGGTGATGCTCGGCTGGGCGGCCAAACCCGCGGGCGGCGACCTCAAGGTCCGGGTTTTGGCCCTGAGCGAGCTCTTTGATGACCTTCGGGCGATGTGCTCGGAGATCGCCGTGGACCTGCCGATCCCGGCGGAGGATCGCTTTCTCCACGGGGCGCAGGGCGACGGTGTGATCCGGCGTTTGCGTAAATTCGGCGCCCGCATATTCACCCCGAAGCAGGCCAGAATAAGGGTCGTGCCGCTGCGTATGGCGACGCGGGTAACCGTCGAGCCGCGGATCGCCGACGGGCTTCGAGATGCGCTCGGTCGTTGGTGCCGAATGGAGGCGCGGGTCCTGGTCGAACTTAGGCGACTGGGGCAGGGTATCCAGGGCGTCGAAGAGGCCCGCGACAACGTCGACAAGCTGCTCGAGCTGTGGGTCGGCAGCTTTCGCAAGGATGCCGAGGTGGCTCTGGCGTTTGGCCTGAAGGACCTCGCGGAGTGTCTCGAGATCGCCGGTTCGCGCGAGTTGCCGAGCCGCAAAATCCGCTACTCCAAGGTCGAGCCCGCGGTCACAGCGACGCTCGCGGCGATGGAGGAGCAGGGCGTCTCGTGGGCAGAGGATCTCGCGGCGGCCAAGGCTGCTCTGCACCTGGCACTGCTCTTAGAGCGCCTGGAGCTGCACGTCAGCCGGGTGGTCGAGTCGGGCTTTTTGGTGCCCCTGGGGCGGCTGCTCGATTCGATCACACCGGAGGTTGCCCATACCCGCGACGAGTTGGCGAGCGGCGAGAGTGAGGCCGAAAAGCTGGTCGACGCCGAACCCGACGAGCCCAAGGGGTCGGTCGAAGAAGCCGCGCTCCAGAGCCTGGCGACCACTTGCCGCAAGGCCTTCCCGCAGGAGTCGCATATCCGCATCAAGCAGCTGCGGGCGGAGTTTAAGCAGGAGGTCTCGGCCCACGAGGTGGCGCTCGAGCTGCGCTCCTTGGTGGCCGCGCTGCCCGAGCATATCGATGTGCTCGATGCAGAGACCAAACTGCACACGATCGGCGACCCCACCGAGGTCGTGATCCATGATGTGGCGATGCGGCGGATCTGCGAGGACGCGCTGCTGCACGATTTCTTGCCCGAGATCGATGAGCACCTGCGCGAGGCCAACCTCCTGGTCAATGGTGTCAACTCGCAGATCCGCGATCACGTCGGCGTCGCCACCTACGCGATCGAGGTGGTCCTTCGCGGCCATGTGCGGACCCATAGCGATGCCAAGGCGCTGATCCGCGATGGTTTTGGTCGGGGCCTGCGTCGTCTGGATGAGCTCGCCGCGAACTTGGGTCGAGTGCGAGAAGAGACGATCGCCAGGGTGAGGGCCGGGCGTGTCGAGGCCTTTGAGGCGATTCGAGCGGATACGGCTCGCCGTCGTCGCGATCGCGGGCAGGTGCGCGCGGGCCTTTTGTTGCGTTTCCGTCGGCGACTTGAGGTGGGCGGTAAGTGGGCTGCGAACGCGGGCATGCGGGGCGCGGAGCGGCTCCGTCGTACGCTGACCTGGCTCCGCCTGGAGGAACTCACCAGCGATCAAGAGCACCGCTTCACCAGGGGTCATCTCGATGCTCAGGATCTGCGCCGCGTGCTCTACTCGGATGTGCGCAAGGAGCAGGAGGCGACACTCAAGCAGCGGGCGCTCGCGGCCGGCAAGCGCACTGGCAAAGCTGTCTTAGAGGACATGCTTCCGCCGATCTATGCCCGCCTCTACAGTCTCGAGTCGCTGCACGAGCGCCGCTTTTTCACCGCTCGTCGGGGGGAGCTGCGCACGGTCCTGCGTACCGAACAGGGCTGGCTCGGGGGCACGACGCCGCTCCAGAGCAGCGTGCTTTTGGCCGGTCGCCACGGCTCGGGCAGGACTTCGCTTCTCAATATTGCCCAGCTGGAGTTGGTCGCCAAGCGGGTGATCCGAATCGGTGACGATGACGACCGGACCGAGGGTCTGCTCGCGGCGATCGCTGACGAGCTGCGCTGCGCTGCCGATGGCGTCGAAATTGGTGTCGCGCTGCGCACTGTTAAAACCTCGATCATCATCGACGACCTGGAGTCCTGGGTGCGCCCGGATCCCCGGGGTCTCCGCGAGTTTGAGCGCCTGCTCGACGTCATCATCGCCACCCGCGGTGATGCATTTTGGTTGGTCGCGATCGACGAAGATGTGCTCGGGCTCCTCGATCCGCTGGTGGCTCTGCGGCAGGCCTTTGACCGCGTGGTCAGCCTGGGACCGATCGACGCAGAGGTACTCTCTCGGGTCGTAGAGGTCCGAAATCGGGTCAGCGGTTTGGAGATCGTGTATCCCGCCGGTCGTATCGGCCGGATCCTCCGTCGGCGCAAAGAGGCCTCCCGTCGCGACTATTTCCGCGGTCTCTTGCGGAGTTCCCACGGCAACCTGCGGAGGGCTCTTCGCAGCTGGCATCGCGAGGCCACGGTGATCGCGAGTGACACCGTTGCACCTGTACGTGGGGCCAGCCTCGCCGAGCAGGTGCGCTTCTTAGATCACATCCATCCGCACGCCCTGGCGATCGTCGTCATCGCGCTGCGCTTTGGCGATCTCGGGGTCGAGACCTTGGTGCGCAGCCTGATGATTTCTGCCGAGGAAATCACGCGACATCTCGCCTTCCTCGAGAGCGCCGGTATCATCGAAGACCAGCCTGGGGCCTACGGCATCAAGCGTGTGCCTCCAGAGATCCAACCGACGCTCAGCGCCGCGCTGCGGGCCTCTGGCGCTCTTGTCCGCGAGGGGGGTGCGTGATGCGAAATTCTTCTTCGTTCTCCTTCGCGGTCGCGATGTTGCTCCTGGGGGCTTGCTCCGGGGGGCAGGGCCAGGCGCACGACTCCGCCGGTGAGCAGATCGCAGTGGCAAGTGCCGATGAGAGGCACGCTGCTCCGAGTGAGCACGAGAGCGCAGCTTCGGGCAGTGATGTCTCGGATGCAGGGGGTCACGCGAGAGGGTCTGAAAAGGGCCTTCCGGCGGATACCAAGAAAAACGACACCAAGAACGACACCCACAACGGCCAAAGCCAAACAACAAAGCGTCTGGCGATGCCTGTGTTGCTTGGGGGAGTTAGCTCAGTACAGGCCCCTGCGACCCTCGCGGAGCAGTTTACGGCCGACGTTCGGGCGATCCGTGACCGGCTCGGTTTTTCGTCGATCATCATGCTCATCGCGCTTGTCGGGCTGGCGTGGTTTTCAACGCAGTTGATCCCGTGGCTAGTCCGGCTTGGTTATCGCCTGGGCATGCGGCATACCCGTTTGGTCGACAACTTTGGCATGCTCGGGCGCTTCGCGATTTGGACCTGGGTGCTGATGGTGATCCTGTTGCGGGCATGGCGGGTCGCGCCGATGATCACGCTGCTCGCCGCCGGTTTGGTCGCCGCCGGGTTGATGGTCGGCCTCGTCAAACACTTTGAAAACCTCTCGACTGGCTTTGGCCTGGCGCTCCACGGTCGGATCAAGATCGGTGATCAAATCACAGTTGGCGAGCACATGGGCATGGTCCGTCACATCGGCTTGATGCACATTCAGATCCGCACCCCCGAGGGCATGGTCTATCTGCCCAATCGTTTGCTTGCGGGCGAGGCCCTCCTGATCGGTCGGTCCCGCAATTCCTACCCGTTGCGGGCGCGCCTGACCGCGTCGCAGTGCTGGCCTCCAGAGGCGCTCGAGGTCGCCCGCTGCATCGCCGCGCTCTCCCCCTATCGCGACGTCAACAGCCGGGTCAATATCCAGAGCGAAGCCGACGACGAGCGGGTCTTGGTGGTCGAAATCCAGGTCTGGTCGCCGCGCCTCTTGGATGCTGCCGACAGGCATCTGCGTTCGATGTTAGAGGTGAATTTGCGGGGCATGGTCCGCGATACCGACTAGTGTTTGCTCGGACAGGTTCTTTCTCCAGGAAAAAAAGCATACCTTAACGGCATGCGAGCGCCGATCTGCGTATCTGTACTCTTCATCGCCCTGGCGGCCTGTAATGGGGGAGAGTCGGAGGCAGTTTCTGCGGAGTCAGTGACGCCCGGGTCGGCGAAGTCCGAGCCAGTCGAGGAACCTGCGGCGGATCCAGAGCCGGAGAAGCTGGAGAAGCTGGAGAAGCTGGAGAAGCCGGAGAAGCCGGAAAAACCTGAGAAGCCGACGGTTGCTGAGCTCGCCGCGGGCGAGGGCAAGGCGTGGTCATGTCTCTGTTACGGGCGCAACAGCGAGGAGGGCACCGAGCCGGTCACCGCGTGTCGCGAAGATGCGGCTTCGTGCACAAAGCTCGAGCGGCGCGCAGCCAAGGGATCCAACACGATCGCCGCCGGCAGTGTTTCGGCGGCGTGCATGATTGTGCGTGCGGAGCACCCGGGCGATCGTTTGGGCGGGCGCGAGCTGTGGAGCCCCTCGGCGCGAGCGGGCTCCTGGGTGAGCCAGGGCGTGTGTCGGTTGCCGCAGGAGAAGGAGAAGGAGAAGACGGTGGGGGCCAGCAGCGCGCCCCAGCCAAAGCGGCTCGTCGCACTGCGTCGCGAGTACAAGCGCGGGGCAAAGCGCGGGGAGCCGCCCGCCGAGATCGAGCAGGCGCGCAAGTGGCATAAGGTCGATTACCGCGCGACGATCATCGCGGCGACCCGTGGTGATGCCAAGGCGATGACTCGGTTCTTCAAGCTCAAGCTCGACGGCTCGGGCGCAGAGGTGCACGTACAGAACATCCAGTTGCTGATGTACGGTCTCGGTGATGCCGTGTTTGCAGCCGCCCTGGGCGAGCAAGAGACGGAGACGATCAACTCGACCCTGCAGGATCTCGACTGGGGGGACCAGGTCACGGAGCTCGATGATCCTCAGCACTACAAAAATGCGTACCCGCGAACCTACGCGCTAGGACCCCACGAAGAGGAATAGGAATAGGAATAGGTCGGGCGAGTTCGAGAGCGATCGCGGCGATGCGCGTTATGGTAAATTTAAAACCACGCGTTTCGCGGTGATGGGCAATACTGGCGTGTTGAGGGGTATGGCCCCCGCCACGCCGGTATTCTAGAGTTCCTGCGGCTTGACGTAGAGAAGCTCGGCGAAGATACTCGATCGGTCCTGTTGGGTGTAAGCGTGCTTGATCGTCGCTGGCGAGGGTCGCTGTCAAAATATGTACAATGAGCGGTTTTGATCCAGACTTTATTCCGGGGTACCGGGTCGAAATGCCGACAGTTTGCGAGCGCTTGCGGGCGAGCCTCTTCGCTGATGGGCGGCCGATCGATCATCGGCGTTTCTCGATCGTCTTCGATCAGCGGCGAAGCCTCGCGCGTTTCACCGCCCACAACATCGACGGCGGCGCGATGCTGCCAGAGGGCACGATCGAGAGGAACGATCGCTTTCGTCTTGATCCTGCGGTGCCCAAGGAGCTGCAGCTCGGCGATGCGCGGGCCTATCGAAACAACCCCTGGGATCGCGGCCATCTGGTGCGTCGGCGATCTGTGCATTGGGGAGCGGTGGAGGACGCGGAGTCGGCGGATTCCGAGACGTTTTTCTGGACGAACATCGCTCCCCAGCACAATTCGCTGCACCGCAATGCCTGGGGGCGCATCGAGGGCTGGATCCTAGGCCTTGCCGAGCAGGGTTCAAAGCGTGCGGCGGTGTTCACTGGGCCGGTGCTTTCTGAGGATGATCCGGTGATTACCAATCAAGCCGGCGAGCGCCCATTCCAGGTGCCCGCGGGTTTTTGGAAGATCGTCGCGATCGCCCACGATGGGGCGCTGCGGATCGCGGCTTTTTTGGTTTGGCAGCGGGATTTCGATCGGGCGGAGCCGGTGGCGTTTGATCCGGTGCTGGAGCAGGTGAGGCTGACGACGATCGAGTTTCTGACCGGCCTCTCCTTCGCCGGTCTGCAGGGGGCGGATCCGTTGCGGCCGAGCGAGGGCCCGATGGCCTTTGCCGATGACACGCCGCAGGACCGGCCGCTGACGATCCGCGGGCCCGGCGACATCCTCCTTTAGTGAGCGCGTGCAGGCCGCTTGGCGGTTCGTCGCAAAGCGCAGCGTCGCAAATCACTACACCACAGCGCCCAGCACCTGACAAAAGCGAGCGTGCAGGCCCAGGTAGTTGAAAATACTGTAAAAAAGATCTTCGCTCGGGTGGATCGGGCTTCGCAATAGACTGTGCACATGATGACGTTCAAGGCCTCTCTTCGCTCCTCTCTCTTCGCTGCCGCGGCGGTTGGCCTCTGCACCATCAACAGCGGTTGCGGTGTGCTCTTCGGTGGTAACGGCGGCGACGGTGCGTTCCTCGAGGGCGATGATGTTCGCATCGCCATCCCCTCGAGTGTCAGCGATCGGGCCGCGGGCGACGAGATTCGCGGCGACATCTACTCGATCGTCGACCGTACGATCACCGATACCAACGGCTGGGTCACCGGCGGCGTCGAGGGCATCGCCAAGATCTACGAGGCGCTCGACGGCATGCACGAGACTTCGATGGACGGCAGTTGGCGGGTCTACGGCCCCTACGAGGACGACCAGGGCCGCGATCTCGCCTGGCTCGCGCGCCTAGACGAGGTCGACGGCTCCAAGAAGTTCGAGTTCTACGTCGGCCCCCGCGATGCGTCGGGCATTGATGATCTGCAAAAGCTCATCGATGGCGAACTCAACATCGACGGTGATGAGCGCAGCGGTGGCTTTAGCCTCTACTTTGATACGATCGAGGCCTACCCCGAGATCAAGGAGGAAGAGGACAGCCTGCACACCTTCGCCGGCTCGATCCTGGTCAGCTTTGAGCGTGATACCAGCACCGAGCGCAAGGAGATCGAGGTCAAGTTTGACGACTTCCAGGTGCTCTACAACGGCTACCTCGACGACGATTCGTTCTTCAGCGACGAGAGCTACATCTACCGGACGACGGACGATGGCGCCGGTGACTTCCATCTCGCGGTCTACGGCGAGTGGGACGATTGGGGTTGGAGCGGGCCAGAGGTCGAGAAGTTCGTGCTCGACATGGCGTGGACACCCAAGGGTGAAGGTCGCGCCCGCGGTCAAATCCTCGAGATCGACGGGGTCGGCGATCTCAAGCACGGCGACCTGGTCATCGATGAGTGCTTCGTCTCTGACGGCTACTTGAGTTGGCGCCAGATCGGCGAGACCTACGCGGACGAGGTGCCCGATTACAACTTTGGCGATGAGGCATCCTGCGTCTTCGGGGCCGAGGTTTTCCCCGAGTAGCCTCGACTTCTGCACCGCAAGCCTGCGCCGTCGTTCACCTCCAGGTGGCGGCGGCGCTCTTTCGTGTTAGGACCGGAGCATGTCGAGCAAGGCTCAGACCGCTCCCTCGCGAGAGCTCCTCCTCGCGAACCACACTTTCCCCTGCGCCTACATGATCAAGGCATTCGGGCCGAATGACGCGGTCTTTAAGGTTGGCGTTCTCGCCTGTGCGAGCGCCGTGTTGCCAGAGAGCCACGTCGAATCCCACGAGCGCATCACCAAAAACGGGCGGCAGATCTGTGTCACGTTGACGCTCTCAGCCCGCTCGGTCGAGGACATCGAAGCGGTGTACGCCGGCATCTACACGATCACGACGCTCAAGTTTATCCTCTAGAGGAGGACACGCTCTTGGAGCGGAGGCTGCACGGAGGCGAGCCGCTAGCCGTGATAGCCGGAGCCGTCCCAGTGGTGCGCGGGGTCGGCGTAGAAGAAGCAGCCACCGGTGTCGCGGTACTCCTGGAGCACGTAGACAAACCAACCACCGGGCACTTTGGTCCGATAGGACTCGATATTATTGCTCGACGAGAGTTTCTCCCAGACGAGATTCGGCCTGGTCGTGCCGCGCTCCTTCCAGTAGGCCTCGTTGTTTGGATCGAGCGCGGGATCGGGTGGATTGCTCATGGGCGTGGGCGGATGGTCGCACACCTGCCGGCGAGCTATCAAGGTGCAGCACGGCGGGTCTGGCCGGAGAGAGCGGGGTCTCTAGGCCTCAGCTGCGGACGGGCAGGGGCGATGCGTGGGCAGGGGCGAGCTTCCAGTGCTGAGGTGCGAAACGACGCCGACGAGCAGGTACTCGGCGGCGATCCGCAGACCGCCGTCGAAGATGAGCCAAATCAGGTTTTAGGAGAGGAGCAGGCTCATCGCTGACGCGCACGGGCGGCGGCGAGGGCCTCGTTGACGATCGCGTCGTGCTCGCTCGCCTTGGCCCAGCGCGCTTGCCCCTCGGCCGGCAGCAAATCGATCGGATCGAAGTAGCAGTAGAACGCGTCGGCATCGACGTTGGGGCTGCGGTAGACGCTGACCCCGGTGACCGGGTTGTAGTGCTCGAAGGAGTGCACGTCTCGCTTGCCGCCGCCGCCCGGCGCATCGACGATAAAGAGCGGCGAGTTGTAGCCGGCGGTCATGCCCCGCACCTGCTTTTCGAGTTCGATCGAAGCGCCGACAGTGGTTCGCAGATCCTCGACGCCGCTCACCAGATCGTGCTGATAGACGTAGTAGCCGTGCACATTGACGTAGCTCATGCGCTTGATCAGCAGGCCCATCGCCTCGACCGAGTCGTTGACGCCGCGCAGCAGCACCGACTGGTTGCGCACGTGGATGCCGGCCTCCATCAGCCGGTTCATCGCCCGTTGCGTGATCTCGGTGATCTCGTTGGGGTGGTTGAAGTGGGTGTGCAGGGCGATATCTTTGTGCACCTTGCGGCCGCGCTCGACGATCTCGGCGAGGGCGCCAAACCAGGCATCGTCGGTGAGGATCTTTTGGGGCATCACCGCCGGGCCCTTGCTCGCGAAGCGCATGCGCCGGAGGTGGGGGATCGCCAGTAAACGCTCGCCGATCAGGCGGATTTGCTCGGCCCGGAGGTTGTAGGAATCACCGCCGCTGATGACGATATCCTCGAGCTCTGGGCGCGACTCGATGTAGGCGAAGATGTTGTCCCAGCGATCGACCTTGGCTTTGAGGCTGACCTTATGGACACCTTCGGTGTCGCTGCCGACGGCGTACGAGCGGGTGCAGTAGCGGCAATACACCGGGCAGGTATCGAGGGTCAGAAAGAGCGCCTTGTCGGGGTAGCGATGGGTCATGCCCGGGGTCGGTGAGTCGGCCTGTTCGTGCAGCGAGTCCAGGTCGAGCTTTGGGTGATCCGGGAAGAGGCGGCTCGCGAGGGGCACAAATTGGCGGCGCAGCGGATCTTTGTAGGGGCTTTGCCAGTCGATCAGCGCGAGAATGTAGGGGGAGACACGCACGCTCATCGGCGCCCGCTGGAAGCCCGCCTGGGCGTCGGCGATGAACTCTGGCGAGGCCAGATCGCGGACCGCATTGAGCAGCTTGTCGGGCCGGGTGATCGAGTGCTTGCTCTGCCAGCGATGGTCGAGGAAGGTCGCCTCGTCGATCTCTCGGTAGGCCGGGATCTTTCGCCAAAAGTCGCCGCCTAAGAGGTCCCGATGGCCGAGTGTCGCCGGATCGACCGGCGCTTTGACCTCGTGTCCGGACTGGGCCTCGAAGATCGGCAACGAACGATCCTTGGGTTGTTCACCTGCTCGCATAGCCTACTTGTGTACGACGAGGGTCGCCGCGGCGCCAGGGTGAGCGACGACGCGACCGCAATTTCGATGCCCTCTGTGCACGTGAGCGAGCACGGTCTCCACAGGTGCGGATCCTCCGCGCTCGCCCTATGCTCGACCGGTGGTGGTCGATCGCAACGCAGAGCCCACAGGCTGCTCGACCGGAGCACCGCCGATCGAGCTTCAGCACGCGGATCAGGTCTGCGCCCTTGCCGACGAACTCGCCCAGGCGCGACCGAAGGTGTTTGGCCTGGCCCTGCTCTTGGCGGATGCCGAGGACCTGCCCCGCGATCTTCGACGCGATCACAGGCGGGCGCGACCGGCCGCGCTTGCCCTCGCGGCGGCGGAGCGGCCGACGGTCGTGCTCACCGGCGAAGCCCTGGCGGATCTCTCTCCGCTTGGGCCGGTCTTCAAGGGTCCAAAGCCGCCCTACGTCGTCATGCACGACGCTCACACTACACTCGGGGTTGTCGCTCGCCGGGGCCTGTCGATCGAACGATTCGGTTGCACATTGGCGGCCGCGACTCTGCTCGCTGAGGGTGCTGACGGTCGCCGTGATGATCGCGAACTTGCTCCGTTGGTGGCCGCGACACTCGGCTTAGAGCTACCGAGCGGTCTCCGTCGCGGGTTGGTTCCGCCGGCGCTTGTGCACACGGTGACGCCGATCGCAGCCGCCCGCGCCGAGGTGCTGCTGCCGCTCATCCGATCGTTGGTGCCCGCTCTCCGCGAGCTTCGCCTCGCCCGCACCTTTGAGCTCGAGTGCGACCTCATTCCCGCGGTCTTGGCGATGGAGAACGCGGGTTTTGCCGTCGATGCCCGCTCTCTCCAGCGGCTCGTCGACGACTGGCGACTCGAGCGACGCAGTGCCGAGGAGCCCAAGAGAATCTCCCGTCTCGACAAGCTGATCTCGACGCTAGGGTATTGGCCACGGGATTACGTTGAACTCGACGGTCGCATCCGCTGTCGCCTGCGCCCGCTGGCCACCGATTCGGGTC
>CAYYUP010000058.1:12020-42240 GCA_964474905.1 uncultured Nannocystis sp. | reverse complement strand
GAACTGGTTTAACCAGCATATGATAGAGGATTTTCATGTCGGAAGTGAATGCCATGGAGTTGCGCTGGGAGGGTGAAGGTCGATCGTCAAACCAACTAACGTCAGACGTTTAGATCGGCGATGTAAAAGCTGCCGTAAGTGTGAACGCGATCTCGTTTGTGGAGTTCTTCGGCCAGGTCGGTTTGGTACGTCAACAGCTCGTGAACATTTTGGATCTTTCCTTCGTGTTTCACTTGGACTTGGTCAATGAAGTCCGTTCGCAAACCACCACTTCGCCAGATTATCCTTGCTCCGGGGGCCGCGCGATCGAGGATGGCTTGCCACTCCGATTCCAGTAGCGGAAAGAACTGGTCGCTCAGCCAATCCATATGGTCAAGCAGAATAAAGCGGGTAATCGTGCCGTCGTGTTTTTCAAGAAACCCCTGGACCAAATCCGTGTGTGTCGAAACCCGATCGACCATTCCCTCCTTGAGTCGCTCGAAATTTTCTTCTTTGAGGTACTCAGGGCAGCATTCCCGTGTGTACTCGCCCTTCATGTAGACTCGCCAGAAGTAGTTGTCGCCCACCGGTAGCGAAACAAGCGCAGTCTCCGTGCAGTCATGGATAAATTTAAACACTCCGCCGGGGTACTGTGTTTCGATTTGGTGCCGTTGAGCCTTCGGGACCCCCAGCATCGACATGATTGTATCCCGGTTTATGGCGGATCGTATCACTCCTGACCAAAATTTCTTCTTGAGGTGTTTTTCGTAGATCTCTTTTTGTTCGTCCAGCGAAGAGGCGTTTAGCAGCGCATCGAGGTATGGGCGAATGCGAATGACGTGGTGGGTGTAGAAGCGAACAACCCTCGCCACGGTCCCAGAAGTGCCTCGATCATAGAATGATTTCCGGCGATTATCAAACCACTTGATTCGCCGGTCCCAAAAAGAACGCGACCAGTCAGAGAGTTCGTTGCGCAGGTTCTGTGCGTAGATTTTACGAACCCCTGGCAAGCGGCCTTGGCCAAACATTTTGAAAAAATCGTCGAACCCAAGATTGCGAATCGCACTTCGTTTTAAATCGAGCAATGCATTTTGTCGCGGGTTCATGTCGACGGCATAGACATGCTTGGGGCCTGCAAGCGCATAATCGAGGGCATTGCAGCCAGCCGAAGTGATCACCATTACGTTGTCTTCCGGCCCCAAATCAAGGGCCATCTGATCAACTCTAGGGTCCTCCCAGCAAGTGTTGTAGACCAAATTGTTATTGTGGACAGTCGTAAAGATTCGCTGACTGACCCAATTGAAAATTGCCGTAGTGGTTGTCGGGATCAAAGGGGTATGATTTTCTTTGTTTTTCAACGTTGGATTCCCCCCAAGAATAGAGGCAGACACCTTTGTTACGCATCAGGAGGGTGGTATTCCTCATAGACAGGTCAGGAGACTTCGAGTTCAACGAGGGCCGAGAAAGCGCTCTGTCCATATTGTTTATCCTTGAGTCTCGTCGCTATCAGAGTAGTATCACGACCTCCATCGACCGCAGCTACCGTCAAAATAGCCACAGCTTGGATTTGATGAAGTAGAGATCCTTTCGCCGAAAGCTAGAGATTCCTTGATTCGTGCGAGCGATCTTAAGTGAAGCTCAAAGCGCCGGTGAAGCCTACTGCCATACCCGAGCGCTTACGAGGTTCTCTAACTGGGAATTTGGCTGAGGCGCTCGGTATCGGAGGGCTTGTGGTGACAGATGCGTGAACATCGCCCAAGCCCTCAAACAGCGTCGGCCGGCGCGGCGGCTTGTACTGCGGGTCGAAGAACAGCTCCTTCGACCGAGCGACCATTTTGGGTCCGACGACGGGACCCTCAGCGAGCGATTGAGTGCTATTTAGCACAACCCCGCGCCTATGACCGACGCTTCTCCGCCCCCACCGTGCGCGCCTCGCCGCCGCCTGCCCTCCCCCCTCGAAGGCACCGCTGCGGAGCGAGCCGCGTGGATCGACGCAGCCGCAACCTTCGCTCGCGAGCAGATCGACGGCCTCGACAAAGCGCCTGCAGTCGGCACTCTCGGCGCCTTGGCCAACCGTCTCGCGGCTGAGCTCAGCCCACCGATCGACGACGCACCGCTCGAGGGCGGCTTACCGGCAGCGCTCGACCTGCTCGCCCGCGCCGTGCCGCTCTCGCTCAACCCCGCAGGTCCCGGATACCTGGCGTACATCCCGGGCGGTGGCCTTCCGCTCGCTGCTGTCGCCGACCTGATCGCCGACGCGTGCAACCGATTCACCGGCATGAGCACAGCTGCCCCCGGCTTCGCTCGCCTCGAAGCGGACGTGCTCCGCTGGCTCACCCGATCCTTTGGCTACGGGCCCGAGGCCCGCGGGATCCTCACCTCGGGCGGATCGATCGCCAACCTCGCAGCGATCTGTACCGCCCGGATCGACGCCTTCGGCGAGCAGAGCGACCTTCGTCGGGCCATCGCCTATACCTCGAGCCAGGCCCACCACAGCATCAGCAAGGCGCTGAGGCTCGCCGGTATCGGCCGCGACAACCTGCGCACGGTCGCGGTGGATGCCGACTTCCGCCTCAACATCGACGCGCTCGAGACCACCATCGCGGCAGATCGCCGGGCGGGGCTAAAACCCTTCCTGATCGTCGCCGCAGCTGGAACCACAAACACAGGCGCGATCGACCCGCTGCCGCAAATCGCCGATCTCTGCGCCCGCGAAAAACTCTGGTTCCACGTCGATGGGGCCTACGGCGGCGCTTTTATTCTCAGCCCTCGCGCCCGTGAACGCCTCGCTGGCATCGAACGCGCCGACTCGATCACCTTCGATCCCCACAAGGGGTTGTTCCTGCCCTATGGAACAGGTTGCCTGCTGGTTGCCGACGGCCACAAACTCGCGCGAGCTCACCAGGGCAACGCCCACTATCTGCAGGACTTCACTCTAATCGAGCGCGAGCACGAACCGCCAAGCCACTGCGACTACAGCCCGGAGCTCAGCCGCTCGTTCCGCGGCCTTCGCCTCTGGCTGCCCCTGGTCGTGCACGGAGTCGCGGCCTTTCGCGACGCACTCGACGAAAAATTCGAACTCGCAGCTGCCTTTGAGTCTGCCCTCCGCCGGCGGATCGGCGACGGCATCGCGATCGAAATACCGACGCCGACATCGCTCAGCATCGTCACCTTCCGCCTTCGCAGGCGCGAGGGCGAGACCCTCGATTCCTGGAACGCCCGCAACATCGATCTGCTCGCTGGCATCAACGCCCGCTCCCGTGTCTATCTGTCGAGCACCATGTTGCCAGTCGACGACGGCCTCGCCCATACGCTTCGGGTCTGTGTGCTCTCGTTTCGCACCCACCAGGAGCGTATCGACGCAGCCCTCGCCGACCTCGACGCGACCCTCACCGACCTCGACAGCCGCGAGTCGAAGGGCCGCTAGAGACTAGCGCCGACGCCGACGCCAGAAAACCGGCAAGGCCAAGCCTAACCAGGCGAGCCCAGAAGGCGAACCGCCGTCGACATCACAGGCGCAGGATCCGGTGTCGTCCTCGCCGGAGGTGGTGCTGCTGGCCGAGTCATCACCCGTACTGCTGCTGTCGCCGGTCGAGCTGCTGGTGCCGCTGTCAGTGATGCTGGTGCCACCGCCAGAATCCGAGGTCTCGCTACCACTGCCATCGCTGTCAGTACCGGTGCTGGTACCAGTCGTGGTGCTGCCGCCCGAATCGGGCCAGGGCTCGCACTCGTCTTTGTCCCACCCGTCGAAGTTATCCGCACAAGTGTAGGGCTCTCCGCTGCACTCAGCCTCGAGATCGGCGCTGGGATCGACCGCCTTTGACCCGATCTCGGCCGCCGACTCGGCGCTGACACAGACCGGCTCCCCCGCGACGATTTCACCGGTCGCGAAGTTGACGGCCGAAGTCTCGAAGCAGTTGTCTTTGTCGTAGCTGATGACCTTCTCGAGATCGCCCGCGTCCCAGCCAAGCACGCCGATTTGACCGCCATTTGCGGCCATCACCTCGGCATCGAGCGTCATCGACAGCTTGACCCGCCAGTTCTCGACCAAGCTCGCGCAATACCCATCCGACCACTCGGCGTCGCCAAAACACGGAGGAATCTCTGGGAAGGCGCCGTCGCAGCAGACCATCGAATCGAGGCTAAAGCCGCCGGCGAGATAGATCTCTTCGACAACCTCAACCGGTGGCACGAGGGTCTCGGGGATACCGGTGGGGGCGGTCTCGAAGGAGCCCTCGACGGAGAAAAAATCCTCGGCGCAGCTGCCAAAATCGCCGAAGATCGTGTTGTCGACCGAGGCGACAACGTCGTAGACGAGACCCGGCATCAGCGGCTCGTCGGCGTGCCAGATCACCGCCAGGGGGGCCTCGTTGAGGGTGAGCACACCGTTGATGAGCTCACCGCCCTCACCGCTCACCTCGACGTTGATCGCCGCCAGATCTTCTTCGACCGGCACATCACCCCACTCGCCACCAAATTTTGCCGCCAAAACAAGCACACCGTCGGCAGGGATCGGGCTGCTGTGGGCGATCGAGAGTTCGCTCCACGCGTAACACTCTTCGGGGGAGCAAGCAGAAGCCTCGTTTGGAGCGGCGACGAGCGCGGCCGCGGAGGCGATGAAGCAAAGTGCAATCCAAGTACGCATGTTGCGGAGCATAGCGGATAAGCAAGCCACGACCAACTCTGTCGCAACAGGCCCCTACCAGGTGATCCCTAGTCCCTAGAGCACCGCCGTAGTTGCCGGATACATACCCGTACCAGCGCACATCAATGTCGAGAAGCCGCGCCCAAAAGCACCAAAATTGGCCTTGGTGCCATCACCCAGCTCACTGGGCACCGCAGCGGCCTCCGGCGCACCCGTGTGTAGCGGCGCATCCCCACGATGCCCGCTCCCCCGTGCCCTGCAAGCCCCTGCAGCAGGTACAAAAACCTAGCTGTCCTGCGTTCTCTCGGGGTCTCGACAGCCGGCGGGCAACGCCGTGGGTAAAGCCTCTTTGGCAGCATCAGGCCGCTCTGTGGCCTCGAGCACAAAGCCGTAGAACCCCGCGAGTAAGACCGCGCGGTGCTCCTGGCAGGCCCGGACCCGCAGGGTCTTGGATCTCTGGGCGGGACGGTCGACCTTTGCCACCAGGCGATGTGATCGCACCCCCTTGGCCATGTGGCGACCGACCTCGCAGTAGTCAGGTCGCGCCGAGACCCGCTGGCGCTCAGCCGCACTGCCGACCCGCACCCAAGCGACCTCCCCGCAGGATGCACACGGAACCCCGCCCCTGGTCCTCGGGACCTCAATTACACGCCCGTAGGGCAATCGATGGACGGCCGCGCAGCGCATGCACCGATAATCATCGTACTCTTCGCAATGCTCATGATCTGCACAATCACCGGGCAAGACCACCGCCGGCAGCTTATGCGGATAGGATATGTGGATCGCCCCGCGGCCAGCGTGCACCCAGCCCCATGAAAAAGCGTAGAGAACACCGCCGCGATTGCTGAATGTAGGCGGCCCCAAGCTCTCGATCAACCAGGTCCAGTGGCGAACATCCCGAGAGCGAGAAGACGCACAATCTGGCTCCCGCCCCTCGCCCACGTGCAAGCGCAGGCGGATCTCCTGCAAGCGGCCGCGAAAGCACAGCCAAACCTCTGTCTTGCGGCCGTCGACAAACTCTGGCCGCGGCCGAAACCAATCCGCTTGCCGGGCTGCATCGCGGCTCAGGCGAGAGCTGGCAAAGCTGCAATGATCCCACGTGGAATCAACCCTCAGCCCCCCTGAGAGGACCAGTGAGCCGTCAATATCGTCGATCCACCGCGCCACCGAAATACCTCGTAGAACAAGCGTAGCCGCTACGCCAGCGGCCCGCGAGGGCTGTGTTCGCGCACTCTGGACGATGCGCGACCACAACGCTCGCTCATGCATCGCGATGCCACTCCGGGATCCGACAACACCCGCAATAGGGGCTCCATTGTTCGCAACTCGGCCGATGATCTTGACTGGTCGGGATCGGCGAATACCTCTATTGTTCGCGCATGGACGCCGACGCCCTCGCCCTCGCACTCGCCGCGATCATCTGCACAGAGTCGACAACGCCCGGGGCTGCAACGGATGTGCACATCTTGAGCGAGATCCGCCAGGCCCTGCCGCGACTGCTCGCTGCCGATAGGCTCGACGAGGCCGGCTCGCTCTGCCGCGCCGATCTCTACCGAATCCGCGCCGCCAAACTGATCGCGCGCCTGCTACCACCAGGCTCGCTCGCCTCCCGAGATCGAAGACGGCGGATCCGCGCCGCAGTGCGCATCGTCATCGGCGACTACCTAGGCGCTCCCTTGAGCAACAGCCTCTACCTCGACCGACGCCCACAACCCCGAACACGCGACAACTAGCGCTATACCGGCGAGAGGAACACAAGCATCGCCTCGCTCATGTCCTTCGCACTCTGAAAGCGCTCCGCAGGATCCTTGGCGCTCGCCCGCTCAAAGATCATGTCGACCGCATTGGCGACCCGCAACGAGGTCCCTGGCGGTAGCAGGGTGCTCGGCAAGCGAGGCGTGTATTTGCTTTGGGCGGAGAGCACAGTCTCGAGCGGCGCACTGCGAAAGTCGTCGAGGGGGTGCTGCCCGGTGATCGCCTCGTAAAACGAGATGCCGGCGGCGTAGACATCCGCGCGGGCATCGATGACCTCGCCATGACGGGTCTGCTCGGGCGCCATATAAAAGGGATTGCCGCAAAGCACTCCATCGGTCGCCGGGCCGTCGAGGTCGAGGGCGATGCCAAAGTCGAGGAGCTTTGTCGTCATAAAACGAGTGTTCGGATCGCGTGTGACGTAGATGTTGGCCGGTTTTACGTCGCGATGCACAACGCTGCAGTCATGGGAGTACTGCAACGCCGCGAGCACCTGGCGAAAGATATCGATGACCGAGATAAGCGGCAGCAGGCGGCCATGCGAGCTCGCCCGCCCGAGCACCCGCTCGAGGTCCGAACCCGGCAAATGCTCCATCGAGAACCACTCGATCCGCCGACCTTGCTCGCTGCGAAGCTCGCCCATATCAAAGATCCGAACGATGCTCGGATGGCAGAATCGGGCGCCAAAAATCGCCTCGCGTCGAAAACGACGGCGCTCCGTGTCGGGGACATCCGGGCGCATCACTTTAACCGCGACGTCCCGGCGCAGCACCGGATCGTAGGCCTGGTAGATCCGCCCCATGCCGCCCTCGCCGATGCAGCGGCGGACCTCGTAGCGCTTAAAATGGCCGACGCTGCCGCCGATGCCGAGGTCATCCGTCGACCTGGCCGGCGGCCCTGCGCGCACCGCCTCGAGTTCTTGGATCGCCTGATCAAGCTCCTGCACCGGGCCACGCTATCCACCGCGGCTCAAGACACCAAATTTCGTCCAAGATCAGGCGCGCGATCGTCGCGATCGCCGTGCAAACCGCCACTGACTAGCCGGTACAGTTGTCGCAACGTCCGCGAACCTCGACCTCGATGGCCTGGCGGTTGACGCTCTCGGGCACCCGCGATCCGCTCGGCACCAGCACCTCGACGTCCGGCATGCATTCTACGCCGCCGCACTGCACACAGACAAAATGCGGATGCTCGTGCTCCTCGGGATCCGCGTCGACCGCTTGAAAGCGCCAAACATGATCACCGACATCGGTCCGGCGCGCGAGACCGGCATCGACCAACGCGAGCAAGCTGCGATAAATGGTGGTCGATTCAAAGCCGTTGTCCCCGAGCGAGCGCGAAACCTCTTGATGCGTCAGCGAGCGCTCGGCCGCCCTCAGCAGGCGCAGGACCGCGAGACGTGTCGGTGTCACCCGCAGGCTCGCAGCCTGGAGTGCAGCGCGCTCAAAGTCGTGCTCGCGGGCCTTCATGCCTCTGTCCTCGGGCAGGCTAGACAATCCTGGGGCCCCTTGCAATTGCCCCAGCCCGCTCGCTCGTGTTCGCCTGCAAAACCGCCTCTAGAGGGGCGAGTATGCCTGCATCAGGCTGACGCACGAGGTTGACGGGCGACTTCTTTGACCGCCAAAGTGAACTCTATTGGCCTGCACGGATGCGACTTGAGCGAGGGATTGCCCACCACGACAACCCCGGAGCCTCCGATGATCACATCCTTATCCCGCAGATTCGCCTCGACCCTCCTCTCCCTGACCGCCTCCGCCTGCCTGCTCGTCGGTTGCACTGACGGTAGCGGAGACTCCGACTCCGACTCCGAGAGCGGCACGACGACAGCTTCGACGAGCAAGACCTCCACCAGCGGCGAGACCTCGACCTCGACCTCGACCTCGGACTCGAGCTCAGGCTCGGACAGCGAGACCGGCACCACAACCAGCGATCCAACGACCACCACCGAGACTACCGGCTCGCTCTGCGGCGACGGCACTGTCGACGAGGGCGAGACCTGTGACGACGGCAACAACGACGACGGCGATGGCTGCTCCGCCACCTGCATGACCGAGGCTGGCTCGATGTGCAACCCGCTCCTGCAAGACTGCCCCGAAGGACAGAAGTGCACCGCGAGCAACGCGAACATGGGCGACTTCTGGAACATCAATATCTGCATCGATCTCCTGGGCGAGAAGACCCTGGGCGAGCCCTGCGATGTGCTCAGCACCGAGCTCGGCAGCGGCGATGACGACTGCGGCGTCGGCCTTATCTGCCTGCAATTCGACAACAGCGACGGCACCAACGGCATTTGTACGGCCTTCTGCGACGGCGAGATGATGTGCCCAGGCCAAAAAGATATCTGTGTGCCGGCAAACGACGGCGTCCTGCCGGTCTGCCTCAACACCTGTGATCCGCTGATCCAAGACTGTCCCTTTAAACAGGGATGTTACGGCGACAAAGAGGGCGAGATTTTCCTCTGCTTTAAGCCGGACGCACAGTCAGGCGGTATGGACAACGACGAGTGCGCCTTTGACAACGCCTGCCTCGCCGGCTTCCAATGCCTGCCGCCCGCGGTCGTTGCGGCCTGTGACCCCGACTTTGAAGGTTGCTGCAACCCGTTTTGCGCCCTCGATGGTGACAACAGCGAGTGCGACGACGGCAACGGCGAGGTGTGCACGCCCTTCTTTGGTATGGACAACATGGTGCCGCCTTGGGAGAACGTCGGCATCTGCACGCTGCCCTGAGCCATCCCCGGTCCATAACACCGCGAGGCCGAGTCGTCCTGACTCGGCCTCCTGTCCTTAAGACCACGTTGGACTCAGGCGAAGGTCTGAGCCTGGGGTTGTACCTCCGCCGTGCATGCCTGGCTGAGCAGAGTGCGCGAGCAGGGCTCGATGACCTCGCGCAGGGTGTCACGGATCACCGCAGCCTCAACCTCGGAGGTCAGCCGACCGTGGGCTGTCCAATCATCAATATCGATGCCCACGGCCTGCTCCCGGGCGTTTGGCGGCCGCGCAGTGGCCATCACAAAGGCCTTTTCGACAGCGCTTCGCAGGCTCGAGTCGCCGACCTCGAGAGTCCACCTGAGCAAACGCCAGGAGAACGCCGCATGTCGCGACTCATCGGCCGCGATCTTTGCGAGAGCCGTACGTACCGCAGGATCGCGGGCACTCGCCGCCGAGACCCTGGCGATCGATGCGGCGATCGTCTCGCCGACGCAGCCCTCGACGACGGCCGCGACCGCGAGCTCCGTCAGTGTCGGCACGCCCTCGAGAGCGCCCTCGATCGGCAACGAACCCGGCCCCTGCGCATGTCCACGATAGGCACTTGCGAGACTGAAACAGGTGCGGGCATGCTCGATCTCGTCGCCCAATGCCGCCTGTGCACCGGCGACCAGATCGGCCGGCGCGGCCTTGGCCATCAAGTGCAGCACTAGGCGGGCAAAGGCCGCGATCGAGGCGTGCTCCATGCGTGCATCCTCGGCCCAGGCCGAGGCGAGGGCCTCGCGGGTGCGCCCGTCGATCCGATGTCCGCTCTCCAAAGACCCGGCAAGCCAGTCGCCGCGCGAGCAGATCGGCGCCGCCCGGACCTCGCCATCGACGAGCAACGGACGCCCCTCGCAGACGACCCCCGTGTACGCCGCAAAGAAGCAGCAACTCATCGGCTCGGCATCGACATCGGGACCGCACTGGAGGATCAGGCCGTCCGCCGCACAAAAATCGGGGTCTTGAGTGATCTCGGCGCTGACGTTGTAGTGGGAGCAAACATCGTCGCACTCGGCACAGCTGTCGAGACCCTCGGGGAGCTGGAAGCAGACGAATTCCTGGATGTAGCCCTCGATCGGCGGGGGCTCAGGATCACAGACACCGCCCCCCCCTGTGCCGCTAGTGCCTGTACCGTCCGTGCCGCTGGTGCTCGTGCCGTCCGTGCCGCTGGTGCTCGTGCCGTCCGTGCCGCTGGTGCCCGTACCGTCCGTCGCCTCTGTTCCACTTGAACCTGTGCCGTCCGTCGCCTCCGTTCCACTTGAACCTGTGCCGTCCGTGCCGCTTGAGCCCGTACCGTCCGTGCCGCTGCCGGAGGTCGAAGACGCCGAGTCGGTCGAGCCGCTCGAGCCACTCGAGCCTCCGTCGGAGTCGGTGGTCACGCCGGTCGAGCCCTCCCCGCTGCTGCTACCGCTGTCGTCGCCGATGCAGCCGGGGCTCATGAGCGCGACACAGCCGAGAGCGGCGAGGATTTCACGTTGTAGGCCAAAAATTAATGACGTATTCATGAGCAGACCATACTCAATCAGACGTCTTCGAACAAATGGGAATCACGAGTTCACGGGTCGGGCGAATAGGGGTACTCTCCCGCGAATGACACTTGCGGATCTTCATCGTCACCTCGACGGCTCACTGCGAAGCTCAACATTTCGCGAGCTCGCGGCGGCCTGCAACCACCGGGCTCCCGACGATCTCCGTTTCTTCGCCGGAATGGGCCTAGACGACGCCCTGGCCCGTTTCGTGCACACTCTGGCGGTTCTCCAGACCCCGATCGCCGTCGAGCGTGTCGCCCGCGAGATCTGTGAGGACGCCACCGCCGACGGGGTCTCAAGGCTCGAGATCCGCTTTGCCCCGCAACTCCACCGAGAAGCCTCTCCGGCGGCGATCGTCGACGCGGCACTCGCCGGTATCAACGGACGCGCAGGGCTGCTGCTCTGCGGTCTCTACGGCGAGGATCCCGAGGTGCTCTGCGACCTCGTCGACATCGCGGCCAGCCGGCCAGGCGTCGTCGGCATCGATCTCGCAGGCAGCCCTGCGAGCAACCACCGCTGGCGTCTAGAGGACTACGCAAAGCCCTACCGCAGGGCCGCAAAGCTCGGCCTGGGGCGCACGGTGCACGCCGGCGAAGGCCGCCCACCCGCCGAGATCCGAGTCGCGATCGAGATCCTCGGCGCCCAGCGAATCGGCCACGGCACCACTCTGCTCGACGATCCCGCGATCACAGATCTGGTCCTCGAGCGGGGCGTCACCATCGAGGCCTGCCCCACCTCCAACGTTCACGTCGGCGCGCTCGCCCGCGTCCAGGACCACCCCCTGCAGCGCTGGCTGCAGCTCGGTATCCGAGCGTGCATCTGCACCGACAACCCCTTCTTCTCCGACGTCACCAGCTCATCCGAGTTCGGGGTCGCCCGCGAAACGCTCGGCCTCGACGACGCAGCTATCGCTCAAGCGGTCGCAAATGGACACGCAGGGGCGTTTCGTCGCTCATAGGCGGCGAAGCACGATCTCCGCCCGAATCGTCTTGAGCGCCGCATCGAGGCGCTTTCGCGGCACGCTGACGCGCGTCGGCATGCCACCGCCCAGGCCCAAGAGTTCGACAAAGTTGAGGCCGCTGGTGAACGCCGCAGCGATCGAGACATTGCCCCGCTCGGCGACAACCGCGACGATCGCCCGCTCCTGACCCAGAAGCAGGAGCTCCGTCTTGTCGTAGGGCGCAGTGCCACCGGGCACATCGATGAAGGCGATCGGCCCGTCGATCTCGTAGGCTTTCGCGAGGCTGCGGGCGTTCTTCGCCATGCGTTCAAAATCCTCTGCGGCCGCCCGGATCGACTCGAGTTCGATGCCCGGGCGCAGCCCCTCTACCAGGTAGCGGACGATCCTCTGCTTGAGCACCGGATCGTTGTAATGAGCCCGCAGTGCCCGATCGACCAGCGACGCCCGCGGCGAAACCTCGCCGACTCGCGTATCGACGGCCCTCGCATCGTCGTCGGCCCCCGGATAGGGCTCGTAGCCGCCGAGGATCCACTTTGCAGTCGCGTAGAGACCGTCGAGATCGAAATGCGCGAGGATCGTATCGATGGGCCCCGTGGTGGCAACCAGTTCGGGCGTGATGATTTCGGGGCAGGCACCGTGCTCCGCCTTGGTGTGCAGCACAAAGCGGGGATCGTCGGCGAAATCCCCGTGCAGATCGTGGTCGTGATGGTCGACCCAGCAGGCCAAGCGGGGACCAAGACCGGCGAGCAATTTGCCGGTTATTTTTGTAAAACCGGGGCCCATGCCGTCGGCTGCAAAGGCGATGTCCAGCACCACCACTCGCCCCGCTAAGGAGGCCGCCCGCGGCAGCTTGCGCGGGCTCGCAAAGGCGAGCACAGGCAGTGTTGGCACCCTGGATTCGCTCATTCGAGCTGCCCCAGCGCGGTCTCGATCTCATCCCGGGCGTGCTCATCCCCGGCTGCACTCGCGGCTGCGATCCCGCGGGTGTAGACCGCTTTTGCAGCGGTGACATCCCCGGAATTCGCGAGGGTCTCACCGGCCATCAAGTAGGCCGGGATGTACCCGGGATGGGCCTCGAGCAGCGCCGTAAAAGTGGAGTTGGCCTCGGCAAAGCGACCGAGCTTCTTGTACTCCATCGCCAGGCCGTAGCGCGGAAAGGGCTCGCCTGGCCGCTCTGCGGCGAACTTCTCGAGTAAAGGCAGCCGGTCCATGCTCTTTAGGAGGCGACCTTCGCCGCGACCGCCTCGATGGCTGCGATGTGAGCCGTCGCGGCCGTATCGTCCATACCGATCGCCCGCAAGAGCTCCGGGGAGCGATCAAAGACCGTCGACTCCTGCAGCTGCCCGACCAGGAGCAGATAGGTCGCCACGTGATGCGCTGGGTACTTGGCGAGCAAGTGCGAAACGCCCTCTAGCAGCTTGCTCTCCTCCCGGGTCACGCAAAAATCTTCGTCGGTTTCGCCCTCGGTGTGCTCAACCTCGAGAAAATCCAGGTAGTCGACAAGCAGCGAGCGATGGTGTCGCATCAGCCACTCCAGGAGCAGCGCCAGCGCCAGCGCCTCGTTCTTCGCCCCCAGCTCGCCTTCGAAGCGACGACGCCAGGCCTTGCGCCGAGCGGATTGGGTATAGGCGGTCGCGGGCACGTTGGAATTCGTGCCTCCAGCCTTGAGTACGGCCCGAATCTCCTTGCCGGAGAATTCGCCAAAATAGGCGTCCAGGTGTTCGGTCCCGAGGTGTTGGCAGATCTCGATCGGCTTCACGGTCGCGGCACCCTAGCCGTGCGCTCACAACGATGCAAGCGCGAAGGCGCGATCCTGAGAAAAGCGCTCCGATGCCTCAAAGAACCCACTAACTGGGCTTTTCGAGCCTTTTCGGGCCTCTCAGCCTCGTCCTCAGGCAGTGCAATCTGCGAGACTCAAGCGGATCATGCCCAGGCGTACATCGGCGCGATCTGTCGTCAAGAAGATGAAGCGCGCGGGCTCGATCGAGTACTGCCGGAGGATATGCAGGTGATGCTTGGTCGTTATGATTACATCTTCGACAGCGTCCCAGGTATCCGCAGCGGCGACCAGTTTGAGGTTTTGCCAGGCGAAGTCGAGGTTCATATCAGCCCCCCTAGTGCCGAGTGCCCCCCCAGTACGGCCATCAAAGAGAGTCACCGAGACCGCCCCGTGGATCGCGATCGCGCAGTCGAGGATCGCGTCGCACCGCGCCTTGTCCTCAGAGCTGAGGTCGACCACCGAAGTGACAGCCGCGAACTCCCGCGGGGATTCGAGTTTCGCATCTTCGGCCACCGCCTCCCCGCCGAGAGCGCTGCCAACCGCGAGAAACTCCGGAGCGATGACCTCCGCAATATCAAAGAGGAAGCCGTCCGAGTAGGTGCGTTTCTCTGGCGAGAAGATGATCGTCGGCGCGGTCAGACGACCGATCGAAGCGATTTTGTCGCGGATCCACGTCCGCATGCGCTCGCGCAGGGCATCTGCCCCGATCAGGCCCCAGTCGACCAATACCGGCGCAAAATTTTGCCCAGTCGCCGAACACTCCTCGAGGACAGCGTGCACATCCTCCTTGGTCACCGACTGCACCGACTCGAGCATTGCGTAGAGCGAGCCCGGCTCATTCGACACATGCGCCCACGCGACCTCGCCATGAAAGGTCATGATCCGACCGACGACGGGACCCGAACGGACGATAATGTCACCACCATTTCCCTGGCAAGCCTCCTCTAGCGCCTGCTTAAGCGTGACACCGGGCGAGAGTAGGTGCACAACCCGCTCGGCGACCCGAAGGCGCGAGAGCATCTCTTGCACCTGAAAGGGCTTGGTAATGAAGTCATCAGCACCCGCTTGATATCCTAGGGTGATATCGCGCTGCTTGGTGCGCGCGCTGACGATGACGATGTAGATGTAATTGGAGCGCTCGAGTTCGCGGATGCGCCGGCAAAGCTCCAGGCCGTCGATGCCCGGCATCATCCAGTCGAGGAAGACGATCCGCGGCGGGTCTTGACCCGAGACAATCTCCCAGGCGCAGTCGCCATCACCGACGACCGTACACTCGTGACCAGCCCTGGTCGCGAGCGACTCCAGCACCTTCGCAAAGAGCGGATCATCGTCAGCTATCAGAACCCTCATCGGCCGACCAGCAGTGACAAGGCTATACACTTTGTCCCTCCTTGGCAATCTCATCTGCCTGATTCAGGGGCGCAAAAGCGGCGCTCTACGAAAGAGACTCAGATCCGAGCGATCACGGTCATTCGCCGCGATATCATGCACGAGAGCGGTTTTTCCGCGCGGATCATAGAGCCTACATTGTTGACATTTGCGGTCTCTCAAGACGTGAGGAGCCAGCACACGAAGAGGATTGATCAAATGTTCAAACGCTATTATTCTTGGTTCCCAGCGTCAGATTTAGGCGCCTTTATGAGCATACAATAACGTCCGTCGATAAGGGGCTATCCGCAGAATCGAGCCTTGCACCTTGTGAGCCGAAGGCAGCCCCATTTCCCCATCGCCACCCAGCAGTCCGCGACTGTCGTCAGCAGCGACGATATGCACATTTGTGCGCCCCTGACGAAGAGAGAGAAGAAACCATGAGCCGTTCAGAGCAGATCTCGAAGCACCTAAAGACCCTCACCTCCTCCTCCCCCGATGTCGAGGCGGCCGCGGTCGTCGACAACGACGGTTTGATGATCGCCTCCGCACTGCCGGCAGACGTCGAGGATGACCGCGTCGCGGCGATGAGCGCCGCCCTCCTGGGCATGTCCGACCGCATCGTCCGCGAGCTCGGCCGCGGCCAGTTCGAGCTAGTGATGATTCGCGGCACCGATGGTTTCACGATCCTCGCCCGTTGCGGCGATGATGCGGTGCTCTCGGTCTTGGCCTCTCGCACCGCCAAGCTCGGGCTGATCTTCCTTGACGCTTCCCGCGGAGCCAAGGAAATCGCCCGTCTGCTTTCCTAGTATGTCGATATAATTCCCAGGATTGTACAATGGAAGCCAGTAACAGCATTTTCACCGACCTCAAGAAATTTATCGCTTTCGGTGAGGAGGACATCAGCAACCTCAAATCACTCGCACCGATTTTCGCCACCCACGGCCCTGCGATCACCGATCGATTCTACGAGAAACTCGAAAAAGTGCCCTCGACCGCTGCCCTCATCGAGGGACGCGTCGATACCCTCAAGGTCACCCACTGCCAGTGGATGAACGAGCTCTTCGCCGGTGAATACGGCGAGGCGTACTTCGAGCGCCGCAAGAAAATCGGTCTCGTGCACGTGCGGATCAACGTTCCGCCTCACTACGTCGAGGCCGTTGTTTCGTTCCTCCGCGGCGAGTCGGAAATGTTGCTCGCACGGGAGCTCAAGGACAGCGCCGTCGTCGCAGCAAAGCACTCCAGTGTCCTGAAGATCCTCGATCTCGATCTGATGATCATCAACCTCGCCTACGCAGCCGAGCGGGTTGATCGTCTCTGCAACTTCACCGGTATGAGCAAAAAACTGATCGAACGCTGCATCGAGAAGAGCTAGGCCACAGGCTTTACGGCTGGGCAAAGGGGACGCTAGCACGCGCTAGCGTCCCTTCTCACGTTCACGTGGGCAGGACCACACGATCGAGGGCGGGCCGGAAGAATCTCCGCTCTTCGCCGCCGTCGTCGAGACGCACATGCACCCAGGTGAACATGCCGACCCGCTCGACATCGATGATTTCCGCCGGTACACCGATCTCTGGAGTGTGAACCCAGCCGACCTTGGGAACCACACCGGACCCCTCACTCTCGGCCTGATCCCGCCACCGTTGATCGAGGGCATAGCTAGCGATCCTCGGCAGCGGATCCTGGATGCGATAGATCTTGCGGCGAAGCGGATCGCGGCTGCGCTCGACCACGTAGAGCCAGTACTGGCGCCCGAACGTACGAGCGGCCACCGTATCGCGGGTCGCAAGAACAACCGGCAGTCGATCCCAGGGGCCATCGAGACCGTAGACCCGAATAAACCGCGTATCCGGATCGCTCATACGCCCGCTCTGCACGTCGTACCCGGGGGTCTCCGAAGGCATCGCCACCGCCTTGCGCCCCACCTCACTCTCGTGGCTCAGACATGCCCGCAGCGCGGCTCTGGCGACCTCGTTGCTCACCCGCGGCGAGACATCCTCGGCGCCGACGATCGCCAAACGCTCAATGCCAACGGCCTGCGGCTGATAGGGGGCGGGCAATTCCTCGATTGTAGAGTCGTCGTCGCGTTCCTCGACAAGATCGCTCTCAGGAGCCTCTTGCCCCTGCATCCGCGGTACCCTCCGGTGGTCCAGAAGCTCCTCGATCTCGCCCGGCGGGGTCCGAAGGAGCGCCTCGACATGGGCCAAGTTGTCGAGCCTATCGCCGAGTAGCCTGTTGATCGCCTCGGAGAGGGCGATGACAACAGTATCCCAATGATCAGCGCTAATATAGACAATGCCCGCGCTATCATCGGCGAAAATCGCCACCTCCTCGCGGCCAAAGGCCTCTTCAACCCCTTCGATCCGCAGGTCGGTCACCAACCGATCGATCGCTCGCAATCGCAGGTTGCGCAGCAGCTCTAGATCGACCGCACCACCGGCCGCATCGCTGGCGAGGAGGAGCCGGCGAAGACCCTCTGCGAACAGGCGATGATGGATCATCGCCGTCAGCTCACGGCAAAATTCGAGCTTGTCGGCGCTGCCTGTCAATGCCGGCGCCTCCGCGAGTTCCTCACGCGTGGCCCTCGAGAGCCGGCGGAGATCGAGGCGGTGGATCGCATCGACGTTGATCTCGGGGTGCAGAAGATCGATCGGCGCGTCCTCCAACCGCGAGACCAGCCACGGTGCATCGCCGACAAAAACCTCCGAGCTGCGGACGATCCGACACCTGTCGGTCGGTACCCAGAGCGCAGGTACAGCGCCTTCGCTTCCCGGTGCTCCGCCTTCAAGATCAACGTAGCGACGAACGAGGCGGAGCACAGATTCGACAGCCGCCCCATCGAGACGCCCATCGCCGAACTCCTCGGCGATCTCAGCTAGAACCGCAGCGACATCCTCCGCGCCGATGCTGCCCCTGCGTCCGAGTCGATCAAGGCCGCGGCGACCGTCGCCTTCGCCCAAAACCATGGCCCGCCGATCGCCAAATATTTCGGAGACCGCAGTGGCAAAGGCATGCTGGGGTCGCCAGAAGCGGGATCCATCCCAGACACAGGGCATTTCTCGCAGCTCCTGAGACAGCTGCTCCTCCTCGGGCAAGCGACCGAAAAAGGCGTACATCGCTGCACAGGCGGAGGACACCCCAGCCCCCGTGAGCTCTCCGTGATCGGCCAGAGACCAACGCGTCGCGAGCAAACTTAGGTGGGCGGCGACCTCCTTTAATGGCGGCTCCGCGGTGACTCCGAGCGCCTTTAAAAAATTCGCCGACAGACCCTCCTTATCGAGAGCCGCCAACTGACTCGCAACGAGTCGATGGCGGGGTGCTGCGACCAGCTCAGCACCGCGATAGAGGCGCGGCTCCGGGGTGGCAAACGCCGCTTCGTCGGAGCTGCGCCGCGGCGGCAACCAGGCCCGAAGCCGGAGCTCCATCGCCAGCAGAGTCGCCTCTGCCGAGTCGGAAGCCAGAAGCACCGGCCAGAGATCATCGAGCAGCGTGAGCAACTCGTCGAGCCCCTGCTCTGCGCCGACAAGATCCTCCGACGCTCGCTCGCAAAGCGCATCGACGTGGCGCAGCAATGCCGCCGCCTGTGGACTCTCTCGGAGGCCCAAAGCACCAAAGAGCTGTCGCCAGCGCACCTCCTCCTCGCCGTAAAAATTGAAGTCGGGCACCAGCGCCTGCTGATCGAGGAGGGCGCCGTTCTCTCCCGGATCGTAGAGAGCTGCCGCGCAATGGAGCAGGCCATCAGCACCGCGGAGTAGCGCTGCTCGCCGCAGCTGATCGAGCAGCTTTGGCTCGGTGTTGGCGAGCGCTCGCAGGTCGACCTCGTCGCGCAACCACCGGAGGGCATCACGCTGCGCACTGCTCCCGAGATCCGCGTACGAACGCAGGAAGAGGTCGGCGATGAAACGCGCCCGGTCGAGTTCGGGTACCCCTAGGGCCACCAACAGCGGCCGCCAGCGCCCCCGGGAGCCGCAGTCGACGAGTTCGTAGGTGCCGCCGACAAAGGGCGGCTGCGCGACCCCTGCCCCGATGTACACGCCCGACTCCGAAGCGGCCACCGCCCGGCCACTCTCGGTGCGCAAGAGCGGCAAACTGCGCAGGATCTCGAGGGTCGGCGCGTCGTACAGATCGATCCAAGAGGGCATCGACAGGTAGTCGAGCATCAACGCCCGACAGGGCGCGCCGCCGGCCAACGAAGCCACTACCTGCCGCCGTCCGGCCAGCGCCGAAACCAAACTCGGACCCGAGAGCGACACCATGATCCTGGGACTGCTCCGGTGGAGGTTTCGAATCGCGTCGATCAGCGGCGGCTCGGCACCGATGACATCGATGTCGACCTCCGTAAGCGCCTGGACCAACTCGGACTCCGAGCTGTCCATGACCAACAGCAACGGCCGCTGACGATCCACGGGATGCAGCCGACCGCGGTGATCGGGCAGCAAAGCGATGTCGTTCAAGGCCCCCTCCGGCAGTGCCTTCGCCGAGGCGTAGAGGAACCTCAATACCTCCGCCAGCCAGACCTCGTTCGGCTCCTCTTGACCCACCGGATCCCAGGGCAGAGCTGCGCCCTCAGAGGTGCCCAAGATGCGCCTCAGCTCCGCGAGCGCCCGCTGCAGATCCATCTCGTGCAGGCCAGCCTCCGGGCACGGGCGCAGACGAGTGTGGCTCTGGATCCCGGCCTCGATAAACCACTCCGGTCGGGCCGCGAAGAGACGCCGCGTAGGCGCCTCGGCGAGGAAAAGTTCGACCCCACGACCAAAGGCCCGCAGCAGCCCGTCGGAGCAGAGCGCCAGCGGCAGACCGGCGATCTCGTTCTTGCGATCCGAAACGCAAAACTGCAGAAGATCGACGACGTGCGAACGTTCGCGCAGGCAGAGTCGCGGCGCCGAATCCAGCGAAACCTCGATCCCCTCCTCGACCCGCAACCACTCGCGCACCTGCTCGGGTCGATAGCGAATTGTCATGACGCCGGTCATCTCGACGCTCTTCGCCAGCCGTCGCGGCAGCTCCGGATCGGGGAGCCGCAGGCCATCGTCGCGAAGCGCCTCCTGGAGATCCTCGCCCCAGAGCGGCGGCGGCAGAGGGGTCGTGCGCAACGACCCCCAAACGAGTTCTTGCCCGGCACGCGTACGGATGATCGGCAGCTCTGAGAGGCGCTCTAAAAGGGCCCCCGAAAAGCTCCTCCAGGGCTCCGCGTTGCGCACCGACAAATCCGGCCAAAGGTCGTAGAAGGGCCCTAGGCCGTTGCTCGCGACCTCGGGCACCAATGCGGCGATCGCCATCGCTGCGGCCTGCGGAGCCGCAAACTCGAGCAGCGCCCGGTTCCAGGCGACACGAACGCGATCGGCCTCGGCGTAGAGATCTGGGTCGATCGAGATCTGGCGGCGCGAGGGATCGAGATCAAAGCAGCCGTTGACATGACAGGGCAGAAGACCTGTCTGTTCGGGCAGGGGAAAGGTGCAAAAGAGCTTGCCTTGTTGGCGAGCGATCGCGTAGGAGCCGTCCTCGCGAAGGTCCAGACGCACGGCAGCGCCGACCCAGGGCAGCGCTTTCTCGCGGAGCGCCAGCATCTCTTCGTTGAGGCGCAGCACCGCGTTAAAAGAGTCGGCAAAAAGCCCCGAAGCCACCTGCCAGGCTCGCACCTCGCGGCCCTTTGGCGAGGTCATCTCGATCAGATGGCGGTAGCAAACCTGCGGAAGCTCCTCGACGTCCGCCCGCCAGATGACGATATTCGCAGCCGTATCCCCCTCGACCGCGGCGTTGCCGATGGCCCGTTGGGCGATGACCTGATCGCGGTTTTGTGTCGACAGTGTCAGCAGATCGCGCAGCTCACCGCTCTCATCGATCTCTTGGACCTTGAGCTCCAAGATGTTGCGAGCGAAGAGAAGAAGTTCGTCGCCGACGTTGCCTAAATCCTGCAATACCTGCTCAAAATCTGCGCGCGAGAAGGGCTCGTCACAGATCTCGGACTCCTGGGCCTGCTCGACCGTACGTGCGGGTAGGCGAAAAATCGTCCCGCGGTGATCGATCACCTCGTCGTCCAAGCCGGCCGCCGCAAAACCCCGCAACCAGTCCTCACCGCCCTCACGAAGCTCCTCTAGCTGCCAACGCATGCCTGTGGGCTCATCCTCTGCAGCGACCGCGTCGCGGTGGGGATCAAAGGCGATCGCCCAGCGCCCGGAGATAAAGCTCGGGTAATCGGTGACGTTGTAGACGGTATTAAAGCCGAGACCAAAACGTCCGGTCTTCGGCCCGAGCGCGGCCTTGGAACTCTCGCCGATGCTGCGGATCGCCTCAAAATCGGTTTCGGTGAAGACTTGGTCGTTCGCAAAGAGCAACGCCGGGCCCTGCAGGCGGCTCATTCGCGAATCTGGGAGGTGCTCTGTGGGGTGCTCACGACCGTCCCAGACCATCCAGACCCGGGTTGCGCCCGCGTCATCTGCGTTTTGCAGGATCTCTTTGACGATGCCGATGCTCCGCGGATAGCTGCGCAGCAAACCGCGAAGACGCACAGTCAAGCGCTCGCGTTGGCCAAAACCATCACCGATGATTCGCTCTTGTACCTCCATTACACTGTTCGATCCCGGGCCGTCGGGCCACCGCAACTCTAGCCCAGAGCCGCCTGTCCGGGCAAGTTGGGGCCGCCAATACCCGTCCTAGAAGCAATGTGCGAAATGCAGAGGCGCGGAGTTGAATGTGCAATTGTGCAAAGATTTCACTATGTACATAGTCGCTCTTTATCTGGAACGACGGGGCCGACATCGCCCGCCGCACCAAGATGCGCCGCGCATTCGGCGCGCTCTCACAACGACCGCAGGACTGCTGACACCACGCTGTCAGCAGTGCCCCCGTAGGGTCGCTGCCTGGCCGAGCGACATGAGGTCGCCGCGGCCCGAACCCACGAACCCACGAACCCACCTGAAAGCGAAGAAGACCTCCGATGATGACCACGTCCACACCCGCATGGTTTGAGATCCCCACCACCGACCTAGACCGCGCCCGTCGCTTCTGGGGCGCCGTCACCCAGACCGAGCTAAAAAGCGAGCAGATGGGTCCGATGAAGATGGCGATCTTCCCCCACGCCCACCAGCAGAGCAGCGGCGCCCTGGTCGAGATGCAGGGCTACGAACCGGCGATGGCGGGCTCGATCGTCTATCTCGAGGTCGACGATCTGCAGGCCGCGCTCGCACGAGCCAGCGATGCCGGTGGCGAGACCCTCCTCCCGGTGACCGCGCTGCCCAACGGCGACGGCTTCTTTGCCCAGCTGCGTGACAGCGAGGGCAACCGCGTCGGCCTCTTCGCGAAACGCGTCGACGCCACCTAACCCCCACAGGAAGGGCCGCAGCGACTGTCGCTGCGGCCCCTCCGATGAGAGACTGCGATGATCCCCGAGCACCCGCATGCGCCGCGCCGATCGCCTCTTCCTCCTAATTCAAGCGCTCCGCGGCCGACGAGGCCCACGCACCGCAGCCCAGCTCGCGGAGGCACTCGCGGTCTCCACCCGCACCATTTACCGCGATGTCGCCGATCTCCAGCGCTCGGGCATCCCCATCGAGGGCGAGGCCGGGGTCGGCTACGTTCTCCGCCGCGGCGCCGAGATCCCGCCACTGATGTTTGATCGCGAAGAGATCGAAGCGCTCGTCGTCGGCACGCGTTTCGTCGGAGGATTCGCCGGAGAGCGCCTCGCCGCCGCCGCGAGACGGGCCTTGATCAAGATCGAATCCGTGCTGCCAGAGGACCTCCGCCGGCGAAGCGAGCGCTCACGCGTCTACGCCCCGGCGACCCCACGACGCGCCAAAGAGCGCGAACTCATGGACCGCATGCACGCCGCCATCGACCGCCGCGAAGTGCTGGATTTCGCCTACGTGCGTGAGGACGGCAAGACCAGTCATCGCGAGGTAGAGCCCCTCTGTCTCGCATTTTGGGGCCACGCCTGGACCCTCGGCGCCTACTGCCGTCTGCGCCAAAGCTTCCGCAATTTCCGCCTCGACCGCCTGAAGGAGCTCGCGCTCACCGGGGAGGTCTTTGTCGACACAAAAGACCGCGATCTCAACGCCTACCTCCGAGCGATGGGCCTAACTCCGACAAAAACCGACGACCCCTGACTTCCCGGCCGAGGCCTGTCCCCGCACTCGTCCCCTCTCATACCTCCATTACTATCTATATATTTGCTATCCACGCCCCGAGCCCCCCCCTGGCCCACTTGGGCAGCGTCTGCGGGGCCTTCTCGGAATACGCTTTCACGCACTCGTCGCAGGCCCTGCAGCCGGCCAAGGACTAGCGCGTTGCGATCGCGTGAGGAGGTCACCAGCGCCACATGAGCGGTTTGCCGCCGGCGCTTAAGGTGTCACGAATAATCACTCGCCCCGAATCAAGAAATCTCTAGTTTTCAGCCAAAGGATCTCTACTTCGTCAAGCCCATGCGATCGCTACTATGACAGTGCCCGCGGTCGATGGAGGTCGCGGTTTTACTCCGGCACCGACGGAGTTCAAGGATAGTCAGCATGAATAAAACAACGTTTACGTGGATTGCGGCGCTGCTGCTTGTGGGTTGCTCGGGCGAGGGCCTCGACAGTGACACAAATGGCGATACAACAACCGACGGAACTACAGCCACGACAGGTGAGACCACGACCACCACAGGCGAGACCACGACCACCACAGGCGAGACCACGACCACCACAGGCGATACCACGACCACCACGGGCGAACCTACGACCACTACCACGGGCGAACCTACGACCACTACCACGGGCGAACCTACGACCACCACGGGCGATACTACAACCACCACAGGCGAGCCCCCGGTTGTGCCCATGCTCCTCACGGTCAGAGATCTGTTTACCAGCGATCTGATTGTAGGGGCTGAGATCGAGGCGGATTCATCCACCTACTTCTCCGACGAGGAGGGCAAGGTCAAATTCTCGTTGCCGGTCGACAATACCTACACCATCATAGCGACCGAGCCTGGGTACCTAGATCTGCACCTGCACTACACCGTCGCCGACGTCGGGCGCAACGGCCCGATGCAGCTGCTCTCTGAGGAGACGAAGGATTTAATTTCGAATGCGTTGGGGATCCCCGTGGACCCACAAAAGGCGATTGTACAGATAAATGTGACGGAAAGAGTTGGCAAAACGTACCCAGAGCTCGCCGGTGCGACCGTCACTCTGAGTTCAAACTATGATATCGCACTCGCCTCCGATACTTCAAACCCTCTCATGGTGACCCCGGGCACCACAACGCTTGAGAATTCGGCGGGCAATATCTACTTCATCAACGTTGAGCCAGGACCGCTCACGGTAACCGTCGAGCCGCCAATGGGTGATCTGTCCGGGTGCAGCTGGGCGCTCGCCGCCACGCCTTTCGAGGATTGGGAGCCCTTAGCCACCGCCGGGGTCCTGAACACGGCCTCCGTCATCTGCGAGTGATGAGCGGGATAGGTCTACCGCGCTGTGCTAACATCTCGGCACCGCGCGGCGAAGCCCGAGAAGGACGGATGTGGTCAGGGATTCTCCAAGCCAGCAAAGCGCTGTATCGGCCACCCGCGCCTGGCTGGCCGATACGGCGCCCAACGCCGCCGCGAGAAAGGCCTTCGCCGAACACACGCGTCGGCAAACCGCGGTCTACTTCCGTTGGCTTGGCCTGAGTATTTCCGCAGCCGCTCTCCTGTGGTGGCCGACCGACTGGGTGGTCTACGCCGACGAACCCAGGACCCGCTGGGCGATGGGGGTGTTCCGAGCAACCCTCATCGTCGTTACGGTTGGCCTGGCCTACACAATTCCCTATGTCGATTGGTTTCGCCAAAGGGCCCATCAGGTTGCGGTGGCATGCACCTTGCTCGACCTGAGCTTTGCGGGCTGGATGGCTGCGGAAGCCGGCCACGGTGACCCTTTTTGGCTGACCTTTGGCTACGCCGCACCGCTCTTCGCGGTTTTGCTGCTCCTCCCCCTCCCTGGGCGAGCCGTCGCCACCCTGTCCTCAGTTGGAGCGTTCTACATAGCTTGGCTGGTTCACCCAGGAACAACCATCGAAACACCCAATGCTCTCGCAATACTATCTTTCATGGTGTTCTGCGCCCTAGTTTCGATCGGCATCGGACATGGCCTCTACGTCCTCCTGCGCCGGGACTTCCACCTGCGCCGCCAGGTCGAGCGGCAGCGTGCCTCCCTCTCCAAGCTCGCCGACCGCCTAGAAAATCGAGTCGCAGACCAGACGCGCTCGCTCACAAAGATGCACCACCGCGCTCAACACATTCGGGCCGAGCAACGGGTCGAGTTGGCTCGGGATCTCCACGACGGCTTGGGCCAGGAACTCACGTCGTTACGTCTGCTCGTTGGGCTTGGGCACCACCTAGGCCCAGAGGAGGACGCCGAGGAGCTCTTGGCTGAGCTCGACGGCCAGGTCGCTCGCGTTCAGCAGAGTCTTCGTCGAGTCTTGCGAGCTCTCGGACCCCAACAGCTCGACGAGCTGGGCCTTCCCGAAGCCCTAAGTGAACTGGCGGGACAGCTTGCGCGCCGCAGCGGTCTGTCGATCACGCTGACTCGCAGCGATGACCTGCCAGAGATCCTGCCTACTGATCTAAGTGTCGCCCTCTACAGAATCGCCCAAGAGGGCCTCACCAACGCATTGCGCCACGCCCGTGCCCGCAACGTGACCCTACGCCTAGAGACCGGGCCTGGTACCCTTATCTTCCGGGTTCAGGACGACGGTATCGGTATACCGACCGCGCGGCTCCTCACCGGATTGGGTACCCAGGGCATTGTCGAGCGGGCAGAAGCCCTCGGCGGACAAGTCCGCTGGCATCAACAGGACGGTACATGTCTGACAGTTACCCTTCCCCTCCCGGAGCACCCATGATTCGTGTCCTCATCGCAGATGATCACCCCATCGTACGCCACGGCCTGCGGCGCATCATTCAACGGCAAACGGACATGAAAGTTGCGGGGGAGGCATCAGACGGCGCCGAAGTCGTGCAGACTTTGGAGGTTTGCCCCTGCGAGGTCATCGTGCTCGACCTCTCATTGCCTCATATACGCGGCTTCGAACTCTTGCATGTCATTCGCGAGCGTCATCCCAAGCTCCACATTTTGGTGTTCACAGTCCAGCCCGAGGATACCCTAAGCCTGTCTCTTCTCGAGTCTGGGGCCGCCGGCTACCTCTCCAAGGACCGTGGCGTGGACTCTGTCGTTCATGCAATACGGGTAGTCGCTGCTGGGGGGCGCTACCTGACACCGCGTCTGCAGGACCTAGCCTTGCGACGCGGACATTCCCCAGGACTCCCTCCCCACGAACGTCTGAGTCGCCGCGAGGGTCAGGTCTTTGATCGACTTATCGAAGGCATGACGGTGTCGTCCATTGCTGCGGAGCTGGAGGTCAGCCCCTCGACAGTCAGCAACCATCTCTTCCGAATCCGCGAGAAACTTGGGGTCGAGCACAACGGCGAGGTGTTGGTCTATGCGGCCCGTGCGGGTTTGTTGTAGACGCAATCAGTGCAGGCTGCCCGTAGCTAGTCGCCGTAGCGGGCCGCGTGGGCTCGTGCCATGCCGGCCTCACACTCTGGGCACCAAGCGATTTGCACGCGATCGTAGGATCCGCTGCGGTCAGGCGACAGGGAATGGCCGATGCGCAGGCACACAGGGTTGTCCTCGCTGTCTTTGCACCACTCCTGGGAGGGCAGATAGTCCATCCTGGATTCAAAGCCCAAGGTCGTGTGCACGTCGCAGCCATGACGCGGGCAGATCAGAGGCGCGCGGAGCTCTACGTGTCGCTCGTGATCCACCAGGTAGGACTTCAGGGTCGCATAGTCGGGCGGCCCAGCGTCCTCTGCGTTGAGCCGAACGAAGTCCTGCATATAGGCAAAAGAGCGAAAGGTCAGCTCGAGCGCCTCTTGGGACTCATCCAGATCGAGCGCAACGCCATCATCGTGGTGATCGCAGGCGGGCGCGCGAAGACTGTGCACACGCTGCAAACTGATCGGTGAGAGCATCGCAAAGGCGTTTGAGAGCACGGAGGACGCTTCGAGTTGGACGCTGCGAGTACAGACGCCCGCGCACACGGGGCAACGCTGAGCGCCATCCGGGCCTGTTGGCCAGCGCACTTCGCCCTTGGACAGTGGGACCGGAAACACAGCCATGCGCGCAACATGGTCGGCGGCCAGGGCACGCATCTCGGAGGTACCGGCCGACCATTCGCCGCACTGGTCGCAACGCTCTGTACGGGCCGCCTCGATGTTCATGAAACGGATCGACGCTCCGCAATGTGGGCACGGAGCGCTGGCAAAACCTCCGCCGCGTGCACGCCCGATGAGCCCGGCGAGGGCAAAAACTACCATCACACCACTCCAAAAGAGGCCGACAAAACCCCAGTCGCGTTGACTGCCGATGACGACCAGCGCGATGCCCCCCGCAGCCATGGTCACCAAGACAATGCTGAGAACGAAATTCTTCGTGGGATCGAGCCGGGCTTCAGCTTTCGCGGGTGTAGCCATTTTCGCGCTGAGCGAATAGCGTGTGGCCGAAAAATTATCAATGCCGGACTGCGGTTGATGGGGTTCAAACTGCGAAGTTCGAGCGTGCACGCCCACCAGGTACCCAAAATTGCGTTGTGGGCCAACTCACCGCCGGGGCGGCCGCTTCACATAGCGCTCTTCCACGAAGTCCTGCGCGGGTGACTCAAAGGTCACATCGGGACTCCGATCGCGACGCCCGTCCTCCGACTGCAGATGCAAGCCGGTACCCGCTCCCAAAAAGAGCCAGGGTCGCCCCTTGTCGGTCGCGATGTGACCCACTGGATCCGACTGCAGGGTAAATGGACCTGAGCGCTCGGTATCCGCAGGGTTTAACGCGAGCGCTTGCAGCTGCGAAAGGCCCTGAACCAAGCGACAGGCCAGGGTCTCCACCGGCAGTCGTTCGTTGGCCGCGATCGCCGTGCACTCAAACTCCAAGGGGACCCCAAATGGCTCGCCGGCCTCGACCGCACAGGAGCCCCGCCAGACCCTAGTGGCGGTCACCTGCACGCGATCCTTCTCTGCCCTCCACGCCCCCTCAAAGGCGAAGAGATAGCTGTTTTCGTCTTCGCTTCTGTGGTGCTTGCCGTCCTTGGACGCGTACTTGCTCCGCGAGTGCCCCTCGTGTATCTGCGCGCCAAAGCAACCCCGAGCCTCGCCGCCCTCGGCGATCTCTAGGCGCCCACCGCCGTTGATCGAGCGATCGACGGTGATCTCCATAGTCGGCAATTTACTCATTTGATAGCGGTACGAGGCCATGTACACGCCGGTCTTGGGTGCTCGGCGCTCCACCACCTGCCCGAGCATGGGCCCAAATTCCGACTCGCTAACCCGCCGGTAGGTATTGCGAACCCGCCGCGGCGGACCGCCTCGCAAGTACGCCTTCGAAAGGTCCTCGACCAGCACCAGCTGCTTCTCATCGACGCTCACAAGATCGATGACGCGCTCGCCGGTGACGAGCCTGTCGCCCTTCAGCTTCCAGGTATCGTCGCGTTGCTCGACAAAATTTTGTGACTTCCAGGTGCCCTTGGAGCCGACTTCGAGCCGCCGCCAGCTCTGCTCAAAGAAGTCGCCCTGCCCGTCCGCCGGCTCCTCCAAAACGAGCTGCCAGCGACCGACCAAGAGCTCCGCGGTCGATCGTTTCACCAACTCTGGAGGCCTCTCAGGCTCCGCGACCACGGGCTTGTCCGAGCTTATCTCAGCCGCGCCGCGACAAGCCCCCACAACACTGAGAACAAAAGCGATCGCGATAGCTCCACTCAAGTTCTCCCGGCGGTTAAAATTCCTCATCACAACTCACCCGAAAGGCATCGTCGAGCTCGAGCGGTAGGATCAACGTGCGCAGGCCCAAAGCCCGCGCATCTCCGCAGATCGAGGCACCCCAGGCCTGCGCTCCTGCGAGATCATCCGACTCAGTGTACTCGGCGTTTAAGACCGGCTTGCCGGCGTCGAGAAAGGGCTGATACTGCCCACATTCACTGTACTCATGGCACTCTTCGTTGACACAAAAATCGTAGTAGTCGACCAATTCGCGGGCCTGCACTCCGTCGTTTTTAAGCCCGATCGAGAGCCCGCGCTGATGGGCCGCGTTGGCGAGCCCGCGGTTGTACGCGAGCTGATCGGCGGCGGTCAGCGAAAAGCCGCTGTCGTTATTAAAGGCCTCGACGTTATCGGGCTCAACACCGTCACAGCCGGCTGCAACCGCCAAATCAAGGCGATCCATCATGATCGCCCAGACCTCCGGTGAGCGGATGTCGAGCCAGCGCTCACCCGCCCAACCGTCTAGGCGCTTGCCGAGATCGACGGCGGCAAAACGGTCAAAATCCTCGCGCCAATCCTCGGAGGAGCCCGCCGAAAAATAGCAGATGACCTTAAAGCCGGCGGCCTTGATCGAAGCGATATCCCCCTGCCGCTCGAATAGATCGATGTCGTAAATTTCGACCGCATAGCCGAGGTTTATCGGCGAACCGCTGAGCTGCCACTGCCAACGCGTTTCGACGCTGGGTCGGTAATGATCGCCATCGTTGTCCGCCGGCACATTGACATCGAGATGCTCCGCCGGACCCCGCTCATCGGTGCAGCCACCGACAACGATCGCAGCAAAGGCCCACAAAGCGACGATCCTGCGCACGTGCATACCCCATTGTTACACCTCCGCCGACGGCTCCGCGAATCATTCCGCGCCGATACCCGCATCGTGCACGGGGCAGGCCCGTCCCCTCGCTCGCTCCACCGCTGGGTATTCCGTACTCACCGCCGCAGCGGCGAGCGCCGGATCACGCGATGCTCTCCGATTACCTCGACAACCTCGCCCTCCACGCTAAAGCGCGCGGCCGTTGCAAAACGATCGCAAGAGACCATGTAGGCCTCCTGGGCTTCGTGGCCGATCGACACGGTCCTGCGCGAGCGGGCCGGGATCACGATCGTCATGGCTCCGTCGATGTTCTCGTCGGCAAACCCTAAGCCGGCCGGCTTTGGCCGCGCCTTCTCCTGCCGTGGAAGCTCGCAATCGTAGGCTCGAAGCCAGCGGATCCCGGTCAGCTTCAGCCTGATCGGCTGCTCGCGCAGGTTCTCGACCTCGAAGGTCGCGCCGCCGATCCACGCCGGCGGACCTCCGTGCATATGCGACCTGTACTCGCCCCGCCCCTTGATCGTCACGCCATCGACGACGCCCCAAGTGCTGCCGCTGATCTTCACCCGCCCTGCGGCCCTGCCCGACTCGTCGATCCAGATCTCCATCTGCGTCGGAGCCCCACTCGCCGGTCGCGGCACGATGATGACCTCGAGGCGCGACACATCGCCAAACACCAGGATTTGACAGGCATTCGCGTCCTCGATCGGCGTTCGCTCGAGTGGACAGATCGCAGCCTCCGGCCGGCAATCCGCGAGAAAGGCCGGCCTCACGCCCTTCGCCACGGCTGTCTTCAAAGCCGTACGAGCAGCCGAGATCGCCG
>CAYYUP010000058.1:10093-11920 GCA_964474905.1 uncultured Nannocystis sp. | reverse complement strand
CACTTCGGCGACTTCAACGTCGTTGGCGGGTCCAACGTGCGGCGCAGGTTCGGCACCCGTGGGCTCGGCACTCGGAGCTACCGGAGCACAGGCCGCGACGAGAGACGTCACAACGAGGAGACCTAAGCCGCGCACGCCCTCACGATCGCACAACCTTGCCGCGCTTGCCCAACAGAGCCCCGATCTTCCGCTTGCGAGATCGCGGCGTGCAGCGCAGGATCGGCCGCCATGTCCTGGTTCACCGGCGATCCCACCTACGACACGATCCTCTTTGTGTCCTTCGTCCTCGTCGGCATGGTCGTCGTCGCCGCGCGGGTGATGCAATCGCCCTACGGCCGCTTCGCTTCGCCGCGTTACGGCCTCAGCCTCGACCCCCGTCTCGGATGGTTCTTGATGGAGCTGCCGGCGACGCTCAGCTTTCTCCATTTCTATTCACGGGGGCAACACTCGGGCGATCTGGTGCCGATGATCTTCTGCGCGGTCTGGCTGATCCACTACGCCAACCGCGGCTTTATCTTTCCCTCGTTGATGCGAGTGCCGCGGGGAAAAGCGGCGAGTTTTGGCCTCCTCGTGGTCATCTCCGGCTGGATGGTGACGACCCTGCACGGCTACTTAAACGGCGCCTATTTCTCGGAGTTTGGCGACTACCCGGATAGCTGGCTCGGCGACCCTCGCTTCCAGATCGGCATCGCCGTCTATTTTTGCGGGCTCGCGCTCAACGTGCATTCCGACGCCATCGTCCGCAACCTGCGGACCCGCGAGGAGGTCGCAGCCGGCATCAAGCGCTACCGGATCCCACGCGGTGGGCTCTTTCGCTTCGTCTCATCACCGAGCTACTTCGCAGAGCTGATGGCCTGGACTGGCTTCGCGCTCTTCACCTGGTCCCCAGGCGCACTCTTTATTCTGGGCATCAGCGCCGCAAACCTGATCCCCCGCGCCTTCGCGACCCATCGCTGGTACCTCGAAAAATTCCCGGACTACCCCCAGGATCGCAAGGTGCTTGTGCCCTTCATCCTCTGAGCCTCTGGCAGCTGCGACCCGCACTATCGGGCTAAAAAGAAACGCGCCCGCTCGATCCTTCGCGTCTGCCGAGCAAAGATCAAAAAGCCGATGCCGCGGCTGCTCTCGTCGCCTCGCTGCAGCTCAAAGCGAAACGCGACGACCCAGCCCGAGGCGATGACCTTTGAGAGTGAAAGACAGGCTCCGCAGCCCAGGCGCTCGGCCCAGGCCACCGGCGACTCCGAGAGCACCTCGCGCTCGCCATCCCGCAGGCTCTCGATCTCAGCTCCCGGCACAAAAAGCCCCGCGAGACCCTCGAGATCGCCATCGCGAAGCAAACGCGCGAGCTGCCCGGCGACCTCGTGCCCGCGACCAAAAATGCCCCGCATCATGCCCTTTGAGTAACCGGTGAGGCCCCGCAAACCCTGGACACGAACCATCGTCCAGGTCGTGCGCAGCATCGTCCGCAGGCCCCGAAGACCCCGCTTGAGGATCTGCTGAGACATGCGCGGCAGCTCCCAGTAGGCCTCTAAGCGCGCGATCCGGGGCTCTTCGGCCTCCCATGTCAGCGAGTAGCGGAGGATCGCCGGTACCACCACCTGCAAACCTGTCCCTAAGACCGTATGGATCGCGACGTCGCGGATCACCTCGGAGCCGACGACGATGTCGCGCTCGACGACAAAGCGAATCTCGTTATCAGCGATGAAGGTGTCGTAGAAACGAGCGAGTTCATCGCTGCCCCGACGGATGCGCTCGCCCTTGCGCGAAGGTGCGGCGCCCACCGGATCCTCGACCACGCCGCCGACCGCAAAGAGGCTCTGCCACGCG
>CAYYUP010000058.1:0-9993 GCA_964474905.1 uncultured Nannocystis sp. | reverse complement strand
ATGTTGACACAGCATAGCGACTGAATGTTATTCACAGCTTCTACACGGTCATGCACCGAGTAGCTTCCCGATTCAGTCAAAGTGCATAATATGCACACCACCCAAAGCCCTCCCATGAGCCGTCAAGACCGCCTCGAAGAGCTGCAAAACCTCGTCTCCGAGGGCACCTACCGGACTCAAAATGAGCTCGTGCAGGCGCTTCGCAGCGCTGGCTGGCAGGTCACCCAGGCCTCGATCTCGCGGGACATTCGCGCGCTCGGCCTCGAGAAAGTCGACGGAGTGTACCTCCGCCCCGTCAAGCTTCACTTCGATATCCAGCAAGACACAGCGGTTGATCTTCCTTGGGGACATATCCGTTCGCTGGCCAGCGCTGGCGATCACATGATCGTCCTGCGCACTGCGGTCGCCACTGCCCAACAAGTCGCCGCCGCGATCGACTCCGCCGGCTGGCAGGGCGTCGCCGGCACGATCGCCGGTGACGACACGGTCTTTGTCGCGACCCGCACACGGATCGCCAGCGATGAGCTCGCAGAGCGCCTTCGAAGCCACGCCGGCCTCGTCGATCGACGCAGCAACTAGTGATTCGGCCGCGCTCCTGCAATCGGGCGCAGCCCCCCTGGAGCCTCCGATGACCCCAATTCCCACCATGACATCGACACCCATAACCCCCAAGACGCCCGCCACCGCGCAGCGGGTTGTGCTCGCCTTCTCGGGGGGGCTCGACACCTCCTTCCTCCTCCTCTACCTCCAAGAGCGTTACGGCTACGAGGTCATCACCGCCACCGTCGACACCGGCGGTTTCTCAGCGATCGCGCTCGCCGAAATCGAAGCCCGCGCCTACAAACTCGGTGCCTGCGAGCACCACAACATCGACGCCAAAGAGACCGTCTTTGCCGACCATATCCGCTTCCTGATCTTCGGCAACGTCCGCCGCGGCCAGACCTATCCGCTCTGTGTCGGCGCAGAGCGAGTTACCCAAGCACGGGCCGTCGCCACGCTCGCCCTGGAACGGAGCGCCACCGCGGTCGCCCACGGATCCACCGGTGCGGGCAACGACCAAGTCCGTTTTGATGTGATGCTACGGGCGCTCTGCCCCGATCTCGAGATCATCACGCCGATCCGCGACGAGAGCTGGAGCCGCCAGGCATCGAGCGACTGGCTGCGCGCGCGCGGGATCCCGGTTGCCGAGCGCACCACCAACTACTCGGTAAACGAAGGGCTCTGGGGCGTGACCATTGGCGGCAAAGAGACCCATGACTCTTGGGCCAGCTTGCCGCCAGAGGCCTGGGCCTGGAGCGTCGAGCCCGAGGCCGCAGCCCCGGCGGGCGTCGAGATCATTCTGCTCTTTGAGTCAGGTCTGCCGATCGCGATCGACGGTCGCGCGCTCGCTCCGGTCGCCCTCATCGAAGCCCTCAACCAGCTCGGTGCATCCCACGGGATCGGCCGCGGCGTGCATCTGGGCGATACGATCCTCGGCATCAAGGGGCGCGTCGCCTTTGAGGCCCCAGCCGCGGCGATCCTGATCGACGCCCACCGCGAACTCGAAAAACTAGTGCTGAGCCGTTGGCAACAGCACCATAAAGACCAGTTAGCGGCCTCGTACGGGCTGCTGCTTCACGAAGCTGCCTACCTGGATCCGGTGATGCGCGACCTTGAGGCCTTCCTGCTCTCATCCCAATCGGCGGTCTGCGGCGAGGTCCGGCTCCGTCTCTGCCAGGGACGACTGTCGGTGCTCGGCGTGCGCTCGCCCTACTCGATGATGTCCGCCCAAGCGGGCACTTACGGCGAGGTGAATACGCTCTGGTCAGGCGCCGAAGCTCGCGGCTTTGCGACCATCGTCGGCACCCAATCACGACTTGCCGAGCGAGCCAAACAAAACGGCGACCGGCTCCGATCGACATGCCACGACGACCGTGTCGACACTGCCAATTCAGTCTCGCTCCAGGCTGCGACGGCCTCTTAAGGCGACCTTGGGCGCCCCCCTTCTCAACGAACCGACACCGTCAAAGGCGTCCACTATGGCGACTGCACTCCTCAACTCCTCCACACCATCCCCCGACGATGCGCCGACCCAGGCCGCCAACCAGAGCACCCCACAGCGCACCCCACAAAGCGCCCCACAGCGCTATGTCACCGGCTTTGAGGGGGGCGAGCCCTTCTTCCACGACCTGCTCTCGCTGGCAGCGGCGATCAAGGCCCGTCCGGGCGCGTTTTATCGGCGACGGCCGCTCGCCGGCAAGGTGCTCGCGGCTCTCTTTTTCAATCCATCGCTGCGCACGCGAACCTCGATGGAGAGCGCGATGGTCCGCCTGGGGGGCCATATGATCGCCCAAAATCAGACCCCGGGTGGCGGTTCGTGGGCGATCGAAAGCCGCCCCGGCGTGGTCATGGACGGCAGCTCTGCAGAGCACATCATCGAGGCTGCAGGCGCGCTCTCCTCCTACGCCGACGCCATTGGCATCCGGGTCTTCGCCGGCATGTCCAACTTCAATGCCGACATGCAGGACTCGCCGATCCGCACCCTCGCAGCCCACAGTTCGGTACCGCTGATCTCCCTCGAATCGGCGGTCTACCACCCCTGCCAAGCTCTCGCAGACGCGCTCACCCTGCAGGAGATCCTCGGCGGATCACCGGCCGGCAAGCGCTTCACCCTGAGCTGGGCGACACACCCCCGGATGTGCGGCGTCGCGGTGCCCCACTCGGCACTGTTGACCGCCGCTCGCCTGGGCATGCACGTCACCGTCGCCAACCCGCCCGGCTACGATCTGCACCGCCCCGTGCTCGACGACGCGGCCACACTCGCCACTGCCAACGGCGGCTCGCTCAGCTTCACCCACGACCAAGCGGCCGCCTGCGCCGACTCCCACGTGATCTACGCCAAGGCCTGGGCGAGCCCACTCGACTACGGCAAGCCCAAAGCCGCCGCGGCCCGCAACCAAAGCTACGGCGACTGGACTCTCGACAGCCATCACCTCGCATCCGGTGACCACGCCCGCTTCATGCATTGCATGCCGATCCGTCGCAACGTCGTCGCCACCGACGCGGTCCTCGACTCGCCCGCATCAGTCGTGCAAAGGCAGGCCGCGAACCGCATGTGGGCCCAAATGGCGCTCCTCCTCAAAATGCTCGGCTGACTCAGGAGCCCCCGATGCACGTTCTTAAGCTGCTCGGCGAGTTGGTCGCCACGCGTTCGATCTCAGGCCACGAGGGCGCCGTCGCCCAGCTCCTCGGAACCTGGCTGAGGGCACATGGCATCGTTTTTGAGTCGATCGGCGACAACGTGATCGCGCGTCTACGGGGGCGCGAGCCCGGCCCCACTCTCCTCCTCAATTCCCATCTCGACACGGTGCCCGCCAAGGGGGATTGGCAGCGCGATCCCTGGTCGCCAAGCGTCGAAGACGGTCGGCTCTACGGCCTCGGATCCGGCGACGCCAAGGCCTCCGTCGCAGCGATGGCCTGTGCTTTCAGACAGCTCCACGAACGCGGCTTAGAGCGCGGCTCTGTGATCTTCGCGGCGACGGTGATGGAGGAGACCGGCGGCGGCGGTCTCGAGCATATCGTCGGTGATCTCGGCCCGCTCAACGCTGCCCTCATCGGCGAGCCCACCTCGCTCAAAGCAGCCGTGGCCCAGGGCGGATTGATGATCCTCGAGGGCACCGCTCGCGGCGTCGCAGCCCATGCGGCGCGGCCCTGGGAGGGTAAAAATGCCCTCGAGATCGCCGCTCAAGACCTTCTCTCGATACATTCGACTCGATTCGATCGCAATCACCCGCTGCTCCAAGGCACCACCGCCACCGTCACCGTGCTCCGCGGCGGTGACCGTCACAACGTGATCCCGGCGACCTGCGAATACACGATCGACGTCCGCTACACGCCCGCCTACAGCCCCGATGAGATCGAAGCCCTGCTCCGCGATCGCACCCAGGCCGAGCTTTGCGTACGCTCGCGAAGGCTCGCACCGGTCGAGACCGCCGCCGATGCTGGAATCGTCACGGCCCTCCGCAGCGCGCTGCCCGAGCTGCAGCTCCAGGGCTCGCCGACGATGTCCGACTGGGTTCACCTCCGCCACATCGACGCCGTCAAAATCGGGCCCGGCGACTCCGCCCGCTCGCACACCGCCAACGAATCGGTCGCCTGCGCAGAGGTCGTACGCGCCGTTGATCTCTACCGCGACACCGCCCTCGCGCTCCTCGAGTAAACGCAGCCATGACCACCGCCGCCACCAGCTCCGCCCCGTCCGATACATCCGCGAAGATGCGCACTCTCTGGGACAAGGGCGCGACCTTAGATGCCGAAATCGCCGCCTATACCGTCGGTGATGATCGCCGGATCGATCGCCACATCGCCGCCCACGATGTGCTCGGATCACTCGCGCACGTCGAGACTCTGCGGGCGGCAAAACTCCTGAGCACAGCCGATGCCGACGTCCTTCGCGGCGAGCTTCAGGCGCTCTATCGGCAGGCAAAAAACGGCCAGTTAGCGCCCGGTCCCGCCGACGAAGACATCCATTCAGCGGTCGAGCGAATCCTCGGTGAACGCGTTGGAGATGCGGCCAGGCGGGTGCACACGGCCCGTTCACGCAATGATCAGGTGGCCACAGACATCTCGCTTTGGCTCCGCGACAACCTGCTTGCGGCCCTTCTCGAGACGATTCACGCCGCCCATGCGCTCGTCGAATTCGCGGCCACCACCGGCGACGCGCCACTGCCGGGCATGACCCATTTACAACCGGCGATGCCCTCGACCTTTGCGCTTTGGTCGCTCGCGTACGCCAGCCTGCTCGCCGACGATGCAGCCCTGCTGCAGGCCGCCTTCGAGCAGGCCAATACCTGTCCCTTGGGATCCGCCGCGGGCTACGGCGTGCCCGAGCGTCTGACCCCGATCGACCGCCAGCTAAGCGCTCGCTTGCTCGGGTTTGCCCGACCGATCGAGCCGGTCACTGCGGTCCAGGCAGGGCGCGGCAAGGCCGAAGCTGCCGCCCTCTTTGCGCTCACTCAGGCCTCGCAGACCTGCTCCCGCCTGGCCGCTGACGTCGTGCTCTACGTCAACCCGCGCTTCGGCTGGTTAAGCCTGCCAGACGCCTTTACTACCGGCTCGTCGATCATGCCGCAGAAGAAAAACCCCGACGTGATGGAGCTCGTGCGCGGCCATGCCCACGTCGTCCAGGGTGCCTTGCACGAGGTTCTCAGCCTGCCGATGGGACTGCCTGGCGGCTACCATCGCGACTTCCAGCTGCTCAAGCCGCCGACCCTGCGCGGCGTCGCAGCTGCCCGCTCAACCCTGCGGATCACCGCCCACGTCTTCCACCATATCGAGGCCCGCAGCTGCACCGCCAGCGCCGCGGTCACGCCCGAACTCTACGCCACCCGCAGGGCGCTCCAGCTCGTCGTCGAAGGCATGCCCTTTCGCGATGCCTACCGGGTGGTCGCTGCCGAAGTGCGCTCGGGCTCGTTGCCGGTCGATGACCTCTGCGACGATCTACCGCCCTGCGACAACGCCCTCCGCCAGACCCGCGCGCGCCTGCACGCCCTACAAAGCTGGCACAAAAGCCAGGCGCAGACGATCGCCCTCGCCACCGATGAGCTGATGCGACCCTAGGGCGCGGTGCACATGAACGAGCCCTTCTCGATACAGTTGCTCTCGCCCCACTTGCCGCCGATGACAAACACGCAATCAAACCACCCGAGTTGGTGCGCGGGCTGACCGTTTGCCCAGTTTGTGAAGCTTGGCGAGCTGCCATCGATCCAGCGGTAGTCATTTTCGACCGCGCGGTCGTTGAGCCCGATCGACCAGCGACCGCCGGCGATCTCCCTGGCGCTCTCCCAGACCTCTTCGCTCTGCTCTAGGCTCTTAAAATGCGCGAGTACGTTGCCCTGCTCCTCGCAGTAGTCACGGGCCGCGAGCCAAGTAATGTGATTGCGGCAGAGATAAAACGTTTGCCCCTCAACCGTCACCGACGGGCAGGTACAGGCCGGTACATCGTCGACAAAGCCGCTGCAGTTGTTGTCGATGTCGTCGCAGAGTTCCTCGGCGTCGGGATTTACCGCGGCATTGCTCTCGTCGCAATCCTGGAAGCAGGGCCCGTAGCCGTCATTGTCGGCGTCGGGCTGCACACCGTCGACCAGGCACTCGTACTGCGGCGCGAGCTCATCCGCACGACCCGCAATGTAAGTAGCCGAACGAATTCGTCCAGCCTCAACAGCATCGGTTGAGTAGGGTTTCATCGGATCCGAACGCATCGCCGCGTCGGTCAAAAGGACCACCTGGTGGACCTCAGACTCCATATCGATCTCTCGCAGGCGATCGAGCGCCGCCTGTGAAGCCACGATATAGTCGATCAAGCACTGCCCATCGTGCAGGCATTTGTAGCCGAGATAACCGTTTTGATCGAATGCGGTGACATGCCGCGCGAGCCCCTGATCCAAGCTCCAAGGCTGGTAGCTCCAGAGATCCAAGCTCGGCTCGTGGTAGACAAAGAAATTGTGACCGCCGATATGCCCGTCGAAGTGGCCAACGATCGTCTCGCCCGCCAAGAACGCCAGGAACTTGGGCATGTCGACCAGGGCCTTGTCGCCGTAAAACACCGCATTTCCGGGCTCTAATGCGAGTTTTGAGAAAGCTTTGAGATCGTCGCGGCTCTCGTCGTCGCCCTCGTCCTGATCCCAATTTTCGACGTCTGTGTCGAGGTCGGCGCTCTTATCCGACTCGTAGAGATTGCCCTTGGCGTCGTCGTAGACCCGCTCTAAAAACTCATCGTCGTAGGGCTCGACGGTCAGGTAGAGGCCGTACTCCTGGTCGTTAAGGAAGATCTGAGAGAAGCCCACCCGCGGCGCTGGCACCTCGAGTTCGCGGAACACTCGGTACGAGATCCACTCGCGGAGCATCGACGAGTCGACCACCATCGAATTAAAGGTCAGTGCCTCGAGACCGAGGAATCTCCGACCCCGCTCAAACTTGTTCCACTTGAGCTTGAACGAGGCTTTCTCACCAAGCGGCCGAAACGAGTGATTGCCCTTCAGGCGAACACCGACATTTTCGTAGACATCACCGTCGTACTCAACCGTGCCCGAGACCCACTCTTTGGGCTCGGCCACGAGCGCTGCATAGGCGGCGTCGTCGAGGCGAATATCAAAGCGCGGCACCTGATCGATCGAGAAAAGCGCGGCGCCAGCGGGGTCGACCGTCGACTCGGGTTCGGGCTCGGTCACCACCGGAGCGGGTGTGCTCGAACCACAGGCGAGGGCCAACACAAAGGGCGATAGCGCGATAAGGGCTGCGCGAAGCACCTGTGTACGATAACGATAAGACATGAAGATCAAAAGTGTTCTTTGCTTGATTGGGTCAGCGCCAGTGCAATGATTGCGGGCCGCTTCGATCGCTCGCCAGCCCCTGCTAAGAACGTGTATGGCTTCGCTTGCGCACCGCCTCGCGTATTTCGCGCTAATTGCCGCGTGCAGAGGTTCGCAAACGGGTGGAAGCGACAGCTCCTCCGGCACCAGCACGGCCACAGACACGAACACGGCCACAAACACGGCCACGGACACCGATGCCAGCACCGGCGACCCGGCCGAACTCTGCGCTCCCATCGCGACCCCGGTGCAGGAGGGCCCGGGTGCGCAAAAAATGGAACTCGTCGCCAGCCGCGAGATGATCCCCGGTATCGCCGATCAAAACACGCCACACGGTCACATCCTCGGCACGCTCTTCGCTTTTGACGGGCGCCTACACCTCGGTTACGGCGATTACAGCGCAAATACGGGTCCCATCGCCATGTACGCCTGGGATCCGCTCGAGTCGAGCTTCGTCGACCTTGGCAGCCTGCCGACCGAGGAGATTTTGTGGTTTCGCCCGGGGCCCGGCGGACTCTACAGCCCGGCCATCGATCCCGACACCCATCAGGGCATCGGCGGGATCTATCGCCTGGAATGCGGCGCCGACAAGTGGACGGTCGGCACCGCGATCGACGGGGCCGTGCACGTCTACGACGTCGCCGCCCAGGGCAACAGGATCTACGCGGGCACCGGCTCCTTAACCGGAAAACCTGCGCTCTTGATGGCCTCCGACGACTTCGGCAAGAGCTGGACGGAGGTCCTGCGCCGAGAGAGCGCCGCCGACGAATTCTCGCGCTTCTACTTTGTCGGTGCGACGCCCGAGCTGCTCTTTGTCAGCGGCAAGCACGACTTCGCCGCCCTCCGCCACGGCGGCAACGAGTTCGAGATCCTCGCCGATCCTCCTGCGGGTTTGCTCGTCCCGATCGTGCTCGGCGAGGCGATGGTGATCGCCGCGTTCTCCCTCAACCCAGGTCGCGGCAGCTACGGCTCCAGCTACCGGATCAGCGGCTCGGTTTTCGTCGACGACACACCCTGGCCCAAGCTCGCCGGCGAAAATGCCAAACTCGTCGCCTGGGGCCCCGACGCCGACCCCGAGCGCCTACTGGTAATGATGGCCGCAAGCGACGGCAGCATCATCAGCATTCAACGCACCGACGATCTCAGCGAGGGCGCGATGGCCTGGCAAGAGCTCGCCACCTTCGCGCCCTTAGACCCCCAGGGGAGCGACGCCTTTGTCTCGATGGCGCTGCTCCACAACGACCTCTACCTCGGCACTCGTAAGGGTTCGCTCTACGCCCTCCGCGAACTCGAACAGCCCGCGACCTGACCCATGAAACAGCCAGCCCGGAACTCTCGCCCACCGCACGCGCTCGCGCTCTCAGGCCTCCTTGCCAGCGCGCTCGCCTGCAACCCCGGTACCGATGCGCAAAGCGAAGCCGGGTCGCACACCGGCACCGGCACCGGCACCGGCACCGACTCCGATACTGGCACCGACTCCGAGAGCGAGCCCGACCCCGAAGTCCTGCCCCCCCGCTGCAAGGCCCCCGAGGGCATGGGCAAGCCCGAGACGATCACCGAGGCCCTCGCCCTGATCAACGCTCTGCCCGAGCCGATCACCGTCGCCTGCGTCGTCCAGAGCCTGGACCGACCGCTCGCGATCAACGCGACGACCAGCAACTTCAGTGCCCAGCCAGCCGTCGATGAGCACAGCCCGCGGATCTTCATTTTCTCGGGCAAATTGGTTCTCTCGGTGGTACCCGACGGCACCGGCCAACACCTCCTAGAGTTCGGCCAGCCGATGGGCAACGGCGAGTCGCTCAAGGGCGAGCTAGAGATGCCGGTTGTGCAACCTGTCTCTTCGGGCAAGCCCTTCGATCACCTGCGCTACAACGACAAAATTACGGTCTGCGGTTTCTGTCATCGCGACGAGTACCTAGCCCCGGACGGCGGCCACGAAAACGCCTACATCTCTCGCACCCTGCGGCCGGTCGACAGCTACGCCGTATCGGTCGATGATCTGCGCGCCGAACATCTGGACTGCGATCCCAAAGCAGAGCCCGAGCGTTGCGCGATTCTCTCGTCGATTTTCTCCCACGGCCCAGTCGTGCACCAAGACTTTCCTGCGGAACTCGGTACGATCTTTGATCCGTAATCCCCAGACACTCAAAGCGCGCGCAAGCAGCACAAACGCGAGCAGCACAAACGCGAGCAGCACGGGGCTAAATGCGGGCTGGATCGTCCGCCACGCCGGTCAGAACGCCTTTGGCTCCCGCGGCGGCATGACCCTGCGTGATACCGCCGCAACGATCAAGGTCACAAGTACAACCGTTGATTCGAATGATCAGGCTGACATCTATATTGATTGTGATTCGGTGCCGACATTCTCTGGCAATATGTACGACTTGGCCACGCGCACCACCCGAAAGCCGTCGCCCGGGGTCTCGCTCGAGGGTCGGAGCTTGCTTCGATAGGCAGCGCGCAAGCCCCTGGATGTGTCCAAGAAAGAGCCTCCACGGAGAACACGCACCCGGCCATTGCCGGGCCCCGAGTACCCATGTCTCACTTTATCGCGGTTCTCTGGGTAGTCCGCGTACCAGTCCCACACCAACTCCCAAGCATTGCCGTGCACGTCGTAAAGCCCCCAGGCATTCGCCCTAAAGCT
>CAYYUP010000057.1:0-43458 GCA_964474905.1 uncultured Nannocystis sp. | reverse complement strand
TCCTCATCCGCCTTGGTGCTGAGACGAGTCGGGATCACCGTGCCCTTGGGCGGCGGTGGTGGACTACCGCGACGCGGCGGCGGGCTAAAGCTCGGCGCTTTGCCGGGCCCAGAGGGACTTTCAAGCCCGCCGGTATGGCCCATCATCGTCGGCTGGCGCTCGCGGGAGCCGCTTATCGGTCGGCTGCCGACCTCTGGTGTCGGCATGTCGACCCAACCCGGCGAACCCTCGGCTGCGGCCGTGGGCACCTTCCATGCCTCGGATTCCTCCGCTGGCGATGGGCTCACCCGGCGTGTCGGCTGCAACGAACTCGGCGAGCTCACGCGTCTGGACAGACCGTCGAACATCTTCAGCCAGTAGCCCCCCCCAGAAAAACTTTGCCACGCCCAGGGCAACCAGCGGATCAGCGACCAGGCCAACCAAAGCGCCCATGCCAGCATCGCCCCGCGGTACCACCACATCGACACAGCGAGCACCCAAGGACGCGGCAGGCCGCCCTCGGAGCGATCCTGGAACCACTCGAGCGAGCTCCCGTAGGAGCCATTGCCGGAGATCTGCATGTCGGGCTGACCCAACAGACCCGCTGTGATCGCGCCGATGAGCGACCCAAAAGCAGCGAGCGTCCAACCCACAAGCAGCAGCTGGCGCAGATTAAACCACCCGCTGCTCATCTTTGGTGTCCGTCGACGCCAGGCCAGCACCAGGATCCAACCGACCACAACCATCGCCGCCGGCACCGGCAGCGGCGACAGGCCAACGCCGAGCAGGAACCATTGATGAGTGCGCAGCGGCGTGCCCTTTACCCGACCCAGGATCAGAGCCACCAGCACCAGCATCACGATGAAGCTCCAAAAGAGCACCGACGGACCCAAACGCGGCCCACCAACCCAGAGAATCCAGCGCTCCGGCGGGTGCTGGATGTGCACCGTGAGGTTGACCGCTGCCGTACCCAAATCGACCGCAGGCGCGTAGTAGCGACGTCCCAGGTCCGTCGGTTCGATCCAACGAAGGGTCACGGTTTGGGCACCGGGTACCACCGGCACTCGCACCCTCACGCCCGTTTGACCGATCATTTTCTCGCTGCCGTTGATCAGCACCGACTGCAGCTGAGCCGCCGCCGGCAGGACAAAATCGTGCTGTCCGCCGCGGCTTGATCGCAGGCTGACGGTCAACGTCGCATCCGTCGCCCGCATACCCGGCACAAGATCCAGGCGGGCGCTATCGATGGTCATCGTCTGCCCCGCGACGCCCTCGGGCCGCGAGATCGCCAGCGAAATCGACTCTCCCGGCCACGGCTGCCACTCGCGCAGACCGCCGTCGCCCTGGCGGATCACGGGGATGCCCTCGTGCTCTACATGCCAGACCGGCCCGACCTGCAGGCGCCAAAGCTCGACCCAGGGCTGCTTGTCACCATCGCCCGCAACCAACGTGAGCGTCGGCTGCACCTCGAGGGCCGAGGTCCACTCGGCGATCAGCACATCGGGGGCCATGTTGACCTGCACTCGCTCGCCCTCGACCCGCAGATCCGCCGTTGTCACCGACTCACCGGCCAGCAGCGGCACCGCCAAGACCACCGCAGAACCCGGCGGCGAAAGGCGAACGACCCGCGTCGTCACCTCCCAGGTGAGCCCGAGGTTGAGCTCGCGCTCGACCCTGACAAAGGGTGGCAAGGGGCCCATCTCTAGGCTCTCGGCGACCTTTTCGTCGGAGTTGATGCGGGTCAGCTGGAGATCTGGATCGGCGAGCCCATCCTCGTGCAGGCCGTCGATCGTCCAGCCCGCAGCCGAGGCCTCGAGGCGATGCGGATGCAGAGGAAAGGCGATCTGAACGGTCTCGCGCGCCGGTAAGGGCCCCTCGAGCACGATCGTATGACGCCCCGCGGGCAGGTCGATCCAGAGGCTGCCATCAGCGGTTCGGGCAAGCCCTCGACCTGTCTCTCCGGGCAGTTGATCGTCGACCAACACCGAGGTCGGCAGCCACTGCGAGGCGTTGCCGGGCAGTGGGGCTGCGATCGCGCTCGAGACGTGCATCTCGAGCACGAGGCGCAGCAGATCACCGTCGGCGCGCAACTCGACCCTCGGCACCACCGCACACTCCGGCAGGCAAGCCGGCGTTTCGATCAGGCGCTGGCGCAGCTGGTTTAGAACCTGCTCGCGCGGTACCTCGTCTGCCGATGCTGTCCTTGGGGACAGAATCGATCCGAGACCGATGAGCAGCGCGATCGAGGCCACCGCGGCGTTGCCCTTGCCCTTGCCCTTGCCCTCGTTCCGGCGTCGACGCCGACGGCCAAAGACGCCGAGCACAACAAGGCTCAGGAGGGCCATAAAGGCGACCCGAACAAAGGCCAGCGCTAGGTTGGCGCGCGGGTTGAGGAGGAAAAATTGCATCCGCTGGTCGCGATCGACGGGACCACTCCAGCGCAGCGAAAGGCGACGCCAACCCCAGGCAGGCACACCTGGACCGGTCTGGATCACGGTGCTCGCGTCGTACTCTTGCAGCTTTTTCTTCAGGCCCTGTTGCGAATTCATTCGCACAGAGGAGCCGTAGCCCGAGCGCGAAGTGGGCTTGCCCATCATGCCCTCGCTGCCCTTATGACGCGCATCCATACCGCCTGCGAGTTCCTCTTGCTTGTAGTCATCGACGTCAGCCTTCTTCGCCGGCCCCTCGTCCGCCAACTCCATCGGCTCGTCGTCGTACTCGACATCGAAGTCCTTCTCGCTCATCGGCTCGGGCTCGTACTCCGGCGCGGGTGCCATTTCGACCGGGCTGGCGGTTTGCGGCATGCCCTCACCACCCATCGCAAAGAAAAGGCCACCGAAATCGCCACCGCTGGTCTTCTCGAGCGCCGGGTAGAGTCCGCCGCGAAGTTGCTGCACCGAGAAGGCGACGACGATGCCCGAAAGCGTCACCAACATCGCCACCCGGTAGAAGCTCATGACCCGTCGCAGTCGCCCCTTGGGCAGCACCCGCAGGAGGCCCTCACCCGCCAGGACAAAGAGCCAAACAGTGCGCGGAGCCATCCACTCGGGAAAGGAGAGGGCCAGGGTGAAGAGCGCAAAGAAGCCCCAGATCGCGCCGTAGAGGCGAGCGATGCCGATGGTGATCACCAGGACCAAAAAGATCTCGAGGAGGTCCCATCGCTTGAGCCAAGTGTCGTCGACTTCGTCAACACCCTCGACGTGCAGCAGTCGCCATCCCGGCGGCAAGTTGAGCCAGCCCTGCACCTCGTGAAAGTCGTGGTCCCAGTCGACCGCAGAGAGCGAGCGAGCCATCGGCACCCGCGACTCGGCCGACACGTTCAGCGCCCGCTGCCGGATCTCGATGCCCGGACGATCGCTCGCGCCCAAGTGCGTGATGAACTGATCCTTACCGCCCGAGCTGACCCGACCCAAGGTCGCCGGTGCGCTCATCGTCAGCCGCGAGCCGCCGTAGAGCTCCCCCGTGATCCGATCGCGAATCGTCAATCCAGCGCCGTCAAAGTCGAGCCACCACTCGCGCTCCAACTGGAGGCGATCGGGCCCGCGATCGACCTCTCCGCGGTGGGTCTCCTCCATCAGCATGCTGTCGCCAGGACGCACCCTAAAGGCGGGCAAGCTCTTCCACTCCTCGGGTAGGCGAGTCTGCTGCGGATCGACCGCAACTACCCCAGAGACCTCGATCCGGCGGAGTTCATTGTGGGCCTCAAAGACCCATATTTCTTCTTCGGCCCAGGGGCCCTCGGTCGCCTCCAACGGCAACATCGTGATCGGCTTGCTGTAGCGAGCATCGACCGTGATCGTCCAACGCCCCGGGCGGACCTGGGCCCGCAGACTGCCGTCAGGCTCCAAGCGCACCGGCAGTTCCGAGGTCACGGCCATCGGCTCAAAGCCGGTGAGCAACGCGTCGCCAAGCACGACCTCGCGGTTTTTGCCGGAGACCTGCAGCTCGACCTGAGTGGTCACGATGATCGGCAAGGTGTCCGAGATCCGGCGGTTAACGACGAGCTCCATGCGGTTGGTCTCGGCACCCTCCTCGGCCCGGCGATGCAGCCAGATCACACCATCCGCTCCGCGTTGCGGCGACGAGACAACCTCGCCCTCGCCACCCGCTTGGGCCAGCACAAGCTCGAGAAGCCCGGTCTCAGGGGGCACGAGCAGGCGTTCTGGCATGCTGTCCCAAAGAAATACGCCGCGGATCTCATGCACACCCGGCTCGAGCATGACGCCCGGCACACCGCCGTGTGCAACCACCACCACCGACTCCTCACCGATCGCGACGTTTAGCGGCCAGCGCTCCGCATCCCCCGGCAGCGGCACCCAAGCGCGCTCGTGCACCTGCCAACGCTGCTCAAAGGTGCCCTCCTTCTCGCCTAGTACCAGCCGCAATCGCGACGGCCACTGACAACGACGGGCCTCGGTCGTGCCCTCGAGATAGGGACATCTCGCCTCTGGAAGATCGTGCAACACCCAGGCAACCCAGGGGCGAAGCGGCTCGGGCACCTCCTCCAACGCCAAGGGCGCTGCATTGACGGGCGAGAGAGCCGCCACAAACCAAAGGAAGAGCACGAGGGGGGCAATGATCAACGCGCGTAGCATGGCAATCCCGGGGGCCCACAGCGTACCGCGGGCCGGCAGCGCCCGGCGAGTGGCAATCGCGCGAACGAACGAGCGAACAATCGCGCGAACGAACGAGCGAACAATCGAACAATCGAACAATCGAACAAGCGGCAAATGAGCGTCGTTCCGCCCGCCCGTCGTTCAACTTATCCGCCCGCCTTCTCGCCTAGCCCAGAGCACATCCGCTCCGTCGAACTACTTGGCGCCGATATAGTCCGCGAACACGCCGGCCGCGATCGCCTCCTCCGCTGCTCGATAGCCGGCATCGAGCAACGGCTTTGGATCGTCAAAGGCGAGCGTCGGCAGGCCCTCTAGATTCGGACGGAAGGTATGGAGGAGATCGTCCATCAGCTCTGGATCGCGGATCCGGCTGGCAACCGTCACCGTCGCGAAGAGCGTGGTGATGATCCGCGGGACCTCGGTATCGCGACCAAATGGATTGAGTCGCTCGAGCAGCAACGAGCCGTTTGAAGGGGCGACCAAAAGCGAAGGATCGGCGCGCACCGAACCCGAGAGATCGCCGACATCGCTGGCGATCACATTGCCGGGATTACGGCGGAGCATGACCCCCACGGGCAGGTTATCGAGCACACCGCCGTCGACAAATACGTCACCGCCGCGAAAGGTCGGCGGCAAAAGACCTGGGATCGCACTGGTGCTGAGCAGCGCATGCCAGGCCGGGCCGCGATCGATCACCTCCAGGCGAGCCCGTGTCAGGTTGGTAGCGACCACATAACAGTCGCGCCAAAGATCCTCCATCTGCAGATCGCCGAGCCGCTTAACCATCGCCGCGCGCACCCCCTCCGCTCCCAAAATCGAAACAATCGGAATTTTGGGTCGGGTAAAAACATGGCTTTCGAGCCATGTCTCTTGGATCGCCTCGATGATCTCATCGGGCGAGAGATCGGCCGCAAGCAACACGCCGACACCCCCGCCCGCGCTCGCGCCCCCGACCGCGTCGATCGGCACACCCGCCTCCTGAAGCCCGCGGATCAGACCGATATGGCACATGCCCCGAGCTGCGCCGCCCGAGAGTACAAGGCCAATGCAGCGACCCAAGAGGCGCCGAACGACCCGCGCGAGATCATCACTCCGACCGCGGCGCACATGATGGAGGCGCTCGACAGCCCGCAGCCCGAGCCAGGCCGCGGTGCCCTTTGGTTGCGACGTCTCCTCTGGATGGAGCAGGATGAGTTCTTGGTGAGCACCGTTTGGCACCGGCCCGCCAGCGGCGAAGAGGCGCTCCACGGGTCGCAGATCAGGGCTCGATCCCGCCGGCGCGACCAGGAGAATGCGATCCGCGCGGGCGAGACAGCGTCGTGTCCACCGCGTATCCCCGGGATCGGCGACGTAGAGGTCAAACTCGTGGGTATCGTCCAATTCGTCGAGCCAGCAAACCAGCGCCTCGTGCTCAGCTCCAGCCAGAGGGCCCCGCGCACGGCCCTTGCCCAGTTTGTGATCCACACGCTTCGCATCGATCGCGTGCACGCTGACGTAACTCGCCGCGACCGCGCGCATGTCCTCCACCAGCGACTCAAGGCCCATGCCCTCTGCGAGTGGCAGGATCGCCACGGTCTCCGGCGCTCGAAAGCTCTGCTCACCGCGGAGCGCCGCCCCTAGTCGAGTGGCCAAGCCGCGCATCAGCGGCACCACAAAGGCCGGCACCCGCTGTACGACCTCCTCAAAATCTGTCCCTGAGAGCAGCAGGATTTCGGTCTCCCGCATCGCCCTTAGGGTGGCGACCCGCGCCCGCCGACCGACCACCTCGGCGACTCCAATCGCCTGACCGCGGCCGATCTCCCCCACATCACGAAGATCGCCGTCCGCCTCGATCACGCTGACGCGAAGACGACCGCGGAGCACAAATGCGATCTGCTCAGCGCTCTCTCCCGCCGACCAAAGCACGCCGCCGCAGGCGATCACCACACGGCTTAAGCGATCGCTGATCAGCTCCTGCGCTGCCTCGTCCAGACCGCCGAAAACAGTGTCGACAAAATGCTCAACCTCCGCGCTCGTGATCTCAGACATCACGCCACCATCCTCTCTGCCGACCGCTCAGCAGAGCCAAAAGGTACCCCGCAACGCGCCGCAACAACCACCCCGCAACGCTTGGCGAAATAGCTCTACAGCGCCCAAGAATCTCACTCTATAGGACCTATTAACAAATCCGAGCACCGAGCACGAGCGATCCCAGCGGTACAGACAAATACCCTCGCCGGGCAGCATTGGCGTTGATCACGGGTCTACCTGTACGACGCTGACATCGCGCAAGCGGTCGAGAAATCCACTGCCAAAGGCCATCGCCGGCGTGTAGGCCCCCGGCGCAACCTCTCCCGCCAGGACCGCGACAGTCGCCTCCAGCGCAGCATCGACGGTGATCGCGTAGGCGTCGGGACCCCGCAGCAACATCGTCACCGAGCGGCCCTCAGGATCCTCTGCACGGCCCCAAATCCGCGCTTCATGACTCGCCCGCGCCGCCGCGTCGGGACCCCTGTATATCCGCGCGACAAGACCGCCAAGCGCGTCCCGAAACAGACGCGGAGCGAGCACATATCGCAAAGGACGGCTCCATCGAAAGGCCGATACGACCCAAGGGCGAACGCGAAAATAGGCCTCAATTTCGTTGTAACCCGAGGAGTGGTAGGCGGTCGATACATCGCCCCAGGCGATCGACATTGCCTGCTCAGGACCGTCGCCAAAATCGATCGCCTGCACGCGCCACGCCGGTGGCACCACCTCAATCGCACCCGCCCTGCGGACAATCCCGCCGACCGGGAGGGCGTGCACATATGTCCGTGCCGTGCCCGGGCTCGCGCTGGTGCCCAGACGAATGCCGAGCGTCAAGCGATCGGCCCCCGGCAGGCGCTCCTTAAGGGCGCGGGCCAGGCAATCCGAGGGCACGACATCAAACCCGACGCCAGGCAACGCGACGATACCGGCCTCGACAAACGAATCCCTCCAGCGCATCACCCGCTCAAAGATCATCGCCTCGCCGGTGATATCGAGATAATGAACCTTGCTCTTAAGACAGGCCTTGAGCATCGGCTTGTTTGTGTCCATAAAAGGCCCTGCGCAGTGCAACACCAGCTCCAAGTCGGCGATCTCAGCGGCGACCCTGTCACCATCCGTCAGCGCAAAGACCCGACATTCGAGGCCCAGTTCGGCCGCCAGCGCCTCGATCACATCGCGCCGCCGACCGCCCAGGATTGCACGTTCACCGCGAGCAAGTGCCTCGGCGGCGATCAAGCGCCCGGTGTAGCCGTTTGCCCCGTAGATCATCCACCGCCGAGGATTTTTTGACATCGGCCTAGCTTATCCTAAGCGGCATCGCGACCCCAGCACAGCTTGCCCTGGCTTCCGCTCATTTTGCCGCGCTCGCCTCGTCATCGCGCGGATCACAGGTCGGCCGCCAGAAGTTCCACCAGAGCAGGCGTCCGATGTGAGAGACAAATCCCGGCAGGCTCGCAAAACGAGGGCCGTAAAGAAACGTGTAGTTATGCCGCGATGTCCAGATTTCACGGATGAGCCCGCTCTCAAATCGATAGACAAATCGTTCGCTCGGCGAACGCCGCTCTTGGTCGCCCGGCCGATCGCGGACCCGCGCTTCGATCCAGACCTCTAGCTCGTCCCTCTGTGCATCGTAACGATGGCGGACGATCTCAAAACTCAGCTCGGCAAAGGGCCAGGTCGCTCGGGAGTGCCGAGCCCACTTGAGCCAGGCCCCACGACCAGCAAAGCTCAGACGATCGATGTGGACAACGACATGTTCATCGAGACAGCTCTCGATATTCGCGAGCGGGCCCTTGCCCGCGAATACCTCGAGAACCGACGAGATGACCTGTAAACGCTGCTCGGCGTTTGCGATTCGAGGCCGCTCACGGGCGCGCACACAGATACCCGTGGCATCAAAGCGTTCGCCGCGAATCGCCCCCCCAAGCGTGCTCGCCAAAAAGCGGCGGCCGACCCCCGGCTGCAGGGCCACGCTCTCCGCCAGCCGGAGCACGCTCTGGGCGACCAATACATCTGCGCGGCGCTCGAGTTCCGCGAGTTCGCAGGTGCTGGGGTCACTGCGCCGGAGCCACTCAAACACGCCATGTGGCGCCCGTAGACCCTGGAGGATCGACTCGTAGGCCCCACCAAAACGGGATGGTTCACGGAGGAAGTTGGGAGCGACATTCGCCGCCGTAAATCCCGACGAGATGCCCGCACTGGCGGCAAACCACATCAGGCAGAAGGTGCCGCCCGCCAGCAGCCAATTGCGTCCGTACGCACGATCGTGGAGAAAATGTCGGTAGTAGGGGATGGCCCGGACCTCGGCAGCCGCCGCAAAGATACCCGCAGGCATGATCGAACGGCGCTCCAAGGCCGCGACAACCCTCGCCAAGAGCTCTCGATCCCCCAGGCCCTCCTCCGGGCTTGGCTCCCGCTCGCCACCCGTCTGCCCACCCTCCACGCCGTCGGCATCACCGCTGTGATCCACCGCGACGCCAACCGACACCTTGCCTCGAAGCGGGATATACCAGGCGAGTCCGTCAATGCCGTCCGCCCGCCGATCGAGACGAACGATATGGGTCGCATGCCAAAATGGTGCATCGCAGCACACCTCGCCGGTGGCGTGCAAATGGCCGTAGACCGCACGCTGAGGCGGACCCAGTACTTCGATTTTGAGATGCAGATGCCGGGCCACAGCGCGCACGTGATTGGTCGCATCAAACACCGCCAATGGCACGATTTTGCGGCCATCGTCGAGCACGAGACCGCGAATTCGGTCGTTCTTCGCGTCGAAGTCAACCTCGCGGACCATCGCATCAATATGCTGACAATGGCGATCCTTCACCACCAGATCAAATACCGCCGCATCAAAGCCATCGCGATCAATATGGAGAAACGCGTCGGGCGGCTCGCGATAGCCCAGGAGGCGATAGAAGACCGCAGATGCCTGTCCTCTGCGCATATTGAGATCGCAACGCACCTCGTTGTCGCCGACATGAGCGACAACCTCGCTCTTGGCAAAAAATGCCGCCTTCAGTTCGGGGAAGTAGGCACTGATATCCAGCGAGGCCTCGAGGTTGAGGGACTCGCCCAGTCGCGTGCCCGGCCCACTCGCGACTGGACCCACCAGCAGGTGACGGATGCCGGCCCGCGAGAGCGACCTCGAGATCGCACAGCCGGTCAGGCCGGTGCCAACGATGACCGGCAGGCATGGCAACGTGCTCATGCTTGTGCTTGTGCTTGTGCTCTCCAAGGCCTGTGCCATCGTCCTAAAGCCCCCGTCGCAACGGCAGATCCGCCGGGCGATCCCCCTCCGGCTTCCACAATACAAATTGATAGACCGAACATTTTCCGCGGAGAAAATAGTACGTCGAATAGGAGTAGAGAATCCGCAGAGCACGGAATCTCTCCCTGCCGATCGCCTCGATGATCTCCTGCTCGTTGGCCTCGAGGTTGTGTCGCCAGGCCCGATGGGTCCACGCGTAATGCTCGCGGATATTCTCGACGTCGCGAATCTCAAAACCTGCCTCGGAGGCCGCCTGGATGTATTGCGCCAGATAGGGCATGTCGGCATCCGGAAAGAGGTACGACGAAGTGAACTCGATGGCCTCCGTCGACGCCTCGCTGACGCTGCTAGAGACCCCCTGAAGGGCAAATAGACCCCCCGGACGCAACAATTTGTAGGCCTTCTCAAAATAGGCCGACAGATTACTGAGGCCGACATGCTCGACCATTCCCAACGAGATGATGCGGTCGAACTGCCGCCCCTCGTCGATCTCTCGGTAGTCGCAGATCTTAACCTCGGCCCGCGACTCTCTACCCTCTCGGGCGAGGCGCTGCTCGCAGTATTCTGCCTGTGCCTTGGAGATCGTGACGCCCGTGATCGTCGCGTCGTAATGCTCGGTGACCCACGAGAGCACCGCCCCCCAGCCGCAGCCGATGTCGAGCACTCGATCGCCATCGCCAAGACCGATCTTCTCGCAGACCCGAGCCATCTTGTTTTTTTGGGCCGTCTCTAAATCATCGTTATGGCCGTAGTAACAGGCGCTCGAGTAATTTTGGCTGGCGTCGAGGATTTTCGCAAAGGCGTCGTTTCCTTGATCATAGTGGTATTCGATCGCCTCCGCGTCCCGGCCCACCGTGTGCACCTGGGGCTCGTCGCTAGCAAAAGGACGGAGCCCGCTGCCCCCCAGATCGGCGAGCGCAGTACCAAACCTCGCCTGCAGAAACTCGGCAACCGGGTAGACGTGCTCCATATCCCCTTCGATGTCGATCTCGCCCCGGAGAAAAGCCTCGCCGAGCGAGCGCCAATCCGAAGATTCCATAAACTTGGCAATGACCTCTGGATGACGCAGGACCAACGTGAAACGGGGCTCTTGCCCCTCTGGTTCGATCGTCACGCCCTCTGCGAGGCGCAGCGCAAACGCGTGCTCAGGAAGCTCTAAACACGCCTCGCGCAATAATTCTTGGGCCATCTCCCGAAGTTCGCTCATCGTCTCACCCTGACCTTCTCTGGCACTCTGTGTGCCCGACTGATGGGGGAGACTAGCCCCAGGCTGGTACATCGATCTAGTCGTTCGCACAGGTGAGCAATTCCGGTCGCATCGGCGACCAGAAGCGCCCGCGACTCGCTCACTTATGAGCAATGCACCGTTCATCAACGCCTCCGCTCACAGATCGAGCATTGAGCGAACACAAATCGAGCACCGAGCGAACATAGATCGAGCATTGAACGAGCATAGATCGAGCACTAAGCGAGCATCGATCGAGCATTGAGCGATCATCGATCGAGCGCTGATCGAGCGCTGAACAAGCCCAATCGAGCCCAATCGAGCCCAAATCGAGCACCACGCGAGCAGCTTACGGAGCAGGGTTGCGACGCCTCACCGACGCGCAAGCTACACGTTCGCCTGGCCGAAGGGCGACCGTCTTGACTCGACCGCTCGCGCCTGTAAATTCGGTGCTCCTCCGCCCGTCAGGCGAACAAACACCTGGCAGGGGCTGCAGCGCCCGCTCGCACCGAGCAAGGCGACAGTCCCCTTCATTCGACTTCAAACGGGCGAAGTCAACTGGGCCCGCGGCCGTGGCCAAACTAGGAGGGGCCGACGATCGAGGTCAGCTCATAGACCTTCGAAGTTTTGTCGTCGGGACCGCGGGCTCCCTCTTCGACCTTGGCGTAGATCCCCGGCTTGTCGGCGATCATCCACACCTTATAGTTGGCGCCAAAGAAGTCCTTGAGTTCGACAACAACGGTCTTAAAGCTGCCCGCTGCCACCGTGATCTCGGCGACTTCGACGAGCGTCGCGGTCGGCTTCTCGACCGCAAAGAACGGGCTGTATTTGGTCCAGTCGCGGGTCGCGACCTCATTGGCGCCCTTATCTTCACTCGGCTTATTGACCGTATTACAGACGGTACCGACGCTTTTATCATCAGACTTTTTGACCTCGCAGCGATAGTCGTCGGCGATGTCCTTGCCCTTTGCATCGGTACCCGAAAGCGCATAGGTGAGTACGGTGCCGGGCTTCATCTCGGCAGCGACCTTCTCTCGGAGCCAGGGGAAGTCGAGCTTGACCTCCTTGGGCGCCGCATCCTCGGCCTTCTCCTCCTTCTTCTCCTCCTCCGCCTCGGGCGTTTTCTCTGCCTTTGGTTCGGCCTTCTTGCTGTCGCCACCACAGGCGACGGGCAAGCTGAGTCCAGCGATCAGGATGAGGGCGATGAGGGGGCTGCGATGCATACGGGTTGGCTCCGGCGTCGACGATACCCGCGACGCCGGAGCCTGACAACAATCGCCCAAATACGCCCTAGCTAGCGTCCTGGCCGTAGATCCCGCAGCCGCGGTAGGTGTACGCAAACCCGTACCAGCGGGAGAAGAGTTGCATCGGCCGGCTGCCGTCGGCCCAGACCGCCTGCGGGATCCCGTCGCGGCTGTCGATGCTCACCGAGAGCACGCGCTCGCCCCACGCGTCCTCGATGCCACCGCCGATCCGCGACATCGGATAAAAGCGAGTCTCACCGTCAACGACGACGCCCAAGCCGTGGGTATGCTCGGGCAAACGCCCATCAGCATCACCCATTGTCTTGCGGAAAAAGGGCGGTAGAACGCTCTTTTCTCGCTTCCACCAGGACGCAGACCACATCATCAGCCGACCCTTGAGCGACAACTTCGAGATGGAAACCTCGATCTCAGGGTAGTCCTGAAGGGCTGCCGCGACATTCGTGATCGGCGTACACCAAGCATCGAGCACCTTGCCCCTCAGCGGACCGTGCACAGCCTCACCGGTGACATGATCCCAGTAGGTACCGGTCTCATCGTCGGCCATCAACACCAGGCCGTTGTAGAGCCCGGCGGCGCTAAAATGATGCACTCTACCGTCAATCGTGGGCGTCAGACCGACGCCGCTGTGGCAGATCACTCAAAAAGAGATGAGGTAGGGCTGACCCGCAAGCTCGCCCTGCGCGAAGTGGTGAAACGCCATTTGTCGCAGCACCAACGCCCGTTGCATACCGTCGCGCTCGACGATGATCAGCGACTCCTTCGGCTTCAGACCCGCCTTCGCCAGCGGCTTGCCCCTATCCGGGACCCGGAAACGGGGAAATTGATCGGGTTTCGCGAGTTGCGCTCGGCTGACATCAAACTCCATTGTGCTCTCCTCGAGTGTTCTCGTGACGACAGCATAGCCGAGTTCATCGCCGCGCGTGCAGCCAAGCGCAGGCCGACCGCACTGTGGAGGTCATCCTTGCGGGGTCGGCTGCGGGGCAAATGCTAGAGGCTCCTGCGATGCAGGGTTCTCGCGTCCCGTCACGATATCGCAACCATCGTCACTCTCGACAACAATTTTTCAGTGAGCCTGCACACCTTTGGTAGGACTCGATCGAGTTCCAGCCCATCGCCTGACCCCTGCGACATAACAAATATAGATATATGAAGATCCTCAAGCGTGCACGCGGCCACATCCGCAGCGCCGCCGAAACGTTGTTCAGGTGGCAAAAAACAACACGGCTGCGTGCCATCCGCGTGCTCACTCTTTAGTGGCATGATCAGGCGTGCGCCAGCGCGTAGTCGAGGGCCGCACACACGGCTGCAACCTGGGCGGCGTTGCAGATCTCCGCGGTCGCTCTGTCGCTATCTGGATAGACCTCCGTGGTGCTCGTAAAGCGAGCATCTGTAACGCCTGCGCAGAGGCCAAGCGACTTGAAGGGATAGTGGATAACGCCGGGCTGGGTCACGTCGGAGCCGATGATCTGACCGCGGGCGTCCGCCGGCGCAATGTGGGTAACAGCCCGCACTGCGGCTACAATCGCGGCCTGGAATGCCGGCTGCGGGTTCGCACTGTCCGCCACTGTGTAGAATCCATCGGGGATGATGCCGGGCTCGAAAGCCTCGCCCTCACGCGCCGCGAGAGCCGGGCGAAACTCCTCCTCGTCGCTATCCGTTGTCTCGTGTAGATCGATATGCAACAAAAATGACCCCTCAATACCGGCGACCAATTTTATCAACGCTGCCGACTCCTCGGCGGGACTGTCGACCACAAACGAACGATTTGGATCGATCGCCTGAGGGTTCCAACGATTGATGACTTCGTAGCCCCAGGGGCTGATACAGGGAGCGACGAGCAAGTTGATTCGATCGGCGTAGGCGGCTGCCACAGTATCGAGGAATGACAATGCACCTTGCACACCACTCGTTTCGTAACCGTGCACCCCCCCGGTGATCAATGCCCACGGCGCCCCCTCGACCCTATGTGCATTTTGCAAGGCAAAGAGAGGATAGCGCTCTGGGTCGACGCTCAATGCTCCGTAGCGCCAGGGCACAAATGCGGCGCCAAGCTTCTCGATCCGCTGGAGCACCTGCTCTTGATAGCTGCGCTGCACTACGCGAGCCGCCGACCAAGCTGCTCTGTCGGCGCTCGCCCATGGCTGGCCAGGAATACCTATCGGGTAAAATCGATCCATGATTCTCATCCTCGTCCTCGTGCCCGTACTGCCATGCCCGTGGTGCCTGCGACCTTGATCCAAGACACATGCTTCACCGACCTGGTGCCGAGCCCGCTTCTCTGCTCTGGATAGTGTTTTATTGTTTTTGACACGCGAGCCCGGTGGGGGACAATACCCTTGATTTGGCGTCTGTGCGCCATGGCGACGAGTGTACACGTACGAATACGCACAGTCGAACACCCGTAATACTTACACTTCTCGACCTTTGCCGGCTGCAAAAGACCACGACCCCCCATGGCGCAGCACCGAAGAACTAGAGCGGCGCCGCGCTGAAGGTGCCACCGTGAATCGGCGCGATCACAAAGGTCGGCGCGATGCCCCAGGCGAGCGGTGAGCGGATCATGGGCGACGAACAATAGATGTTCGGCACCTCACCGCCACAGTCCCCGCGATCGACGATCGCCCGCTCGAGCAACATCGAGGTGTACTGAGCAAAGGTGTCCTCGAGGGCATTTCCGTTGAGAACAACCTCGGCACCGTAGGTGTCTGCGTAGTAACGAAGAGAGCCCAATTTGGACGCCCGCGGCAGGTAGGCGTCGACGCAGACGCCATTCTCGGAGACCGCAAAGACGCCGCGACCGGGGGCGTTAAATACGATCGAATGGTTGCCCCGAGTATGACCGGGCGTCCACACCAAGGCGATTCCCTTGCCGAGCCAGGCGGAACCCTCGAGCGCGATGATGCGATCACGAGCCACACCATCGAGGGCATTCTCGATCCACCAAGGTCGTTGCAGGGGATGCAGCGCCTCTAAGGTCTCGAGCTCGCGCCGGTTGACCAAGAGCTTGGCTCGCGGATAGAGGGGCCCACCGTCGAGATTGCCAAGACCGCGGCGCAAATCCTGAACATGCAGATGATCAAAGGTCACATAGTCGATCTTGCACGGATCGATGCCCAATGCCCGCAAACGTGCCGCAGGGCCCGGAATTGTGCGATCGAGCAACTCCGGGATCCAGCTCGCGAGCTCCCTGCGCGCCTGGGCGAAGAAAGGCGCCCTGATCGAGAGTTCGTGCTCGCTCGGGTTCACCAGCAGGGTCTTCACCTCGCCGGCAAAGTCCTCGAACTCGATCACCTGCATGCGGTTTCGCATGACCAAATACACGGCCTTGTTGACCGGCGCCTGCCAAAAAGCGAAGGCCTGCGGGTAGGGAAAGGGCAGCAGATCGAGGCTGCGAATCGCCCGTACCGGTCCATCCGCCTTAAATTCCGCCTGGAAGGCCTCGCCTCGCGCGACAACTCCGTGATTGCGACGCCCGGGGTGGGACTCTGCCCAGAGTTCATCGAGCCCAGGAATCATCCGGGCATTTGGGGGTAGCGCTGTCTCGATCATCAAACCCGACTCCTGTCATTTGTCCGCTCGTGCCTCAATCGGTCGACCGCCTGGCGCCAATAACTCCGTCGATGCGATCGATCCGGTTGAGCACCCTGAGCACCTGGCTATTGTCTTGGATTTCGAGCACGACGGTGACCGTCGCGGTCGCCTCTTTTTTGTTGCTCGAGGCGCTGGCATGGCTGAGGTTGACGCCAAAATCGGAGATCACATCGAGCACATCGCGCATCAGGCCTGGCCTATCCGCACCCCGCACCGCGATCGTCACGGGGTAGGTCCGACCGCGCTCCTGCCCCCAATCGAGTTCGATCATACGCTCTGGCTCAGGACTCGAGAGGATATTGGGACAATCGCGGCGGTGGATCATCACCCCCCGACCGCGGCTGATATAGCCGATCACCGGATCGCCAGGCACCGGCGTACAACAACGGGCCGGCCGCGAGAGGATGTCGCTGATACCGGCGATGCTCACCCCAGAGGCGGACTTGACCGGTTTCTTTGAGCGCTTTGCCGGCTCGGCCATGAGCAAGGCAGCCTCTTCCTCGGCCGCCCGCTCCTGCCGGGCCTGATCTCGCTCGAGATCGAGGATTTTCATCGCGTAGGTTTGGCTGGTCGTATCACCAAAGCCAATCGCCGCGAGCATGTCCTCCGCAGAGCGGAGCTCAAAGAGCTCCGCGACCTCCTCGGGCCGCCACTTCTCCAGGCCGACACGACGGAGCTCGCGATCCAAGAGTTCGCGCCCCTCTGCCACCGCCGCCTCCCTGCCTTGCTGGCGAAACCACTGGCGGATCTTTTGCCGCGTCGAGGGAGATTTAACATAGCCGCTTTGCGGGCTCAGCCAATCGCGGCTCGGTTGCTCTGTCTTATGGGTCAGAATTTCGACCCTATCACCGGTGTGCAACTTGTGATCGAGCGGTACGATCGAGCCGTTGACTAGGGCGCCGCGACAACGATGACCGACCGCGGTATGCACCCGATAGGCAAAGTCCACCGGAGTCGCGCCGACCGGGAGATCGATCACATCACCGCCCGGGGTGAACACATAGGCCTGATCCTGAAAAATGTCGGTCTTCAGTGATTCGACGAGGTCGCGGGGATCGGTGACCTCTTTTTGCCACTCCATCACCTGCCGCAACCAGTTGAACTTCTCGTCGGCGGCCCGATTGGAGCGGGTGGTATTCTCTTTGTAACGCCAGTGCGCGGCGATCCCGTACTCGCCGAGGGTATGCATTTCACGGGTGCGGATCTGGATCTCGAGTGCCTTACCACCGGGACCTATCACCGCAGTGTGCAGCGATTGATAGCCATTGCCCTTGGGCTTGGCGATGTAATCGTCGAACTCGCCAGCGATCGGCGTCCACAGAGCGTGCACCAGGCCGAGTACCGCGTAACAATCCTCGAGTCGATCGACCAAAACACGGACCGCCGAGGCATCGTAGATCTCGTCTAGGCCGACCCGCTTGCGCTGCATTTTTTTGTAGATCGAGTAGATATGCTTGGGCCGCCCACTGATCTTTGCCTCGATATCAGCCCCTCGAAGACGTCCCTCGATGATCACGATCGCCTCGTCGATAAGGCCCGTGCGCACCTCCCGTGTCGACGCCAAGCCGATCGAGATTTCTTTGTAGATCTCGGGCTCAAGCTCGCGCAGACAGAGGTCCTCGAGTTCCCATTTGAGGGAGAAGATACCGAGGCGGTTGGCGAGTGGCGCGTAGATCTCGAGGGTCTCGCGAGCGATCTTTCGGCGCTCTTCAGCGCTGCGGCTGCGGAGCGCACGCATGTCCCGCAGACGCAGTGTCAGAGCGACGAGCACCACCCGCACATCCGCGGCGATCGCCAAAAACATCTGCCGCAGACTCTCGACAGCCCCAGAGTCAAAGCGATCCCAACTGATGAGGCTCAGCTTGTGCACACCATCGGTGAGCGCAGCGACCTCCTCCCCGAGCGCATCCTTAATCTCGTCGAGGCGCAGACCGCCGTCGATGTAAACCTGGGCGATGAGAGCCGCAGCGATCACCGGCGGGTCTAGGCGCAGCTCGACGAGATGGGCCGCCACTGGCAAGGCCGCCGCAAAGCCATCTGGGTCGAGGGTGCAGACCAGCGCACGCGCTCCCATGAGCAGCTCATCGCCGCTGCTTGAAAAAATGTCACGGACCGCGTCGAGGACGCGCTCAAAGCTAATTTCGCGGGCGGAAACCATAGGTCGCTCGCGGCCGAGGGTACTCGACACAGCGGCCAACAGCGAGCGATCTCGTGATCATCGTTGCAATCGACTCAGGCCAGCAGCTTGACGAGCTGGTGATACCTGGGGCGCTGAGGCGGACCCATCACATCGGCGAGCGTATAGCTGTCGAGCACCGCCAAGAAGGCCTGGGTGGCCTCGCGCAGCGGATCGACGAGACCGCAAGCGCCGAGGATCGGGCAGGTATTCGCCGAGCTATCAAAACACTCGACAGTGTAGAAATCAGGCTCGGTCTGGCGAATGACCGCGCCCAGGGTGATGTTCTCTGGGGCACGGGCGAGGCGGAGACCACCGCCACGGCCGCGCCTCACCTCGAGCAGACCACCCTTGCCCAAGTTGTTGATGATTTTGACCAAGTGATTCGCCGAAATTCCGTAGCGAGTCGCGACCTCCTCGGTCGAAACTAGGCGCTCGCGGTGCACTGCAGCGTAAAGCAGCACTCGTAGGGCGTAGTCGCTGTGCTTGGTCAGGCGCATCTCAACCTACCGATACGGAACCCTACACCGCCGCCCGAGTACTCGCAGGCGCCGGCAAAAGAAACACGTCGGCAAAATTCGACACCTGCGAGATACCGGCCAAGAAGAGCTTGCGCAGACCGTACACAACGAGGGAACAAGCTGCCGAGTCTGGGCTCAAAACGTGACCTGTCCCAAGAACCTGGTCATGACCGCAACCATGCGCTCGGGATCCTCGGCGCTGCCGGTCTCGCGGATCGAGTGCATCGACAGCATCGGGTTGCCGACGTCGACGGTGCGAATGCCCAGTCGCGAACTGGCGATCGGACCGATCGTCGATCCACAGGCCAAATCCGTCCGGTTGACAAATTTTTGATAGGGCACGCCCTCGTCCTGACAGAGAGCCTCGAAGATCGCTGCGGTCTCGGCGGTCGTCGCGTAGCGCTGCTGGCTGTTGACCTTGATCACCGGTCCGCCGCCGAGGCGGGGCATGTGCATTGGTTCATGTCGGTCGACGTAGTTGGGATGCACCGCGTGGGCCATGTCCGCAGAGATCATCACGCCGCGAGCGACCGCTCGCGCCAAGCCGCCGATGACGGCCCCCGGACCCTCAGTCTCGACCAGGCGCCGGAGCAGCTCCTCGACCAGGCTAGAGTCCGCACCCGTCGCCGATCCCGAGCCGATCTCCTCATGGTCGTAAAGGCAGATCACCTGGGTCGCCCTGGTTACCTCCGCACGCAGGAGCGCGAGCAGGGCGGCGTGGCACATCGCCTGGTTATCGAGGCGCGGACAGAAAATAAACTCGCCCCGCGAGCCGCCGACAACCGGCGGCACGATGTCCATCAGCGAGAGATCCCAGCTGAGGATGCTCTCCGGATCGATGTCCAACTCGGCGCCGATCAAGTGACGCAAGGCGCCGACGGGATCCTCCGACGTGGGGTTTGCATCGAGCCCGAGGATCGGCGAGAGGTGCTGCTGACGGTTGAGTTTTAGCCCCTTATCGCGGATCTCGCGGTTTAGATGGATCGCCAGAGATGGGATCCGCAACAGCGGACGATCGATGCGCAGGAGACGAGTTCGAAGCTCCTTCACCTCGGTCGTGCGGTAGACGATCTCACCGGCGAGACCGAGATCGCGATCGAGCCAGGTGTACTCGAGGAGCCCGCCGTAGGTCTCGACACCGAGCTGCTGATAGCCCTTGGTACGCACGTCCGCGAGCGGCTTGATGCGCAGATTGGGCGAGTCGGTGTGAGCACCGAGCAAACGCAGGCCTGCCTCGACCGCCGGCGCACTTCCGACCCGAAAAGCGACTAGAGCCCCACCACGGGCGACAAAATAGCCCCGCCCGGGCTCGAGCGCCCAACCTTCGCCCTCGGCAAGAGCGACAAAGTCGGCCTCTTCGAGTCGCCGACGAACCTCGGCAACGCAATGCGCGGGCGTCGGGCTCGCGTGCACAAAGTCGAGGAGATCGCGGGTTGTGGGATGGGCCTTATGCGCTTCGTTCACGGCAAGCCCGGTGTACCAGAGGCCACACACAAGAGAGAAGCGCGAGCGCGCGCGAGCAACCGAGCTTTCGCCATCGCAAGCCAACTCAAGGAGCGGCTGACCGAGCAAAAATAATGTCGCTCAGCGTCCCCCCTAGGATGCCACTAGAGGTACCATCCGCGCGATGCTGCGCCATCTTCTCTGCGTTCTCCCCCTCGCACTGACCTTCGCCTGCAGCCGCCCGCCGGGCGTCCCCGCAGTGCACTCCGTCGCCGGTTCGCCCTCCGAGCCGGTCGTCGCCGTGCCTGCGACCCGCGCGGACATCGAGCACGAGGTCCCTGCCAGCGAAGGCTTCACGATCATGGCGGAGCGCTTCAAGGACATCCAGCTCCTCCGCTATCAGGTGCCCGGTTTTGAAGAGCTCTCGCTGCCGCAGAAAAAACTGCTCTTCCACCTCTCCGAGGCCGCCCTCGCCGGCCGCGACATCACCTGGGATCAGCTCGGCCCCTACAACCTCCGCGTCCGTCGGACTCTCGAGGCTATCTGGCGAAGCTACACAGGCGACCGCCAGGCCCCCGAGTTCGCAGCGTTCCAGACCTACACCAAGCAGGTTTGGTTCGCGAACGGCATCCACCACCACTACTCGGGCAAAAAGATGGTGCCTGGCTTTAACGCCGAGCAGTTCGCGACCTTTGTCCGCGGCTCCGACAAGGAGCAGCTGCCGCTCGCCGATGGCCAGAGCGTCGACGAGCTTGTCACCCTCCTGAGTCAGGTTCTCTTCGACCCAGAGTTCGAGGCCAAGCGGACCAACCGCAGCACCGACGCAGATCCCATCGCCAACTCCGCGAACAATTTTTATGAGCGCGGGATCACCGAAAAAGACGTCGCTAAATTCTACAAAAAGCGCCGCGATCCCAAGGATGCCACGCCGATCTGGCACGGGCTTAACTCCAAGCTGGTGGGCCAAGGCCGCGACCTCAAAGAGAAGCCCTGGAAACTCGGCGGCATGTACCACAAGGCCCTGCGCAAGGTCGCCAAGTCCCTCAAACGGGCGAGCGCGACCGCCGAAAACCCGACCCAAAAGGACGTACTCGACAAGCTCATCGCCTTCTACAAGAGCGGCGATCTCCGCGATTGGGACGCCTACAACGTCGCCTGGGTCGGCGACACCGAGTCGAGAATCGACACCGTCAACGGCTTCATCGAGGTCTACGACGATGCCCTCGGCATGCGGGCGACCTACGAGGCGGTGGTTTCGTTCAAGGACCTCGAGGCGACCAAGCGGATCGCGGCGATCGCCGCCGAGGCCAAGTGGTTCGAGGACAACTCGCCGATCGCCGCCGAGTACAGGAAAAAGGACGTCGTCGGTATCTCCGCCAAGGTCATCACCGTGGTCAACGAAGCCGGCGCTTCGGCCCCATCGACACCGATCGGCATCAACCTGCCGAACGCTGATTGGATCCGCAAGCAGCACGGCTCCAAATCCGTCAACCTCGGCAACATCGTCAACGCCTACAACAACGCCAAGCGCACAGGTGGGGCGCTCGAGGAGTTCGCGGCGTCCGAGCAAGAGATCGCCCGGGTCAAGCTCTACGGTGATATCGCCTCGGCCCTGCACACCGACATGCACGAAGTCATCGGCCACGCCTCCGGGCAGATCAACGAGGGTATCGGCTCGCCCAAGGAGACCCTCAAGAGCTACGCATCGGCCCTCGAGGAGGCCCGCGCCGACCTCGTCGCGCTCTACTTTATCGTCGACCCCAAGCTGGTCGAGATCGGCGTCTCGCCATCGCCAGACGCCGGCAAGGCTGAGTTCGACAGCTACATCCGCAACGGCCTGATGACCCAGCTCGCCCGCCTAGAGTTCGGTGATGAACTCGAAGAGTCGCACATGCGCAACCGCCAACTCGTCGCCAGCTGGGCCTTCGAGCGCGGCGCCAAGGACAAGGTCATCGAGCGAATCCAGCGCGACGGCAAGACCTACTTCGTGATCAACGACTACGACAAACTTCGGGTGATCTTTGGCGAGCTGCTCGCAGAGATCCAGCGCATCAAGTCGACCGGTGACTACGAGGCGGGCAAAGCCCTGATCGAAACCTACGGGGTCAAGGTCGACAAGGCCCTCCACCAAGAGATCCTCGCCCGCTACACCACGCTCGGCATCGCCCCGTACTCTGGCTTCATTCAGCCCAAGTTGGTGCCGGTCTATCTCGAGGACGAACTCGTCGACGTGCTCATCGAGTACCCGCTCGACTTTGCCAAACAGATGCTCGACTACGCCGAGAACTACTCGTTCCTGCCGTCGATCAATTAACTGGCAAGGCGGCAACATCGCGACCTGTCGGTCAACTCGACCGCAGGTCGCTGTGCTCTCGGCTATGCTGCAGCCGTGGAGACAGCGACCTTAACCCCCCGCAAGAAGATGCTCTCGGTCGGAGAGCGCGCTCCAGACTTCATCCTCGAAGATCAAGACGGTGCGGAGGTCTCGAGCGCCGCGCTCCGCGAGCAGGGTTGCGTCGTCGTCTACTTCTATCCCAAGGACAATACGCCGGGCTGCACCGCCCAGGCCTGCTCCTTCCGCGATAGCTTTGCCGATTTCCAAGAGGCCGGCGCGCAGGTACTGGGCATCTCCTCCGACAGCGTCGCCTCGCACCGGGAATTTTCGGCCAAGCACCGCCTGCCCTTTCGCATCCTCGCCGACGCCCAGGGTCAGGTCCGGGCCGCGTTTGGAGTGCCAAAGACACTCGGCCTGCTCGACGGCCGTGTCACCTTTGTGATCGATCGCGACAACGTCATTCGGCACACGTTCTCGTCGCAGCTGCGCGCCCGCAAGCACATCGCAGAGGCGCTCACCGTCGTCCGTCGCCTCATCGGATAGGGTCCTCTTTCGCGCATTTTGCCCGTGCGCTGTTTGCGCGCAGGTCTCGCTTCCTAGTCGCCAAAAAGGCCTCTAGTCGGCAAATATGCGCCTTTCACGGAGTTAGAGCCTCAGCGCGCTATTTGCGCTTTGGCGCTGCTGGCACCGGCGACGAGGCCAGCCCATGCTTAGCCGCGTGGCTTATTCCTTGACAAGCGGACCGCGAGCAATCCGCGAGCACGGCAAAAACGCCGAGCTTTCCTGCACCTCAGGACCTCTGGCTCGAGCATGGCAAGAGAACGCCGGCGGACTTGTGCGCCCCGCGGAACGATCCATGCTGAGTGACAGCCGCAATACCACCGCGACCGCCAACTGCCTCTCAACGACCCCATCGGATCGCACCAGCGACGATCCGTACACTTCCCACGACTCCGATGCTGCCGCCTCCTCCGCTCGCTGGCACGACCTCACCGCGCAGATCTTCGGCCGCCGCCCAACAACACACGAAGGAGCCACATCATGAGTCTCTACGCAAATATCGATCATCTCGCCGGAGCCGCCGGCGTCGAAGCCCTGTCCGTCGACGCACCCGAAAAGGAGCGCCTCTTTCGCGGCCTCGAACGCTGGCGCCCAGTACTCGAAGGTGCCATCGCTCTCCTCAAAATGACCGGTGAAACCTCGATTCGCCTGGTGATCGGCGCCCATACAATGGTCGTTCAACACGAACTCAAAGAGACCGTCGCGGTGGTCATCCCGACCGGCCACGCGATCGCCAAGTCGCTGAGACGCATGATCCGACGAATGGCCCGCAAGGACCGTGGGCCCTACATCGCACCGACCCCGGCGGCAACGCCTGCGCTGCTCCCCGAACACGCCAACGCCAACGCCAACGCCGAGCCGCCAAGCCGCACGCCGAATCCTCCCCAGGCAAGCCCTCCCACGCCTAGCCCTGTGCTCGGCCAACACAACGGTCAACAGCCAGCCAGCGCAGCCACCCCACCCAAGCCGATCAACAACGGCTGGGGTGACCGCTTCTCTTCGTAGTTGAGGCCGCACCAAAAAGGGGGCGAAGCCTGCGCGCTTCGCCCTCTCTCTATTGGTTGTCGCTTTACTCCGCGCTTTCGTCCTCAGCCGGTCCGTTAACTCGGCATGGCATGGCGACCATCAGACCCCAGAACTCGGCCCCGCAAGCGCTCAAAAACTCGGTCCGGCGAGATGATGGGGCCAACGAAAGATCGACGGGAGATCGGCCGCTTCGCCACGATCTAAGAGTTCGCCGACCAGACGAGCGATCGCCGGAGCGAACTTAAATCCGTGACCCGAAAACCCACCGGTGAGGATCACCCGCGCATCATCCGGGTGCCGATCGACGAGAAAATCGCCGCTCGGCGTGCAGTTGTAGAGACAGACCTCAGCACTCGCCCAGGGCCCGCGAGCTGCCGGTAAGAACTCCGCGAGAAACTGATCGAGCTCGATCAATTCGTCGGCTGCAACTTGGCGCAAGGCTGCCTCGGCGGAGAGATTTTTGGGATCGGAGGGCGCCTGGTATCGGTGGCACGCGAGCTTAAACCCTGCGACCCCGTGATCGCCGTAAGGAAAGCCGTAATACATGCCCCGCGGAGCAAAGACCGCCCACACAGGCAGCTCTGCCAGACGCTCGCGCGCTTCGCTGGGCGGCGAGGACCAAGCGAGAATCCGCCGACGCACGGCAAAGAGACCGCGCAGACGTGAGGGCAAGAGCGGCTGAAGATAGGCCCCCGCCGCGACCACAATGCGCTCGCAGGGCAGGAGTTCGCCGCTCTCCAGGAGCACCCGCAGGGTCTGACCGCAGGCGATCTCCTTGACCTCCGCCTGATAGCGAAAGCTGGCACCCGCGGCCATCGCTGCCCGCCGAAGCCCGTTCATCGCCGGCCCGACCCGGAGATACCCCCCCGACGGAGTCTCGCAACCGATCCACTCCGGCGGCACGCGCAGGCCGTAACGATCCCAGAGCGCCGACGCATCGTGCACCCTGTGCTCGAGACCGTGGGCGACACAGGCCGCGAACACCTCCTTGAGATCACGGTCGTCGACCGGACCCGCCTCGATGAGACCGCTGCGGACCAGGATCGAGCCCGGACCACCGGCCCCCGGATCGCGTTCGAGCTGCTCCCAAAGCCCCTCGGATTCGGTGACCAGCGGAACATAGGCAGAGCCCTCGTGGTAGGCCCGCCGCGTCACCCGGGTATGACCCCCGTGGGAGCCCAGATTGTGCACGTGCTCGAAGCGCTCTAAGACCAGCACCTCGGCGCCTCGCCGTGCGAGCCACGCGGCGCAGGCGAGACCGATGACGCCGCCACCGATGACAATTATCCGGCCGCCACCGCCTGCCATGCCCTCTGTCCTATTCCTTTACAAAGCCGTAGACATCGGGGTTGCGCAGCTCGGGCATCACGCTCCGGCGGATCAGGAGGGTGCGCACAGCCCAAAGGTCGTGGAAAATCCGGTAGCGCAGCGCCGTGCGATCGAGATAGTCGACGCCCGCCGAACCACCGGTACCGGTGCGGCGACCGATCACCCGCTCGACCATGCGTGCATGTCTCTGGCGCCAGATCACAAAGGCCTGCTCGAGGGCGACGAGCCCGTCGATCACCTCGCGTGGCCAGGCGAGCAGGGGCAGCTCGCGGTAGCTCTCGATAAAGAGAATCGCCGCCCGGATCCGGACCCGACGCGGTCGCAGCTCGGCTTCGACATCCTCGGCAAAAAGAAAACGTCGGGCCGCATCGAGCTCGCCTTTGTAACGCGCTGAGAGCCGCTTGCGATCCGCGTCGGTGCGCGCCTCGCCGATCGCGGTCTTCATCACCTTCTCGCTCTCGCGTGCCTTGGCCGCGATGTACTCTTCGATAAAGCTCTCGACGTGCTCGACATCCGTCGCAGACTCGGGACGCGAGCCCTGGATCGGCGTACGAAAAAGCCAATCATCGAGCGCTTGCTTGAGACTCGGCGTATCCGCCAACCGCCGCTCGACCCGGCGAAATGCCGGCGAGGGAGTACCGTCGGCGTGGCGCAGCGCATCCATGTAGCTGTTTTCGTGACCGAGAGGAATGCGCTCTTCCGGCACGAGACCGAGCACAATCTCGAGCTCACGCATCTGCGCCGATTGAAAGCCACTCGCGGGGCTCAGCTTGTCGCGAAAGCCCAGATAGTCCCGAGTGGTCAGGGTCTCCATCAGTGCGAAGTGCGAAGCGATCTGACCGAAGAGCAAGACGGTTCGACGGATGCCACGGGTGACGCTCGACAGGGTCTGCTCGGGCACCTTGACCGAAGCAAAGAGATTCCGGACCTCCTCCAATTCTCTCAGCGCGAGCTTAAACCACAGCTCGTCGATCTGATGGACAACGATGAACACGACCTCGTCATTGGAGAGCGAGCGATCGTCCTCGGCGAGACCCCCCTGCAGCGCGAGGATCTCTTCGGTCTTGATGTAATCCCAGTAGGAACTCGGCTGCTTCGCCATCGCTGGCACGCTGCCATCGCCCCCCCGTCTTCCGCAAGCCTACGGCGAGCTTATCCAGCGAATCGTATCCCTGGCGGGCAGGGAAAGATCGGCGGCCATCATCTCGGCAACACTGATCACCGGCGTAAAGGGCACTACACCGCGAAGCAGCACAGCGAAGGCCGCACGCCCCGCGGCGCTCGTGAGCACGACCACTACATCGCTGCTGGCGTGCCCCTCGTGCTCCCCTCTCACCGCAACCCTCCAAGCTTCGAGGTCGGTGGCTGTGAGGCCAAGCGCGTGGCCACCTATCCCCTCTACAAGGCTCTCACGTAGCTCCTCCTCGGTATCAGGCAAGGGCTGAAGCCAGCTCAAAGGCCCGAGCAGCTCCTGGGCGGCCAGGCGATCGCGCAACCAAAAACTCGCCGTGTGCTCACGCGCAAGCTCCAGCCAACGACCGCGCTCGCTCTCCTCTGCGAAGCGGCGATCCCCCGCAATCGCCCCGAGGAGGGCATCCAGAGGCGGGAGCGGTACTCGCTCCCGCAAAAAGCCGCGGAGCAGCGCGAGGATCTCGGGCGCCCGACGGACCCGCAACGCCTCGCGCACGATCGCCGGCCGCGAACTCCTCAGCTCCTCGAGAGCCTCCTCGAGATCGTGAAGATCGATCAGCACCTCGGCGTGGGCCATCAGCGCCCGAAAGACCTCGACGACAACCTCGGCCTCGCCACCCGCGGCGAGCGTACGGCGACCGAGCGAGCGCTCGCCCAGACGGAGTTCGATCGCCAGCGGCGATCCGCCGACCTGCACCGCGGCGACGATCTCTGGCACATCGACCCCGAGAGCGCTGGCGGAGCGACTGCGAAGCTCAATCAGCGCCCGCCGCAGGCCGCTCGAGCGCGCGAGCGAAGGATCGCCGAGCGAGACCACCAAACGACGCGGCTCCTGCCGTGGCTGCGGCCTCGTCCGCGCTGAGAGCCAGAGCCCACCGGCCACCAGAGCGCAGGCGACCGCGGCAAAGGCCCCCCTCGGCATGCCCTGCACCAGAGCCAGCCCCCCCAGGAGTGCCGCTGGTACCAAGAGCATCGCCGGGTCAAGCCAGGCGAGCGCACGCTCTTGCACGCCGGGATCGCGATCGACCCTGGCGACCAGCACCCCCGCGGCAAGCGACACCAAGAGCGCAGGGATCTGGGCGACAAGCCCGTCCCCGATCGTCAAGCGACCGTAGAGTTCCAAGCTCTCGAGCCAGCCCCGTTGGTCACGAAAGACACCGATCGCAAAACCACCGCAGAGGTTGATCGCGGTGATCACGAGGCCGGCGATCGCATCGCCCTTAACGAAGCGGATCGAGCCGTCCATCGCCCCGTAAAAACGCGAACGCTCGTCCAACGCCGCCCGACGCCGACCGGCCTCGACCGCCGAGATCGTGCCGCCCTGCAGATCCGCGTCGATCGCCGCCTGCTGACCGGGCAAACCATCAAGCGCGAAACGAGCAGCGACCTCGGCGACTCGCTCTGCACCGCGAGCGATCACCAGATACTGAACCGCGGTGATGATCGCGAAGATCACCACACCGACGATCATCTCGCCGCGGACAACCAACCCCGCGAAGGCCTCGATCACCGCACCGGCATCCGCCTCGCTGAGGATCAGCCGCGTCGTCTGCACGTTGAGGGCGAGACGGGTCAGGGTGGCAAAGAGCAGCAGCGCCGGAAAGGCGAGGAAATCAGCGCTCCGTCGAACGCCCAAGCAGGCCGCGAGCAGGAGCAGAGCCAGGGCCAGGTTGAGCGATAGCAGGAGATCGACCGCGACCGTCGGCAGCGGCACCAACATGCAGGCGAGCAGCGCGACGACCCCAAACGCCGGGAGATAGCGCGGCAGCGGCCCGGCGAAGCGCGAGAGCACCTCGAGCAGCGCAGGCTTGCTCTTGCGAGACCGTGACACCGGTCGGCGAGCCTACCACCGCCTCCCGCGGTTGCCGTTTTTTTACCGCCGCCAAGACGACCCGGACCGTGCAAGCCCGTGCAAGCCCATGCAGATCACAAGAGGCCCGTGCAGGCCGCAGAAGGCTCAGGTGATCGTCCGCAGAAGGCTGCTGCGCTTCGGCCCGGTCCCACTCAAGATGCTCACAGCCATCGCCGCCCCTGCGGCGATCGACGTCAAAGCCTCGGCGTAGGCCGAATCAGGTGCGCCCTCCACCACCGGCACGCCGACCTCACCGCCGTAGGAGATGCGATTGTCGATCGGCACCGAGCCCAGGAGTTCGGCCTCGATCTCCTCTGCCAACGCAGAACCACCACCGCTGGCAAAGATGTTGTCGTGATGGCCACAGGCCGGGCAGACGTAGTGGCTCATGTTCTCGACGACACCCAGGATCGGCACCTCGAGCTTGTTAAACATGCTGACCGCGCGGCGCACATCGATGAGCGCAACCTCCTGCGGAGTCGTGACGATGACAGCACCGGTGATCGGGATCAGCTGCGCGAGCGAGAGCTGGGCATCACCGGTCCCCGGCGGCAGATCGACGATCAGGTAGTCGAGCTCGCCCCAGGCGACGTCCTCTAAAAATTGCTTGAGCAGCTTGTGGATCATCGGCCCGCGCCAGACCACCGCCTGCCCCGGCGCGACAAAATAGTCGACGCTCATGACCGTTATCCCGCGGTAATTCGCCGGCGAGATCCGCTTGCCGTCGGCCGTCGTCGAGGTCTCGCGCTCGGGCTTGCCGAGCATCTTGGGCACCGAAGGACCGTAAATATCCGCATCGAGAATGCCCACCTTGGCACCCATGCGGTGCAGCGCCATCGCCGTATTGACGCTGATCGTGCTCTTGCCGACCCCGCCCTTGCCGGCCGCGATCGCGATGATATTTTTGACGGTCGGCAGGCGGTTGAGATCCTGACGCGCCGGTTTGCTCGGCACCTTAAGGCCGTAGTTGATGGCGACACTTCCAACACCGGGCAACTCCGCGAGCGCCCCACGGACCGCGGCCTCAAGCTCGTCTAAGAGGGGATACCCGGGCGAGATCAGATCGATCGCGAGTTCAACTCGGTCGCCGTCGATCTCGACCGCACGCAGCTGACCCGTGGTAATTGAGCGCCCTGTCGCGGGGTCTAAGACCTGGCTGAGCGCCCGCTTGATCACATCCGGTTCGATCGTCATGTCGCTTCTCCCTGGCCGTCGCTATGCCGACCTCTGCTCTCCGCATCCACCCCGCCCGCAAGCGCAGAGAGGTCCTCGAGATCCTCTGGCGGCAGACGATGGCGATGCAACCTGGGCCCGGCGCTGCCGCCCCGCACCAGCTCGTCGATGAGCGCGTCGGCGCACTCGAGATCGAGGCGACCGTAGAAGGTCGCGCCCCGCCGATCGACATGCAACGCAGTGATGCCGGCCGCGCAGGCCCCCAAACAGGAGGCTCCCATCACCCGCAACCGGCGCTTGAGCCCGAGCTCTGCCCGCCGCTGCTTGAGGCGAGCGAGGATCTCTGCGCCGCCGCGAGCCATGCAGCTACCGCGAGGATCCTGATCACCGCGCAGGTTCTGACAGACAAAGATCAGATGCTCCGGCTGCTCCATCGACTCAGCCGAGCTTGGTAGCACCCGAGGGCTTGAAAAGCTACCTACACCTCATATAGTACGCGCGGAGCTTCCACACGATCATGGCCGTCCGCGACATCGTCACCTATCCCGATCCCCGACTGCGCGAAGAGACCTTTGAGGTCAAGGAGATCAGCGACGACATCCGTGAGCTCGTCACCGACCTCCGCGACACGATGTACTCGCTCAACGCTGCGGGCATCGCCGCGATCCAGATCGGTCGCCTCGAACGCATCTTCTTGATCGACGGCAAGGTCGGCGGCGGCGACGACGACTCGCCGCCACTCGTCTTCATCAACCCCCTGGTCGTCGAGACCGGCAAAGGCATGATCGTCGCCGAGGAGGGCTGTCTCAGCTTCCCAGACGTCTTTGTCGACGTTCGCCGGCCCCGTTGGGCCAAGCTGCGCGCGCAAAATATCGATGGTGAGGTTTTCGAGCGCGAAGGCGAAGACCTGCTCGGCCGCGCCCTTCAACACGAACACGATCACCTCACCGGCCGGCTGATGATCGACCTCGTCGGCATGATCAAAAAGAACGTCATCAAGAAAAAGATGAAACGCTGGCACGCCGACAATGACGCGACAAAGGCCGTGCACGTCACCCCAAGCGCCGCCGAACTCGTCTGATCTCTCGCCACAACTAAAAAAGGCCGCCCGATCACCGGACGGCCTTTTTCCCTTTTTCTTTTTCTTCTCTGTCGGACGCAGCTCGCCGATGCCCGACTAGCTGAACTTCTGGGCGTTGACCACGGTGAGCGCGGTCATGTGCACGATGCCGTCGACAGAGCTGCCGCGCTCGAGGATCGTCACCGGTCGACGCGTGCCCAGCAGGACCGGGCCAACCGCAGGAATGCCCCCAAGCTCGCGCATCAGCTTGTAGGCGACATTACCCGCCTCGAGGTTCGGAAAGATCAGCACGTTCGCCGCCCCAGAGAGCCGCGTCTCTGGAAAACTCGCGAGCTGCAACTCGTAGTTGACGGCGATGTTCGCCTGCATCTCGCCCTCGACCTCCAGGTCCGGCCGGCGCTGGCAGAGGATCTCGGTGGCGGTCGCCATTCTCGCCGCCCGCGGGTGCCGGACCGACCCAAAGTTACTAAACGAAAGCATCGCTACCCGCGGCGAGACCCCAAAGGTCTTGGCCTCGTCGGCGACCATCTCGGCGATGTCCGCAAGGGTCTCGGCATCGACGTCGACGTTGACGGTGGTATCGCCAAAGAAGAGGATGCCGTTGCGGTGCAGCATCAAATACATGCCTGCAAGCCGCTTAAATCCCTCGCGAAGGCCGACGATCTCGAGCGCTGGACGCACGACATCGGGGTACGAAAGCGAGACGCCGCTGACGATGCCGTCGACCCGCCCCTCGGCGACCATCATCATCCCAAAATGATTGCGATCACGCATCATCTGCCGGGCAAGCGCCATCGTCACGCCCTTGCGCTTGCGTCGTTCGTGCAGCAGCTCAGCGTAGTGCTCGGACGCGGCGTCATCACGTGGGTTGACGATCTCGATCCGGTCGAGGTCGAGGTCGATCTCTTGGATCTTCAACACCGATTCGAGGCGCTCGCGACTGCCCAAAAGCACAGGCCAGGCGATGCCCTCATCAACGATGATTGCACAGGCGCGCAGGATCCTTGGGTCATGTCCCTCCGGAAAGACAATCCTGCGCGGAGAACGAGCGGCGCCGCGGATAAATTTGCGCATCACCGCAGTCGCGCCGCCCAAGAGACCGCGAAGGTGCTCGCGGTAGGTCTCGACGTCGACCTCGGTCTGAGCGACACCCGTGCTCATCGCCGCCTCGGCAACGGCGGGCGCCACCCACAGCAATACCCGCGGATCGAAGGGTTTGGGGATGATGTAATCGGGGCCGAAATTAAAATCCTCCCCGTAGGCCGTCATCACCACCTGGGGCACATCTAGGCGGGCCAGCTCCGCGATCGCCCGGGCTGCGGCGATCTTCATCGCCTCGTTGATCGAGGTCGCACGCACGTCAAGGGCGCCGCGAAAGATGAACGGAAAGCCGAGGACGTTGTTGACCTGGTTGTTGTAATCGCTGCGCCCGGTGGCGACGATCGCATCGGGACGAGCCTCCTTGGCGATCCCGTAGTCGATCTCAGGATCGGGATTGGCGAGCGCAAAGATGATCGGCTTCTCAGCCATCGTCTTGACCATCTCGGCCGTAACCAGACCGCCGCGCGAAAGGCCGAGAAAGAGGTCACTGCCGCGAAGCGCATCCGCAAGGGTGCGAGCCTCGCTCTTGCGGACAAACTCGATCTTTGGATCGCCCTTTTTGAACTCCCGCTCGTGGTGCAGAACGCCCTTCGAGTCGCACATCAACACGTTCTCTGGGGCGATCCCAAGGCTGATGTAAAAGCGCGTGCAGGAGATCGCCGAAGCCCCGGCGCCGCTGATCACGACCTTCATCGCCGCCAGATCCTTGCCCTGCAGATGGGCCGCGTTTAGCAGCGCAGCACCGCTGATGATCGCGGTGCCGTGCTGGTCATCGTGGAACACCGGGATCTTCATGCGCTTCTTCAGCGTCTCCTCGATGTAAAAACAATTCGGCGACTTGATGTCCTCGAGGTTGATGCCGCCAAAGGTCGGCTCTAGGGCAGCGACCGTCTCGATAAAACGATCGGGATCCCGGGCATCGAGCTCGATGTCAAAGACGTCGATATCGGCGAACTTCTTGAAAAGCACGCCCTTGCCCTCCATCACCGGCTTGCTCGCCAGGGGGCCGAGATCGCCGAGACCCAAGACAGCAGAGCCGTCGGTGATCACCGCGACCAAGTTGCCGCGTGCGGTGTAGTCGAAGACCTTGCCAGGATCGCGGTAGATTTCCATGCAGGGCTCGGCCACTCCGGGGGAGTAGGCGAGCGAGAGATCCCGCTGACTCGTCAGCGGTTTGGTGGCGACGACCTGGATCTTCCCGGGCCGACCCTTGGCGTGATAGTCGAGGGCCTCTCTGCTCCGCGGCTTCGGTTTGGTCATAGGCCCGAACTGTACTCAAGGCGCGACCCATCCGTCATGCAGTACCGGTGCGCATCATCGTGCACACTGCTCCGACACGGGCCTCGACAATGGTTGGACAGCGCCTCGGTCGGCGCTTGCTGACGCTTCGCGCGTCGGCCGAGCCGACCAGAGGCAAAGCGAGCCAAACGAACCAAATCGAGCCACAACGCTCGCTTTGGGTCGCAATGACGCTCCGCCGACTTCAGCGGTCGAGCAGCTTGTGCAGGTGGGTCCGCTCCCAGAGCACCGACTCGACGTAGTTCTCGTAGCAGGCCTCGGCCCGCCGAAATTCCCGCGTGTGATACATGCGTCGACCGTCGACGATCGGCATGTCGTGCACCTCGTGCAACATCTCGTGATAGACGATCCACTCGACGAAGAAACCCGGCACATCGGCGGCATCGAGCACCGGGTGGATCCGGATCAGCTTGTCCTCGACAGCGTAGGAACCGAGCTTGATCGATGAGCGTCCGCGCTTTCGCTTGCTGCGCGGACCCCAGGTGATACGGGCCTCGATGCGATCTTCGAAGTAGCGCTGGTTGAGCGAGTCAAAGATCTCTTGGAGGTTGTGGTGAGCGCCCTCGACGTCGAGATCGACAGTCCGCGGGGCCCTCGGCGAGCGGATCAGGTACTCGTGGCCGTCGATAAAGGCACGCAGCAGCGTCGCCGCATCGGCGTCGTGACGCTCGGCGTAGCGAGCCAGCGCCCGCAGGATCACCGGCGGCGCCGCGGCAAACATGCGGTGGACTCGGAAGGTGTAGACGCCCTGCCCCTTCTTGATCGAGAGCATCGTCCGCAGGTTGTCGGTGAGGATCACCCGCGGACGACCGGTCACCAAATAGGCAGCGAGTCGGTGCTGGAGATCGATACGACGGGTCTCGATCTCTTCGCGGGTCCAACCGTCGAGCGCCGCTTGGCCGCGCACTCTTCGGGTTTGACTAGAGCTCCGCGCTTTGCGGATCTCCTCCTCGTGCGCCTGCTTCAGCGCAGCGCTGGCCGCTGACACGGCTTTCGGGGCTTTGGTCGGCATGAGGTCCAAGCGGGCTACCGCATCGTGCAGTGAAGTCTGCATCATCGTAGGTCTTCGGGCGAGACGCTCGGGTTAGGGCCACTCAGGTGACCACCGACCGTCGGGCAGGTAGGATATCTGTCCACGCGGCCGCCTCAAAAATGTCGGATCCAAGGCGCACCTCCACCGGCGACGGACATGAATTTGCCTTGGCCTTTGGGATCTGCGAGGGCCCCCCCAGCGCGCAAAAAATCCCCACCAGAGCCGCCCAAAACCGAGAGTGACGCCACGATGAAGCTCAAAATCCTCCTCTTCGCCTCGATCCGCAGCAAGCTCGGCAGCGAACTCATCGACGTCGAGGTCCCGGATGACGCCAGCGCCCGTGATCTCCTCCAGATCATCGGTGAGTGCTGGCCGCAGGTCGCAGATCTGCTGCCCGCCTGCCGGGTCGCGATCGACCAGCGCTTCGCCGACCCCGACGAGCGTCTCCGCGAGCGGGTCGAGATCGCCGTCATCCCGCCGGTCAGCGGTGGCCACGACGGAGCGCCCCGCTCGCGGATCTCCGTAAATCCCCTAGAACTCGCCGCGGTGATCGCCGCGGTCAGCCATCGCGGCGCCGGCGGCATCAACTCGTTCATCGGCAACGTCCGCGGTCAAAGCAAGGGCCACGAGATCAGCCACCTCGAGTACGAGGCCTACGAGCCGATGGCCCTGCGCTCGATCAACACCATCATCGACCGCATCGAGGCCGAGATCGACGGTGCACGCCTCGCGATCCATCACCGCCAGGGTCGCCTCCAGGTCGGCGAGACCGCGGTGATCATCGCCGCCTCGGCGCCCCACCGGGCAGCCGCGTTCGAAGCCTGTCGCGCGGCGATCGAGGCCCTCAAGCGCGAGGTCCCGATCTGGAAGCGCGAGGTCACCACAACCGGCGAGACATGGTTTGGCCGCGGCCCCTGAGCGCGGCCCTTTTACCTGTCTCTTCAGTCATCTCGTCGGCGACGACGATGGGCTTTAACGTCGAGGCGGCTCCATCGACATATTAAAGATGTTCTCGAGGCGACCGAGTTCGTCGGATTGGATAAGGAATCCGGTGAAGTCGGCCATGTCCTCGAGCAGCGCCACTGCCCGGATCGTCGCGCCCTCGTGGTCGATCGCTTTGAGGCGACGACAGAAAGACACGTTCACCGTGCGCACCTCCTCAAAATAATTGATCAGCTCTTCGAGGTCCCAGTCGGCCAGCTCGCCGCGGCGGTAGGCGAAGTACTGGGCCACCAGGTACATCGCGAGGAAGCGGTAGATCGTCTCGTCGGCGGTCGCGAAGGGCAGGTGAGTCTCGACCATCGGCTTCATGCGGCCGAGGATCGGACAGCCCGAAGAGGCCATCACTAGCCCCATCAGCGCACTAAGACCCTTTTGCAGGGTCGACTCCTTGGCGATCGTGCGCCGCTTGGAGCGGACCTGGACCAGCACATGATCCTGATCAGGGATGTCTTTAAAAAAGTCGATGAGGTGGACCATTCCCTGGGCCACCGGGCAGTTGGGGTTCTCGGCGACGCTCAGGGGGCAGTTGGGGCACTGGCAGAACTCGAGCGCCGTCCACGAGGGGTAACTCGCCCGCGCCTGGGTGACGATATTTAGCGTGTCGTAGTCGAGCTTGACCTCGAACGACTTTTTAGAACCGTCGGTGAAGAGGAACTCGTAGACGTAGAGGATCGACGCGCTGTCGTTCTCTTGGCCGCTCCCGGGGTCGTGCTCATCTGCCATGGGCGTCGGGTCCGCACCGGTACCGACTCCCTCTGAAGCGCAAAATGCGCAGGGGTTCGAGAGAGAGCCGTATTCGCCGGATAGAGCCCCGAGCGTAGCCCCTTCGCCGGCCCTGATCTAGCCGCGCCAGGGTGAAACAGCCGAGATGGGGTGCGATATTTGCCCACATCAATCTCGCACAGCATCCCTAGTCGGCCCTGGCTAGCGTTGCTCGGGGTCGCAGCCCTCACCGAGGGTGTCTGTACAACCAAACTTGGTCGAAAATGGCCAGCGCGATCGCTGGCGGACCTGTTCGCGGGCGCCGCCCTGGTCACAATTTTCCCGGGTTGCGGCGGGCGGCTCCATGGCGAGCACCAGCGGCAACACCGAAAGCGGAGATCCCTGCGGCAACGGGATCTGCGACCGCCAGGAGCGGCCCATGCCCGCCCCTCCGGCGACGAGACCTGTAACCGCTGCTGCGTCGACTGCGGCGAGTGTGCAGCCCTCTTGCGGCGACAGCATATGCATCGGCGGCGAAAAAGGAAAAACCTGTATCTTCGCCGGCGATGCGCCATCGCGGCCTCTTCGCGCTCTTTTTCCTCAGCGGCCTCAGCGGCCTGGTCTACGAATCGATCTGGTCGCGCTACGTTCGGCTCTTTGTCGGCTCCGCGGCGACGGCCCAGGTGCTTGTGCTCAGCCTGTTCATGGGCGGCATGTCGATCGGCGCCCTGATCGCGGCCCGCAAGCTCACCGGAATCCGCCGACCTATCCGCGTGTACGCGCTGATCGAAGGCTTGATCGGCCTCTACGCCCTGGCCTTCCCAACGCTCGCCGAGTGGCTGATGCGCCTGTCCTACGACAGCATCTTTCCGGCACTCGGCGGTGGCGCTGCGGTGGCCGCAGTCAAGTGGGGCTCCGCCGGTCTGCTGATCCTGACGCCCTGTGTGCTGCTCGGCATGACCTTCCCGCTGATGAGCGCCGGCATCATCCGCGAGGGCCGCGAGCAAAGCGGCCGGGTGCTCTCGTTTCTCTATTTTACAAACAGCTTGGGCGCGGCGATCGGCGCCCTGCTCTCGGGCTTTGTCCTGGTCGCCTACGCCGGCCTGCCGGGCACCCTGGCGATCGCCGGTGCGCTCAACATCGGCATCATGGTGTTGGCCCTGCGCCACCGCGACGAAGCCCCGCCGATCGAGGCCAACAACGCCGCCGCCCAGCGAACGCCGGCGCAGCGACGCATGGTGTCGCTCCTGCTCGCACTCGCCTTTGCCACCGGGCTCGCCTCGTTCATGTACGAGATCGGCTGGATCCGCCTGCTCTCGCTGATCATCGGCTCGGCCACCCACTCCTTCGAGGTGATGCTCTCGGCCTTTGTCTTTGGCCTCGCGATCGGCGGCCTGTGGATCCGCAAGCGCATGGATTCGTTCAGTCGACCCGAGTTGGTTCTCGGCATGATCCAAGTGTTGATGGGCATCGCCGCGATCGCGACCCTGCCGCTCTACCGCTTCGCCGTCAGCTCCCTGGGTTTCCTTTTAGAGCCAGAGACCCACACGCTAGCGATGTGGTACGGCTTCAACGGCCTCCGCTATCTCATCTGCCTCTTGATCATGCTGCCGGCGACCTTTTGCGCCGGTATGACGCTGCCGCTCGTCACCCATGTGCTGCTGCGTCGGGGCCAAGCCGAGGGGGTAATCGGTCGGGTCTACGGCGTCAATACTCTGGGTTCGATCGCCGGAGCCGTCGCCGCGGGTCTGCTGCTGATGCCGATCGTCGGGCTCAAAAATGTGATCCTCATCGGCGCTGGCATCGACATCCTGATCGGGCTGCTGCTGCTCCGCGAGCTCAGCCGCGATGGGGCAACAATCCCGGGCCTTCGAGGCGTGCGCGGGCGGGCGATGTTCGGCGGCGCGGCGGCCCTGCTCTTCGGCCTCTTTGTCATCCGCCTCGATCCGATGGTGCTCACCTCGACCGTGTTCCGCAACGGACGCACCCGCCTTAGCGACGACTTTGAGCTGCTCTCTTACGTCGACGGCCGGACCGCGTCGATCACCGTCGTCGCCCAGCGCAGCCGCCCTGGGTACCGCGTGCTCTACACCAACGGCAAACCCGACGCGTCGGTGGTGCTCGACCGCTACCCCGAAGGACGCGACCCACAGCTCGGGCCCGACCTCGCCGGCGATGAGCCCAACCAAATCCTCGTCGGTCTGATCCCGCTGCTCGCCCGCCCACATGCGACCGACGTCGCCCTCATCGGCTTCGGCTCTGGTGTCACCTGCCACGTGCTGCTCGCCTCGCCCACCCTAGAGCGCCTCGATACCATCGAGATCGAGCCGCAGATGGTCGAGGCAGCCCGCGAGCTGATGCCGGTCAACCACCGCGCCTACGAGGATCCGCGCAACAACTTCCACTTCGATGATGCCAAGGCGTTCTTCGCCGGCGCGGCTAGGCGCTACGACATCATCATCTCCGAGCCCACCAATCCCTGGGTCAGCGGCGTCGCTAGCCTCTTCACCGTCGAGTTTTACGGCGAGGTCAAACGCTACCTCAAACCCGAGGGCGTGCTCGCCCAGTGGATCCAAGGTTACGAACTCAGCGATGAACTGCTGATGACAGTGCTCGCCGCCCTCGATCAGGAGTTCGCCGACTACATGATCCTGCGGGTCGGCGACAGCGACTGGGTGATTCTCGCCAGCGAATCGCCGATCGCCCTGCCCGACGCCGCGCCGCTGCGCTGGCCGAGTCTCGCCGCCGAACTCGAGGTGCTCGGCCTCCGCGACATCGCCCAGGTCGACGCGCTGATCGTCGCCAACAAACGCATGCTGCACGCCACCCTCGCCGACAGGCAGGCGAATTCCGACGCCCATCCGCTGCTCGACGTCGGCGCCGAGCGTGCCCGCTTCCTCCAGCGCTCGTCGGGGCTCCTCCACTCTCTGCGCTGGACGCCTGCGCCGCTGCTCGAGGTCTTTGGCGGCGTGCCCCGTCGCACCTACCCAAAAAACGGCATCGGCGATCGCCGCGATCCCCACGTCTTCCTCGAGGCCGAACGAGCGGCGGCGCTGCTAAGGGCCTACGAACATCGCGACACCGTCGCCAGCAAAATGATCTCTCTTGCGGTCATGGAACTCTGGCACGAACAGCACGACAACCTCGGCAGCGCTGACGAGAACTGGGACCTCTGGGCCCGCCGCACCTACGCGGTCTACAACCAATGCGCCGCCTACTTCGATCTCTCCACCACCGCCTGGTGGCAAGAGGTACTGCGGACCGTCGAACAACGCGACGACGCGCCGCTCGCCCTACGCGAAGCGGTCGAGGTACTCGACGCGATGATCCTCCGCGACGGGATCCGCCTGCAGATCGCCGTCCAGCGCTCGCTCGCCGACGATGATCCGCTGCTCTCCCCGGGGCTACTCGCGATCGCCGGCGCGATCGCCTTAGAGTTAAACGATGCCCCCACCGCGGCCCGCGAACGCTTCGCCGCCGAGTACATGAAGACTCCCCCGAGTGCAGCCCCGAGCAGCGATCTGCTCGCCTTTGAGGCCCTCCGAGACTTCGTACGCGGCACCCCCTGAGCTCCGCCCCCGCACCTGTCGCATCGCTCCCCCAAGCTGGTAGCGACTGCGCTGCGGAATCGATGCGCCCTCAAGCGACCGCAACTCGGCCTCTCCAAATCATTCTCCCGGCTCCTGTGGCTGCTGCTGCTCTAGAGAGCTGCCCCAGGCACCGAACGCTCGCGCTGCCGGCCACCGCCACACTCACCCGGCAAGCGACAAAATAGGGCCCAAGAGCCCCCATGATTGGGGGCCAACTTCATGGTTATGAACAATGCTCTTGTCGTCTCTCCGAGTATCGATGTACCCTCAAATAAGATTGGTAGAGGCTGTACATGACCCGATCGCGACGTCTGCGTAGAACATTCGACCTGCTCCGACGACCGGCTCTTCGCGCAGTGACAGCGCTCGCCCTCGCGGGCTGTTACACCGGAGCCCAGGATAGCGGCTCTAGCGAAAGCGAAGGCACAGGCTCCACCGGCGACGGCGAAACGGATTCGCTCAGCGGCTCCAGCAGCTCCACTGGCAACGGCGAGACCGACGGCGAGACCGACGGCGAAACGGAGACCACCGGGGATCCCGGCGACTGCTACTCGACCCTGCAGTTTTTCGCCGACGAGATCTGGGCCCCGACGTTCTCAAAGTCCTGCATTCAATGCCATGATCCGACTGGTATCGCAGCCGAGAAAAACGCCAAGTTCCTGCTCCTACCGCCTGTTTATCCCGGTTTCATGGAGGCCAACCTCGCCAATATTGCGAGCATCGCCGGCTACTCCTACGACGATGTACCGATCCTCTTGGCCAAGCCGCTCTTCCTCACCGATCACGAGGGCGGCAAGCTCTTCACCGAAAACGACGACATCTATATCGCGATCGAAGAGCTGCTGGTGCAGCTCGAGGATCCGATCGAGTGTCCGGTCGATACCTCCGGGGCCGAGAGCTTTGATGACGTCGATCTCCTGACGCCAGCCGAAACCCTGCGCAAGACCTGTCTGCATCTCGTCGGCCGCTTGCCGACGGCGGAGGAGTACCAGGCCGTCGAGGACGACGGACTCGATGCGCTGCCGCCGATTATCGACGTGTTGATGACCGAAGAGGCGTTCTTCGAGCGCACGGTCGACATTTTCAACGACAAATTTCTCACCGACAAATACGCCAACGGCTCTGCCAACGCGGCCGCAGCCGCGCTCGCCGAGGCCGACTTCCCGGGCCGCAACGACTTTGTCACCAATGCGCTAAACCTGACCATCGCCGAGCGCATTCGTATCAACGAGGCGGTCGCCCGTGAACCCCTAGAGCTCATCAACCACATCATCCGCAACGACCGCCCTTTCACCGAGATCATCACCGCCGACTACACGGTCTTCAACCCGGACTCGGCCTTCATTTACGGCGCCAACGTCACCTTCAACAACCCCAACGACCAGGACGAATTCCAAGAGGGGGTGATCACCGTGCCCCGCAACGGCATGGATATGCCCTTCCCCCACGCCGGCATTTTGACCTCGCCGATGTGGCTCAATCGCTTCCCGACGACGCCGACCAACCGCATGCGCCACCGGGCCCGGATGGTGCTCTTCCAGTTCTTGGCGACCGATATCCTGGCCCTCGCGAGCCAGGCGCTCGACCCCGAATCGGGATCCGCGGTGATCAACCCGACGCGCAACAACCCCGACTGCTCGAAGTGCCATAAGCTGATGGATCCGATCGCCGGCGCCTTCCAGATGTTCGACAAGAGCGACCCCGAAAAGCTGCTCGCCGAGCCTGTCTGGTACCCCGAAAACTTCAGCCCCGGCTACCTCAACGAAGTGATGCCGCCCGACGAGTTCCCCATCGGCATCCAGTGGCTCGCCGAGCGTGTCGCCGCCGATCCCCGCTTCGCCCTGTCGACCACCTACACGATCTACGAAGCGCTGACCGGCGCCCGCCCGCGCAGCTATCCGGTCAACGTCGACGGCGAGTTTTACGACGACGAACTCAACGCCTGGAAAACCCAGGACCTGATCCTGCGCTCGGTCGCCGACAAGTTTGTCGCCGACAACTACAACATCAAAACGGTGATCCGCGAACTCATCCTCAGCCCCTACTTTCGGGCCAAGGCGATGAGCAAAGCGCCCTCGTCTGCCCGCATAGTTGAGCTTCAAGATGTCGGTGTCGGCCGTCTGTCGACCCCCGAACTGCTCGCCGACAAGCTACAGGCGGTCACCGGCTACCGCTGGCTGCGCTCCGACAAGCGCGACTTCCTGAGCACCGACTACAAAATTCTCTACGGCGGCCACGACTCCAACCAGATCATCGAGCGACTGACGACGACCAACTCGGTGATGGCCAGCGTCGGTGCTCGCATGGCCAACGAGCACGCCTGCACGATCACCGCCTTCGACTTCTCGCGCCCGGCGGCCGAGCGCACGCTCTTCCCGATGGTCGAGCGCACCGACACCCCCGACAGCGGCCAGGCCCAGCTGATCAAAGAGAACCTTCGCTTCCTCCACCTGCAGATCCTGGGCGAAGATCTAGAACTCGACGACCCCGAACTCCTGCGTACCTACCAGCTCTTCACCGATACGCTCGACGCTGGCGTCACCAATATCGCCTCAGAGGAGGAGTTTCCCTACCTCTACGGTATCTGCCGCGCTGTCAAAAACCCGGTCACCGGCGTCGCCCTGCCGGAGGATCAGCAGATCATCTACGACGAAAATTACGTCGTCCGCGCGTGGATGACCGTCATCACCTACCTCCTCTCCGACTACAAATTCCTCTTCGAGTAGGCCGGCCGCGACCGAACACCCAGGAGTCCACCATGCACCGCCGAGACTTTCTAAACTTCGCCGCGATGGCCGGCCTCGCCGTCGCCGCTCCCAGCCGTCAGGCACAGGCCGCGCTCACCACCTACAAGGGCCCCTACTTCATCTTTATCTCGGCCGGCGGTGGCTGGGATCCGGTGTACTTCTGCGATCCAAAACCCAAGGACGCGGCGAAGTTCAACCGGATCTACGACTACGACGCAAATGCCCACAGGATCGGCAACCTGCCCTACGCCAACATCGTGGTCTCGGGCGCTGCCCTGGGTGTCACCGCCGCGGCCGATCCCTACTTGATGTCGGCCAAGCAATTCTTCACGTCACACGGCGCCAAGACCTTGGTCATCAACGGCATCAATACCGAGACCAACAGCCATAGCCGCGGGGTCCAGACCGCCTTCAGCGGCCGCGGCGATCGGGACTATCCGGCCTTGGCTGCGATGATCGCCGCGGACCGGGCCCCCGAGCACCCGCTCGCGTTTATCAGCAGCGGCGGCTACGCCAACAGCGGCGGCCTGCTGCCGGTCACCCGCTTGAGCAGCGTCACCTCCTTCCAAAAAATCGCCTCGCCGAACCTGATCAACGTCAACGACCCTGTGGGTCCGACCTATCACCACCCCGACACCTACCAACGCATCGCCGCCGCCCAGGCAGCGCGCACCGCCGAGCTTGTGCAAAACCAAGAGTTGCCCCGCACCCAGCGATCGGCCAACGAACTCTTCATTGCTCGCGGCAACATGGACCTGCTGTCAACGGTCGAGCTACCGACGCTCGTCGACATCCCCAACGCGCTGCCCGGGTTCAATGATCTCGAGCGTCTGATGCAGCAGACCCAGCTGACGCTCGCGGCCTTCAAATCAGGGCTGGCCGTCAGCGCAAACATCGCGCTCAACGGCTTTGATACCCACGCCACCCACGATAAAAGCCAGGTCCTCCAGCTCGCTAAGCTCTTCCACGGCATCGACTTTTTGATCGCCGAGGCAAAGACTCTCGGGATTTTAGACGACTTGGTGATCTTCATCGGCTCCGACTTCGGCCGCGGCAAAAGCTACAACGGCCCAGCCCCCGCGGGCGGCAAGGACCACTGGCCCGTCACCAGCATGATGGTGATGAGCGGTGATCCCGACATCATCGGCGGCGATCGTTTGATCGGCGCGACCACGGTCGACGAACAACTGCCGATGACCGTCGACCCCATGACCCTGGAGGTGCAAGACGACCCCGAAGAGGGTGTCGAGATCAAGTGGAGCCACATCCATCGCGAGGTCCGCAAGTTCGTCGGCATCGACGACGACCACCCGCTCGCGCAACAGTTCCCGCTGATCGCCGA
>CAYYUP010000056.1:8756-44925 GCA_964474905.1 uncultured Nannocystis sp. | reverse complement strand
TCGTGCTCGTGTTCGTGTTCGTGTTCGTGTTCGTGTTCGTGTTCGTGTTCGTGTTCGTGCCGGTGCCGGTGCTGTTACCCAGACCACCAATGCACGCACCGGTCGCGAGCGCGACGCAGGCCAAGACCCAGGCCCGCGCCCGCATCGGAGTCAGTGAGCCCACACACCAGGATCGAGACATGCCCATGGTGCCCATGCTCGCACCCGCAGGCCCCTAGCAAAAGCTCAGCCTCAAAGGCCCGCGAGACCGGAGCCCTGCGACCCCCCGCTGTGGTAGCTTGCCGCGGTGTCTGATCCGGCGCAGCCTGCCACGCGCAACCCGATCCGCAGGCTCTACGACTGGGTGCTCAGCTGGGCCGATACGCCCTACGGAGTGCCAGCGCTGCTCGTTTTGTCCTTCACGGAGTCGAGCTTTTTCCCGATCCCGCCGGATATCCTGCTGATCGCGCTCGCGCTCGCCAAGCCCAAACGAGCGTTTTACTACGCGCTCCTGTGCACCCTGGGCTCCGTCGCTGGCGGCCTCTTTGGCTACTTCATCGGCTACGCGCTCTGGTCGAGCGTCGAGCCCATGCTCATCGGCAGCATCATCTCGCAGGCGAACTTCGAGGCGGTCACCGGCCGCTACCACGAGTACGGCGAGATCGCGGTCTTCGCCGCCGCCTTCACGCCGATCCCCTACAAAGTGTTCACGGTCGCCGCTGGGGTCGCCAAGCTCGATCTGATGAAGTTCGCCCTCGCCAGCCTCTGTGGCCGAGCCGGTCGGTTTTTCTTGGTCGCCCTGGTGATCCGCCTCGCAGGCCCGCGAGCGAAGGAGCTGATCGAGCGCTACTTCAACGTCGCGACGGTGCTAGGCGCTATCCTCCTGATCGGCGGCTTCGCCCTCATCAAGCTTCTCAAGTGATCACTGTGCACGAGATCATCCTCGACAGTCCCCACCTCAACGCCCTCTCAATCGCGTCGATGACCGCGCTCCGCGACGAAATTCGCAGCGCCAATGGCAAACCACTGCTGCTCCGCGGTGCCGGCCGGGCATTTTCTGCAGGCCTCGATCTAGGCGAGGTCACCAGCCTCCAAGGCGAGGCCGTCGGCGCCTTTGTCAGCCTGCTCGACAGCCTCTTCCTCGAACTCTTCACCTATCCGGGACCGACGGTCGCCTGGGTCAACGGCCATGCGATCGCCGGCGGCTGCCTGCTCGCACTCGCCTGCGACCACCGAATCGCCGCCGCCTCGCCGTCCATCAAGATCGGCCTCACCGAGGTAGCGCTGGGCATCAGCTTCCCGCCGGGAGCCCTCGCGATCGTCCGCTATCGGATCGCCAACCACCGCCTCGACGAGGTGCTGCTCGGCGCCCGCCTCTACAGTCCGACCGAGGCCTGCCAACGCGGTTTCGTCGACGAGGTCATCGATGACTCAGGTGAAGAACGCGCCCGCAACTCGCTCGAGCTGCTCGCCGCCCATCCTGCCGCTGGTTATGCGAGCGCCAAGGCAGCGCTAAGGGGCGCAGTCGCGACACAGGCCGCAGCCGCACTACCAGCGTTTATCAAGAACAACCTCCACCACTGGAGCGGCGACGAACTCGGCCAACGCGTCGCTCTCTTGCTCGGCAAGAAGTCTTCTTCTTCCTCTTCTTCCTCTTCTTCCTCCTCTTAAAAATAGAGCAGGATTGGCATCACACTCGTGATCCGAAGCGGCGATCAGCCCCAGAGATCGCCGAGCGGCTCGGTCAGCGCGAGCACGGCTTTCCACTGCTGCAGGTGACGGGTCGCGTGATCTGCCACGCCCTCGAGGGCCAAGAGGCGAGTGCGAAGGTCCCCCGAGAGTTGCTCTGCGAGGCCGATGAGATGCAGGCTTCGGGCCGCACGTCGATAGGGACGCCACTTCCAGCTGAGGATCGCGAAGGCGATCGCAGCCCCGATGATCAGGATGATCGCCGGTGCGAGCTGCTCGGCAAAGACCCCAAGAAAAATACCGACACCGAGAAAAATACCGAGCACAACAGTGACAACGAGTGCCAACCGACGCTCGGTCGCGTGCCGACGACGGAGCATCTGCGCGGCCCGCAGCGCGAGCAGTTCGAGCTCGACCAGCGGCCGAACGCTGAGGGCATCGGGGGCCCGAAGCGAGCGCAGCGGATTCATCGAACTCGTGGAGTTCATCGAGTTCGGCTCGTCGCGACGGCCGAGGGCGCTGCTCTCTCCAGAATAGGTGCCCGTACTGACCGCACTGAGCTCTCGGGCATCGAGCACGGTATCGGCGATCGCCGCCTCTTCGATCGCTGCCTGTGCCCGCCGATGAAGGGTCCTTAGACTCTTTCGCAGCACCGGCTGGAGGATCGCGGCTTCCCGGAGAAACTCACTCATCGCTCGTCCAGGACAAGACCATGGCACATCCGAGCGCCGCCGCTGTATTTTTCAGACATGCGCAGGGCTCAGTCGGGCTTCGAGGCGACCGCCGGCGACGCAGCACTCGGCGACGCGGAGGCCTCGGGGGCCCCCGACCCTGCAGGTGCCCCAGTGGAGGGCGTTTTCGAACCTTCCGAACCGATCTCGTCACCGGCTGGACCCTTTGGCCCTGGCGGCCCGGAGCGCAGCAGTTGAGGTGGTTGTGGGCCCTTGCAGAGCTTTGATCCGAGCTTGCAGCCGCGGACCTTGATGTCGCTGGCGATGTCGTCGATACGACCGCTGTAGGCCGACTCGCGCGACTTGTCGCCGGCGATCTGGAGCACAAAGCGGTACTCATCGGTGATGAAAAGCACCACGACGTAGAACTTTGGCGTGTCCTTGCCCTGGGGTGTGTAGCCGAAGTCAAAGCGAGTCCCGACGACGCCGTTGGCCGAGCGCGCCGGCGCCTGAGCGACCAGCTGATAGCCACGCTCGCTGAGTTTATCGACCAAATCGGCGCCCCAAAAGCTGAGGCTACCGCCGCGCACATTTTTGAAGATCCGCAGGTTGAGGCCGACATTGTCCTGGGCCTTCATGCGCACCTCGGACGAGTAGGCGTGCACCTCGACGAAGTCCGTCGGCGGTTTCATTTTGTAGGAGGCGCAGCCACTGATCAGGGCAGAGGCCAGCGCAATGGCCAATCCAGGGGCGCGCGAGAGCTTGGAAAAGATCGAGGTTTGAGCGCTCATCGCTAGTTCCACTCCGTAGCTTCGACGCCCAGGCTATCGACCCAGGGGAAGGGATCATTGCTCGACGGGATGTCGTTTTGCGGGCCTCGCTCCTCGACGTACACCGTCAGGGTTGAGAACCCGATCATGCTCTCGAGCACCCGCAGACGACCGAGCGCCTGCTCTAGCTGCATCGTCACCTGGTCGAGCGCCTGCCGAACATGCAGCGCCTCCTCGACCGTACGAGCCCGCTTGAGCAGCGTGACCAGCTGATCTTGGGTCTCGCGCAGCACTCGGATTCGGGTCTTTACATCGACGAATTCTTCGGTCACATCGCGGGCCTCGAGGGAGCGCTCCGTGACCATGCCGAGACCGCCAACACCATCCATCACTCCCCGCAGCGCGGCCGCCGGGATCCGGAGAATGTAATACCCCTGGCGCATCTGCTGGACGTAGCCGTTGACCGAAAGAGCGAGCCCCTCGACCCGCGCCATCGCCTCGTCGACATTAAAGACCGCGAGACGCATCTCGGCGGTGTAGATCATCTGCCGGGCGATAGGCTCGGGACCGTCGCTCTTGTCTTTGGCGTTGGAGCCCGGCTCAGTGCCAGGCCCAGAATCAGCCTTGCTCTTTCTCTTGGGCTTGGCGGGCTCGGGCTCGGGTGCCGGCGAGCCACCGGGGGCGATGCCATCCTTACTGGACATCTTTTTGCCCTGCATGCCGCTCATGCCGTTCATGCTGCCGCCGGTGGCAACGGGGCTCGCTTCGCGTGCGTACTCGGCATCATCCGCTTCGTCGCTAAACGCCTCGTCGTAGTCGCCAGCGTAGGCCCCATCCTCCATCGCCATGCCTTCAGAGGGATAGGCAGCCTCGCTGCTGTACGAGGCGTCCCGTTTGGCACAGCCCGCCGCGAGGCTGATGGCGAAGAGCGCGATGATCGTTCGGGTCATGTTCATGGTGGCACTCGCGGGGGGCGGTGAGTGTACCTCCGCCAAACGATGACGATGGCGGCCGCCTTACAGGTGAAAGACGAATAATCCTCGTTCTTGTGGCTCTAGTTCGCCGAGATCGAGCACCTCGTAGGCTCGCGAACGGCCCTCGCCTTGACTCGTGCGCGCGCGATCTGGTAGAGCAAACACCCGTTCAGACTGTCCATTCGGTCGATCTCGCGGGCCGCGTCAGGGAGGGCCGATGCACTCAAAACTAACCCTCTATATCCCCGACTACACTGCGATCCGCGCGATCGAGTGTTCGCCTGCCTCGTGGGTGATCCAGCTCGCACTCGAGGAAAAAGAACTCGATTTCGAGATCGTCCGTCTCTCGCTCGCCGACGGCAAGCACCGGAGCCCCGAGATGCTCGCCCGCAACCCACGGGGCCAGCTGCCCGTGCTCACCGACGGCGCTCTCTCGGTCTACGAGACCTTCGCGATCCTCGACTTCTTAGAGCACACCTACCCCGACCCGCCGCTGCTGCCCGCCAACAGGGCACTTCGAGGCGTCGCACTCACCCGTCTACACGAGACCGAACACCTGCGCCACGTCGCCACCGAGCTCTTCACCTACCTCCAAACGACCCGCGGTCTCGACCTCGAACCCACCGAGGTCGACCGACGCGCAGCAGCCCTGCACGACGAGTTCTTCTACTGGGAGTACTACTACAGCCTCGGCAAGTACGCCGCTGGCACCCAGACGACCTACGCGGATCTCTCGCTCTTCACCTACTTGGCGACAGCGGTGCACCTGGGCCTGCTCCTTGACGAGCGCTACCCAAACCTCGGCCGCTTCTACGAGCGCATGAACAAGCGCATCGCCGTGATCACGACCTGGCCGCCGTGGAAAAAGAGCCCCTATCGCTACCTCTCCGAAACGATGTGATCCGCGGGCAATCGACGGCATCAAGCTCGGAGCGGAGTACATCTCGGGGCCCAAGGCGTCGACAGATATACACGCGGGCGGGCTCTTCTTCTGCACGCCCTACCACGAGATCCTCACCTTCTTCGCCGACGGCAGCGTCAGCCTGCGAACACAGGTCATCGAGTTTTTTAGGCCGATGGAAGGCCAATCCGAGATCGATCGCATCAACCATTCCGAGAGGCTCGGCGAGTACTGCCTAAGCGACCGAGGCTATCTAAAATGTACCTTCGAGGGCCTCACAATGACCGGCCTGCCCCTAGAGAAGCACCCTGAGATCCTGACTTTTCATTGTTCCACCAGCTCAGGGGACTATGCATACGGAAGCGCCTACGCCCGGGCCCTCTAGCGGTTCTTGGCGCTTATCAAGCTATGATCAATATCGATCATTGATTGATCATTTAACGCCCCCCAGAAGCCCTAGACGTCCGTGTTCTCGAGGGCCACGGGTACCTCGACGATAAAACAGGAGCCCTGGCCGAGCGTGCTCCTCACGGTGATCCTGCCGTGCAACAGGTCGACAAAGCGCCGGCAAAGCGTCAGGCCCAGGCCGGTGCCACCAAAACGCACGGAGGTATCGTCCTCGGCCTGCGAGAACGCCTCAAAGACCCGTCCTAGCTGGTCTTCGCTCATGCCGATGCCCTCGTCCTCGACCTCGATGCGCAGGTAGGGCTCGCCCTTTCGCCGGTGGATCGCAGCACGCACAGTGATCGTGCCCTGCTCGGTGAACTTCGCGGCATTACCCACGAGATTAAAGAGGATCTGGCGGATCTTGAGACCGTCGGTCAAGAGCGGCCGATCTAGCTCTGGCAGCTCCTTGACCACTCGGTTTCCGCTGCCTTCGACGATCGGTGCCAGGGTGATGACAACATCCTCGATCGCCGCCGCCAGATCCAGAGGACCGATGACCACCGGCATTTTACCGGCCTCGATTTTCGAGAGATCGAGAATGTTGTTGATGAGCCCCAGGAGGTGACGACTCGCCCGGTTGATGTACGCAGTGACCTCCCGCGATTCCTCGAGACCGCTTTCCTCGAGATCCTCAGCGAGCAGCTCGCCGTAGCCGATGATCGCGTTGAGGGGAGTCCGCAGTTCGTGGCTCATGCTGGCGACAAAGTCGCTCTTCGCCCGACTGGCGTTCTCTGCCACCTCGCGGGCCTGAGCACTTGCCGTCGCCGCCCGCTCCCGCGCGAGCACCCGATCCATCTGCGCACCCAGGGAGATCCGCGCGACCGCAAGAATCGGCTCGACAGCGGCCTGTTCGATCTCGCGTCCGCTGACCGAAAGCAAAATGCAGGTCGCCACCGTCTTGCCATCGACAACCACAGGAATACCGAGCCCAAGGCAGATCTCCGCCCGCCGGGCCTTCACCTTCCAGTACGTCGAACGATCGATGTTCTCCGGCGGCCCCCGCAGATCGACCCAATCGAGGTGAATCCCGCGTCCGAGATCGCGGACCCATCCCGACACCGAGAGCGCCGCGAGAACATCACCAACAGCACCAGGATCCGGCGCCTCGGCGATGTAATGCATGCCCATCGTCTCGCCGACCACGGCGACACCGATACCCATGCCCGTCGCCTCACACAGCGGCCGCAAGCAGAGGTGGATCATGTCTTCGATGCAGGTCGCCGCATTGGCAGCCGTCGCGATCGCCGAGAGCAACCACAGCGCAGCCGTCTTCTCTTCGAGTTCGCGGAGGCTCAACTGCTGCCGACGCTCCAGACGCTCTGCCCTCTTCTCCGCCGCAACAGCAACCGATCGCAGGGCCTCGTGCTCGGCGCGCTCAGTCCTCAGCTGCTCGCGACTCTCGGCCAAGCTGCTCGCCGAACGGCGCAGGCGTTCGACCAACGCCTGAACCCCCGGCGTCGCCAGGCGCGGGCAACAAGCGCATGCCTCAAGGGCGTCGACCAGGCTTAAGTCATCGACTTCACCCGCTCGATCAAACACACAGACGTCACACTCCATCGGCCTCACGCGCCGTCGGATCGCCCTCCTCAGCCCTCATCACCGAACTAGACTATCGTGCACCCAAGGCCCAGAGAAGCCGACAAGTGCAGGCTCGTGAAATCCTCAAATGACGACCTCACCGCTCGTGATCCCAGGTCACAACCGGAGAATTGAGCCCCTGGGGCGCGCGTGCTCCGACGCCCCCGCGCTCACGCGAGGTCGCGCTCGAGGTCCTCGTAAAAAGCATCGCTGAGAATAAAGGTCGCCCAATCACGCTCGATCTCGGCGAATCCGCGGCGCCGCTGGTAGCTGATGACGTCGTCAAACTCGCCGTCATACCAACCCCAGAGGAAGCGGATCCGCAGCACGTCGAGGTTGCGCGCGCGGAGGATCCCGAGAACGTCGCTGACCTCCTCGTCATCAAACTCATCGATCACCGCCTCGATCTCATCGATCAAAAGGCCGATGGTCTCGATTCCCCGCTCTGTCAGCCCGTAGATCTGACGCTTGCGGTCGATCTCGATGAGCCCCTCGACGGCCATCGACATCAGCACGTCCTCGAGCACGGCGAGCTCCGGCGGCAACAATACCGGCAGCTCAATACCTCCCTCGTCGGCGTCGAGATCTAGCCGCTTGAGAAGGACGGTCGTCGCGTAGTAGCGCTTGTTGGCTTCACTTATCAGCATGCTCTTGCTCAACTCGAGTCAGATAGAACTAAATCTGGTGCCAGTGATCGGCGATCAAACGAAGACAAACGTCGTCGACGCTCCAAGCATGATCACTTTTGCTATTCTTATTCTTATTCTTATTCTTATTCTTATTCTTATTCTTATTCTTATTCTTATTCTTATTCTTATTCTTATTCTTGTCGCTGTCGCTGTCGCCGTCCTGCTCTTCGACGTCCATGAAGGCGATCACGTCGCCCTCCGCGTAGAAGATCGGCACAGAGATACCCGAAGGTCGGGGGATGCGAGCGCGATAGGGGTTGCACAACGCCAACACCAATGCTTGGGCACCGCCGAGCAGAGCCGGAGCTCGACGCTCGAGGAAAAGCGCCAGCGAGACCAGTACTGCAGTGTCGTCGTCGACCCAAAACTCGAGGTCAATATCGTCGGCGTGGGCATCTCCATCGTCCGCCGAGTGCAACGCGAAGACCCGCGGATTTGTCACCCAAAGACTGCCTTGAGTCGCGCTCGAGGCGAGCTCTAGCACCGGCACACACGTATGACCGAAGGCGTCGTACTCCATCTCGGGCTCGGGGCGCTCAGGATCAAACCCGAGTAGCTGCAGCGGCGCGACCTCGGGGAAACAGAGCCCTGCAACTCCTCCGCTCTGCCCGCTCTGCCCGCTCTCTCGCCCATCCGTGACCATCACCTGCCCCCAGTTCGATGCCCTCAGGCACTCAGGCGAATCACCCGTCTGCCGCCTCGATCGCCGAGACCAAAACGACCGCCACCAAAGGAACGCGTGCGTGTCGGCGAACGTGTACGCGTGCGTGTTGGAGTACTGCTCTTAGAACCCCACGCTCCGCCCTTTGAGCCGTAGGAGCGACCCGAACGCGAACTCCGGCTGAACTTACCGGGGTTTTTGGCGCGGTAGCCACTGCGCTGGGTCTGGATCGCCGAAACCCGGGACGTAGGCGTTGTGTAGGCCGAGCTGTACATCGGCCGATACGAGGGCATGAAAGCCCGCGACATCATCGATCCCAACATCATGCCCGAGGCGATATCCCACATCGGCGAACGGTAGTGGGCGTAATGCCCGTGCCCCTCGATCTGCACCTGTCCCTTGCCCTCGTCGACCACCTGGCGCTGAATCGTGAAGACCTTCTCGCCCTCGTCGACGCTGCCGCTCTTGTCACGATCAAAAAAACCAGTGACCACCTGGGTGGTGGCATCGGTGTCGTGCACGGAGATGCTGATGATCTCGTCACCGACGTAAATTTCGTTGACTCGGCGCTCCAGATCTTCGGGACCCTCAGCTGCGAGATAGGCCTTGTGGACCTCGTCCCAGTCGATGTCGACGTTGGTATTCTCGGTGCTCACCCAACGATCCTCGCCCCGACTCGGCGGCTGACAAGCGAGCCCAGCAACGCTCATCGCCAGTGCCGCAGAGATCGCCAAACGCCGAAGAGAAAGAGGCCGAACCCCGCGCCCCAAAGGCGCCAGCGGCTGAGTTGATTCATCCGTTATCGTCATCGTCGTTTTCTTCTTTTTCTATTTGGTTCGTGGTTCGTTGGTTCGCCGGTTCGCCAGCTCTTCGGTTCTTCGGCTCTTGAACCACTGGGAACCGCCCGGGCCGCTGCAGGGCGGGCAGGACCCTAAGCACGGCGTGCGGGCCCGTCAAGGCGGCGATGGCTGCGCTCAATCTTTCCACTCGGCGAGGAAAATGTTGGTATCGCCGTGCTTGGCACCGCCACGATTCGAGGCAAAGACCAGACGCTTGCCATCGCGGGAGAACATCGGAAAGCCGTCAAACGTGCCCTCGTGGGTGATCTGCTCCAGACCCTCGCCGTCGACGCCGATCATGTAAAGATCGAAGTTGCGACCCTTGGGGTCGTTCATGTTCGAAGCAAAGATGACGCGGGCGCCGTCCGGGTGAAAATAAGGGGCAAAATTCGCCTTGCCGTTGCTCGTGATCTGGCGCTGATGACCGCCGTCTGCGTCCATCACAAAGAGCTCTAGACGGGTCGGCCGGACCAGCCCCTTGTCGAGGATCTCGCGGTACTTCGCGGTCTCTTCGGCGCCCTCGGGATGGTTGGCGCGGTAGATGATGCGCTCGCCGTCGGGGCTGAAAAACGGACCGCCGTCGTACCCCGGCGTCGTCGTCAAACGCTTCACATCAGAACCGTCGATCGCCATCGTGTAGATCTCTGGATCACCGTCGCGGGTGGAGGTAAAGACGATCCGATCGCCCCTCGGCGAAACCGTCGCTTCGGCGTCGTAACCCGGGCTCGCGCTCAACACCTTGGGCGCACCGCCATCGGCATCAGCGACGTAGATGTCAAACTCGGAGTAGATCTTCCAAACGTAGCCATTGGACCGATCCGGTGGCGGCAGACAACCCGGGTCGACGGCGTGCGTCGAGGCGTAGAGGATCTTTGTATCGCCGGGCAGGTAGTAGGCGCAGGTCGTCCGCCCCTTGCCGGTCGAAACCTGTTTGACCGCGCCATCCGCAAGATCGAGCGTGTAGATCTGGTCGCACTCACGACCGCCGCGGGTCGACTGAAAGATCAGCTTGTCCTCGGCAAAAGCGAAATACGCCTCGGCGTTCTCGCCACCAAATGTGAGCTGCTTGAGATCTGCGAAGTGGTTTTCGCCACCGCGGATCAGCGCCTTGGCGTCGCGAATGCCCTGCTCAGCAGGGGCGCCCCCGCCCGCCGCATTCGCACTGGCATCAGCACTCGGTAGCTCGGCTTTGGCCCTGTCCTGAACTTCGTGCGCGACCTTGTCGGCACCTTTGTCAGACGACGGCGCATCCCTGTTGGCGCCGGCTCCCCCAGAGCAAGCGGCGGCCGCAAAGCAGAGGGCGAGAGCGAGATGAGAACGGCTGAGAGCGATCATGCGGCGCGGATAATACCGCTCGCACGGCGCCCCTCCAACATGCGCTCTAGGGGCCGCTCTGTCGCCGATCATGCGATGTGTGGCACGCTGGCGACGATGTCCTCGCCCCTCCCGCGCTCGCTCGCCATCGGCTACGGGCTCGGCTCCCTCGGCACTGGCATGTACGCCGCAGTGCCGGGGCTGCTCCTCCTCTACTACCTCACGGACATCCTCGGCGTCGCCGCTGGCCTCGCGGGCGTGGCGATCTTTGTGCCCAAGATCTGGGACGTGATCAGCGACCCGCTGATGGGCTCGATCAGCGACCGCACGCGCTCCTCCTGGGGACGTCGCCGGCCCTACCTGCTCGCCGGCGGGCTCACCCTGCCGATCTTTTTTGGCCTGCTCTTCAGCGCCCCCGACATCAGCAGCAGCGCGGCATTTATCTACACGATGGCGATGTACACGCTCTGCGCCACCGCCTTCACGATCTACCAGGTCCCCTACATCGCGATGCCGGCAGAGATGACCGGCGACTACCACGAGACCACCCGCCTGATGGCCTACCGGATGGCTTTTATGACCGCCGGTGTGCTGCTCGCCGGTGCCGGTGCGCCGCTGCTCATCAAGGCCGCCGGCGGCGGACGGGAGGGCTACACGATGATGTCCTGGTCGGTCGCCGCGATCTGCTTGGTGGCGATGCTCGGCTCGGTCATCGGCACCCGCAGGGCCCGCTTCACCACCGACGAAACGCCCTCCACCGAGCCCCTGCGACGGCAGGTCCTCTGCGCCCTGCAAAACCGTCCCTTTAGGATCCTGCTCAGCGCCTACGCCCTCCAGCTCACCGCAGTCGGCTGTCTGCTGGCGGCCGTTGTCTACTTCGCCAAGTACATCCTGGGCGGCGGCGAGGGCACGGTCACGCTGCTCTTTTTGGCGCTGATGCTGCCGGCGATTTTCACCATGCCTCTTTGGCTCGCACTCTCTCGACGCATCGGCAAAGAGCGCTGCTACGGGCTCTGCCTCGTGGTCTTCGCTGCCGCCTCCGTCGGCCTCTGGTGGAGCCCCGGCATGTCGGTGCTCGGCGCTGCGTCGGTCATCGGCGTGATGGGCATCGCCTACGCGGGCACCCAGCTCTTCCCTTTCTCGATGCTGCCCGACACCATCGAACACGCCCGTAAAAACTCAACACAGGGCCGTGAGGGCGTATTTTCGGGGATTTGGACCGCCGTCGACAAGGGCGGCCTCGCCACTGGCGGCCTTGCAGCGGGGCTGCTCCTCGACGCGACAGGTTTTATCGAAAGCGAGGGCGGCGTGCTTGTCACGCAGCCCGAGACCGCCCTCACCGGCATCGTCATCGCCATCTCCCTGGTCCCGGCGCTGCTCACCGCCGCCGCCAGTCTGGTGTATCGGCGCTACGACATCGGCACGATCGACGCGCGCCCACAGGAGGTGCAATCATGACCCAAGAGACAGAACAACCAAAGGCAAAGGCAAAGGCCAAGGCCAAGCGCAGGATCGGTCGTGGCCGCTTGGTCCTCTACCTGCTCACGACGCTGCTCGCCCTCGTCGCCATCGCTCTCGTCACCAACGCCCTGTTGCAGAGCTCCAGGCAGTCGCCCGCGAGTCCGGCAGAGCCGCTGTCGTTCGACGAAGATGCGGCGATCGAGCGCCTCGCGGCGGCGGTCCGATTGCCGACAATCGCCGTCGACGACCTCGCGGATTTCCGCGGCGAGCCCTTCCTCGGTCTGCACGATCTGCTGCTCCGCAGCTACCCCTGCGTGCACCGAGTCGCCAAGCGCGAAGTGGTCGCCGACTACAGCCTTCTCTACACCTGGGCGGGTAGCGAGCCCGCCCTCGCACCGGGTCTGCTGATCGCCCACAGCGACGTCGTGCCGGTCGAGGATCCGAGCGCCTGGAGCCATCCGCCCTTCGCTGGCGAGGTCGCCGACGGTCGTATCTGGGGCCGCGGCGCCCACGACGATAAGGCCGGCATCATCGTGCTCTTTGAGGCCGCAGAGGCCCTGTGCAACGCCGGCTTCGCACCTTCGCGGACCCTCTACTTCGCGATCGGCCACGACGAGGAGACCCGCGGCCAGGGTGCCCACGCGATCGCCACGCTGCTCGCTGAGCGCGACGTCCACGCGGACTTTGTGCTCGACGAAGGGTTGATGATCACCGACGACATCCTGCCCGGCTTGGACGTGCCGCTCGCGCTCATCGGCGTCGCCGAGAAGGGTTTTGTCACCGTCGAGCTAGTGGTTGAACTCGCCGACGGGCACTCGTCGATGCCACCGCCACAGAGCGCCATCGGCATTCTCGCGGCAGGCCTCGCCCGCCTCGAGGCAAAGCCCTTCGGCCTCGATCTGCGGCCGCCGATGCGCGACATGCTCGACACGGTCGCGCCGGAGATGCCCTTTGGCCGCCGCCTGGCGCTGAGCAACCTCTGGCTGCTGCAGCCCTTGGTCATCCGCTCCCTCGCCGCCACCGACCGCACCCGCTCCTTCTTGCACACGACCACCGCGATCACCGTCATGCACGGAGGCATCAAGGAGAACGTGCTCCCGCGACGGGTGCACGCCCTGGTCAACTTCCGGATCTTGCCCGGCGATACGATCGAAGAGGTCATCGAGCGCACCCGCGAGGTCATCGACGATCCGCGGATCAAGATCTCGATCCACGAGACCAGCCCCCCGAGTGAGCCTTCGGCGATCGCCGACACAAATTCGCCGGCCTACATCGCCCTCGCCCAGGCGATCCGAGCGGTGCGACCCGAAGTGATCGTCTCGCCAGCGCTGATGATCGCCCACACGGACTCCACGCAGTACGCGGACATCGTCGACAATACCTACCGCTTTCGACCGATCCACCTCAGCGCCGATGAGATCGCATCGATCCACGGCAGCAACGAACGGGTACGGCGAGACGCGCTGCTCGACGGCGTCCGCATTTACGCCGAGTTCATCCGCCGCGTTGCCGGTACCAAAAATTCAACCCCGTAGGCCCTCCCGGAGACCGCAGGCCCGGCCCCAACTCTAACGACCGCGACCGCCGCGTTGCCGCCGATGGCTGTCCTTGCGGCGATTTCCCCGATCCTGCTGCTGACGCGCGAGCTTAAACGTGATCAGCGGCCGCAGGCGAGCAAGCACTCGGCAAAGACCCGCTGCCACCAGATCACCGACCACCGAATCGATATCTTTGTAGGCCTCGGGCGCCTCCTCGTAGAGCAGGTCGCGATCGTCGCAGATCACCAGCCCCCCGAGTGCCGTGCGCTCGAGTTCTTCGGCCCGGTAGCGGCCGCGCAGGCGCTCACGCACCGAACCGCGCTGCCACCGACGACCCGCGCCGTGGGCCAGCGAGTAACCGCTCTCGACACCATCACCTGTCGGTTCGACCAGGTAGCTCATCGCCCCACGCGAACCCGGGATCACCAACGGACCCTCGGTGGCCGGCGCCGCGCCCTTGCGATGGAGCCAGCAGGCCACACCGCCGTGCTCGATCGGCCCCACTGAGTTGTGGCAAACATCAACAAGCGGCCTCAATTCGCCACCGATCGCCTCGGCAAAGCGCTCGGCGATCACCTGACGATTGACCACAGCCCAGCGCACCGCCTGCTGATGACGCTCAACATAGGCGAGACCCTCGGCGCCCTCAGCCTCGACACCGGCAGCGCCAAAGCGGCCGACGTGCTCGCGCAGGATCTCCTCGCCCAGGCCGCGCGAACCGCTGTGGATCAAGACGTAGAGACGATCGGCTTCGACACCGATGCGAGCGCAGGCCTCAGCGTCTTCGATCGACTCGACTGCCTGCAGCTCCGCAAAATGATTGCCACCGCCAACGCTACCGAGCGAACGATCGGCCTCGCTCGCCGCCAAGCCAGCACGCTCCAAAAGAAGCCCTGGATCGCCCTGCCATGGCCCCCCCAAAGAGCGGATTTTCGCCGCCCAACGGTCGCGTTTAAACTGCTTTAAACGCCGCGTACTGGCAAATAGACCCATTCCACAGCCGATGTCGTTGCCCACCAGATGAGGATAGATTCGACCCTCGGTGATGTAGGCCGCACCGATCGGCGAGTCCTTCCCGGGGTGCAGATCGGGCATGCCGATCGCTGCCCGCATGCCGGCGAGTCCGGCCACGCGCTCCAGCTGTTGCTGCGCCTCGCCCTCGATCCAAGACTCGGCACCGGCGATCACTTTGACCTCTGCTGGCCTCTCCGACATGCCGGCCATCATCGCCGGATCACCGGCCCTGCGCCACATTTCATCCACTCATCCACCAAAATTTTACGTGTCAGAGCTTTTGAATGTTTCGCTCAGCGACCTCACGCCAAAAATCGATCGACTACCCCGCCTGTATCAATTTCCCCCCTCACGAACACCGATGTTCAACATATATACATAAGTTCAAGACGCAGCGCGACGGCTGAGCAGCCAAGTACCGACACCGCCAAAGACCAGCGATGGCACCAAGAAAGCGAGACCGATCTCCCCCCAATCGAGCGCCCCCTCGGCCCGGCGGACCTCAGAGAGGCTGTACGCGATCGCAGCACCACCGGCCAATGCAACCCCAAGAACCGCCGCAAAACCACCACCCCCGGTCACCGCCGTCCCCTGCACCGGTCCCTCTCGCGAAGCTCCGAGAGTGTCGCCTAGCTCCGCCAGACTGCGCGAGCTACCCGAGCTGCCCGAACTGCCCGAGCCGCCCACGTCGCCCACGTTTAAAGAACTCCCAGAACTCCCAGAACTCCTAGATACATCGGCGCTTTGGGCCCTCGACAGACTGACCGAGCCGAGGTCGCTGCCGCTGCCGCTGCCGGGCTCGACGGTGACCGCGTTGCGCCGAACGCCTGAGCCGCCGACGGTCTCGCGTCCCCCTTCGAAGTTCTTCGAGTCGTTCGCGTTCGCGGAGTTTGCAGAGTTTGCAGAGTTCTCAGGCCCCCCCGCGCTCGCCGTCGCGGACCTCCCAGAGACCGGCCTCTTCTCCCGCCAGGTGACCACAGGCCCGGTATCGCCGGGCCGCGGAGGCCTCGGCATCGGCGCATCCGGGATCGCCTTGAGGTAGAGTTCGGTGTGTCGCTGCACCCGCGCGAGCTGCCCCGAGAGCTGGCGAAGCGCCTTGCGCATCTCGATCGCGCTCTGAAAGCGCTCTGCAGGCGCCATCGCCAGGGCCCTATCGAAGAACTGGTAGTACGAAAGCGGTAGATCGTCGACCCGAGTCTCGAGCGGGATCGCCGGATCGGTGGCGATGCTAAAGACCAACGCGTGCAGGCCATCACCGCCGTGCGGGACCTTCCCCGAGATCATCTCGTAGAGCACAACCGCGGCCGAATAAAGATCGCTGCGGTGGTCGAGCGCGGCCCCACCAGCCTGCTCCGGCGACATGTAAAAAGGGGTGCCAAACAGACCCTCGCCGGAGGCCTCGCTCTCCTCTCCGGGCTCCAGGAGGATCGATGCGCCAAAGTCCAGGACCTTAAGCTCGGTGCGGAGTTCGTCGGTATTGATATCGCGAACATCGGCGAACATCAGGTTCTCAGGCTTGATGTCGCGGTGGATGATGCCCCGCTTATGGGCGGCGATAAGAGCCGAAAGCACGCCGTCGAGGAGGCCGATCGCCTCCTCTGGTTCGATGGTGCCGACCTTTTTTAAGTGATGGCGAAGGCTCTCCCGCGGCAGCAGCTCCATCGCCATATAGGGCACATCCGCGGAGGAGGGCGAGACGTCGTAGATGCGGACAATGTTGGGGTGGCCAAGCGCACCCATCAGCCGGGCCTCCTGCCAGAAGCGCTCGATCGCCACCGCCTTGCCCCGCAAACGATCGATCAGGATTTTTACCGCGATGTCGCCCGACAAATGCGCATGCGTACAGCGCCAAACGTGCCCCATGCCACCGCGGCCGATCAGCGAATCCAGGCGGTACTTGCCGTCGAGAACCATGCCACCGCGCAGCTCGTCGGTCGCAAGCACAACCGAGTACGGACCCGTGCTGCCGCTCGGCTGCATCGTCGGCTGCATCGTCGGCTGCATCGTCTCGTTCGATGCCCGCTCCGCCCCGCCGACCTTGACCTCTCCACCCATGCCCGCGCCATCATAGCCGGACGCAAGGCATCCCCGTGCAGAAGCCTTGGAGTGAGACCCTCGCGATACCGCAACTCATGCGATCTGCGCAATTTCGCACAGATCGCTCGAATCAGTGTTCTGCTAGCCCTTGGGCCGCATGATCACCGCAAACTCGAGGTTTGAACCGCTGCCGTTGGCGAGAATGTCAGCCTTGGTATTGCAGGCGGTATTTTTGGTCGAGATGCAGTAGTCGATACTCCACTGGAGGATCCACGGGCGATCCTCAAACTTAACCGCCGGCACATCGCCCTTCGACCACATCTCGTGGACAAAGCCCTCCTTGGGTAGCCCCATCTCGGGCAACAACGAGCAACTCACCTGCTTGTCACCGTCGTCTTCGTCGGGATCGTTGACCAGCGGGCAGAGTCCGTAGCAACCGTCCTTGTCGCCCTTGCAGGCGCCGCCGCCAAAGGGGCTGGGGCTCACCGAATAGACATAGCCGTAGAAACAGGCGTTGCCGCACTCGGTCGTGACCTCAAAACGCGGCTCTCCCTCACCGTCAAATTTGACGAGTTCACCGACCTCGAAGGAGCCGGCCGCGGGCGTGAGCTGATCGCCACCGCTGTGAGTGCCCTTGATCGCGTAGGCGCCAGGGGCCTGCTCGTTTTGGGTCGCGCAGTAGGGCACAAAGACCTCGACACCGTTTTGCGAAGCCTTGACGATCCACGCCCAGGTACCGTAACGGGCCTCGTTGATCGCGCCCTCGATTTCGCAGGTCTCGGCGTTGATGGTGATGCCAGCGGGCAACTTGCCGTTACCCGTGCCACCCGGAACGCTGCAGGTAATCGCCGCTCCATCGCCGCCATCGACGTAATCCAGGAGCGAAGCGCTACCGGTGATACAGGGGCCGTCTAGACCATCTAGGTCGATCTTGAGGCTGTCCGCGATGGTCACGCCCGGGCAGGTTGTCATCGCCTCCGAGCCCTCCGAGTCGCTGACGCTGAGCTCAAAGGTGTACTCGCCAGCGACCGCAGGCTCGCCGCTGAGCGCCCCGGTAAACGTGTTGATGTCGAGGCCCTCGGGCAGGCCTTCGGCGCTCCACGTGTAACCGGGCACCCCCCCGTTGGCCGTCGGTGCATGCTTGTACTTGGCCCCCACGGCGCCCCCAGGCGGAGTTCCACACTCGACCACCAAGGGATCGACGACCGCGGTGGTGCCGGTCGTCGTCGTTGTATCGGTGCCGCTCTCGCTCTCGGTGGCCGTGCCCTCGCTCTCGCTCTCGCTCTCGCTTGCGGTCGTCGATGAGCCCTCTGTCATCGTCGCGGTCATCGTCGCCGTGGTCGTTGCCGACGCCGTTGTATAGGTCGCCGAAGAACCGACAGAGCCCTCCCCGGTACAGGCCAGAAGGAGCATCGAGGGCGCCGCGCAGAGGAGGATTCGGAATAAGGGAGTCGTTGTCATCATCGTAAGCTCGTGCAGAATTTCGGCGAAGGATAGCACCACCGTTCGCCACCGCGACCGCCGAGAACTCCCGCCCCGCATGACCGCCATCGCCCCGCAATTCCGGCTACACTCGGGGACCCGCGACAGCCCGCGGAACACTGCGAGAGCAGCGCCCGTGCACGCCGAGCAAGCCAACGACCACGCCCGCGACGGCGAGCACGATCTGATCGTCGTCAGCGATCTGCACATCGGCCGCGGCAAGAACCCGGCGACCGGCCGCTACTTCGAACTCGAGACGTTTTTCTACGACGCCGATTTCCTCGCGTTTTGCTCCTATCTCTGTACCGAAGCCCGTGAGCGCAGCCGCCCCTTTAAACTGATCCTAAACGGCGATGCCTTTGATCTCCTGCGTACCGATCGCCTCGAGGCCGAGAGCGCAGCGTCACGTCGCGAGCGTCGCTACGGCCCCGCGATGACCGGCGCCCAGGCAACTGCCCTGATCCGCGAGATCCTCAACGGCCATCCCGAATTCATCGACGGCCTCGCCCAGATCCTCAGCGCCGGTTACGAGGTCATTTTTCTGCCCGGCAATCACGACCACGAGATCCAGTGGCCCGCGATCCACGAGGAGATCCGCTCACAGATCCTCGCCCGCGTCACCGCAATCGGGCCCGACGCGGCCCCCCAACGTGCCGCCCGGCTGCTCTCGTTTCGCCCTTGGTTTTACTACGAGCCCGGTCGGGTATGGATCGAGCACGGCTGTCAGTACGATCCCGAGAACGCCTTTCGTTACAACCTGCGCACCAAGCTCGAGGACGAAAAAGCATCGCTCGTCGCCTACGAAGAGGACATGCCCCTCGGTAATTTTTTCCAGCGCTACCTCTTTAACTCCTTCGGTCACATCACCTTCATCGTGCCGAGCACGCGCGCCAACTTCCGCTACTTCCGCTGGCTTATCGTCCACCAGCCGGGCCTCATCGGCCGCGCGATCGCCAGCCATGGACGTTTTTGGTGGCAGGTCATGCGGCGCCTCGCAACCACCTCGAGCCGCGCCCGCGAACAACTCCGAAAACGTCACCAAGAGGAACTCGCCGAACTCGCCGAGAGCAGCGGCCTTGGCGATGACCTGCGAGCGATCGACGACCTCAAGACCGTCGGCGGCGACATCACAACCACCATCCGCGCGCTCGGCTGGCAGATCCTCCGCGACTTCGCCGGCGCCCTGCTCATAGGCCTCTCGGTCGCCGGCCTGTGGTTCGCTGGATTCCACTCGATCGGCCAACTCCAAGAGCGCTTTCTCTTCAAGGCGTCGCTCTTCTTGCTCCTCGACTTTGTCTTCCTCCTGCTCGCGATCGCAGTCATCGGCTACACCTTGCTGCGACCCTCGCAAGAGCCCGCCGCCCGCCCCCTTCGCCGCGCCGCAGAGGCCATCGGTGCCCGCCTAGACGTGCCCCTCGTGTGTTTTGGCCATACCCACGAAGAGGTTCTCTGGCGCCTTAAAAGCGTGGTTTCTCGCCCCTCCTGGTACCTCAACAGCGGCACCTGGATCGCGGTCTTCACCCACGATGTCTTCCTGCCCCGCGATCGCATCCAGTACACTTTCCTCCGGATCGAAGGCAGCCAAGGCACTCTTCTTCACTGGAGCCCGGGCCGCGGCAAGGCACTGCCGGTGATCCTCCTAGACGAGCGCGAGGTCGATCCAATACCGCCTCCCCCGGGCTAAACCTGTCCCACGAGTCCCCTCGTATGAGCCTGTGGAACCGCCTCTTTCGCCGCTTTCGCCCACTGGTAATCGATGACTTCGGCGAACTCGCCGAGCACGATGTCACGCCGGGTTCGAAGGTCGAACTCTGCGGTGAGATCGAAGCCCTCGAGACGATCGAATGCCCGCTCGAGGGCACCCAGTGCATCGCCATCGACTACGGCGCCTGGCCCCAAAGCACGACCGCGGGCATCGATGGCGCAGCCCCCACGAGTTCCCGCGCCTTCCAGCTGACCTGCCACCAAGCGGTCGACTTTATCCTCCACCGCAACGGACTGCGCCTGCTCGTGCGCGTCGATCGGGGCCGCGATGTCAGCGAACTCCACCACCAGCTGCTCGAACGCTACGGCCTGGGCCTGCGCAGCGAGGTGCAATCGATCGTCGGCGGTGATCAAATCCGGGTCACCGGAGCCGTCGAACGCCTGCGCGACGCCGGCTCACCCCACCGCGGCGACCCCTACCTCGCCGTGATCGCCGCTCAGCGGATCTGGCGAATGAAGAAGGACTGAGCCGCTCACTCACCACCCCCGGGGCCCCTCGATCCGACAAAACGTCGGCAGCTGCATCCCCCTAAGCTCGCTCGCCGAACCACGTCTATTTTTACATGTCCTATAAGACATGTATTTAGAGTTTTGAATCAGCTGCGGCGGAGATCGTTGAGCTTACGCCGCTCGCGTTTGCTCGGCCGTCCGGCCCCACGATCTCGCTTTGGCAGCGCCATCGCCGAGGGATCCTTGGCCGGCGGTGGCGGGCTGCGATCTTCGTAGAGTTCGCGGGCGATCGCCGCAGAGCCGCGCTTATCGGCGAGCGCGAGCACAACAAGGATCCGCGTCCAAGGCCCGAGACGTACGTGGATTTCGTCGCCGATGCGGGTCGTCTTGGAGGCCTTGGCCGAGTTGCCGTTGACCTTGACGTGCCCAGCCGCGCAGGCCTCGGAGGCCAGGCCGCGGGTTTTGTAGCAGCGCGCCGCCCACAGCCACTTGTCGAGGCGGACCGCGGTCAGTTCTTGCTTCGCGGGCATGCCCTCAGTCCTAGCACGTACGCAGACGCTCTGCTCCGCCGACGAGCTCGTTGAGGAGGAGTGCGCGGGTGGCCCCAAGGACGGCGAGCCGGCGCTTTTTGGGGATCGGCGCCCGCCGTACTGCGGCGAGGGCGAGCTCGCAACGACGCAGCTCCGCCGCCACAAAGCGCTCGAAGAGCAATCCCCGTCGAACCCTAAGAATCGGCCCGAGGCGCCAATCGGCGGCGATATAACGCCGCCGACCGCCGACCGCCGCCTCGGCAGCAACCACCGTGTAGTAGTGACCTCTCTCCTCCACCAGACGCTCGTCGACCAGATCCCAACCGCGGCTGACGAGCCAGCGACGGACCGGCTCGACCTCGCCGTTTGGCTGGAGTACGAGGCGCTCGACCGAAGACAATCGATCGAGGCCCGCATCTAAGATCGACCGCAGAGTCTCCGAGCCCATGCCGGCAATGATCACGACTTCGGCCTCGCCCTCATCGATCGTCGTAAGGCCTTCGCCTAAGCGCAGACTCACCCGCTCCTCGACGCCGTGCAGGACGACAGTCCGGCGGGCCGCAGCCAACGGGCCCGGCCGTCGATCGCTGGCGATCGCCCGCTTGATGCGACCGCCGATCACGAGCGCCGTCGGGATCAGAGCGTGGTCAGTACCGATGTCGGCGACGATCTTTCCGTCGGGAACCAGCGCAGCGATCGCGGACAATCGCGGCGAGAGGGCAAGTCCGTCACGCACGCCGGCATCGTAGGCGATTTGGGAGGCGAGCGACCATCGCGCGGGAATGTCCTAATTCTGCGACACACGCGTTGCTTTCGCCCCTGCGCACAAAACTGCCCCCAGACAACGCCGCCGAAATACGCCCTCTACAAGCGAGACCCAAGTGCGACTTTCGCCCCTGCGGGCAAAACTGCAATCGACCCTTGTGCCCTGATTCGAGCACTCGTTAAACCTGTCCCAAAGAGACTGGAGGGCAGCCGAGGCGGCCACGAGCAAACTTCTTAAAAGACGCGCCCTCGCGTACTCGCACACCTACCGAACCGCTCGTCGCCAATGGGACAGCCGCTCGCTTGACAAGCATCCCGCGATCACACGACGCTGATCACGTCCCCCGAGCAACAATGGCCGATACGCCAGAATACGACGATAATGCTGCGCTCGAGGCCGCTGGCCGAGGTGACGCCGACGGTATCACCGCCCTCTACGGGGCCTACGCCCCGCTGCTTTTCGGCGTAGCGCAACGCATCCTCGGCGATCGTACCCTCGCCGAAGAAGTACTGCGCGATGTCTTCCTCGAGATCTGGACCAAGGCGTCGCAGTACGATCCCGAGGGCTGCCCGGTCCGCGTCTGGCTCTTGATGCATCTCCGCCAACGGGCCCTCGAACGTCTGCGCACCCGCAAGGCCAGCAAAATGGTGTCTATGGAGGATACCCAGATTTCGTACGTGCTCAGCGACAACGATGCGCCCTCCCAGGCCACCGACCGCGAGCAAATCCAGCGGGTCATCGACCTACTGCCGCCAAAGCAGCGCAACATGCTCCAACTCGCCTACTTCGAGGGCCTCTCCTCCGAAAAGATCGGCGCCCGGGCCAAGGTTCCGACAACTCGCGTCGCCAGCGAGATCGCCAATGCCCTCGAGTCGATCCGCGTCGCCCTTGGCGACTGACCACGACGAGGAAAAGGCCCCCAAGGAGACACTACAATGAGCACGCGTCCTGAAGACCTGATGGCCGGTTATCTCCTCGGTGAACTCTTCGCTGATGAGCGGGTTCGCATCGAATCGATCATGGCAACGGGGTCGGTGAAGTCGACCGCCGAGGCCGCAGCCCTCAAGGCGGCCCACAGCGTCGCCCTCTACACGATCTCCAGCAAACCCTCGCCGCGTGTCTTCAAGAATTTGCTCGCGTCGCTGCAAGGACGCAAACGTCTGCTGCCCTTCCGCGACCGGGTCACGGCCTTTCTCGACGTCGATATCGACACCGCTTACACAGTGCTGACAACCGTCGATCATCGGGTCGGATGGACCGAAGGCGACAGCGGTGTGCGCACCCGAACAGTGCTAAGCGGCGACTCCCAGCTCAGCGCAACACTCGTCCGCGCGAACGCTGGCACGGTGCTACCACGACCCTCATCGGTGACCTCGGCCGAGCTCTTGCTGCTCGAGGGCAAGCTCCGCGACGAAGACGGTCAGATCGCCACGCCCGGCGATCGACTCTCGCGCCGCAGAGGCTCGCGCTACCGCCACGAAGTCCAAGAAGGCGCCGAAGCTGTGCTCCTCATGCTCACCCGCGAGCACGCCTCCGCAGACTGAGCCAACTAGAGCCATTGGCCTGAGCGATCTCTGCTGAAACCGCCTACCGAGGCCGCCGGCGGGAATCTCTGAGACCTTCGGGCAGTTCTAAGATCTGGGCAGTATACTCCGCCGAATTCCATGCCGCGCGTACGCATCAAGGCTCTCGCCAAGCTCTTCCTCCTGCTGGGTCTACCGGTAGGCCTAGTCTTGGGTCTCTTCACCGCCGGGGTCTACAACGGACACACGCATCGAGCGGCGATCCTCTCCTTCGAAAAGGACTGGCTCGGCATGGATGTGGCCGTGCCGTCGGCTGCTCCGTCGGCTGCTCCGCACGGCTGGATCAGCACCCGCGTCGGCGCCATCTCAGCCCTAAGCGTCGGTGCCAAGGCTGTCGCGTCCACAGCTCCAGACGGGCCAGCCACTCCGTCGACACCCACTCCGACGACGCCTACTCCAAATCCCACCCCCACTCCAAATCCCACCCCCGTAGAAACGGTGACTCCGCCGACGGGCATCGAACCAAAACCCGCGCCGACGCTGCTCGACCCACCGCTGCGCCCGACGATGCCCCTCACGCTCACCCTGCCCGAGCGCTTGCCCCTAGAGCTCCAAGCGATGCTCCGGGAGCCCGTGACCGTCAAGGTCAAGGTGTGGGTCGATGGCGCCTGGGCTGCAAAGGCCGCGGATCCCTTCGCCTATGTCAATCAGACCGTCGAGTGGGCCTCGCAGGTGTACGACGCACAGACAGGCCTCCGTCTGCAGCTGCAGTCGATCTCCCTCTGGCAAGATGCGCCCTCCGGTCAGGGTCCCAAGCTGCGCGAACTCTGCGACAGACAAAAATCCCGCGACGGTGCCGATCTCGTACTCGTCTTCGCCAACGACACCTTCACCGAAAAAGAGGCTCTCTCCGGTGACTGTGCGGTGGTGCCCCACAGCCCACGATCACGTCAGGCACCCCACCTGCGCAGCCTGCTCTTTGTCGTCGGCCGCCTGCTCGGGGCCCCGGCGATCGGTGACCCCGGCAGCAATGCCTGGCGACGCGGTTCGTGGATGGCCGACGTACTCGCCGACGATTCGCAACCCCTGTGGATCGATGCCGAGAGCCGAGCTGCAATGCTGCGCGGCAAACTCGCGGCCCCATGGCGGGCGGCCAACGACGCCCCCGCGACAGACCCCGCGACAGACCCAGTGACAGACCCAGTGATACCGCAAGGCGATGCCGACGATGCCGCCGATGCCGCCGCAGAAGACGCCCACGGGGCCCCTGCGAGCGAGGGGAGCGAGTGACCATGGCGAAAAAACCGGCACACAATTCGGAACAAGACCCCGCTAGCGATGGCGCCGAGGGGCCGTCATCGACCTCGAGAGTCCGCTGGGTCCTCGGTTGGGTGGCCACGCCGGGCCTCATCCTCGGCGGCATTTTTACCGGTGGGCTCTACGTCGGCGCAAACCTCGAAACGAGCTGGATGACCCGAGCTGTGATCTGGCTCTTCGGCTAGATTTAGCTCGAGGCCCTTTCGAGATCGTAACCTGTCTCTCGGAGCAGGCGTTCGCGGTAGCGATCGATCTCCTCGTCGACATCGCGGCCCGAGCCACCTCGGGCATCGATCACACGCTCGGCGATCCGACGGGCAACGCCGCCTCCGTGGCGCGCATCGGTGAGGGCTAAAGGCAAACGGCGACGGAGGATATCGTCGAGGTGGCAGGAGCCCTCGAAGCGGATCGCTTGATCGACCTCGACCCAGCGGTAGGGCAGATCCTCGACCAAGCGCCCCAGAAGCTCGGGCTGTGCACGGGCCCGAGCCGCAAGTTCGCGGGCAGCCGGACCGTGACGCGGTGCCAGATCGGCGAGCAGCGGATCGCAGAGCTCTGCAGCGCAGAGCGGTGCTCCTGACACGAGAGGCCGCTGGTCGGTCTCGCAGGCCGCGAGCCGCCGCTCCGGTGCTGCTCTTCGCAGGTCGGGGATGACGTGGTCGACGGCCTCCTCGGCCATCGCCCGGTAGGTGGTCAGCTTGCCGCCGACAAGGCCGATGATGCCCGCATCGTTCTCGACGAGGCGATGACGGCGGGAAATTACGACGGTCGATCTCTTGGAGGTGCCGCGCACCAGTGGACGGACCCCTGACCAGGCCGAGACGACGCGATCGCGGGTCAGCTGCACCGTCGGCAGGATCCGCCGGATCAGTGGAAAAAGCTCGTCGTAGTCGCTCTCGTCGACGCCGCTCGCCCCGGGATCTCCCTCGTAAGCGCTGTCGGTCGTGCCCAGGTAGGTGCGCGTCCCCCAGGGGATGACAAAGACGATGCGCTTACCGCCCGGGACCTGCACAACCAGCGGCTGGCGAATCGGCACGTCGCTCGCGCGCATCACCACATGGATTCCCTTGGACAGCGCAAGTAAATCGCGACCGGTCTCGCCGAGGAGGCGCTCACTGGTCCAGGGTCCGGCGGCGACGATGACCTGTGCTGCCCGCAGGGTCAGGCCCTCGGCGAGCTTCACCCACTGTCCCTCGGCGTCGCAACCCAGGCCGACGACCTCTGCGTAGGTCAGCACCTGAGCGCCGCTGCGCCGGGCGCTTTGTGCCGTGGTGAGAGTCAGGCGAGCGTCATCGGTGACCGCATCTTCGTAGACCACCGCGCCGCGGAGCCCGGTGCCCGCGAGCAACGGCTCGTAGCTGCGGGTGCGCCCCGGGCCCAGGGTTCGGTGGTGGGTCCTGTAGAGGCTGAGCGCGTCGTAAAGCGCGAGTCCGACCCGCAGCTGCCAGAGCGGCAGGCGATCGCCCCGGTAGGCCGGAAAGAGAAAATTCGCCGGCTGAACGAGATGCGAGGCGGTCTTGTAGAGCCGCGAGCGCTCGCGTAGGGCCTCGTAGACCAGGCCGACCTCCCCCTGTTCGAGGTAGCGGACGCCGCCGTGGATCAGCCGCGAAGAGCGTGACGATGTACCGTAGGCCAGGTCCTGGGCCTCGAGCACGAGCACCCGAAGTCCGCGCATCGCCGCATCGCGCGCGATCCCGGCGCCCGTAATGCCGGCACCGACGACAATGAGATCCCAGCGCGTGGGCTCGGAATTCGGCCCGCCCCGAAGCTCACTCAGGAGACTCTGGCGCTCGCTCGGCCCCCACGGACACGGAGGGGATTGCTCATCAGCCGAATCGGCGGGATTATTGCGTCTGGCAGTGTGCATTTGTGACACTGCGCCAGAGCTTAGCGCGACTCGGAGAGACGATGGCTTCCTTCACGCTGCACATCCAATATGTCGACCGGCCGCCAGAGACCCGGACCTTCGCCAACCGCGACCGATTGACGATCGGCCGCGACCTCGGCGACATCGCCCTGCGAGACTCTCAGGTCTCCGGCAGGCACGGTGAGATCACCTTCCAGGCGGGCGTACTTCGCTTCGTCGATCTGGGCTCGACCAACGGGTCGTTCTTGCTCGACGGACGACGCCTCTCGACCATCGAGATGACCCCAGGCATGGCCATTCGCCTCGGTAATTCTCTGATCACGGTTCAGATGATCGACTCGCCCTTGGCCGGCAAGGGACGAACGATGATCGCGGGCGGCGGAGTGCCCTTTGGCATGCCCGCCCCCGGCATGCCCGCCCCCAGCATGCCCGCTCCCAGCATGCCCGCTCCCGGCATGCCCGCTCCCAGCATGCCCGCTCCCAGCATGCCCGCTCCCAGCATGCCCGCTCCCGGCATGCCCGCTCCGCCTCTCGCACCTCCGGTCGCACCTCCGGTCGCACCTCCGGCCATGGGGTCTGCCCCTGTGGCACCACCAGGTGGGGGCACGCTCAACGCCGAGGGCCAAGGCATCGCCTACGCGCCGACCTCGGCGATGCCTCAAGCCGCTCCCGGTGGCTTCGCTCAGCCCGTAGCTCAGCCCCCCGGTGCACCGCCACCCGGTTTTCCAGCACCCCCAGTGGCCAGCCCCGAGATCGCCGACGACTACGACGCGATCCCGACAAACCCAATGGTCGCCACCGGAGAGGCTCCGCAGGTGCCGGCGCCGCAGTTGACCGCACCAGTGCCGGCTCCGGCCAGCGGCGCCCTAAACTCCCAAGAATTCGTCGACCTCTACAAACAGACCCTCGAATTTATCAAGCCAGTGTGGATCCCCGCAGCGTTGATCCTCGGCTCGATCACCGTGCCGATCGCGCTCGCGTCGGGGCTTCTCGGCCTCATTCCTTGGGTCGGTCCCCTGCTTGTGGTGCTGCTCGCCCTCGGCCAGGCCGTGCTGATGCCGTTGGCCGTCGCGGCTCTCCACCGCTTTTTGCTCGGCGCCTACCTCAATCATCCGGTCGACTGGATGAACGCCTGGAAAGAGCAAATCGCCAACGCCAAGATGGTCTGGCTCAGCTTCTTCGTCGCCGGGCTCATCACCTTCGTGGGCTTTATCTTCCTGATCATCCCCGGCATCTTGCTCGGCTCCTTTGTCGGTCTGATCTACTTTTGCGAGGGCAAGCGCATGGTCGACATCAACCTGCGAAACCTCGAGATCGCCAAGCAAGAGCCGCTTCTGCTGATTATCTCCCTCATCGCCGTCGGCTTGGCGGTCGGCATCGGCATCGCCCTGCCCTTCTGGCTGCTCAGCATCATCCCCTGGATCGGCGGGATCCTGGCGGGCGTCTTCCAGGCCGCAGTCATGGCGATCGTCATGCCCTTCATCGTCGTCCTGACAATGCGCCTCTACTTCCAGATCCGCCGCAGGTTCGAGGGCGGTGAGCCTGAGATCGGCGCCATGCAGATGTTGATCGCCACCACCGCGTCACTGCCCCAAGAGACAGGCGAATAAGCCCTCCTGCGAAGGACCGTGCACGCGTCGCCTCCTCCTCCGGCGGGGACGCAACGTTGGCCAAGTCACGCTTCGCGGCGGGCCCTGCTCCCGACAAAGGGGGCTGCCCACAGCGCTTTGGCGGTCTCTGGGCGATCTCGCGGGCGCCGTCGGTTTACCCCCGCGGGGCGATCGCATAGGCTCACGGGCACTCGCTATGGATACGCCGATTACGACCTCGCCGCGCTTTGACCTCAGCTCCCTTGGCCGCTTCCCGACCTTGACACCTGAGCGACTGCGCCTCGCCTACCGGGAGATGTGCATGGCCCGCTCGCACGTCGAGCGTGTCGTCCAAGAGTGCGCGAAGGGCAAGATCAAGTTCTCGATCTGGGGCTCCGGCGAGGAGGTGCACGGCGCCGCCGAAGCGCTCGCCTACAGCGAGGTCGTCAATACCGAGGCCTTCGCGATCTGCGCGCATTACCGATCTGCCCCCCTGCTCGCACTCTGGTGCCGCCTGCGCGGCTACGAGGATTTTCACCTCGATCACATGCGTCAGCAGCTCTCCAAAGTCACCGATCCGTGGAGCCACGGGCGGCAGATGACCGCCCACTTCAACGACATCCCCAACAACGTGCTGCCGGTCCAGAGCGCGCTCGGCATGCAGCTCGGCAAAGCGGTCGGCTACGCCCACGGTCTCAAGCAGGCGGGTCATGACGACGGTGTCGTGGTCGCCGTGATCGGCGACGGTACTACCGCCGAGAGCGACCTCCACGAGGGCATGAATGGGGCGTCGATCCTCGAGCTACCGCTGCTGCTAACGATCACCGACAACAACATCGCGATCAGCGTCGACCCCAAGGACGGCCGCGGCATTCGCAGCTTCAAGGCCTACGCCGAGGCCTTTGGCTTCCGCTTCTTCGAGTGCGACGGCAACGACTTTCTCGGGGTCTACGAGACCTCCAAGGCGGCCGCCACCTACTGCAAAGAGCAGCAGCGACCGGCGCTGATGTGGGTTAAAAACCTCTCGCGCCTCAACAATCACTCCTCGGCCGCCGACTTCACCTTTGAGTTTGACTCGTACGATCCGCTGCCCGACTTCGGCGCTTCCCTGGTCAAAGCGGGCATCTGTGACGAAAACGAAATCCTCCGGCGAAACGACGTCACCGAGGGCAACGATTACTTCCGTCGCCACGACTTCGGCCTGATCGCCAAGGAGGCTGACGACTATATCGTCGAGACCATGGAGATCTCCGAAGGTGAGCCCGAGCCGACCTACGAGTCCATCTATGATCATATTCGAGATCCTTACCCAGAGGCCGTAGAGCCCCCGCTAGAGGGTCGAAACACCGCAATTTCGCTCAACGGTGCGATCCGTTCGGCGATGAAAGCCATCCTCGCCAACAATCCGATGTCCTGGCTTTACGGACAGGATGTCGCCAAAAAGGGCGGCGCGATGGCAACGACCAAGGGGCTCTGGGAGCGTTTTCCCGACCAGGTCCGCGACGCGCCGATCAACGAGCCACTGATCCTGGGCTCGGCACTGGGCTTTGCCCTGCACAGCGGCGCCACCGCGATCCCCGAGATCCAATTCTCCGACTACTCGCTCAATACGCTGCACTGGCTGGTATTGATGGGCAACATGCTCTGGACCTCCGGCGGTACCACTAATGTCAACATCATCCTCCGGTTGCCGGTCGAGCCCCTGCACGGCGGTGCGATCTACCACTCGATGTGCATGGAGGGCCTCTACGGCGCGATTCCAGGGCTGACGATCGTCGCACCAACGACCTCCCGCGATGTCTACGGGCTGATGCGATCGGCCGCCGAGTACACAGGTCCCGTGGTCTTCTTTGAGTCCAAGGGGCTCTACCGGATGCCGCTCGGCGATGCCTTCCCAGGCGAGCCCACCGACGCCAAGGAGATCGCCGCACTCAAGCGCAGCATTGGCTTTAAGGGGCATATTCCGGCGCTCCCAGACGACTTTAGGGTACCGCTTGGCAAAGCCGCGATCCGCCGCGAAGGCTCCGATCTTACGATCGTCACCTGGGGTCGTTGCACGCTCTTCTGCCAAAATGCCATCGCAAAACTCGCCGCCGAAGGTGTCGACTGCGAGCTGATCGACATGCGCACGATTGTGCCGCCCGACATGGAGTGCGTGCTCAAAAGCGTCGGCAAAACCGGGCGTCTATTGGTCGTGCACGAGGACAGGGTCTTCTCGAGCATCGGCCGCGAAATCCAGGGCGCAGTGATCGAAGCGATGGCCGGCGATACACCGATCACCCGAGTGCTCGGCCAAGACGCGGTGCCTGGAATCCCGCAAAACATCCACCTGGAGGAGCAGATCGTCGTCTCGCCCGAAAAGGTTGTCGTCGCCGCCAGACAGCTCATGGCCGCGCCACGAGCACAGGCACGCACGACCGCCGAGACGAGCACGCACCGCGACCAGACAGCCCCGATCCTGTGGACACCGAACCGCTATTTCGTCGCCTGATCGATCTCGCCGTGATCCGGTGAGGAACGCCGATGACCAGCACAACCGACACATTGGGCACGGCCGACACACAGGGCGCGAGCCGCCCTGAGCATCGACGGGACGACGGGTTGGACAAGCTCAAGGTCGCCGGCCTGACACTCCAAGGCATCGCCTCTGGTGGCATCGAAACCTGTCTGATGGTGCCAGAGCTCAGGCTGATGTTTGATGTCGGCATGGTGCCATCCGGCGCCCTCCGCTACAGCACGGTCCTGATCTCGCACGGCCACGCCGATCATCTCGGTGGCGTCGCCTACTTGCTCGCACAGCGACGCATGCAGGGCTTGCCGCCGCTAACCCTGCACGTGCCCGAGGAGATCGTCGCGTCACTGCGGATGATCTTCGCCGGCTGGGGATCGATCTCCAACCGCGATCTCGAGGTCGATCTGCACGGCCACGCGCCCGGTGCTCGCGTTGATCTGGGGCGCGGCATCACGGCGATCGCTCGCCGCTCGACACACCGAGTACCTTCGCTGGCGTGGGCGATCGAGCGGCAAACAAAGCGGCTGCGCGAGGAGTTTGTCGGCATGAACAACGCAGAGCTGCAAAAACTCCGCCGTTCGGGCGTCGAGATCACGGCCTCCCACCAAGAACTCGCGCTCTGCGTCACCGGCGACACCAGGATCGAGCTGCTCCGCGACGACCCGCTGATCGCCGACGCCCGTGTTCTGGTCCATGAGGTCACCGGATGGGACTCGCGGCGGGATGTCGACGCCACTCGCCATTGGGGGCACACCCATCTCGACGAACTCGTCGAACTCGCCGAGCAGCGCTTTCGCGGCGAGGCCTTGGTGTTGGTCCACCGCTCGCCCCGACACAGCCGCACCGAAGCCGAGCGCCTGGTCCGAGAGCGCTTCTCGCCGGCCTTTCGAGAGCGAGTCCATGTCTTCGGCCACTGATGCCGCGCAGCCCCCCGCCGCCGAACCGCTAGAGGTGACCCGCGACACCGACGTCTTGATCCTGGGCGCGAGTTTCCTCGGCCTGGAGCTCCTCCACCAACTGCGACGGCGACCGCAGGGCCGAGGTCTGCGGGTCATGCTCGTCGATCGCCACCGCCGTCACGGCTATCTGCCGCTGGTACACGAGCGCCTCTGCGGCCGCCTGGACCCCGGCGAAAGCGAGATCGATACGGCGGCAGCGGTCGACGCCGATGTCGATGCCTGCTTCGTACAGGGAGAGATCGTCGCCGTTGATGCGCCCGCAAAGGAGGTGCTCCTAGCCTCTGGCCTGCGTCTTCGCGGGCGATTTTTGGTGATCGCATTGGGCTCGATCCTCGAACCCCCGCCGGCGATCGTCGGTCGTGAGCACCTCGTGCGCTACAAGCTGGCCGACGAGCAGGAATCCGCGACGACCACCCTCGCCAACCTTTTAGGGCCCGACTCCGCCGCAGTCGCCAGCGCCGATCCGCCGACGATCGCGGTGGTTGGCGGTGGAATCAGCGGGGTCGAACTCGCGGGCGAGCTGGCCCACCTGACGACCGAGCGCCCCCCCGGCTGGCAAGCACCGCAGGTTGTTCTGGTGCACAGCGGCAAGCGCCTGCTGCCCCGCTTCGCCGCCCGTGTCGCCCGTCGAACGAGCCGCTACCTGCAGGATCAGGGCGTCGTGCTCCGCCTGAATGCCCGTCTGACCGCCGCCGAGCCCACGCAGATCCGCCTGCGCGACCCCCAGGGCGAGCGCTGGCAGGCCTCCAACATGTGCTTTTGGTCAGGTGGAATCCAGCCGGCACCGCTGATCGCAAACCTGGACCTGCCGCGCACTGATGCCGGTTGGCTCGCGGTCGGTCCGACGATGCAATGCTTCCCAACTCCCCGCCCGACCCTGCCCGATGTCTTCGCCGGCGGTGATGCTGTTCGGGTGATCGGCGATGGCGGCCAGTGGCCGACGATGCAGCGGGCGATCGAGTGTATCTGGCAGGCGGCTGTGATCGCTCGCAACATCATAAAACTGTCCGAAGAGACAGAATACTATCCCTCCGGGGTGCCTCCCCTAGAGCCGCACCGGTTGCGCGAAGACTTCTTCCACGGGATCAGCCTGGGCGGCCGCTCGCTAGTGGTCTACGGCCGAGCGATGGTCGACGTCGCCGGCGTGAACACGTGGTTCCGTCGCTTCTTGATGCGCAGCTACTTCGCTCGCTACCGCGAATAGAGACACGAGTGATTTGCTGTCACTACCGGCTTGCGGGCTATTTCCCTGGGCCGGTCGCTTCCTGCCTGCGGATCAAGGATGATGGTTTTCATGTCTACAGTGTATACGTGGAATAGTGTGTGGATGGTCGGTCTGTTGCTCTTGACTGGCGGTTGTGGCGATGACGGAACCTCGGGATCCGAGGGTGAATCCTCCTCCACGGCGCCTACTGGCAGCGCCTCGGAGTCGACGACGATGGGCGGCTCGGCTAGCGATACCGGCTCCACAACGATGGGCGGCTCCGCGTCAAATAGCGCAACTGGCACCAGTACCAGCACCGCCACCGACGGCACGGCCACCAGCAATGGCACGACGACGATGGCGACGACCGACGGTGAGACCGACTCCGAGAGCGGCGTCACCATGGGCACGACCACCAGTACCACCGGCGGTATGACCACAGGTGGCGTCACAGGCAATACATCCGGCAGCACTGGCAGCACTGGCAGCACTGGCAGCACCGGCAGCACCGGCACCGGATCGACGACTGGCGACGAGGACAACAGCAAATGGCTGGTCTCCTTTGAGGATACCTCGAGTCCAACGCGACTCTACAAAATCGACCTCGTGGACGGCCACTCGACCTTCCTCTGTGCGCTCGATACCAACGACAATTACAATACCAGTAGTTTCGGTCGCAACGGCAGCCTCTACGCCGCCAACGCGAGCACCAAGAACCTCGAGATCATCGATCCCTGCACCTGCGAGCGCACGATCGTAGGTCCGACGAAGGTCAGCAAGCTGCCCGGTATCACCGCCGATCAAGGGCTCGGGCTTTACGGTCTCGAGACCGGCATCGACATGCTCGTCGACATCAGCACTGAAAACGGCAATGCGACGGTGATCGGCCCACTCGGCATTAACTGGGGCACTGGCGGCCTCACCTGGTCGGATGAACTCCAGGATACGTACGCGATCAACGGCACCGATGACACGCTCTACACGATCGATCACCTCACCGGAAAAGCGAAGTTTTTGGTCAAGACCGATTACAACTTTGGCAGTGTCGGTATCGAGTGGCACCCAAAGACCACCCGTATCTACGCCTGCTCAAACTCCGCCGAGCTCTTCCATGTCGACGAAGTCGATGGCAAAGTCTCGATTCTTGGACCGATGAACCTCGAGAACAAGTCGGCCCACTGCGACAACCTGGCGGCCCCCTGGACCCCGGTTCAATGTGTTGAGGACGCCGGCTAGGTCGCCCACCTGCTACGTGTCTCGAAGGACAGCAGCGAGGCGTTCCGGGTAGTCGCTCATCAGGGCATCGACGCCGAGGGCGAGCAGACGGCGCATTTCGGCTTCGTCGTCGATCGTCCAGACGTGCACGTCGAGGCCGTGGCGGTGAGCATTTTTTAAAAAAGCGGCGTCGACCACAGTCAGCGGGCCGTGGCGGGCGGGCACCTGGAGAGCATCGAAGGCGGGCCGCTTGCGAGGCCCCAGGTGCAGGCGGGTCGCCAACCAAAAGCGGAAGATTTCGACGCTGCCCGCCGAGGTCGCAACACGACCCCTCGAGAGCTCGCGAAAGGCGGCTACCACCGCGGCGTGCTCAGAGGCAACGAGCACCCGATCAAAAACCCGGTGATGCTGAATAAAGCCCCACACGGCCCGCAACGCTGTCGGATCGCGCTCTTTGATCTCGATGTTGACGCGCACCTGCGGGTCGATCTCCAGCACCTCGGCGAGCGTCGCAATGCGAATGCCCATGCCACGGCAGGGGAAGGTGCTGCCGTCGGTAGTAAAGCGATGGCCGGCATCGAGACGGCGCAGCTCCGCAAGGGTGAAGCTACGCACAAGACCGACGCCATCGGTGGTGCGCTCGACGGTAGGATCGTGCAGGGTCACGAGTTCGCCGTCGCGGGTCAGGTGCACGTCGGTCTCGAGGTGGTGAAAGCCGGCCTCCACCGCCCTCTTAAAGGCGACGAGTGTATTCTCGGGGGCCACAGCTGCACCGCCGCGATGGGCGAAGCCGTAGGGTCGAGGCATGTCAAAATAGGGTCTGCGGGCGGTCATCCGGGAACTCGCTGCGAGCATGACCGGCCAGACAAGCACGCGCAAGCTCGAGCAGGCTTGCACCGCGGACATGCGCTGGGGGACTCTGGCCCAGCTTGTCCGCAGGCAGGAATTCCCGACCATGACCGCCGCACCGATCTCAGATTTCATCCGCCGGCACTTTCGCCACTTTAACGCCGCGGTCCTGGTCGACGCCGCCGATGCCTATCGAGCCCATCTGCAGGCGGGCGGCTCGATGTTGGTCTCCCTCGGCGGGGCGATGAGCACCGCGGAGCTCGGCATCAGCCTGGCGGCGATGATCCGTGCCGGCAAGGTGCACGCCATCTCTTGTACAGGTGCGAACCTAGAAGAGGATCTCTTCAACCTGGTCGCCCACCACAGCTACGTGCGAGTGCCCGCCTATCGCTCGCTTACCCCGGCCGACGAGCGCGCCCTCTTCGACCAAAAACTCAATCGGGTCACCGATACCTGCATCCCTGAAGAGATGGCGATGCGGCGGGTCGGTGCGGCGATGATCGAAGCCTGGAAGCGAGCCGAAAGCGCTGGAGAGCGCCGATTTGCCCACGAATTCGCCTACGAGGTGCTCCGCTCTGGGGCCCTGCAAGAGCACTACGAAATCGATCCCGCCGACTCCTGGCTGGTCGCCGCAGCCGAGCGCGATCTGCCGATTGTCGTACCCGGATGGGAGGACTCATCGCTCGGCAATGTCTACGCCGCCGAGGTCATCAAGGGCACGATTCAAAATGTGCACACAGTGCGCAGCGGCATTGAATATATGTGCGAATTTGCCCATTGGTACCGCGATTCGACCCGCCGATCCTCCTGCGGTTTTTTCCAGGTGGGCGGCGGTATCGCTGGCGACTTTCCGATCTGCGTAGTGCCCTTGCTCAGCCAGGATCTCGGCCACAATGAGACCCCCGTCTGGGGCTATTTTTGTCAGGTGTCCGACTCGACAACCTCCTACGGCTCCTACTCCGGGGCGACGCCCAGCGAGAAGATCACTTGGGGCAAGCTCAACGAAGATACGCCGAGCTTTATCATCGAGTCCGATGCGACCATCGTCGTGCCGTTGATCTTCGCCAGCGTGCTCGGCTGGTGAGCGGCGACTCTCGGCTGGACCCCTGTCGTCGACAGCCTACCGACCGGTGAAATGCGACAAGCGCAGTGCGGCGAATCTTCGCCAGAGTGCTCGACTTGCGAGCTGCGAGCGCCGCCCGTTTTGAGTTAGGCGGCGTGCCAGAGTTCCTGATCGAGCGCCTCCCAAAGACGCTCACGGGGGGCCGCTGCGGGCAGGCCGACAAGCGCGGCCAGTTCAGGCGGCGAAGGCTGAGATGTCCGAATGCACAGGGCCGCGTGCCTGCGAGCGGCCTCGACTTGCGAGCGCTCCGTCGCGCTCAAGCGATCGTTGAAAAAAGCGTCGACGGCCCAGGCGAGAGCGGCATGCCGGGCCTCATCGGCGGCGATTTTTTCCATGCAACGGCGCAACTCGGGATCCTCTGCAGCCGCGGCTTGGTGGGCCGCCAGCAGGGCCCCCCAGGTCTCGCCTACACAGCCCTCGGTTGCATTCTCGATCGCGATCTCGAGAGTTGAGCGTT
>CAYYUP010000056.1:3095-8656 GCA_964474905.1 uncultured Nannocystis sp. | reverse complement strand
TCGTCGACCCGCCACTCGTCGACCCGCCACTCGTCGACCCGCCGGTCGAGGAGCCGTCCGTAGCGGTCGCGCTTGTGGTCACAGGATCGCCACCACAGAGCGCCGCACACTCCTGAGGATCGAGCACACCATCGACGAGCGCTGCGCTGAGCTGCGCGGGATCGACGCCGGTCGGGTGCAGCTCGGGCATCGACGGACTCCCGGCATCGTCCCCGCAGTCGATGCCACAGGCAGGCAGCGCGAGCCCGCCGAGTATCGAGGCAAAAAGGCCCATGAGGTAATCTGAGCGGATCATCGGCAGAATCATAACACTTTGTGGCTCTAAAGGAGCGATCGCGACCTGTCCTGCCTGCGCCCCTTGATTTTTTGAACTATGGTGCAATGCATGAAGCTGAGGACATCGACACTCGTGCGTTTATGCGCACTCCCCCTGCTACTCACGGCTTGCAACCAGGAGGCAGAACCGGTCGATCTCAGCTCCACGGAGTACGAGTCGCTGCTCGCCGAGGTCGTCGACGACGGGCTGCCAGGCGTCATTCTCTGGATCGACGCCCCCGGTGATGCAGACGATTACACAGGCGCGGCAGGGCTCGCGGATCGCGGCGGACAAGTGCCGATGACCCTCGATACGCGCTTTCGAATCGCGAGCAATAGCAAGTCCTTCGTCGGCCTCGCAGCGGCCCAGCAGCACGCCGCCGGCACCCTCGATCTTGACGCGATGGCCAGCGACTACATCGAACCAACCATCACCGAAGAAATCGAAAACGCCGACACCGCGACCATCCGACAGCTGCTCAGTCACAGCGCCGGTACCTACGACTATCTCGGCAGCAACGCCTTTTGGAACGCAGTCGACGACGATCCCACACATGTTTGGAGCGCCGAGGAGGCACTCGCGTTCGCATTTGGCAAAAAGGCATCATTCGCGGCGGGCACCAGCTGGGAGTACTCAAACACCAATTTTCTGCTCGCCGGTCTCGCCATCGATTCGGCCACCAACGCCCACCACTCGCAGGCGATCCGCGAGGGCATCCTCGAACCGCTCGAGATGAATGCGACCTACTACGAACACCACGAGACCGCAAGCGGCGCGCTCGCCCACGGATATCAAGAGTTTGGGGCCGATGACTTCGAGGATACCTTCGCCTACGACTCGGGCTACGGCCTGGCCGACGGCGGTATGATCACAACCGCAGGCGATCTCGCGATCTACATCGGCGCACTCGGACGGCAGGACACACGCCTGGGCGATGCGGCCGTCGCCGAACTCTTTGCAAACCCAGAGAGACCCAAGGATGGCGAACTCTACGGCCTCGGCATAAGCCGCTTCTCCGACAGCTACGGCGAGCTCGTGGGCCACGGCGGCAATGTGCCAGGATACAACAGCGATATGTTCTACCACCCAGGAACAGATACAGTGATCGTCATTATGGCCAATGGATCAGACGGCCAAATGGATCAGATCTACGAAGCACTCGTCGAGCGCACCCTCAAACTCGCCCTAGGCGAGTGAATCCCGCGCTCCTCCGACACTCACAGGCCGCCGAGCTATCTCGGCGGCTTTTTTCTTTTTTCTTTTTTCTTCCCTCAGCCCGTGGGCTCAGCTCTAGGCGCCGCTAAAGTTGACGTTCTCAAAGACCATCGACGGCGCGCGCAGGCTGGAATAGGGATAGGGATCGTTGCCGAGCATCACCAGACGACCGAAGAGGTCGACCAGATTGCCGGTGACATTCATCTCGGAGACCGGCGCAGCGATTTTGCCATTTTTGATCAGATGGCCGCGCAGACCGAGCGAAAAATCACCGGTGGTCGAGTCGCTATTTCCACCGAGCCAAGTGGTCACATAAATTCCGCTGCCGACCGCTTGCAGCAACTCGGCCAAGCTCTTATCACCGAGGCTCACAACCCGATTGGAAGGAGACCCCGTCGTCGGCGCGAACCCGAGCTTACGGCCGTAGTACGTATCGACATAGTAGTTGCGGACCACGCCGGCCTCGATGATCGGTATTTTTTTGGCGGAGATGCCCTCGCCATCAAAGTGGCGCGAAGCGAGACCGCGAGGGATCAGCGGATCGTCGGTCACCGTAAGCACGTCGGCAAAGAGGCGCTCGCCGGCCTTGCCCGCCCAAAACGAGCGCTTTTGCTGAATCGACGAAGCGCTCGCCGGGCCCATCAGGCGCGAAAGCAAGGAAACCGCGGCCTGGTGATCGACAACCATCGTCGCCCGACCGGTAGGACCCTTGGTGGAGCCCAGGCGGTCAAGAGTACGCCGCAGAGCCTCGGCCGCGACCTCCTCGGGGCGCGGCAGACTGCCGAGAAAGCGGTCGTAGGCGAAGAATGAACCCTCGGGGCGCTTGTCGTTGTCGTCGCCGTCGCGCACGGTCGCCGTTGCCGAGTAGCCGATATAACCGCCGTCAAAACGGCCGCGAAAACCGTTGGAGGAGACCGAAGCGCCCTCGGACTCCCCCGAAAAGACGCCACAGGTCGCCGAAATCACACGCTTGTCAGCGTGAGCACGGGCGTCGAGTTCGCGGCACCAGTCGAGGCGCTTGTCGGTGCTCACACCCGAAAGACGCGGATCCAGACGGTCGAGGTCGATCTCTGGACGCCCCTCAAAAAGCTCAGAATCGGGGATCTTGCGGAAGGGATCGGGCTCGAGGGCGCGGGTCAGTGCGACCGCCTCGGTGATGAACGAGGCCAGCCGATCGTCACGCAGATCGGTGGTCGAGTGCGATGAGTAACGACCGTCGACGTAGATCGAGATCCCGAGACCGCGCGAGGTGCTCTCTTCGACACTCTCGAGGGCGCCATCGCGGTAGCTGTGGGAGACCGAACGGTTGCGAGAAATCGCCGCCCAAGCGTCGTCTGCACCGGCCTTTTTTGCGAGCGCGACCGCTGCGGTCGCCGAGTCTAAAAGCTCAGACATTTTCACCTCCGACGACCAGCTTGGAGACCAGCGTGGTCGGTATGCCCTGAGAGACAGGTACGCTCTGGCCGTCCTTGCCACAGGTCCAGCCGCCAAAATCGAGTTTTAAATCGTCGCCGACCATAGTCACGTTGCGCAGCGCCTCGGGGCCGTTGCCGATGATGTTGATGTCCTTGATCGGTGCGGTGATCCGGCCGTCCTCGATGAGCCAGCCGTTCTTGATGTAGAAGGTGAAATCACCGGCGCCGATCTGGACCTGTCCGTTAGTAAAGGTCTCGGCGATGATGCCCCGATCGACCGAGCGGATGATCTCTTCGCGACTGTGTGGCCCGTTCTCCATGTAGGTCGAACGCATGCGCGGCATCGGGATGTGACGGAAGGACTCGCGGCGACCAGAGCCCGTCGGCGCGACGCCGTAGTGGCGGGCCGAGATGCTGTCGTGCAGGTAGGAGGCGAGTCGGCCGCGATCGACGAGCACTGTGCGCTCGCAGGGACAACCCTCGTCGTCGACGTTGAGCGAACCGCGTTCGTGCTCTTGGGTGCCGTTGTCGACGATGGTCACAAAATCCGGGGCGACCTGCTTGCCGAGCATCTCGGCGTAAATGCTGGTGCCCTTGCGGTTAAAGTCGGCCTCCATGCCGTGGCCGATCGCCTCGTGCAGGAGGATGCCGCTCGCGCCCGCGGCCAATACCACCGGCATCTCACCGGCGGGCGGACGGCGTGCTTCGAAGAGGATCATCGTCCGGTCGATCGCCTCTTGGGCGACCATCTGCAGACGCTCATCGGTGTACCAATCGATGCCCTGGCGGGCGGCGACGTTGGCCGAGTTGGACTGCACAGCCTCGCCCTTTTTGGCGGTGACCATGCACCAAAGTCGGGTCATCGGCCGCCCATCGGTGACAACATTGCCGTGCATGTCGACGATCAGCACCTTCTCCTCAGAGTCGGCCCAGCTGACGGTGACTTTTTCGACCGCCGACTCGAGACGTCGAGCAGTCGCGTCAAGGCGCTGGATGATCGGCAATTTTTCGGCGATGCCGACGTCGACCCAAGAACGCGGCATCGGGTAGTAGTCCTCGTGTTCCCGGGTAGTCAGGTCAACCGGCGGCGCTACCTTGCCGCCGTGGGCGATGCTCGAGGCCGTGCGAGCCGCAGCGATCATCGCCTTAAGGGACAGGTCCTCGGTGAAGGCGTAGCCGGTCTGATCGCCGACGACGACCCGAAGGCCGACCCCCTGATCGATCGACGAGGCTGCTCGCGAGATCAGGCCGTCCTCCATGGTGATCGAGTTGGAGCGAGAGTACTGAAAATAGAGATCGGCAGCGTCGGCTCCGCGGGCCGTAAGTTCGGCCATCACCGTGCGGATCGTCGACTCGTCGACCGAGAACCAAGAGAAGGTCTGCTGAGTGTCGAGGATCATGGGCGTTGCAGGCGTGACGATCGCCTGGCCTTGGGGTGTAGGCCTTGTGCAGCCGGGTAGCAAGGTGCCAAAACCAGCGCCCGCACCCCAGAGGGCAGAACCGAGGCCGCCCTTGAGCAGGAGCCGACGTGTACAGAGCGGATCAGACATGATTTTCTAGGTTTCCGGGGTTTCCGGGGTTTCCGGGGTTTCCGGGCTCAGGATCTTCACGTCTTGCAAAGAGCCGCCGCGGCCACACTTCGCCCACCAGAGGGACAAAGCACTCACTTGAGACCCTGACAAAGCGGCCCGTGTTTCGCGCAGTCCTCTTATGAGCGTGACCGATTGCCGGAACCTGGCCCCGCGGCGCAAACATGGGGGGAAGTCCCCCCTGTTATTGGCGATGGCTGATCGGTACCGAAACCACAGCCCGGCGCGCATTTTTGGGTATGCGTGCCCCCGAAACGCATCGCCGCCGAGAGCAGGGCACACGTCGCGACCTGCACACCCAAAGATATGACCATTCTTCGTGTGCCGATCCCGAGTTCTCGATCATCGAGTCCCAGGGTGCAGTACAGTGCCGTCTCTCGATGACGATCCGACACACACGATCCATCTGCCCCTTTGCTGCAATCCTGGCCCTGGGACTCGCCTGCAAGGTCATCGACTCCGACACTGAATCTGGTTCGGGTTCCAGCACGAGCGCACAAACCAGCGACTCGAGCACAGCTTCGGACTCGAGCACAGGCTCCAGCGGTACTGACACTGGCACCGGCACCGACACAACCGACGAATCGACAAGCGAGGGCAGCACAGGGGGAGTCGAGTGCACTCTCGAAGCGGTTGCTTGCCAAATTGCGGAGGCCGGACCCTTCCTCGACTGCGGCGTCGTCGGCCCCGAAACGAACGCCGAAAAATGGCAGACAGCCCGTGAGTGTGCACTCGAGGCCACCGCCAATCAACAGGCGTTTAAGCTGATCACCTGGCTTCAAGGCATCGACTCAAACGTCGGCTACGCCTACGTCGGCATCGAGGGCGAGAGCTACGGGATCATCCGCTACTTTTACGACAGCTACCCGCCGGCCTATGTCAATAGCAGCAGTTGCACCTCGCTCAGCGCGGATGCGGCCTGTATCGACACGGTCGCCGAAGTCTGCCTCAGCTGCGAAGACGTCGGTCCGAGTACGATGATCTGCGGCGGTTCGTAGTCGGGCACGAGATTAATCGCGCTCTGAA
>CAYYUP010000056.1:0-2995 GCA_964474905.1 uncultured Nannocystis sp. | reverse complement strand
AGTACGATGATCTGCGGCGGTTCGTAGTCGGGCACGAGATTAATCGCGCTCTGAACCACGATCTAAGACAGGGGGGCCGACCGCGAGCGGGAGTCAACCGCGAGCGGGGGTCGGCCGCGAGCGGAGTTCGTCGCCGATACAACAAACTGCATTCATATCGCAAACAGCCTCATCGTCAAACGGCGCGCAAGTATCGCCTCCGATATTGCCGTAACCACTCCCCAGTCCTCAACAGAGCACGTGCCAACCAGCCAGCACACCGGCAATACGCTCCTCTTTTTCAGCCCACGAGTGGGCAATCTGAGCCTCGGCGACAAACGCACAAGCTGCTCGCAATCCGGGAGGGCAGTCATGCCTCGCTTCCCGACTTCGTCCAAGACGAGCGCCGCGGCTGCGGGGCATGCTATCCACCTCCTGGAAAACAGCTACAAGCCGGCGCGCTGTTGTCACAACAATTATCCCAACCTTGGGTGGTTATCCTGAAACACTGCTCGCCCCCGTAAGCATCATAGACATCAGGTTGGTTTTCTATGTACTGGGGGCAACAGCCTCCATATAGTCCTCCTGCTTGTACGTCAACAAAGCCGCTGTAGCAATGCTCTTCCGATGATACACCCATGCAAATATTTTCCGGTTGGATCTCCACTTTCCACATTGACAGCCAAGCGCAGTCCATTTCGCTGGGTGGAGTCGCTTTCTCGCACTCCTCCTTTGTAATGGCTTCTTCACATGATATGTCTAGAAGTCCCTCCGTGCTCGTGGAATCATCGGTGCCTGCAGTCGTGCCGCCTGCATCTGTCGTTGAGCTTGCGCTTCCGACCACAGGCTTGCCTCCGCATGAAATTGCAGTGATGAAGATCCAAGCGAGAAGTCCAATGTCCATTGGCTGTGGCCTTTTTCGGAGGCCCTGTGCCTGCACTCGTCCCACTTGTGCTGGAGCGAAAACCGCCATCTTTGAGGGAACCGTCGGCGCTCGCACATCCTCCGTTGCCGTCGGCTGACTGCTTCGCGAGCCATCGAGTTCTGCGACCGGGCTCATGACGTGTTTGAGAATACTATATCCCTTTGTCTCTGGATACTCCCATCTGCAGGCTACTCCAAACCTCTCAGAGAGCCGTCCAGGGCTCTCTCCTCGATGATCACACGGCACATCAGCCCACTCGAAGCACCAAATCCGCACTCAGCTCGACCCCTAACGAGCTCCCGGCCGTGCCCAGCGTGACACTCAGGGATGATGCGGTAATTCGTGAACTCAGCCCGATCATCCGGCGAGGGATCCGTGCCGTAGCCGGCAAGCACCAGCGACTGGCCGACCGCGAGGCCGGCCGAGCTGATCGCGTGCAGGCGTACGGCCAAACACGCGGTAGTAGAGTAGGGCACGACGTTAAGCGCGCTCTGAAGCACGATCTAAGACACGGGGTTGACCGCGAGCGGAGTAACCCTACCGGTACTGCAGGGGTGGCGGGGGCATCTCGGACGGTTCGTCACCGATACAACAAACGGCATTCATATCGCAAATGTCATCATAGTCAAATGCTGCACAAGTATCGCCTCCGATATTGCCGTAACCACTCCCCAGCCCCCAACAGAGCACGTGCCCGCCCTCCATCCACGCACACATTTGTCCGCCTCCGCCTGCCACGATCTGCAATGCAGCACCGCCCAAGTTGAGAGGAAGGACCGCGGTGGGCAGTTCATCATCACCGATCCGCTCTCGGTTTCCCTGTCCAAGCTGACCATACTCATTGTCGCCCCAGCAGCGCACGGCGCCCCCCTCCAAGAGCGCGCACGTACTGTACTTCCCCGCAGCTACCTGAGTCGCGACTCCGCCAAGACTCACCGAGCCCGCTGCACTCGGCGGCTCATCATCGCCGATTGGGTTCGTATGACCATATCCCAATTGACCCCAATCGTTATTCCCCCAACACCGAACTTCGCCGCCGACCGTCAATGCACATGTGTGGCCAAGCCCTGCTGTCACCTGCACGACCGGAGCACCAACGTCCACGGGCCCAATCGAGTCCGGTAGCTCATCGTCGCCGATATCCTCATCGCTCACATGGCCAAGTGCTCCACCTTCACCACTGCCCCAGCAGCGCACATCCCCGCCTTCTAGAACTACACATGTATGTAGATATGTTGAACTTAGCTGCACAGCCTTGCCCCCGAGCGCAACTGGGCCCGATGCGTCTGGAGCCTCATCATCACCGATATTCTCGGTGTTACCGGAACCCAGAAGCCCGTACTCGCCTGCCCCCCAACAATACACGCTTCCATTGTCCAAGATTGCACATGTATGCAGTCCTCCGGCAACCACTTGCACGGCTGGGGATCCAAGGCTGATAGGAGGCACCGATGTGGCCAACTCATCATCCCCAAGGATATCCGTGAACCCAGACCCAAGGCTGCCCATATCTCCTCTCCCCCAGCAAGCAATCCTACCGTCTTCTAACAGGGCACAGGTATGCATCCAACCTGCATCTACCTGCAGAGCGGCACGGTCCCAAACGAGCGGCGGCAGCGAACTCGGCACTTCATCGTCACCAACGTCCTCATCAAGCCCGTATCCAAGACTCCCCAGCTTTTCCACTCCCCAACAGCGCACGGCTCCACAGCCCACAAGCACACACATATGATCAACTCCGGCTGAAAGTGATCCCCACGGCGCATGCACACCGCCAGGCATCGGCGGATCCAATGCGCATTCAGGCAAGCCTGTGCTACTCGAACTGCTGTCCGTCATCGTCGCGGTATCACTCGTCTCCCCGGGTGATCCCTTGCAGGCTTCGAAGGCCAAGATGGCCATTGCACCCACTAGGCACATCACTCGCATGCTATGTGCCCTGGACACATCTCTTCTGTTGAAGAAAGCCCGGGGCGAAGTGTCTGAAATTCTCATAAATCCTTCATGCAATCTCAAAGTATCTCAACCAGCCAGCACCCCCGCAACACCGCCCTATTTTTCAGCCCACGAATGGGCAATATGAGCCTCGGC
>CAYYUP010000055.1:10278-45009 GCA_964474905.1 uncultured Nannocystis sp. | reverse complement strand
GTTCCGACCTGTCTGAGGAGTGGGACCCCCTCGTTCGGCCCTGCGCGACGTCCTTCGCCAATCCCCCACGGATTTCGTACTGGTAAGCGGCTTCGTTGAACGTCTCAGTCTCCAAAGGCCGGAGCGAGCCGCCGACGTTCTTCAGCGACCGAGGCCGAGCACCAGGGTCGCGTAATAATAGACAACAGGCGCGACAAAAAGCAGCGCATCGATACGATCGAGCATACCTCCATGACCCGGCAACAAGTTACCGGAGTCCTTAACCCCATAGCCGCGCTTGAGCATCGACTCAAAGAGATCGCCAAACTGACCGACCGCGGATCCGCAGATCCCAAGGACCATCGCATGCCCGATCGGCAGCTCGGGGATCAGCCACAACGAGCCGAAGCCAGCGGTTGCAAGCACGCCACCGACAAGGCCACCAAATGCCCCCTCCATGGTCTTTTTGGGGCTGACCGCGGGGTAGAGCTTGTGCTTGCCGAGGAATCTGCCAAAGAAATACGCGACCGTGTCCGAGCCAAAGGCGATCGCCAGGGTGACAAAGAGCCAGCTTGCGCCGTTGTTAAAGTCACCCTTCATCGGCGACCACACCGAGACCAAAAGCGGCACGTAGAGCAGGCTGGCGTAGACCGCAGCCATGTGCTGGCTTGCCTTCGCGAGGGTCCGCTTGCGGGCGAGCAGGGCGACCCCTAGGGCGATCGCCGCGACCGTCAAGGTAGGCGGCAGGGCGACCTGCGGAGTGAAGATCATCGACAGTACGACCATCGCCGCACCGCTGAGCAAGACCGCCGCGCGCAGGCCGACAAAACGTTCGTCGGCGCTCACGGGCAGCGACATGCGCAGCAGCTCATCGTGGGCAAACATTCCCGCGATCGTCGCGATCGCGAGGATGCTCCACGACGTCGGATCGACAAAAAGCGCGACCACTAGCACCGGCACTAGCACCAGAGCCGTCGCCGCTCGCTGAGCGAGGTTTCCCATCGCCATTTATTCGTCCTCCCCGCCCTCGCCCGCGGCAGCCTTGGCTTGCCGCGAGGTCAGACCAAAGCGCCGCTCACGACGGCTGTAATCCTCGATCGCCTCTAAAAGGTGTTCCCGCGCGAAATCTGGCCAGAGCGTCTCGGTAAAGAAAAACTCGGCGTAGGCGGCCTCCCAGAGGAAAAAATTTGAAATTCGATGCTCTCCGCTGGTCCGGATCAGGAGATCGAGCGGCGGCAAGAGCCGACTCGACTCGATATAAGAGGAGAAGAGGTCGGGGTCGATCGCATCGATGTCGACCTCACCGGCGAGCACCGCTCGGCAGACCTGACGCGCGGCATCGGTGATCATCTCGCGACCGCCGTAGCTGAGCGCCAGGCAGAGCACCATCGAGCTGTTGTCGGCGGAGGCTTCGATCAGCTCGAGCATCGGATCGCGCACCGACGAGGGCAGGCGCTCGGTCTCGCCGACGGTCACCAGACGGATATCGTTGTCCAGGATCTCGCCGCGCTCCTCGATCAAGTAGCGACGTAGCAACGCCATCAGGTGGTAAACCTCGTGCGGCGGCCGATCCCAATTTTGGCTTGAAAACGCGAAGAGCGTCAGCGCATCGATCCCGAGCTTGCGCGCGGCTCGGACCACGGTTCGCACGCTGTCGGCCCCGCGCTCGTGACCGTCCTCGCGGGGCAAGCCCTGCGCCCGCGCCCAGCGACCGTTGCCATCCATGATGATGCCGACGTGCCGAGGCAGGTTGCCGGCGATGGGATACGCGCTCGACATTCGGCGAGCGAGATACCACGCCGGATGGTCCCCAGGAAAGCGGCGGCTCGGGCGTGCTCCGGCAACGCGTTCGCGCTCCTATGCCCCCGGGTCAGAAAAGAGATCCCGAAAACGAGCTGACAGGGCCGCCACGACCGCTCCACGGCATGCTTCGAAAAAGACCCGATCGATCGAGGTTGCCGCCCCCCTAGGGCTGCGTTAAAGTGCTTCGACCCTGGCAATCACAGGCCCGGGTGGCAGCCCCTATGAACGCCGAAAAGTTGGAGTCCTACATGCTCCGCATGGAGCTACCCAATGAGCCGCTTGGTGACGGCACTTGGGTCCTCACACCGCAGAGCCTGCGCCACAACCGCATACTCGTGAAGATCAGCGATCCGATCGTTCTCTTCACAACCCCGATCTTTCGGGTAACGGAGACCACAACCAACCGAGAACAGCTCTTTCGCCGGCTCTTAGAGCTCAACGAAGACCTCCTCCACTGTTCCTACGGCCTCGAGCGCAACCAAATCGTGCTCTCAGGCTCACAACCCCTAGAGAACCTCGACTACAACGAGTTCCAGGCGATCGTCGACGACATCTCGATGAGCCTGGATCGACACCTAGGTGAGCTCTCCGCCTGGCTGCCGAGCACCAACGCTGCGCACGCGCGCAAGGAGGACTAGCTCCGATGGGACTCTTTTCACGACTTGGCACCCTCATCCGCTCAAACATCAACGAGCTGATCAACAAGGCCGAAGACCCCGAGAAGATGCTCAATCAGGTCTTGGTCGACATGAAGCAGCAGCTCGTCGAGGCCAAGAAACAGGTCGCGATCGCGATTGCCGACGAAAAGCGGATCAAAAAGCAGCACCAGCAGGCCCTCCTCAAGGCCAAGGACTGGGAGAAAAAAGCGATGCTGGCGATCCGCGCTGGCGACGAAACCCTCGCCCGTGCCGCCCTCCAGCGCAAGGCCGAGCACGACGAGGTCGCGACTGCCCTGGGCGAGCAATGGGAGGCGCAAAAGGCCTCCGTCGACCAGCTCAAACAGGCGCTGCGCGGGCTCGACTCGAAGATCGACGAGGCCAAGCGCAAGCGCAACATCCTCGTCTCCAGGCAAAAGCGGGCCGAGGCCCAGCGCACGATCAACGAGACCCTCCAGGGCATCAACTCGACCTCCGCCTTTGACACCTTCGAACGCATGTCCGACCGGGTCACTCAGCTCGAGGCCGAAGCCGAAGCAACCGCCGAGATGGGCGGTGCCCTGATGGAGTCGAGCTTAGATGCCCAGTTCAGGGCGCTCGAGGCTGGCAGCGTCGACGACGAACTCGAGGCGCTCAAGCAAAAAATGGCGCTCCCGGCCCCCAAGGCCGCAAAACAAATCGCTGGCGACATCGGCGATGCACCGCCAACGCCGCCCGCCGACGCCGCTCCGCCAAACGAAGAAGACGTCAAAGCCGCGGCGATCGACGCCCAGCTCGAAGAGCTCAAAGCGAAGCTCTCGGCGGATTGATCACAGGCTGATCGCAGCACGCCCCGGGCGAAGAGCTGACAATAAAAAAGAGAGGACCCCCGGTGGGTCCTCTCTTTTTTGTCTTCTTATTTTTTACCTTCTTATTTTTTTGTCGTTCAAGCTCGTCTAAACGCGAGAACAACGCCGTCGTGCTCCAGCGATCCGCGAATCGGCCGGGCGTAAGCCCTCCCACGCGGAGCCCAAACTCCAAGAATTAGCCCTCGCCCTCGCTTGAGAAGAGCCCCGGACACTTCTGTGCGAGGGCCGAGCAGAGCGACTCGTCCTCCCCTTCCGGAGCCGGCTCCTCGCCGCTCATCTTGACGAGTTCGGCACAGGAGAAGCTCTTGATCAGCTCGAGCGTCGCGTCGATCCTCTCGTCGACACAAGCCTCGTACTCCTCAACCGTCGCCGTACAGGTGATGTCGCCCTCGAGTTCGCAGCTGGTGTTACCATCCTGGGTCGCCGTCGCCTCCTGCAAGCACTGATCGTAGGTGCTATTACAACTCTCCTCGGAGCCCCCGAAAGCCACGTCAAGGACCGCCACGGTAATACAGGCGAGACGCTTTACATCGTCCTCGCTGATCTTTTTCTCACTGTACTCAACGAGGCTCTCGCAACCCGATTTTTTCTCGTCGGCGGACAAATCATTGAGATTCTTATCCGCGTTGAGCCCGGTTGGTCCCTTGCACGCAACAGCGGGCAGGATCAACGCGGAGAGGAGTGAGAGCCGGAGGAGTGTTCGCATCCGCCGACGCTACCACGAACCTCAACAGCCCCCCAACGAGGTCCAATCTTGGCGACGGACTCACGCCCGCGACGGCCCAGCTCCCTCCCTAGAAGAATCCCGGGCAGGCACGCGAGAGCGCGGCGCAATGCGGAAGGGACCTGGGCAGGGCGAAACGCTCGAATTCCCCCGAGTAGATCGCCGCACAGGAGAAACTGTCGATGAAGTCGATGCTGTCGCTAACACGCTCGAGCAAGCAGGCCTCCAGTTCGGCGACCGTCGCCGTGCAGGTCGTCTCTTCTGCGAGATCGCAGACCCGATAGTCTTGCTGGATACTCGCCGACTGCACACAGCTCGCAAAGGTGGCCGTGCAGAGCGGCTCGCTTCTCGCGTAGATGCCGGCGTAGACGCAGCTGTCGCGAACGATACGCGCCTCGCCAAGGCTCGCGTCGCGGTGCTCGCGGATGTTGTCGCAGGCCGTCGCGCGTTCGTCTGGACTGAGCTCCGCCAGCACCTTGTCGGTCGCGAGACCGGTGGGACCCGTGACCCGGATCACCTCTGCGGCGCCCTCCAAGACCAGTAGAGGCTCGCACTGCTCCTCCGACGTGGGCGCACAGGCGAGCACCGCGATCGTCATGAGAGAGAACGTCCAGGGTCCAAGCAAAGCTCGCATGCCCCAACGCTACCACGTGTGCACCGCTCGTTGTCACCGCCCGAGCGGCCCTCTGGACTGCTAAAGTCGACGCAATGCTCGGGACAAGCCGCCGACACTTCCCGACCGTCGCCGGCCGCCGCGAGGTCTGCGACGGCCATGAACTCGTCCGCCTGGGGGTCCAAATACCGGGCGACATGCTCTATTTTCAGGGTCATTTTCCCGGCTATCCGATCCTGCCCGGTGTCGCCCAGCTGGTGCCGCTGGTGCTCGCCGAGGTGCGCTCGATCTGGGCCGAGCTCGGGCGACCCACACGACTCAGCCGGCTGAAATTTCGCCAGCCAGTCTTCCCCGGGGCCGAGTTAGAGCTGCAGCTCGACCGCCTGAACGCCCGAGTCCGATTCCGCCTAGTCCGCGGGCAGGAGAGCCGAGCCTGCTCCGAGGGCACGATCGACTACCAACTCAACCCCACGTGAGCCGGCTAACGCCACAACGCCTAGACGCTCTGCGGGCACCGCCGGACCCTTAGTAGGTGCGAGATCTGAACGTCGATGTAGCGATCATTGGTGGCGGCCTCGCGGGCAACTTGCTCGCCCGCCACCTGCGAAGGGCGCTGCCGTCCCTCTCTGTCGCGGTCTTTGATCGATCTCGGCAGAGTTCTTTTAAGGTGGGTGAGTCGACCGTCGAAATCGCCAGCCACTATCTCAGCCGCCGCCTCGGCCTCTCCACCTACCTCTACGAGAATCACCTGCCAAAGAACGGCCTGCGCTTCTTCTTTGACACCCCCGAGCGCGACGCCAGTCTCACCGAGATGAGCGAGCTTGGCTCGCATAGCTACCCGCCGCTGCCCGCGTTCCAGGTCGACCGGGCCCGCCTCGAATCTGACCTTTGGGACATGAACCGTGCGGACGGTGTCGAGCTTTACCTCGGGGTCAAGGTCACGGACATCGAGATCGACGACCGTGCCCCGGGCAAGGGACCGCGAGCGCATACCTTCCGCGCCGAGCCGGTGCCGCCCCGCGACGACACAGAGGACTGCCACAGCGAGGAGCTACAGGTGCGCTGTCGCTGGCTCATCGACGCGAGCGGCCGCGCCCGCGTCCTGCCCCGCCGCCTGGGCCTGATGACGCCGATCGACCACGGAGTAGCCGCCGCCTGGGGTCGCTTTCGCGGCGTCGCCGACATGGACGACATCCACAACCCCGCCTGGAACGCCCGCGTCCGCTACACCCATCGCACGCTCTCGACCAATCACTTTTGCTACCCCGGCTACTGGATCTGGTTTATCCCGATCGGCCGCGGCCTGACCTCCGTCGGCGTGGTCGCCGAACACAACGCCTTTAAAGATTCGATGCGCAAGCCCGAGGGCTTCCAGAGCTTCCTCCGCGAGCATCGGGCAGTGAGCGAGTTGCTCGCCGGTGCCGAGGGCCTGGACACCATGTCCCTAGGCCAGCTCTCCTACGGCACCAAGCGCTATTTCAGCTCCCAGGGATGGTACCTGACCGGAGAGACAGCATCGTTTCCCGACCCATTTTATTCTCCGGGCTCTGACATCATCGCCCTCGAGAACGACTATATCGTCGACCTACTCCGCCGCGAAGTCGCCGGCGAGAGCCGCGAAGATCTCGACGCTCGCTGCGAGACCTACGACCAGTACATGCGCTACCGACTCAAGTCGACGATGCTCATCTACAAGCATCTCTACCCGATGCTCGGCTCCTACGAACTGGTCTGCCTCAAGTGGTCCTTTGATATCGCCTCGTACTACAACATCTGGGGCTACTACTACATCAACGACCTCCATCTCGACCTCCGTACCCTGCGCACCGAACTCCGGCGACAGATCCCCATCCTCGAGGGCCAAGAGAAGTTCGCCGCGCTCTTCCAAAAGCTCAGCGTCGAGCTCCAAGCCCAGGGCAATTACTACCGCTCGAATCTCGGTCAGTTCACGTACGGGATCGAGCATATCGACTGGCTCGATGAGATCTTTGCCCCGCGAAAACGGCGGCGGATCATGGAGATCAACGTCTCTCTCTTCAATTTAATCCGCGATCGAGCGCACCGCCTCCTCTACGGAGAAGACACCGTGGTGCCGCCCTTGGGCCTCGGAGCCTTCTCCGACGAGCCGCTGATCTAAGCCCAGCTTGCCCCCGCCACCCCTGCCTAGCTACCATGGGCGCCCGATTCGAGGCCTGACGCGATGACCCGCGACGAAATCTACAAACATCTGGTCGAAATCATGACCGGCACCTTCGAGCTCGACGCCGAGGACATCCGTCCCGAGGCCAACCTCTTCGAGGAACTCGACCTCGACAGCATCGACATGGTCGACATGTTCGTCGAGATCCACGGCATCACCGGCAGACGGATCGACGCCGAAGCAGCCAAGGCGATCCGCACGGTCGGCGACGTTGTCGACCTGGTCGAGCGCGAGCTCGCTGCAGGTGGCGGCGAGGCGGGCGAGAGCACGGGCGGCACCGCAAAAAGCGACAGCGGCGAGGCCTCCTAGCCATGCAGCCACAGCGTGTCGTGATCACCGGCCTGGGCCTCACATCGCCCATCGGTGACAGCCTCGACGCCATCAGCGATGCCCTGCAAACGGGCCGTCACGGCATCCGTTCGATGCCCGAGTGGGATCGCATCGGCGATCTTCGCACCAAGCTCGCGGGCGTCTCCCAGGTCGTCCTTAAGGGACGCTACCCGCGAAAAAAGATCCGCTCGATGGGCCGAGTTTCGCTGCTCGCAACCTTCGCCAGCGAGATGGCGATCGCCGACGCAGGCCTGGATCCAGACCTCGTGGCCTCGGGCCGAGTCGGCCTCGCCTACGGTTCGACGACCGGCTCCTCCGACGCGATGGAGGAGTTTTGCGGCACCCTCTTCACCAAGTATTCGCTGCGCGGGCTCAAGGCGAATTCCTACCTAAAGATGATGAGCCACACCTGCGCGGCCAACCTCGCGCTCTTTTTTGGCATCAAGGGGCGCATCATCCCGACCTGCTCAGCCTGCACCAGCGGCGCCCAAGCCATCGGTTACGCCTACGAGTCGATCAAATACGGGCTCCAAGAGATCATGGTCGCCGGCGGAGCCGAGGAGATCCACTTCGCCAGCGCCGCGACCTTTGACCTGATGTTCGCGACCTCGGCCGGCTACAACGACCGCCCCGACGCGAGCCCGCGGCCCTTTGACAGCGCCCGCGACGGCCTGGTGATCGGCGAAGGAGCGGGCACTTTGGTGCTCGAGAGCTACGAGCGAGCCCGTGCCCGCGGCGCCCAGATCTACGCCGAGATCATCGGCTTCGGCACCAACTGCGACGGCCTGCACGTCACTGCGCCCTCCCAGGCGGGCATGGCCGGAGCCATGCATCTCTCACTCCGCGACGCCGCCATCGGTGCTGAGACCATCGACTACGTCAACGCCCACGGCACCGCCACCGAGATCGGCGACATCGCCGAGAGCCACGCCACCCAGAGCGTCTTCCAGCGACGGGTACCGATCTCCTCGACCAAAAGCTTTACCGGTCATACCCTCGGGGCCTGCGGCGCGATCGAGGCGATCTTCTCGCTGGCGATGATGCGCGATCAATTCCTCGCACCGACGCGAAATCTCGAGACCGTCGATCCCCGCTGCGCCGACCTCGACTATGTACTCGAGCGTCGAAGCGCCGATCCAAAGGTGATCATGAGCAACAACTTCGCCTTCGGCGGGGTCAATACCTCGATGATCCTGCAAAAACTCACCTGAGATCGCCTTCGGCGGCCTCTGAGTACCGAGTTTGTGGCCGCCAGAGTTGCGGGGGCGAAGACCGCCCCCGTAAACCACGCAGACTGCGAATGTCCCGAGTTCGAATGCTCACCGAACTCGACGAGCAGCCGAGTTCGCGCCAAATATAGGCATCGAGGGATCGAGCACTACGAGCACTACGAGCACTACGAGCACTACGAGTACTACGAGCACTGAAACCACTCGCTCGATGACGGCTGAACAGCGACGATGACCGCCTTGTTCAACCCCAACAAAGGCCTCAACTAGTAATAGTCGCCGCCGCCGCCTCCGCCTCCGCCACGGTTTTTGCGGCTGCCTCGACCTCGGCCTCGGCCTCGGTCACGACCGCCTCCACCGTCATCAGAGCCGCGACCGCCCCGATCATCACGGCCACCATAGCCGCCGCCTCCGCCTCCGCCGCCGCCTCCATAGCCTCCGCCGCCGCCTCCATAGCCTCCGCCGCCTCCGCCATAGCCTCCGCTGCGACGCGGACCCCGCGAACGCTCAACTGCCGTATCGCAACGGATACTGCGACCGTCGAGTTCAAACCCGTTCATCGATTCCAATGCCGCCTTGCCGTCCACTTCATTCACGAAGGTAACGAACCCAAACCCTCGACTGCGGCCGCTCTCGCGGTCCAGGACTACGACCGCTTCGGTGACCTCTCCAAAGCGCGCAAATGCAGCGTAGAGCGACTCCTTTGTTGTCGCCCACGCCAGTCCACCAACGAATAACTTCACTTTTCCCTCGCTCAACTGTGCCTACCTCGACCCCCAATACGGGCGATCGAACCCCGTACGGTGGCCGAGGTGATGTCTCGGTCATAACGACCTGTGCGGCCCTCCAACTCCGGGAGCGTGACGATCATGTCGCGCCTTCGGCTGCCCTTCGACCCGGAAGCCAGTATCCCCAGAAAGACCTCACCATTACCTCCGTAAAACTACCAAGATCTCGGGTGACCTGTCGACCTCCTCCTATCGCCACAGCTTGAATACGTCGTCGGCGAGGAGTCCTCTACTAGCACGCGCAGGGGCGCGCAGGAGTCGTTATTGAGCATAGTTCTGCATCTCCGCTCAGAGCATGAAAGCTCCCCCGCATACACCGTTTTCCTACCCGGAACAACGCTCCATGAGCGACCGCCGGCTCCGCTGACCAGTGCGATCACGATCCAACCAACCTGTCCCTACAGTCATGTTTAAATGCGACAAATAAGGACCCACTAGCCGCGGTCTCGGTGGTATAAGCATGCCGGTAATAGGAGGAAGAATATGGAAGGAATGATCGGTGAAATCCGGCTCTTCGCAGGCAATTTTGCGCCCCGCTCGTGGGCTCTCTGCGACGGCCAAGTCCTGGCGATATCTTCGCACACAGCGCTCTTCTCGATCCTCGGGACGACCTACGGCGGCGACGGACGCAATAGCTTCGCCCTGCCCGATCTCCGAGGACGGGCTCCGGTACACGCCGGTACCGGCCCTGGTCTCTCGCGGTACAATCTCGGCGAGCGCACTGGCTCCGAGCACACCCAGCTCACCGTCAATCAGCTGCCGAACCATAGCCACACCCTGGCTGTGAGCGGAGAGGAGCCGACGACCAAACAAGCGAGCGATGGCTTGCCGGCTGCGGGCGAGTTCTACAACCCGCAGGGCGACCAAAGCGCGCCCAGTGGAGCCGTTCGCAGTACTGGCGGCAGCCAGGCCGTATCCCTGGTACAGCCCGTATTGGCCCTCAACTACATCATCTGCCTCCAGGGAGTCTACCCCTCTCGAAGCTGAGGCAGAGCCGCTAATTTCGTATCGCCGGTTCCGGCGAGGGGCGCTTTGGCAGGCGCTCGCCGGGACCACAATAATATGTCCCTCGGGTCATCTTTGGCCCGCGAGAGTAACGCAACCGCACCATCGGTCGCTAGCGCCGCCCCAACTAGAGCGTCACTGTCACATCGACCGCGACCGCAACTCGGAGCGTCAGCGCGGGGTTCTCGTAGAGAGCAAAACCCCCGTCCTCGCCCAGGTCGACAAAACCAGCGCTACTCAGATCGACTTCGGCAATGTCCCCATCCTTGCCGAGAATCGTCAGCTCGCGCCCGGTCCCGATCATCCTGCGCATGTCCCTAAATTGCAGGATCAGCGTATTGCCTCCGCCCATCAGATCGATGACCTCAATGCCGCGGATCGAGCTATCTGCGATCGCGGTTAAATCGAGAACGACGCCGCTCCCGGACAGCCCCAACGTGTCCTTGCCGGTGCCGCCGTCGATGCGAGAAAAACCATCATCGCCGATCTCAATGCGATCGTTGCCAGCGCCGCCGTAGAGCACGTCTGCTCCGCCTTCGCCGCGGAGCGTATCGGACCCCTCCCCAGCGACCATCACCTCAGCCTCGGCGCTGCCGATGAGTTCCTGCGAGCCAAGAGAACCCAGCCTGTCGACGATGTTGGAGTAATCGCCGCCGAAGAACACGTAACTGCGACCGGAGTTCTCACCTTTGATGTCCGAACCAAAGGCACCGACCAGAAGATCCGCAAAGCCGTCGCCGTTGACGTCGCCGGCACCTGCGACCGAGATGCCCGCCTGATCTCCGAATTTTTCGCCGGCGAAGGCAAAGCCGCCCTCACCCTTTCGAATCGCATCGAGGCTCACCTCGTCGGTGTCTTTTTTGCCGAAGACGAGATACGCGCGACCGCTGACCATGCCCTTGGGGTCGGCCCCGTAGGCGCCGATGATCACATCATCAAGGCCATCACCGTCGACATCACCCGCACCGTCGATCGAGGCTCCGGCGTAGTCCCGAAAGGTCTCGCCATCGATGATAAAACCGCCGTCGCCACTGACTAGCTCCGAGAGGGAACGCGACTGCAATGAGTCGCCGCCGTGCACGACGTAGACCCGCCCCGAGGCCATGCCATTCGGATCTGCGAGCGGCGCTCCGACAGCGAAGTCGGCGAATCCATCGCCATTGATGTCGCCGAGCATCGCCAGCGCATCGCCAGCATGGTCGCCCTCAAACTCGCCGTCGAGGGCAAAACCACCGATGCCCGCGGCGATCTCAGAGAGCAGGATCTTTTTGTCCGACTCTGTCCCGTAGACCACATACACGCGACCCGAGGCCTCGCCATTGGGATCGGCCCCGTAAGCGCCGATGATCACGTCGTCGAGGCCATCGCCGTTGATATCACCGCCACCTGCGAGCGCATGCCCCGAGAAGTCGAGCTCGGCCTCGCCATCGATCGAGAGGCCCTTGCCATCGTATTTTGCGAGGGCGATGCTCTCGCTCAAAGCGCCGTAGATGACGTACGAACGGCCCGAAAAGGTGCCCTGGGCGTTGACCCCGTAGGCGCCGATCAGCAGGTCCTTAAAGCCGTCGCCGTTGACATCACCGGCACTCGAGACCGCGTGCCCGGCGAACTGGATCTTGTCCTCGGCGTCGATCACCACGCCTCCGACCCCCTGGGCGACGTCCGCCAGAGCAATCGGCGCACCCGCCAATTTTCCGGAAACCAGGTAGACACGCCCCGCGAGCACTCCCTGGCCTTCGGACTGATCAGCGCCGACCATCACGTCGGCAAAACCGTCACCGTCGACATCACCGACACCGGCGACACAGACCCCCGCCTGGTCGTCAGCATCTTCGCCGCGGATAGCCAGGCCCTCGAGCTGCTCACCGGCGCCGATCACCGAGAGATCGACAGGATCGGTCTTCGCCTTGCCGAAGACCACGTACGCCGAACCGCTTGACACCCCCAGCGCATCCGAGAAACGGGCGCCGATCACGATGTCCTCATAGCCGTCGCCGTCGACCGAACCCAGACCGTCGACCCAGTTGCCCGAATAATCCCCGGCGACTTCGCCGTTGATCGCAAAACCCCCCAAACCCGCGGCGACATCCTCGAGATCAACCGAGCTCGGGTTGACCATGATACGCGCGGTCGCGGTGGCAAAGCCGTCCTTGCCATCCCAGATCGTGTACTTGAAGGAGTCCTCGCCCCATACCTCGGGCGGCGGCTGGTAGATAAACCCGCCGAGTTCCTCGACGTCGACCTTGCCCCCGCGGGCGCTAACCCCATCGGCAGCGACCACCGTTAACCAGTCGCCATCGCCGTCGGCGTCGTTCTCGAGCAGACCCTCGAGTGCACCCACCGTGAATACCTGCTTCTGGATCGCGATGAAGGCGTCGTCGTGGGCGATCGGCTGGCCGTTGCTGCCCGTCGAAGTCTCGGGGCTCGTACTGCTGCCCGAAGTGCTCCCGTGGCCCGTCGAAGTCATGACTACCGTCGTCGATCCGCCGGTCGAAGCGGTCGTCAGATCCTCGGTCGTCGAACTCGAACTCGAACTTTCACCGCCACTCGTCGAACTCGACGCCGTCGCCGTCACAGCCACCGTATCGTCGCCACAGGCGATCAGGAGCCCCGAGACCGTGAGGGCAGTAAGAACCCGAGAGAGCCGAACGCGACGCATTCGCGAAGGGTAGCCGAGGTAGTCCTGGCCTGTCGCTAGCACAACTGGGCGCTGACTCCGCCTAGACGCGCGGAGCGAGCTTTCCCGGCCGCTCTCCGGTTTTTCTTGCACCTTCATTGGAGGCACAAAAGCGCGCAGGAAAACACCCCGCCCCCTGAAATAGCCATTCGTTCGCCCCCGCGGGCCCCCGAGCGCTACCTTGAGCGCAGATGTGCTGGCCATTTCCATCCACGTTTGCCCTCGGACCTCTCCCACGATCGGCGATCGCCCTCGCCTGCGCCTTCGCCCTGCCCGCGTGCACCGGTGACAACTCCGGCGAGTCGGCCGGCGAGAGCGATAGTCTGACCAACGTCACCTCAGCCTCGCAGGGCGGGTCCACCACCGGCAGTACCGGCACATCGACGACCTCGGCGAGCAACAGCGGCCAGAGCCAAAGCGGCAGCGAAACCACCGAGGATCCGAGCACAAGCACGACCGACAATTCGACGGGCCCGATCACCTCGTCGACCTCGCCGACCTCGTCGACCTCGTCGACCTCGTCGACCTCGTCGTCAGGATCGGATAGCGATTCCAGTACCGGCAACGACATGGTCAAACCCTGTCAGGTCGAAGAAACTGAGATCCAGCCGATCCCCTCCGACATCCTCTTTGTGCTCGACAAGTCAGGGTCGATGTCGATGGAGTTCTGGGACCACGACAACAACATCCAGACCCCCAACATCACCCGCTGGAAGAGCCTCCACAGCGTCGTCAAGACGGTCGTCAATGCCTTTGACGATAGGATCAACTTCGGCGCCAAGCTCTACCCCAAGATCGACGCCGGCTCCTACATCGACCAGGGTGCCTGCGAGATCACCCCGGGCATCGAGGTCCCGGTCGCGGCCAACAACGCGATGGCTATCCTCAGCGGCATCCCCGGGCCCGAGATCGACGTGCTCGGCGGTACCCCGTCATTCCAGGCCCTGAGCGAGAGCTACACCTACCTCAAGGGCCTGATGACCGGCCTCGACTCCGCCGTCATCTTTATCACCGACGGCGAAATCTCCTGCGACAACCCTCCCGCAGCCGCGATCGCGGCGATCAGCGACGCCTGGGACCTCGGCAAAATCCCGACCTACGTGGTCGGCATCGACGTCGACGCACAGACCGCCTCGCAGCTCAATTCCTTCGCCCTCGCCGGCGGCAAAGAGCTCAACAACGGCGAGTACAAATTCTACCAAGCCACCGACCAGGACGAGCTCCAGACGGCGATGCAGTCGATCCTCGACGACACCATCAGCTGCGCCCTACCGGTCGATCCAGAGCCTGCGTTCCCCGAACTCTACGAGGTTTGGGTCGACGGTATGGAGGTCCTCGAGGTCGAAGATTGCGACCAAGGAAGCGGCTGGCACTGGACCCAAAAACACACCGAGATCGAACTCTGCGGCGACGCCTGTGTCGACCTCAAACACGGTGAGGGCATCGAGGCCAGGTACTACTGCCTCGCCGGCTGAGTCCTCGCCCGCGGGCGCAATGCAAGCACCCGCACGTGCCCCTGATCGCCCAGGCCCGAGACCCGAAGACCGCGGGCATCACCGATGTCCGCGACCTGGTCCTCGGGGCCGAGCACGCCGTCGCCGCCCTCGGCCGCGCCGCGGTCCTCAACAAAGACAACGACGTGATCCCAGGGCCGCGGCAGCGAGCTCGCGCCGATGTAGTCGATCGCCAAAATATCCCCGGGTAGCGGCGCGTAGGGAGGTGCATCGATGCCTGGCGAAGCCGGGATTTCGAGGGGCCCCGCGACCCGCGGCAATGCGCGCACGAGGCCCGCAACACTGGTATAGGCGATGTCGTCACCGCTAAGCCGGAGGGCCGCGACGATCACATCTGCACAGTCCGCACCGATGTAACGCTCGGCCTGCGAACGGCTGCCAACGCCGGCCGAGCCAAATATATAGGGCACATTAAAAAATGTCGTGAGCCAGCCAAAGAGACCGTCGTCCGCGCGAAAGGTGTAACGAAAAACCGCATCCGTGATCTGCCCGCGACGGCGAGTACTGGCATTTGGGCTCCGCCGCGGGGGGCCATTGACCGGCGTGATCGTTGCGCTGAGTCGCATCACCCCGAGCCCTGCCAGGGCTCCCTGGGCTTCGGCGAGCTGCTCATCGCTCGGCCGCGCATCCGCCAATGACCAACTCCAGAGATCGTCGGCATCGCCGAGCTTTGCTTCGCGGTATTCGAGCCGATCGTAGCCCAGCCAAGCGCCGTGCCGCGGACCGAAGATCCGCGCGTTTGCATAGATCGAGAGCCCAACGTTGGGCGCCGGAGTCTCGAGATGCTCCATCGTCGGCTCGACCTGGCTCCAACGGATCTGAACCTTTGCACATGCAGACTCGGACCACGAAATGTGGCCCGGCGCCCCATCCTCCGAAAAGATGACCCGACGTCCATCCAGGCGCCCCGGGACCCGGAGAAAGACGTCGACCGTCTCCCCCGAGAGGGCATTCACCGCGCTCGACAGCCGCCCCTTGCCGTTGCGAGTCCGGCCCACAAGCTTCGGCTCGCCGCGGAGTTCGCAGACCGGTGCCGGCTCGCTAAGCGGCCCCAGAGCGGGCGGCGCAGCCTCGACCCAAGAAGGGCCAATGCACAGCAGCGCGACAAATGGCGAGGCGATCGCGACCGATCCGGCTCCAAGAATGCGCACCGCCAAAGTATAGACTTTGGCCCGCTAGAGTGGCGTTACACCGGCGTAAGCGATGCCTGTCAAATGAGCGAGATCACGCTTATAGGTGGCGAGATCATGGTGATTAAAGCCGCGAAGGTGATCATGACCACAGGCCCGCGCCAGCAGCTTCATTAGCTCGACGCTCGCCCCGAGATAGTTCGCCAAACGCTCAGCCGAAGCCTCGACGATCAAACGCTCGCGCAGCTTCACCTTTTGGGTGGCGATGCCGACCGGGCAGTTGTTGGTGTGGCACGCCCGCATGCCGAGGCAGCCGATCGCCTGGATCGCAGAGTTGGCGATCGCCACCGCATCTGCCCCAAGGGCCAGGGCCTTGACGAAGTCCGACTCGGTCCGCAGACCACCGGTGATCACCAGGGTGATCTCGCCGCGGCGGCGCGCATCGAGATGGCGACGAGCGCGAGCCAGGGCAACCATCGTCGGCACCGAGATATTGTCGCGGAAGACCGTCGGCGCCGCCCCTGTCGCGCCGCCCCGACCGTCGAGGATGATGTAGTCCGCACTCGCATCGAGAGCGAAGTCGATGTCGTCCTCGATATGCTGCGCCGAAATTTTAAAACCCACCGGGATGCCGCCGCTGACCTCACGGACCTCATCGGCGAGCCGCCGGAAATCCGCGGGGCTGCGCAGGTTTGGAAATGTCGGAGGGGAGATCGCCGCCTTGCCGGGGTCCAAACCGCGGACCTGGGCGATCTTGCCGACGACCTTCTCGCCCGGTAGATGGCCACCAGTACCCGTTTTTGCCCCCTGACCGCCCTTGAAGTGGAAGGCCTGGCAACGAGCGACGAGATCAAGACTCCAGCCAAAACGGCCCGACGCGAGTTCGTAAAAATACCGGCTGTTCGCAGCTTGCTCTTCGGGCAGCATACCTCCCTCGCCCGAACAGATGCCGGTACCCACACGCTCGGCCCCGAGGGCGAGAGCGGTCTTCGCCTCTTCGCTGAGGGCACCAAAGCTCATGTCGCTGACGAAGATCGGGATCTCGAGACGCAGAGGCCGCGCCGCCCGAGGGCCGATGATCACCTCGCTGCCGACGGCAACATCGTCCAGAAGTGGTCGCCTCGCCAACTGAGCCGTCATGACCTGGACGTCCTGCCAGCGCGGCAACTCGGTCAGCGGCACCCCCATCGCACTCATCACGCCGTGGTGCCCGAGCTTGCTGAGACCGTCGCGAGCGAGACGCTGCACGTAGGCGTTGTGAGGCTCTACGGGGGTCCCGTGGCCGTCGGCGTAGAGCCCTAAGTAGGCGCTGCGATCGTAGGCCTGCGGGTGTTGTCGCTGCCAATTTTCGATCTCTACGGCGTCGACATAGACAGCGTCATCGTCGAGGTCGATCTGGGCGCTGAAGCGGTGCAGCGACTCTTTGTTGTCGTAGGCACTGACGCCCGTCGCGAGCCGGTAATCCCAGCCGTGGAGCCCGCAGATGAGATCGTCGCCCACCACCGAACCGTCGGCCATGAGCGCGCCGCGATGCAGGCAGCGGCCGTAGAGCACGGAGACCTGATCGTCAAAACGCACCACCACAAGATCGACCTCTGCGACCAAGGCATACGCGGGCTTACGGTCGACGAGTTCGCTGAAGGTGGCGACCTTATGGCGCCGATCGGTGCGTATCTGAACAAGTGTCATCATTGCCAGACTATCAGCTCTCAGCTGGCATGAGCGCCCCCAAGTCGCGTGTTGTCGCGTGTTATCGTGGCGACGATGGCGGTCACGAGCATGAAATGCCCCGGCTGTGGAGCGGGCCTCACCCCCCCCAAGGGCGTCCGTTCGTTCACCTGCGAATACTGCAGCACCCACGTCCGTGTCAGTGAACCCGCGCCCAAAAATCCGCCCATTCGCCTCCACCAAACCACCACGACAACCCGCTCCAACATCTCTGGTATCACCGCCGGTCGGATCGTGCTCTTTGTAGTTCTCTTCGTCGGGCTGATCTTCGCGGGTGTCGGCTACACCGTCTATTCGACGCTGTCTGGCATCCCCTCGATGACAGGAGGCATACCTGGGCTGCCTGGCTTCGGCGCCCAGGCGACGATCCCCGGCCTTGGCGGCAGTGGCTTCGCCCTTTGGAGTCACTCGGGCACGCCGCTGCGACTCCAGGTCGCTGGCGAGCCGGCCTTCCTCGGCCGCATCCGGGTGATGCCGGACGACGAGCTCTACTTCGTCGCCGTCAACGCCCAGGGCAAGAACCTCTACCGCGCGGGTCCCTTCGGCACCTACATGGATGCCTACCGCTTCACCTACGCAGCCGTCGCTGGCGACAAGCTGATAATTTCCGACGCCGGGGCGAAGCTCCACCTGCTCGACGCCAGCACCGGAAAAGAGCTGAAAGTGTTGGAGCTGAGCGACCGGATCAAGACGATCTGTGGCCTCGCCGACGGCTCACAATTTTGGGCCCAGCAGGTCGACGAGCGCACCTACACCATCGACCCGCAAAGCGGCGAGTTCACGCAGGGCCCCCGCCCCGACGATTGCCTGGACTCCACCGAGCCCTGGCAGTTGATCCCCAGCCCTCAACAACGCAAGAAGTTGAGACGCCTCGAAAAGAAGATCAAAGGTTTTGAGCCCGAGCGTTACATCGAGGTGGACGATCACACAATCGTCGCTGGTGAGCGCGACCCCGGTACCGCAATACCGCAGGTGGTCGCCGTCGATGCCAAGGGCTCGGTTCTCTGGCGAGTCGACGTGCCCTCGATCGATCCCTTGCGCGCCAAAGAAGGTGCCACCTCCCACGACTCCGTCGGCGGCGGTCGCTACGTCACGGTCTACGGCGAAGGCCACGATACCTGGCACCTCACCGCCTTCGACACCAAGACCGGCGACCGCCTCTGGGAGAACACCCTGCGCCCGATCTTTGCGGTCGACAGCATCGACGGGGTGCTCGCGACCGGCGACTTTATCCTGGTCACCCGGACCTCCTCGATCGAAGTGCACGACCCCAAGACCGGCGCTCTTCGAGGCACCATCGGCCGCGAGACCTACGACAAGTAGCGCGACCCGCCAGCCGACGACCTTGCGGCCGCGTGCACTCCTCCGCTACTCATTGGCGTGATGCCAAGGTCGACGCTCGCGCCCAGATTTCTGCTTTTACCTCTGCTCCTGCTCGCAAGCGCCGAACTCACTGGCTGCGGTGTGCTCGATGCCTGGGCCTGCGGTTACGGCGGACCCGGCTGCGGCGAGCCCGGCCTCCTGGGACTCTGCGAACCGATGCTGCCGCTCGGCCAAGACCTCGAGGTCACCGCCATCTATTACGACGATACCGGCTCCCACCCAGCGCAGCTGCTGAGTTCCTCCGTCGACAATGCCGAGCTCATGGAGCTGCTCGAAGGGGAGGACACAGGCACTCTCATCCTCAGCCCGCTAGCGCCCGGCGAGGTCACACTGAGCCTCGAGATCGAGGGCTGGGAGCAAGCGCGTACGTGGACGCTGACGATCGACGAAGATCTCGAGATGCCCGTCGACGACCCCACGACACCCGAGGACGAATCCTGCCAAAACGCCAGGATTTCGCCGAATTCGCAGGAGTCGTGATGTCCTGATTCGATGGTTCCGACGCAACTCCCTGCCTTCAAGCACACTCTGCCGCCAACTCGATCTTCGAAGTCTCTCCCCGAAGGCTTCACCCTTCGAGGCTCGGGCGACCGACCTCTCGCGCGCTCCCACCTCTGTCCCATGCACTCGGCTCGTTCAGCTTCACAGCTTGGGCCGCTCAAGCACGACCGATCGCTGTGATATCGTCCGACCGATGACGTCGGACGACCTAGCCTTCCTCCGCAAGTTCTTCCTTGAACTCAAGGACACCGCCCTAGAGCCCGGTGATCACCGCTACGTCGATGTGTTCCGGGGGGTCGACGACCCGATCGCGCTCCTGACCCGTGGCATCAACTTCTCCCCGGGGCAGAGCGTCCAGCTCTTCTCGGGATTCACAGGCACAGGCAAGAGCACTCAGCTCCTCCGACTCCGACGGGACCTCGAAAAGCAGGGCTACGTCGTCCTCTACGTCGACATTGAAGACTACCTCAACCTCTCGACCCCCGTCGATATCAGCGATTTCTTGATGTGCCTCGCCGGTGCGGTTGGAGATCAGCTAGAGAAGCAAGAACTCAGCACGAAGAGTAGCTATTGGCAACAGCTTCAGGGCTTTTTCCACGAGCACAGCATTGAACTCGCAGAATTCAACCTGGGGGGCAAAGGAGGGCTCCCTGGGGCAGAAGGTAGTGTCGGACTTAAGCTCAAGTTCAAACGTGACCCGAGCTTTCGAGCGCAGCTACAGAAGCGAATGGAGGGTCATCTCACGGCCCTCGTTGATCAGGTCAATACCTACCTCAAGGATTGCTTGACCTCCATCCGTGGACACTACGACGAGCCGAACAAAGAGGTCGTACTCCTAGTCGACTCGATCGAACATATTCGAGGGACCCTCACCAATGCTCATGAGGTACAGAGTTCCGTCGAGCACATCTTCTCTGTCCAGCACGAAAAACTCCATCTCCCCTATTTTCACGTCGTCTACACGGTTCATCCGTATTTGCGTTTCCGCCTGCCCGCGCTCAATGCCTACTTCGATTCTTCCGTCTATACATTACCGATGATCAAAGTCCATGATCGCGACGGAAATTCTGCCGAACGTGGAATCAACATTTTGCGAGAGATCGTCGCTGCCCGTGGCGATTGGACTCGGCTCCTGGGCACCGACCACACCCATCTCGAGCGAATCATCGAGCTTTCGGGCGGCTACCTCCGCGATCTCTTCGGAATCCTGAGCGACCTCGTCAAACGCGCGCAGAGCCTTCCTGTGAGCGATCATGTGCTCGACGAGGCGATCCAGCAGCGGCGCCGCGAGTACCTGCCGATCGCCGAAGATGATGTGCGATGGCTCGCTAAGATCGCCGAGCATCACAAGGCCGGGTACGCGACCAATAATGACCTCCCGCGCTTTGCCCACTTCCTCGAGCAGAGCCTGGTCTTTTGCTATCAAAATGGCGAAGAGTGGTTCGATGTACATCCATTGATCCGCGACTACGTAAAATCTGAGGCGAAGCGGCTTCTCGACGATCAAGCGGCGGTACCGGCACACCACCGGAATCGTGACTCGAATGACTGAACAAACAGTTGTGCCGCTCGAAAGCGAATGGCTGCGCCTCCGCCGTCACCTCGATTTTTCGGAAGGGTTTTGGTTCGGCGTCGTATTTGCGAGCCTCGCCGAGAGAGCAGACCTCTTAGACCGAGTGAGCCACCACCTCCGCGCGCAACACGACCAGCTTATTCAGCTGCGGCCGCAGCGGGCAGAGGACCTGCCGGGACTCCTTGAGGCCCTGCTCAGGAATGCAGAGAACTCGCCCGCGCTGATCTGGATCGAGCCCACCGGTGTCCTCGATGCGACCTGGCGCGCCGCTTGGCGAGCTTTTGCCTCCCGCCTCAACGAGCATCGCGAGACCCTGCGACGGACGCATACGGGCATCGTCCTTGCCATGCCCTCAGCGCTCAAGTCGCTTCTTCGGAACTACGCACCGGATCTTTGGTCGATCCGCGGAATCGTCGTTGAACTCGAGGGGGAGACGAGCGTTGGGCGGATGATCGTCGGTGACCGAGCTATCGACAGTTCTCTCCTCTCAGAGGCGATGAGACCACGGACAGAGCCCCACAAAGATCAGTTGCGACTCCCCCTCCGCGAGGCACGGCGAGCCCGGGCAAGCCCGCGTCTGTGGCTCCAAGCCGCCGAAGAACTGCTCGCCGCAGGGCGCTACGAGGAGGCAAGGAACTTCGCCGAAAAGATCTCAAGCGCGAACTCGGATGCCGACATGCTCCGCGCTCGAGCGCTGTGGACCGTGAGCAACATCGATCTCAAGGAGCAGCGATTCGACCAGGCTTCCCGTCACCTCCAAGCTGCTCTCGACGCCCTGCCGGCCGAGACAGAGGACTCCCTGCGAGCTGAATGGATGACACTGCTCGGCGAGATCAGCCTCGAGGCCGGCTATCGCGAGAGCAGACTCGGCAGGCAACCTGCAGACTCCCAAACCGAGAAGGCGCGCACCCTGTTCACCCAGGCACTGCAGCTCGCGGAGAACTCGGGCGAGCGCCAAAGCCCTGCGCTGACTCGGATCAAAAATGCCGCCCTGACCAGTCTGCAACGCATCGCGGTCGACCGCGGAGATACCCGTGAAGCCCTCGCCCTCGCGGCCCAAGAGGCCGACAATCGTCGAGGATGGCATGTCGAGATCATCTACGCGCACACCGACCGGGCGTGGGCGAAACAACTGGCTGAGGGCCTCCACGTGCGTGGGCTCGCGGTTCTTTTCGACGAATGGCAGATCGCACCAGTCGGTGACTTGCCCGAGTCGATCGTTGCGGTACTTCAAGCCAATGACGCCGCAGTCATTGTGCTCTCTCGGGCATTGCTCCGGTCACGATCGCCAATGTTCGAACTGTGGACGCTTCTCCGCTCTCGAGTCGGCAAACAAGTTGTCCCTGTCCTGTACGACCTCGACAACCTCGGCGACCTACCGCCGTCTATTCGTACGCAAAAGTGGATCGACCTGCGCGGCGTAAGCGGGATCGCCTACGAGCGACGGCTAGATGAACTCGCAGCGGCCCTCCGACCTGCTCGACCTCCACGATCTCCGCGGACCATCCGTCCGCCCCGCCCACAGGATACCGCTGCGCTCAATCTGCGAGCCTATCTGCAACGCGTCCGCGACAGAACCAGGGACCTCCGCCTCGACGGCATCGCCGCCTCAGCAAAGGTTTTGCGCTACCCGATCGAGCGCCTCTACACCCGCCTGCAGTCCTACTCTCACAGCCTCGGTGCCACTGATGATGCTCGTACTTACACCGCGTCAATCAGCCTAGGCGAGCTTCTGCACCGTCATCACCACCTGCTCATCGACGGTGAGCCCGGCTCCGGTAAGACGACCTTCCTCCGACTCGCGGCCTGCATGCTCGCCCGTGACGCGCTCGGCGAGCCCTGCCCCGCCGGAGCGTCGTGGCGAGCTGTCTACCTCGGCGAAGGCATCGCTCCTGTTATTCCAGTCTTCCTCAGGCTCTCAACACTGGCAACACTAGGAGCCTCAGAGGCACATCAAAAAAGCCGCCGAGGCGATGCGCTTCTGTTACGACATCTCGCAGACATCTCGGCGCCGGAGAAGCAACACTCCTCGGACTCCGCCATCGCCCGCCGCGCGGCCTGGGATCGGCAACTCGCCGAAGGCGGGGTGATGCTGCTCCTCGACGGTCTCGACGAAGTCGGCGATCTCGACCGTCGCGAGTACCTCTTCACGGCCCTCCAAGAGATCCTTCGAGCCTGGCCGAAGTGCCAGGTCATCGTCAGCAGCAGGCCCTTCGGGGTCGAGCGGATCAAGGAGCTGGGCTTCGCCCACGTCAGCGTTGCCGCCTTCGCCGAGGCCGAGGTCCGAGATTACGTCAGGCGTTGGGTGCGGGCCCTCTTTAGCACCGAACTTGACCCCGATTCGGACCCCGCTGCCGAGAAACGATCGGGCAAGACCGAGGAGGAATTCGCAGATGATCTCGAAACGGCACTTCGGGCCCGCGGAGAGCTGCGACGGCTGGCATCGTCACCGGTGATGCTGGCCTGTCTCTGCGTCGTCTACACCCACGGCAAGGGCCTGCCGGAAAGCCGCGTGGAACTCTACAGCGATGCGATCGGCTGGCTTTGCGACACCCGCGAGGGCCTGCGCAAGCGGGAAGGATACGGCGACATCCGGGTCAGGGAAGCCCTCAGCGCGCTCGCCCTAGCGATGATGGGCGATGAAGAAGACGGCAAGCGCCGCGAGATCGAGATCGCCGATGCCGCAACCCATGTCGAGGCGATCGTCCGCGGTCCGGCCTTCGAAAACCGTGACGCCACCGCACGGACCGACGCGCTCTGTAGGTGGTTGCGCTTCGAGTGTGAGCACAGCGGAGTGATCGAAGAAGTGGGTCGCAACCGACTCGAGTTCCGGCACCTGACGTTTCAGGAATACTTGGCAGCAGCGCGGCTGGCGACGCTCCGCCGGGAGGAGTGGTGGCCGGTTGTCCGCCGGCACCTCGAGGACCTGCACTGGCGGGAGGCAATCGATCTCTTCCCCGGCTGCCTCCTCAAGCAGACTTCGAGCGGCGAGGCAGACTACCTCATCTCCGAGGTGCACAAGCTCTGGCCGAGGCAGTCGCGGCTGGTGGGGGCCGCGAAGATCACTGCGATCACCGGGCGCTTCTCGTCGACGCTCGGCTGTGCGAAGTACAGAATGCCGCGAGCGATCGCTGCGGTCGACAAGGAGCTGCGGCGCGAGGCCGAAGCGATCTTTGAGATCCGAGGTGCCGCGGAGGTCCCAGAGAAGATGCGAATCGCCGTCGCCGAGGCGATCGGCCGCGCGGGTGATCGACGGATCGCACGGGAGCGCTTCGAGACCAACCAGCTCTCAATCCCGCTCTGGAGCGGAAAGCAAAGGATCAAGCTCGGCAAGTACCTGGTGACGGTGGAGGAGTACTCGCACTTCGTCGCCGACGGGGGATATCAGCGGCCAGAGTTCTGGATCGACGGGCAGGGGTGGTCGTTTCGTGCGCGTGAGGGCTGGCAAGAACCCGAGTTTTGGCAGGAGCAGCTCGACATACCGAACCGGCCGATCGTCTGCGTCTCGTGGTTCGAGGCGATGGCCTACTGCCGGTGGTTGACGGCCGAGCACCCGCATCTCGCAGTGCGCCTGCCAACGGAGACGGAGTGGGAGCACGCCGCGTCCTGGGACGGGCAACCCATTCCCGAGAGTTGGGGCAGAGCGGACCACCAGAGAGCGAACAGCGACGAACGTGTGGGTGTACCGACACCGGTCGGTCTCTATCCCGCGGGAGATGGTGATTTCGGGCATTCGGACCTCATCGGAAACGTATGGGAGTGGTGCCTCGATGCTGTTTCGCGGGTGGACAGCCAATATCGGAAATTGCGCGGAGAATCCTACGCCGATCCGAAGCACAGCGTGATTATGGCCATGCACAAGTTCAACTTCCGCGACAACCACATCGGCTTTCGGGTGCTCTCGGAGACCGCGGAATCGTGCGCTCAAAACCAACCCCTCGCGTACACTCAGGCGTGACCATCTCCGCCAGTGCTCGCACACACCACGTACGCGTACGCCTTCGGTCGCTGCTCGCGGCCTTCGTCTGCAGCCTCTGCTTCGCCTGTGGGACCGGTGAACCGGGCACTACAGAGACGACCTCAGACTCCGAAGGCTCAGCTTCGAGTGGAGCCGAGGAGGTCGGCTACATCCTCCATACCCCGTTCAAGGGCACGGCGAGCGTACTCTCCGATTCGAAGGGCGCCACCGTGCACAGCTGGGAAAGCGCGACGCCACCGGCGGTCTCGGTCTTCCTCTTGCCCGGAGGCGATCTGCTCCGCACCGGCGTTGAGGGCACGGCGTTCATCTCCCCCGGTGTCGGTGGCAGGATCGAACGCCAGAGCTGGGACGGCGAAGCGCTGTGGAGCTTCACGTACTCAGACAACAACCACCGCCTCCACCACGACATCGAACCTCTGCCAAATGGCAATATCCTGGCTCTCGCTTGGGAGCAAAAGAGCGTCAATGATGCGATCGCTGCGGGTCGCAATCCGGCGACCATCGACCTAGAGGAGGGTCTTTGGCCCGACACCGTGATCGAGATCGATCCGCTCACCGATACCATCGTCTGGCAATGGCACGTCTGGGATCACCTGGTCCAAAGCTACACCGTGAGCTCTCCCGACTTCGATGAGTTCAGTATCCGGCCGGAGCGGATCGATCTCAACTACGTCGACGTCACCGCGTCCGCGCTCGCCGATTGGAACCACTTCAACGGTATCGGCTACAACCAAGACCTCGACCAAATCGTCATCAGCGCCCATCATTTCCACGAGATCTGGGTGATCGATCACTCGACGACCACCGCCGAGGCAGCCTCCTCTAGCGGCGGCAGGTCGGGCCGTGGTGGCGACCTGCTCTATCGTTGGGGCAACCCCGCGGCCTACGGTGCCGACGGAGCGCAGCAGCTCTACCACCAGCACGATCCGCGATGGATCCCGGAGGGGCTTCCCGGCGCCGGCGACCTCACGATCTTCAACAACGGCCTGCCAAACGTGCGCTCCTACAGCACCGTCGTCCAGATCACCCCACCACTCCAAGACAAGGGCAGCTATCTCTTCAACGGCAGCAGCTACGGCCCCGCAGCGCCGACCTGGGAGTACAAAGCGGATCCTCCAGAGAGTCTTTTTTCCGAGATCCTCGGCAGCGCCCAACGGCTTCCTAATGGCAATACTCTGATCAACGAGGGCATCGTCGGCCGCTTCTTCATCGTCACCCCAGAGGCCGAGATCATCTGGGAGCAAAACTATGGAGTCAAAATTTTTCGCGCTGACTTGTTCGCCACCGACAGTCCCGAGCTCGCCGGGCACACGCTGACACCGATAGAGAACTGAGAGCCTATTGCTGATATTCACGCTTTTCGTGAAACCAACATTATCTTATCTACAATTAGACTGTGTTCACATTCTATACTTGGGTGAGCACTAGCAAAAACCCTATCCGTGTTGCAAACGCGCCAAGAGGCGACGCGGTGGCCGCGTCGCCTCTTGTGCATATCGTACGCAGGGCGCTTGCGACTAGGGGGCGGGGAAGAGGCAGATACCGAGGTTGTTCTGCATCGCGTCCTCGCAGGTCGCACCGACCGGGCAATCATCGTCGCCGTTGTCGAGCTGGCAGATCAGCAGGCAGTGAAGGACCTTGTAGGAGCCCGGGCCCATACCCACGCTGACCGTAAGAGCGCACTGCGCTGATGCGCTGACGCCGTCGACGGTCGGACATTTGTTGAGCTCGATCTCCATCGCGTCGACCTTCTTTTGACAGCCCATATCATCCTCGGGACAGGCGCACGGTCCGGGGGAGCAAACGACGCCATCAAAGCCCATGAGGCTGGCCGCGATCTCGCCAAATTCATCCGCGAGGCATTGATCGCCCATCTCACCGGGGGTGCAGTAGGGGTCACCCATGCAATCCGGGTCGACGCCGGTATCGGTGGCATCAGTGGTGCTTGAGTCGGTCGTCGTCGTCGTCGTCGACGTCGTTGTCATGCCCTCGGTCGTCGTCGACGTCGTCGTCTCGCCGGTCGTCGGAGAGGTCGTCATGCCCTCCGTCGTACCGTCCGTCATGCCAGCCGTCGTCGTCATGCCATCGGAGTCCGTACCGGTCCCGGTCGACGTGGAGGTGTCGGTCGAGGTCTGGGTGGTCTCGGTGGTCTCGGTGGTCTCGCTGGTCTGGGCGTTCGAGGTCGGCCCGGAGCCCTCCGTCGACGAGTCGTCACTACTGCAACCGACGATCGAGAGCATTAGGGCGGAAACTATGGCAACTGAACGTAAGATCATTTTCAACTCCTGGCAGCGGGCATCTCTGCCCAAATTGGCTCGCGCTCGATGATGAGCGACACGCTCAACTTACGACAGTGCGGCATGGCACGGCAACAACCTCAGCTTTGTCGACCGCCTCGAGGGGGCCGCCACTCCGCCCGTAAACCCCCGAAAAGTGGCCTTGAACGCCGTATCTCGACTGATTTCGAAGAATTTCCGAGGATCCAAACAACCACAGCATTACGGATCGGCGATGGCTTGTGCTCAAATTTGTGCCCTCCGCATGTGCACCCAATAAAGACGTACCCGGCTGTGATAGCAGTCCACCGCCACCGACCCCCAGGAAGGTCTGCAACGCTGCGGAGCCCTTGCGGAACCCGTAAAGGCGGCGAATTCGAGCGAGGCATGGGGTCACCAAGAACTCGCGGCTAGCGGCATCGCGCGAGCGGTCGACGAGGCCCCGCTCCAGAGACCGCGCACCGGGGCTGCTCGCTTGCCTGCAGTCCGGATGCCAAATTCCACAGCACCGGCGCTCACGACCACAACATAAACTGTTCTATAGGACATGGAAGCTACGCGGAGGACGCGGACGCCAGCGACGACCAAGACGGGCTTCACCGGCCCGTCTTATTTGGAGCAGACCATCACGCCGCCGGCGAAGCACTCGGGCGAAGTGTCCCTCCGATCCCAGTCTTATCGAGTCGACTCGACTCGACTCGATAAGACTCGACTCGATAAGACTCAACTCGACCCGATAAGGCCTGGCGAAGATTCCCTGATCCTAAGCCCAGTTGAATCGCAGCACCGAGGTCAAGTTATCACCGCACTGACGACGCGCGAGTAAGAGAATCGAGTCAGTTATATCGCCGCATACGCGACAGGCGACAGGCATGCGGCACGAACGCGCTTTAGCGCGCTTTGTACCGATACGAGACTAGTGCCCCCCGTTCATCTTCAATCAGCGATCAGCTTTTGAAAGCGGGGATTGCCCCTGAGCGCGGCGAACTCTCCCTTTTTGCTATCAGCAAGCCACCGCAAAGGCATATGAAAGTCCTCTGGCAGTTTTTTGATCTTGCCAAGCTGGCGAAGTGCATTCTTTGAGTCGCCATCTTTATAGTAACGAAGAGCAGCTCTGTACATCCCCACGGAAAATTCCGGATTGACCTTCACCGAAGCTAAATACAGCGCCAACGCATCATCGCTTCGATCGAGGCGATCGAGCCTCGATCCTTGAGCCGCGATTTTTTCAGCGGTTTTTTCTCTGTTTCCAGGAAATTCCTGTGCAACCCTTAAAGCATGACGAGCGAGGGCCTCGCCCCCTTGAGTCTCGTCATAAACTCCCTCCATCGCGAGCTTCCAGGCGTCATTATCGCTGACGAGGTGGGCCACTCGCCAACGGTAGGTCTCAAAGACTTCTTCGCCGCCCATATCATCGACACAGTGGATCTCCAATGTGTCTCTTGAGACCACCATTTTGGTCCGCCCCTTGCCCCAGCAGATTCTCGTATTCGTAAGAATATTCAAACTTCCCCTCCCCGTAGGAAGCAGCGCTCGAACATTGATGTCGGTCTGCCCCATCGGGCCCTCGTCCCAACTGATGAACTCTGGTGTTGAATCGCCAACAAGGTCGACAAAACGATATTTATGGTCAACATCATGAGCACAGTGGCTCCCCAGCCCGACGCCCCCGATCTCTGCGATGGTCTGAAAACACACGAAGCAAGTCGGGACAATATCAGGCTTGCGCACGCCTAGAAGATCCCAAGTCACAACACCAAATTGTTCGCCATTGCTCGCAGCGATGATCTCCACCAAAATATTGGAGAACTCAGGCTTGACCCCAGCTCGCTCCGCCCCCTTCTCTAAGGTTCCACGAATCGAAGCCATGACCCTCGGCCCGACTTCGTTTAGAAGCTCTGCCTCATTCGCGGGCCTCATCGGCTGGAGCAGTACGTATCGGAGAGGATCGCCCGGTGCTGTCGGATGTGGCCTTGGACCCCGGGGCTGGAAATCGGCGGGCTGGCGTCGCTTGTCTTCTTGCTCGAGCTTCTTCGAGACCTCGGCTTTCTCCGGGACCTCGAGCTTCTCTGGGACCTCGGCCTTCTCTGGGGCCTCGAGCTTCTTTGAGACCTCGGCTTGCTCCGGGACCTCGAGCTTCTTTGAGACCTCGGCTTGCTCCGGGACCTCGAGCTTCTTTGAGACCTCGGCCTTTGACCTCTCGCTCAACCCAGATTTTGTACTCTCAGATGCCCCACCGCACCCCAAAGCAACCACTCCACACAAGAGGAATCTTCTCACAAGCCAAGGGTAACAACGCGTCAAGGTGGTGGGTAGACCTTCTTCCAGAACCAGTCACGTGCATCAGCTACCTCCTGATACCATCGGCCGATGCATCGTCCTCCGCTCGCGATCCTCACCTCGATCCTGCTAGCTGCGTCGGCCTGCTCGAAGCCGAGCGAACCGGCGAATCGCAATAGGAATGAGGAGAAGGAAAAGGAGCCATCCGCCAACGCCGAGGGCGCCAAGACCGATGCCAGTGCAGCTGCTGAGCACCAGGCCCAGCCCGCGCAGATCGCCGATCCGAATGAAGCCTGCGCGAAGATCCTGGTCATGGCCCACGACGAATTCGAGAGCGATGAACTTCCGGAGGGTGCCCCCTTTGGCCGTGACAAGGCTGCCGCCAAGAAAAAAGCCGAGGCCCTGCTCGCACAATTGCGAGACGGTGGATCCCTCGCGACTCTGGTCAAAAGCGACTCTGATGACGCCCGTACACGCGCCAAAGAGGGCGGCATGGGCACCTTCAAGCGCGACGCCTGGCCGGCCCGTTACAATGTGTTCATCGAGCCGACCTTCGCCCTCGCGATCGGTGAGTACAGCGGCGTTCTCGACACGCCCTTCGGCTTTGTGATCGTCGAACGCTGCCCCATCGACAAGGTACACAGCCGCCATCTCCTGATCCGCTACAGCGGCGCCAAACGTGCGGACAAAGACGTCAAGCGCAGCCGCGAAGAGGCAAAGGCCGAGGCGATAGCGCTGCGAGCCGCGATCGCGGGCGGTCAGGACTTCGCTGAGGTCGCCAAAGAAAAGGGCGAAGATGGCAGCGCCGCGCGGGGCGGCGACCTCGGGTCCATCGGTCGCGGAATGTTCGCACACTCCTACGAGGCGGCCGCCTGGGCGCTGAGCCCCGGCGAACTCTCAGAGGTCGTAGAAACCGACTTTGGCTTCCATATCATCGAACGCCTCGCCGACTGAGCCCGCCATGTCATCGCCCGACGAGCTCGCGAGCCGCCCGCGACGGCTGCTCGTCCGTCTCCTCAGAGGCCTCGTAATCCTGACCGCGACGCTGCTCGGACTCGCCGTGATCGTGCCCCTGCTCTGGCCGATCCCTGTCCTAAAAAACACCCGATCGGCAGCGGCGATCGCCAAAGAAATAGCCGCCCCCCACGCGCGCTTCGTCGACCTCGAAGGCTTACCGATCTACATCGAAGAGCGCGGCACGCATACCCATGCCCGGCCGCCGCTGCTGCTTCTGCACGGCTTCCTCGCGAGCACCTTTACCTGGCGCGAGATCATCGATCCGCTCGCCCGTAGCGGCCGTGTCATCGCCTTTGACCGCCCAGGCTTCGGCCTCTCTGCGCGGCCTCTGCCGCCCGCGGGGCAAGATAATTTTGCCGCCGGTCACGACCCCTACAGCGCCGAAGCTCAGGTCCGGCAGACGCTCGCATTGATGGACACACTTGACATCGATCGCGCGATCCTCGTGGGCTCGCAGACCGGCAGCACTCTGGCGCTGCGCGTCGCCCTCGCGGCACCTGAGCGGGTCGCCGCCCTCGTCCTGATCACGCCCGCGATCACCCGCGCAAGCACACCGCCCTGGCTGCGCAGGCTGCTCGACACTGCCCAGCTCCGGCGCATCGGTCCGCTGCTCAGCCGCGACCTTCTAGGGCGCAGCGACGAACTCATCGACAACGCCTGGTACAACCCTAAACGTCTCGACAAGCGCATCCGCCAAGGCACCAAGCGCACCTTCGCGGTCGATGATTGGGACCGAGCGCTCTGGCGCCACACCCTGGCCTACCGCAGCGCTGATGACCTCCTCGCCCGCCTCGACAGGCTCGACGTCACCACCTTGATGATCACCGGCGTCGACGAGCAAATGATCGATTCGCCAACGAGTGAAGATCTGGCGGAGATCCTAACATCGGCTGAGTCTGTCGAGATCAGCGAATGCGGCGACCTCCCGCACGAGGAGTGCCCGGCGCCAACTCTGGCGGCGATCGATGCCTTCTTGGCCCACGCAATCGAGTGATCGCGCCCGCAAGCCCACTCCAACTATGATCATTCTTTCTTCGTAGTTTGCATCGATCGCCAACCCCGCCAAGCCGACCTCTCGCGTAGGCCCTACGAGCGCCGCCCAGACAACCTCAGCGACCAGCACAACCACGCTTGCGGACCTCATCGACAGAGGTTTTGCGTTCGTTTACGCGCATATCAATTTACGCATAGGCTTGTGCTAGCGTACCCGAGCCCATGGCCCCACGGGAGAGTGAAGCGACCGAGGAGCCCCAGACGCTCCTCGGTGAAACGACACTCGCTGGATCCAGAGATGATCCAGCGCGCGACCGTCGAGGAACGATCGAACTCCAGCACACGCTGATCGCCAGCGGTGAGATCGCATCTTCGACCGCGACTTCGTCCGGCTCGCCCTCGCCCTCGCCCTCGCAAGCGAACAACGAAACAAAAAAATACCTCATCGAAGAGACGATGGCGGCGCCTCCGGGCATGACCGGCGACTCTCCTGCCCAGCCAAGCGGTTCTCCATCGATCCGCAACAACCCGATGAGCCCCCGTCTGGGCCGCTACGTGCTCCTAGGGCCCCTCGGCGAGGGCGGCATGGGCATCGTCTACGCGGCCTACGATCCCGAACTCGACCGCAAAGTCGCGATCAAGCTGATCCGCTCCGACATCGCCGACAGCGAGGCCCGTGTCCGCCTCCTCCGCGAGGCCCAAGCGATGGCCAAGCTCTCCCATGTCAACGTCGTCGCGGTCTACGACGCCGGCACCGTCGAGCAGCAGGTCTTCGTCGCAATGGAGTTGGTCAAGGGCCAAACCCTCGGCGATTGGATCTCCGCCGACAGCCGCGACTGGCAGGCGATTGTCGATGTATTTCTCGCTGCCGGTCGCGGCTTGGCAGCGGCCCATGACGCCGGCCTGGTGCACCGCGACTTTAAACCAGACAACGTCCTGATGGCCGACGACGGCGCTGTCAAGGTCACCGACTTCGGCCTCGCGAGGGTCATCCAGCGAGGCCTGCCGATGGGCGACGAGCGCAGGCGAGGGATCTCGGTCGGCGACGGCGGCACTCTCGATCTAGAGCTCACCCGCGCCGGCGCGATCATGGGTACACCGGCCTATATGGCCCCCGAGCAGCATCGGGGCGAGACCGTCGACGCCCGCAGCGATCAGTTCGCCTTCTGCGTCGCCCTCTACCAGGCGCTCTACGAGACCCTGCCCTTCCCGACAACAAACCTCTTTGAGCTGGTCGACGCGGTTTGCGAGGGCCGCATCAAAGAGCCGCCTAAATCCGCCAAGGTACCCGCGTGGCTCCATCGCACGGTGCTGCGCGGCCTCGACCCCGAGCCCGAGCGCCGCTGGCCTTCGATCGACGCCCTGCTACGCGAACTCGGCCGCGACCGCCAGCGAACCCGCCGTCGCTGGTACGCCTTTGCGGGCATCAGCGCGACGATCGGCCTCAGCGTCGCGCTGCTCACCGGCGGCGACGATCAAAACCTGTGCACGGGCGGTCGCGACGAACTCCGCGGCGTCTGGGATCCGGCGACCCAGACGGCAGTCCTCCGCGCCATCCGAGACACCGGAGTCAGCTACGCCGACGCGACCGCGAGCCGCGTCGCCGATCTCATCGACCGACGCACCGACGCCTGGGTCGAGTCCTTTACGGCCACCTGCCTCGCCCACCACCGCAGCGAGTTGTCCGATGTTCTTTACGACCTCGAACTCGGCTGCCTCTACCGCCGCCGAGACGAACTCGCCGCCCGCGTCGACGTGCTCCGCGAGGCCGATGCCGAGGTCGTCGAGCAGGCGATCATGGTCATCGGCGACCTGCCCTCCCTCGATATCTGCCGCGATCCGCTGCGCCTGCGCGCCGGTGTGGCGCCCCCCGAGGATCCGAAGATCGCGAGCACCGTCGACCAACTGCGACGGCAACTCGACAGAGCCCGGGCGGAGGGTGCCGCGGGCCGTGGAAAACGCGGCCTGCCCCTCGCCAGCGCCGTCGTCGACAGGGCCATGCCCCTCGGCTACACGCCGCTGCTCGCCGAAGCTCTGCTCGTCAAGGGCCAGATGCTGACACAAACCGGTGACTACAGCGGCGCCGAGTCGACCCTCGCCGATGCCTGGTGGCGCGCCCTCGCAAGCAGTCACGATGAGGTCGCCAACAGGGCGGCGATCGACCTTCTCGACGTCGTCGGCAACCGCCGGGCCGAGGCAGCCCAGGGCCTGCTCTGGGGGCGCCACGCCGAGGCCCTGCTCGAGCGTCGCGGCGATGATGCGCTCGCCCTGCGCGGCACCTATCTCAACAGCCTCGCCTCCGTCTATTCCTCCAATGGGCAGTACAACGAGGCCCTCGAGACCACCGAGCAGGCGATCGAGGGCGAGCGCACACGCCTCGGCGAGGACCACCCCAAGATCGCCGCACTCCTGAGCCTGCGGGGCAGCATCCTCCGCCATCTCGGTCGCTATGACGAGTCGATCACCAGCCTGCAGGATGCGATCGAGATCCTCCGAACAAGCCTCGGCGATGACCACCCCAAGGTCGCGAATGCCCTCAACAACCTCGGCATGGCGCTCTCCGATCGCCGCGATCTACTCGGGGCACAGCACGCCCTCGAGGAGTCGCTGAGCATCCGCGAAAAGGCCCTCGGCCGCGACCATCCCGACGTCGCCAGCTCCGCCCACAACCTCGGCATCGCCCTGATGGGCCAAGGAAAATACACCGAGGCCGAGAACGCCTTCAAGCGCGCAGTCGAGATCCGCGAACGCCTCGACCACGATCCTCACCTCAGCGATCCGATCATCAGTTTGGGCAATATCTACCTCCTGCGCGGCCAGAGCAAAGAGGCGCTCTCTGCCTACCGCAGGGCGCTAGCGATCGACATCGAGGTCTTTGGCGATGAGCATCCAAACATCAGCTACTCGCGCAACAACGTCGGCACTGCCCTGTGGTTCACCGGCGAACTAGAGGAGGCTGAGCGCGAGCTGCGAGCGGCACTCGCTCAAATGGAAGAACGCCTAGGCCCCGAGCATCCGATCCTCGCCGCGCCGCTGCTCGGGCTCGCCGAAATCGCCCTCGATCGGGCAGAACCGCAACGCGCCCGTGAACTCCTAGGCAGGGCCTTGCCCCTCGCACGCGACTGGTCCGCATCTGAGCGAGCCCGGATGCTTTTCGCCGACGCACGGGCTCGCTGGCTTATGGGACAGGACCGTGCCCGTGCCCGCACCGACGCGATCCAGGCCCTCGCAGATCTCAATGCAGGCGGTCAACCGCAGGCGATCTTCGCGGCCCGCAACCGCGCCTGGCTGGAGACCCTACCAGCGACGCTCAAGACTGCCCCCTAAATCCACCTAGGAGGGCTCAGAGGCCCCTATCTATCCGTTGTAAGAGCGCCGCCATCAGCTACGATGAGCGCCTCATGAGCAACGTACTTGGTGGTGTTTTTTACTTTAAGCGCGCTCTCTGCTCGGCTCTCGTCGTCGGCAGCCTCGGCCTCGCCTCCGGCTGCACTGACGACGCCGT